>NZ_JBAHWA010000001.1:558451-906794 GCF_036697405.1 Lysobacter sp. CCNWLW3
TCACCCGTCATGGCGGCATCCTGCATTACGTGCTGCGGCAGCTGGCGGCGCGCAAGGCGGCGTAAGCGGCTTCGTGGCGGCGGAAGCCCCGCAGCACACCTATGCCCCTCTCCCGCGAGCGGGGGAATGGAAAGCCGGAGCCTGCCCTACGGCAAGCCCTGCCCTACAGCTTCGGCTTCCACTCCGCGCTGGTCATCCGCCATTCGCCCTCGCTCTCGCGCCAGCCGGTGCGCACCTCGTACACCTGCGCCGCCTCCGGCAGCACCTGACCGGCGCCGCCGCTGAGCGCCGCGCTGAAGCGCACCGTGGCGCGGTCGCCCTGGATCGCGATCTCGGCCGGCCCCAGCACCACGCCCACATCGCGGTAGCGCCGGAAGCTCAGCATCGCCAGCGCGCGGGCGCCCCTGCGGTCCATGCCTTCGGGGCCGACGAAGTCCTCGGCCAGGCTCGCCTGCAAACCCTCCAGGTCGCGCTTTTCCAGGGCCGTCTGCAACTCGCCCAGGGTCTCGCGCAGGCGCTGCTCGGGCGGCGTGCGCGCGCAGGCGGCGAGCAGGGCCAGCAGCGCCAGCGCGCACAGGCCCAAAGCGGCGCGGCGCCAAACCGATGTTCCGAAACCCGTGGTAGGGGTCTGCATAAACCTGACCGTCCGTTCGTTTTTTCGGTCGCCATCCTGACACGTCGCGACGGTCTTTCGCGCCCCCTGCCCAGGTCTCCTTGCCAGCCAATAGAGCCTATGCTCCAATCCGGAGAGGACCGTACGGCGGCGCATTCGATGCGCTGCCAGTGAACGGAAACACCGGCGATAGAGAGGGGATCGCGATGAGTTTTGAACGTCCGTGGCTTGCCCAGTACCCGGCGGAGGTGCCGCCGCAAATCGACGTGGACGAGTTCCCGTCCATCGTATCGGTACTGGAAACCGCGATTGAGAAGTATCGCGACCGCCCGGCCTTCGCCAACCTCGGCAAGGTGCTTACCTACGCCGACATCGACCGCCTCAGCGCCCAGTTCGCGGCCTACCTGCTCGGCGAGCTCAAGCTCAAGAAGGGCGATCGCGTCGCGATCATGATGCCCAACTGCCTGCAGTACCCGATCGCGACCTTCGGCGTGCTGCGCGCCGGCCTGACCGTGGTCAACACCAATCCGATGTACACCGCGCGCGAGCTCAAGCACCAGCTCGACGACTCCGGCGCCAGCGTCATCTTCGTGCTCGACAACTTCGGCGACACCGTGCAGAACGTGGTCGCCGGCAGCCCGATCAAGGTCATCACCACCGGCCTGGGCGACATGCTCGGCTTCCCCAAGGGGCCGATCGTCAACTTCATGCTCAAGCACGTGAAGAAGATGATCCCGGACTACAACCTCCCGGGCTCGATCCGCTTCCGCGACGCCCTGACCCTGGGGCAGATGCACAAGCTGCCCGACATCGAGATCACGCCCGACGACATCGCCTTCCTGCAATACACCGGCGGCACCACCGGCGTGGCCAAGGGCGCGATGCTGACCCACCGCAACCTGGTCGCCAACATGCAGCAGGCCGCGGCCTGGGTGGGCACCAACGTCAAGCTGGGCGAGGAGATCATCATCACCGCGCTGCCGCTGTACCACATCTTCGCGCTCACCGCGAACGGCCTGGTATTCATGAAGTTCGGCGGTCTCAACCACATGATCACCAACCCGCGCGACATGCCGGCGTTCGTGAAGGAACTGAAGAAAACGCCGTTCACCGCCATCACCGGCGTCAACACCCTGTTCAACGGCCTGCTCAACACACCGGGCTTCAGCGAGGTCGATTTCTCGCGCCTGCACCTGACCTTGGGCGGCGGCATGGCGGTGCAGCGCGCGGTGGCCGAGCGCTGGAAACAGGTCACCGGCGTGACCCTGCTGGAAGCCTACGGTCTCACCGAAACCTCGCCCGCGGCCTGCATCAATCCGATGAACCTGGCCGACTACAACGGCGCGATCGGCCTGCCGATCTCCTCCACCGACGCCTGCGTCAAGGACGAGAACGGCAACATGCTGCCGATGGGCGAAGTCGGCGAGCTGTGCATCAAGGGTCCGCAGGTGATGAAGGGCTATTGGAAGCGTCCGGAGGAAACCGCCAACGTCATCGACAGCGAAGGCTGGCTGCACACCGGCGACATGGCGCGCATGGACGAACAGGGCTACTTCTACATCGTCGACCGCAAGAAGGACATGATCCTGGTCTCGGGTTTCAACGTGTACCCGAACGAGGTCGAGGACGTGATCGCGATGATGCCCGGCGTGCTGGAAGTGGCCGCCGTCGGCGTGCCCGACGAGAAGTCCGGCGAGGCGGTCAAGGTCGTGATCGTCAAGAAGGACCAGGCGCTGACCGCCGAGCAGGTCAAGGCGCACGCGCGCGAGAACCTCACCGGCTACAAGCATCCCAAGTACGTCGAGTTCCGCACCGAGCTGCCCAAGACCAACGTCGGCAAGATCCTGCGCCGCGAGCTGCGGGACGCGCCGGCGGCCTGAACGCCGCCGGTCCGGCGGCCCAAGCGCGCCGTCCGTCCGATAAGCCGCCTAAACGCGCCCGCAAGGCCCTCGCGCCTTGCGGGCGCTTTGTTTTGGGCGCATAGAATCGGCCCTGCCGAGCATCGGTTTGCCAGCCGGGTCACGCCCGCTGAGGCATGCTGAATCGGCCACACGCCCGTTCTGGCCGCGGGGTCGGCCAATTTCTGGAGCTTCGAGTCTGAACGGCAGGTGTAGCATGAATTTGCCGGGCCAATGCCCGTCATTCCCTACTACGACTAGGAGCCTCGCCATGTCTGCTGTCCCCGCACGTCTGCACCTCGAAGATTCTTCGCTGTTCCGCCGCGTCACCGATGCCGCCGGCACCGCCGATTGGTGCTACATGCACGCCAATCCGTCCCAGGTCTACCACCCCTGCTTCTCCGAGCGCCTGCTCTGGGACATGAAGCGCACCCAGGAATGCATCCGCCGCGAACTTGCCGCGACCGACAACGCGCGCGCCGGCATCCACCATCTGGTGCTCGCCTCCGACGACTCCCACGCCTTCAACCTGGGCGGCGACCTGGCCCTGTTCTCGCAGCTGATCCGCAACGGCAACCGCGGCCGCCTGCTCGAGTACGCCAAGCTCTGCATCGAGGTCGCGTTCAATCTCTACCAGCTGTACGAAGACCGCGTGCACAGCATCGCCGTGATCCAGGGCGACGCGCTCGGCGGCGGTTTCGAGGCCGCTCTGTGCTGCCACACCATCATCGCCGAGGAAGGCACCGGCATGGGCTTCCCGGAGGTGCTGTTCGATCTGTTCCCGGGCATGGGCGCCTATACCTTCCTCACCCGTCGCGTCACCCCGATCCAGGCCGAGCGCATGATGCTGGACGCGCGCGTCTACCCGGTCGAAGAGCTGCATCGCATGGGCGTGGTCGACATGGTCGTTCCGCGCGGCGAAGGCCTGCGCGCGGCGGCCGACATGGTCAGGCGCAACCAGCGCATCGGCAACGCCCTGCGCGCGATGAACACGGTCCGCCAGGCCTGCAACCCGGTCACCCTGGACGAATTGCTGTCGGTCACCACCGAGTGGGTGGACGCGGCGATGCGCCTGAACGATCGCGGGCTGAAGACCATGGAACGCCTGGTGCGCGCTCAGCAGCGCCGCGCGGAATCGAACGCCCCGGCGCTTGCGTTCGCATGAGGACTTCGCAGGGGGAGCCTGCCACGCGTCTTGCGTGGCAGGACGAAGGGCTCAGGAGACGTCGGGGACGTCCTTGCCGCGCCCACTGCGGCTGAGCCGGGCGACTTCGTGACGGCTGGCGTCGGTCACCGCGGTTAGCTGCGCGGCCAGATCCGTCACCAGCTTGGACTGCTCGCGCGCCAGGACTTCGTCGCTAGCGCGCATGATCTGCGAGCAGCGCTCGGCGATCGAGTGCGCACCCAGGTTCTCGGCCACGCCCTTGTAGGCGTGCGCCACCTCGCGGAACTCCTCCCAGTTGCGCGCCGCGCCGACCTTGGCCAGTTCCTGCTGGCAGCCGCCGGCGTCCTTGAGGCATTGCTCGACGAAATCGCGCAGGAACTGCTCGCCCAGGCCCATCTCCGCCAGCTCGGCCAGCACCGCCGGATTGGTCAGCGGCCGGCTGACGTCGCTGATCGCGCGCACCGCCGGCAGCTTCTGCGAATCGACCACGTCGGCGATGGTCTCCAGCAGGCGCCCGACCACGATCGGCTTGGTCAAAAAGGCCATCGCGCCGGCCTCGTTGGCCGCCTCCGACGCCTGCAGGGTGGCGTCGGCGCTGAGGATGATGGTGGGCGTATTGCGGCCGGTGCCGGCCTGCATGAAACGCAGCTGGCGGATCACGTCCAGGCCGCTGAGGCCGGGCATGTGCATGTCCAGCACGGCCAGCTCGAACTGCGCGACCTCGAGCTGATCCAGGGCCTGCTCGCCGTCGTTGACCGCGGTCACGCGGTGGCCGGCGCGTTCCAGGATGCGCGTGAGCACGGTGCGGTTGGCCTGCTGGTCGTCGGCGATCAGCACGCGCAGATTGCGCACCCGGGTCTTGTGGCGGATGAAGGGATCCTCGAACGAGATCACCTTGCCGCCGTCGCTGCTCGCGGTCTCGTGCTGCTGGGTCGGCTGGGTCTCCTCCAGCAGCATCGGCAGCTCGATCCAGAAATGGCTGCCGCCGCCGGGGTTCTCTTCCAGCCCGATCTCGCCGCCCAGCAACTGGGTCAGGGTGCGCGCGATGGTGGTGCCCAGACCGGTGCCGCCGAAGCGGCGGGTCGGCCCGGTGTCGACCTGCTCGAAAGCCTGGAAGATGCGCTCGGCGTCCTGGCTGGGCACGCCGATGCCAGTGTCGCGCACCGAGAAGCGCAGCCACACGCGGCGCTCGGGGTCGGCGGCGTCGGCGCGGTCGCCGGCCAGGCGCGCGACCAGCGACACCCCGCCCTTCTCGGTGAACTTGACCGCGTT
This sequence comes from Lysobacter sp. CCNWLW3, assembly GCF_036697405.1. NCBI lineage: Bacteria > Pseudomonadati > Pseudomonadota > Gammaproteobacteria > Lysobacterales > Lysobacteraceae > Lysobacter > Lysobacter sp. CCNWLW3. The sequence goes on from NZ_JBAHWA010000001.1 coordinate 563,400, forward strand.
GTGCATCAGGTTCAACAGCACCTGGGTCAACAACGCGCTGTCGCCGTTGAGGCGCACCGGCACGTCTTCCTCGATATCGACCTTGAAGGTCAGGCCCTTGGCCGAGGCCAGCGGCTGCAGCATCTTCTGCAGGCGCTTGAGCACCTCCTGCAGATTGAAGTCGACATCGCGGCGCTGCAGCTTGCCGGCCTCGATCGCGGAGATGTCGAGCACGTCGTTGACCAGCAACAGCAGCGACTGGGCCGAGGTGTGGATGACCTCGGCGTACTCGCGCTGCTCCGGCGCCAGGCGGGTGCCGTGCATGAGCTCGGCCATGCCGATGATGCCGTTCAGGGGCGTGCGCAGCTCGTGGCTCATGTTGGCCAGGAAGCGGCTCTTGGCCTCGTTGGCGCGGCGCGCGTCCTCGGTCGCCTTCTGCAGGCTGCGCAGCAGCGAGGACAGGTAGGCCGGGATCGCGACCAGGCCCATCCACAGGCCCGCGGCCAGGTAGGGCTGCACGCGCCAATAGGGATTGCCGATGACCACGGCCATGAACGAGGCCGCCGCCAGGGCCGCCGCGGTGTACAGGTAGGTGGTGCCGTAGCGCAGGCCGTTGCCGATGGTCACCCACAGCACGATCACGTACAGCGGCGCCAGCGAGGGCGCATCCAGCGACATCAGCATCGCCAGGGTCGAGTAGTCGGCGATCATGCCGACCCAGCGGCGGATGTGCGACACCCCCGGCGCAACCACGATGCCGGCCAGCAGGGCCAGGCCGATCACCGACTCGCCCAGCATGACCCACAGCATGGTCATGGCGGCCTGGCTGTCGCGTTCGAACGCGTGCAGGCTCAGCAGGTAGGCCACGATCAGGCAGGCGATCACCAACCGCACCAACGCCTGCCCGTGCTCGCTGTCCGGGCGATTCGAAAGGCGCTCCTTCAACAAGCGCAGGACGGAAGCCATCGGCTACTCCATGCCGGGACGGGGGACACTCGTCGAATAGCGGCTGCAGATCTCTTCGAGGCGGGCGCGGCTGCGGATCAGGGCATCCACGCAGCGCGGATCGAACAGACGCCCGCGCTGCGCATAGAGGTAGCCCAGGGCCGCGTCCACGTCCCAGGCCTTCTTGTAGGGGCGCGGCGAGATCAGGGCGTCGAACACGTCGGCGACCGCCACGATCCGCGCTTCCAGCGGGATCTCCTCGCCGACCAGGCCGTCCGGATAACCGCTGCCGTCGTAACGCTCGTGGTGGCGCAGCGCGATCATCGCGCCGGCCTGGATGAAACGGTTCTGGCTGCCGCTGAGCAGCTCGTAGCCGATCTTGGGATGACGGCGCATCACCGCCGTCTCTTCCTCGGTCAGCGGGCCGGGCTTCATCAGCACGGCGTCGGGGATCGCGATCTTGCCCACGTCGTGCAGCGGCGCGGCCATCTCGATCACCCGCACCTCGTCCTCGAACATGCCCAGCGCCTCGGCGATCAGCCCGGCGATGTGGGCCATACGCTCCAGGTAGGCGCTGGTGCCGGCGTCGCGGTACTCGATCGCGCGCGCCAGACGCGACAGGGTCTCGCGTTCGCGCTCCTCGACCTCGTGCATGCTCGACAGCAGGCGCTGCTCCAGCGACAGCGCGCGCTGCTTGACGTTTTCGGATTGCTGGCGCAGCTGCAGCAGGTTGCGGCAACGCGCGCGCAGCTCGCGCGGGCGCACCGGCTTGACCAGGAAATCGATCACGCCGGCCTCGAGCGCGGCCTGGCGCACGGGCTCGTCGCCAACCACGGTGACCAGGATGATCGGGATGTCGCGATGCAGCGGCAGGCGGCGGAAGCGGCGCGCGAATTCCAGGCCGTCGATGCCCGGCATGCGGTAGTCCAGCAACAGCAGATCGGGCTGGCTGGATTCGCACCAGGCCAGCGCGGCTTCCGGTTCGCCGAAGTCGTGCACGGCCAACTCGGACGCAATGTCCTCGATGATATGGCGCAGCATGGTGCGCGCGGACGTTTGGTCATCGACGATAACGACGTTCACACCGGCATCCGTGAGGGGCCACCCCCTGTGGTGGCCGACAAGGCGAGGATACCCCGCCCAGCGGCCGTTGGCAGCCGCCCCGTTCATTTTGCTTGCCGGCGTCTATCCAGAACGCAGGAAGGCCGCAGCTGCGGCCTTCCTGTTCGCGCCGCGGCGGCGCGGCGGGGGTTCACGGCCGCCGCCCTGTCGCGTCCCGCCGGGCCGCGCAGGCGCCGGCGGGCGATCAGCCTGCTTCGGGCCGCATGTAGGGGAACAGCAGCACGTCGCGGATCGAGGAGGAGCCGGTCAGCAGCATCACCAGGCGGTCGATGCCCACGCCCAGCCCGCCGGTGGGCGGCAGGCCGACCTCGAGCGCGCGGATGTAGTCGGCGTCGTAGTGCATGGCCTCGTCGTCGCCGCCGGCCTTCTGGTCGACCTGGGCGCGGAAACGCGCGGCCTGGTCCTCGGGGTCGTTGAGCTCGGAGAAGCCGTTGGCCAGCTCCTTGCCGCCGATGAACAGCTCGAAGCGGTCGGTGATCTCCGGGTCCAGGTCGTTGGCGCGCGCCAGCGGGCTGACCTCGACTGGATGGTCGGTGATGAAGGTCGGCTGGATCAGGGTGTGCTCGACGGTGGCCTCGAAGATCTCCAGCAGCAGCTTGCCCCAGCCGTAGGAGGCCTTGATCGGCAGCTTCAGGCGCGCGCAATGGGCGCGCATGGCGGCCAGGTCGCGCAGCTCCTCGCGCTTGATCTCGGGGTTGTGCTCCAGCACGGCGTCGATCATCGACCAGCGCCGGAACGCCGGGCCCAGGTCGATGCGGTTGCCGTCCCACTCCGACACCAACGCCCCGATCTGTTCGGCGCAGTGGCGGATCACCGCCTCGGTCAGGTCCATGATCTCGGTGTAACTGGCGTAGGCCTCGTACAGCTCGAGCATGGTGAATTCGGGGTTGTGCCGGGTCGACACGCCCTCGTTGCGGAAGTTGCGGTTGATCTCGTAGACGCGCTCCAGGCCGCCGACCACCAGGCGCTTGAGGTAGAGCTCCGGCGCCACGCGCAGGTACAGCTCCAGGTCCAGCGCGTTGTGGTGGGTGGTGAAGGGCTTGGCCGCGGCGCCGCCGGGGATGTAATGCATCATCGGCGTTTCCACTTCCAGGAAACGCCGCGCGTCCAGCCAGGCGCGGATCGCGCGGATGATCAGCGAGCGCTTGACGAACACGTCGCGCGCATCCGGCGAGACGATCAGGTCGACGTAGCGCTGGCGGTAGCGCTGCTCGACGTCGGCCATGCCGTGGAACTTGTCCGGCAGCGGGCGCAGCGCCTTGGTCAGCAGGCGCAGGCTTTCGGCCTTCAGCGACAGCTCGCCGGTGCGGGTGCGGGTCAGCTCGCCCTCGGCCGAGACGATGTCGCCCAGATCGAGTTCCTTGAACACCTCGTAGGCCTCGCCCAGCACGTCCTTCTTCAGCCACAGCTGCAGGCGCCCGGACTCGTCCTGGATCTGGGCGAAGCCGGCCTTGCCCATGTCGCGCTTGAGCAGCACGCGGCCGGCCACGGCCACGCGGTGGCGCTTGCCTTCCAGCGCCTCGGCGTTCCATTGCTCGGCGTCGGCGTAGGCCTGCTGCAGGTCGCCGACGTAGTCGCCGCGGCGGAAGTCGTTGGGGAAGGCGATGCCCTGCCCGCGCAGCGCCGTGAGTTTGGCGCGACGCTCGGCGATCAGGTGGTTCTCGTCGTGCGGCGTGGTCTCGGGCGTCTGGTCGGTCATGGTCTTCGCGTAGTGAGGGTTGCGGTGGGACGGGGTCGGGAACGTATTGCTTAGGAGCGCAGAGTACTGGCAGCCGCGACGGTTTGCTCGCGGCCGGCCGCCGGGCGGGCCCGCGCCCGCGCCCGAAAGGCCGGGTGACCTTGCGCACATCCGTGCGCGCTCGGCCGGGCCTAGATTCGTTGCTGCGCCCTAACTGTCGGCGCGCCCATGAGGCGGATGCAGCATGTTCAAGAAATTCCTGATCGGTCTGGCGATGGTGGCGGTGGTCTGCGCCCTCGCCCGCGCCGGCTACGAGTTCGGCCAGCACCGGGCCGAGCGCGATCGGGCCAAGCTCGCCGCGACGGCCGCCCAACCCTAGGCGGGCGGCGACGCGGCCCCCGGGCGGCGGGCGGCGACCGTGTCGCGCCCGTCGCCGGCGGGGTTCAGACCGCGTCGCTGCGTTTGGAGCCGACTTCCAGGCCCGATTTGAGGCTGGCCTCGACGAATTCGTCGAGATCGCCGTCCAGCACCTTCTGGGTGTCGCTGCGCTCCACACCGGTGCGCAGGTCCTTGATCCGGCTCTGGTCGAGCACGTAGTTGCGGATCTGGCTGCCCCAGCCGATGTCGGACTTGGTCGCCTCGACCGCGTCGCGCTCGGCGTTGCGCTTCTGGATCTCCAGCTCGTAGAGCTTGGCGGCCAGCATCTTCATCGCGTTGTCGCGGTTCTGGTGCTGGCTGCGGCCGGTCTGGCAGGCCACCACTATTCCGCTGGGGATGTGGGTGATGCGCACCGCCGACTCGGTCTTGTTGACGTGCTGGCCACCGGCGCCGGAGGAGCGGTAGACGTCGGTGCGCAGGTCGGCCGGGTTGATCTCGATGTCGATGTTGTCGTCGACTTCCGGCGACACGAACACCGAGGTGAAGCTGGTGTGGCGGCGGTTGTCGGAGTCGAACGGCGACTTGCGCACCAGCCGGTGCACGCCGGTCTCGGTCTTGAGCCAGCCGTAGGCGAAATCGCCCTCGACCCGCAGCGTGGCCGACTTGATGCCGGCGACGTCGCCGCCGCTGGCCTCCATCAGCTCGGTCTTCCAGCCGCGCGATTCGCACCAGCGCAGGTACATGCGCAGCAGGATCTCGGCCCAGTCCTGGGCCTCGGTGCCGCCGGCGCCGGCCTGGATGTCGACGAAGGCGTTGGACGCGTCCATCTTGCCGGAGAACATGCGCCGGAATTCGAGCTTCTCGACTTCCTTGGCGTAGCTCTCGACGTCCTCGACCACGGCCAGCGCGGTGGATTCGTCGTCCTCCATCTCGGCCAGCTCCAGCAGCTCGCCGGCGCCGGTCAGGCCGTCGGTGAGGTTGCGGATGCCGTCGACCACCTTCTCCAGCGAGGAGCGCTCGCGGCCCAGGCCCTGGGCGCGTTCGGCGTCGTTCCAGATGTCCGGGCTTTCGAGTTCGCGGTTTACTTCTTCGAGACGTTCGACCTTGCTGTCGTAGTCAAAGATACCCCCTGAGCGAATCCAGCCGCCCGGTGAGGTCGGCGATGCGCTGGCGGACGGGATTGAGTTCGATCATGTCCGGTGGTTTTGATGCGGATGAACCGGCGATTCTAGCAGGCCGGGCGGGTCCAGGCCCTGCCCGCCCCAGGGCCGGCGGCTCGCGCCGCGCCCCCGGGCCGGATCCGGCACAGGCGCGCGACGCGGGCCGCGGTCGCGGCGCGCGTCCCGCGCGGCGCTCACTTCACCTCGAACTCGCCGACCAGCACCGTCTCCGACTGCTGCTTCAGGCGCAGGGTCACGCGCTGGTCCTGCTGGCGGGCGGTGCCGAAGCCGGTGCTCAGCCACAGCTGCAGGGTGGTGGCGCCGGTGACCAGTTGCTGGCGGTCGCCGTAGAAGTTGGCCTCGACCTTGTACTTGCCCGGCTTGGCGTCGCGCAGCATGAACTCCTCGGGGCCGTAGCCGCCGGTGAAGTCGTCGGAAATGCGCCCGCCCTGGTAGGTCAGGGTGTGCTGGTAGAAACAGCGCTCGCCGTTGGGGTCGGTGACCCACAGGTCCATGTCGGAGTTGTCGCTGTCCCAGCTCAGCACCGCGCGCAGGTCCAGCGGCAGATTGCGCAGCAGGCGCCGGTCCATGGCCGAGGTGTCCAGCGGCCGGCCCGAGGTCGCCACGATCGCGTTGAGTTCGTTGAGCGCGATCAGGGCCACGCCTTCGAAGCGGCTGTCCCAGCTCCGGCTGACCACCTGGTAGAGGTTGTCGATGGCCGGCTGGTAATCGCGCGCGGCGGCATGGGCCAGGCCGAGGTCGCGGAAGCTCTGCGGCTCCTCCTGCGCCAGGCGCGCCACCCGCTCGAACACCGGCACCGCCAGGCCCGGCTCGTCGGCCTGCAGCAGGCGATAGCCGAGCACGCGCAGGATGTGGCGGTTCTCCAGGTCGAGTTCGGCCAGGTTGGACAGCACCCGCAGCGCCAGCGCGCGCTGCTTCTTTTCCAGCAGCACGTCGGCCACGTCCAGATAGAAGGCGGTGCTGGCGGCGTAGCCGTCGCGTTCGTCCAGGTAGATCGCGTAGGCCTGGTCCGGAGCGGCCTTGCGCAGGCGCGCGGCGTACGGCGAATCCGGCTTCCAGGCCTGCAGGGCGATGGTCGCGCCGCGGCCTTCGCCGCCGTCGCCGGCCTCGCCCTTGGGCTCGGCTTCGGCCTGGGCGATGTCATCGGCGGAGATCCGCGCGCCGGTGACTTCGATCCGGTCCAGGCTCTGGGCCGCCGCGTCCACCCGCTCCTCGTGCACCACGCCGAGCGTCGTCACCGGCGCCGGCGCGGCCATCGGCATCGGCGGCGCATAGCCCGCCACCGCGCCCTCGGTTTCGCCGGCGCGTTGACGACGCTTGGCCTCGGTCTCGGGGCTGGGCGGCCGGCCCTTGGGCCAGGTCTTGCGCCACCACTGCACGGTGTCCTCGAACTGCGCCGCGATCTGGTCCAGATGGCTGCGCCGCGCGTCGTCGCGCTGCACGGATTGAGCGGACTTGAGGCGATCGAATTCGGCGCGCAGCTCGGCCGGCGGCAGGATGTCGTACTGCAGATAATCGGCGAGCGCTTCCAGCACCAGCAGCGAACTCTCCGGCGTGACCAGGCCGAACTGCTGGCTCAGCCGCGCGATGGCGGCGCGGTTGAGCTCGGGTTCGGCGCCCAGCGCACGCACGCGATAGCCGGCCCACAGCCGCGCCGCATAGGCGCTGTCCGGCGTGTCGGCATCGATCGCCAGTTGCAGCGGCGCTTGGCCCTCGAAGCCCAGCTTGAGCTGTGCGGTCGGCGCGGTCAGGCGCCCGGCCACGCGCAGCACGCCGTCCTGCGGATACGCCGACTCGGCGACCAGGTCGGTCGCGCCCAGCGCCTCCAGATCGGTCAGGCGCGCGCCGGCGCTCAACAGCTCGCGCACGCCAGCGTCGATCGCGCCCGGCGTCTGCCAGGCGATCAGGCGGCCGCCGTGGCCCTCGGCCAGCGCGCTCAGGCGCGTGCTGTCGGCGGCGTTGCCGGCGGAGTTGATCGCGTACAGGCGCTGGCCGCGGCGCAGCTCCGGGAAGCGGCGCTGGCCGTAGTTGAACAGGCCGTCGCTGACCAGCAGGTATTCCTCGACCTCGGCCTGCGGATTCCAGCCGCCGGGATCGGTGGCGCCGTCGTACACCGTGGCCTTCAGCGCGTCGCGCAACGCGCGCCAGTCGCCGCCCTGGACGCGGAAGTCGCCCGCGTCCTCGGCGCGGTCGCGCAGCCGGATCAGATGCACCTGGGCATCGCCGAGCGCGGCGAAATAACGATCGAGCAAGACCAGCTCGCCGGCCAGGTCGCGTTTGCGGCCCGAGGCCGAGCTGTCCCACAACAGGCCCACGCGCTTGGGCAGCGCGCGCGTGGCGGTGGTCGCGGGCACCGGCACTTCGGCGACGAAGTAGTGCTGGCCGTCGACGCTGTGGGTATAGGCCTGCGGCGATTTGGCGCGCGCGAAGCGCAGCCCCAGGCCATTGCCCACCCGTTGCTCGCGCGCGATCCGCGCCGTGTAACCGCCCTTGCCGTCGCGCTGGAAATCGACCCGGCCGAAACCGCCGTCGGCCTGCGGCGCCGAGCCGCCGCGCGCGAGCACGCGCAGCTCGACCGCATCCGCGCCGCGCGCGTAGTCCAGCGGCAGCGGCAGGCGGCGGCCGTCGCCGTCGGGGCGCAGCGCCTCGACATAGCTCAGGCGCACGCGCCGGGTGCCGTGGGCCGGGATCGGATACACGCGCAGGCGGAAATGGTTGCCCTCGGTCTTCTCCAGCAGGGCCGGATCGACCCGGCGCCGCTCGATCGCCTCGAACACCGCCTGCCCTTGCGCCTTGGGCACCGGCACCGCCGCGCGCATGCGGCCGTCGATGTCCAGGGCGAAGGCGCTGATCTGCTGGCCTTCGTGCAGCGGGAACTGCAGCTCGCCTTCCAGGTCCCGCGCGTTGGGATTGCGGAACGTGAGTTCGACCGTGGTCTGGGCCAGGCCGCCGTTGACTTCGACCTCGACCGCCGCCGTTTCCAGCACGATCGGCCGCTCGGCGCCCTGCACGCGCATCAGCGGCGGCGCGGTCAGCGACAGACGGTCCGGCGCGACGACCTGGGCGGCGACCGCGCCGCTCAGCCCCAACAGCAGGCACACATTCAAGACATAGGAACGCACCGGTCACCTCTCCTGGATTCGTCGTCGGTCACACCTGCTGGTAGCCAACGCACGCGAACGCTGAACGGGGTTGAGCCTCGGCCCAACGCGTCCAGGGTTCGGGAATCTAGGCAGCCCCTGCCCCTCCACCTTAAGGCCTGGGCGGCAAGGCCTGGGCGGCGTCCGCGCGGGCGGAAGCCGCGCCTGGGCCCGTGCTCGGCGCCGAGGCGATCGCCGTTTCGGAAAACGCTATGGCTGTCACGCTTTCTGGGCGTTTACCCGCCTTCGGCCCGCGCCGGGCCTCCCCGGCGCTCGGCCATGATCCGGGCAGCCCCGCACACCGCGAGGGCTTCAAGGTATTCATCAGCACACTGGGAGCCAGACGCAATGACACGTAAAGGCATGCTTCGCTACGCGCTGTTGGCCGCAATCTCCAGCGCGAGCGCCGCGACCTCGGCGGCGGAAATGACCGCCGCGCCCGTCACCGCAAAGCCCATGGCCGGCGCCCTGGGCGGCGCCGACTTCGCCACCGGCCACAAGATCCGTTCGCTGCGCGCGGTCGACCTGGGCCTGCCCAGCGCCGACGCGCTGAACGCGCTGCGCGCCCGCCGCGACGACCAGCACCGCAACGGCGAGCCGATGGAGATCGGCATGGCGCGTCAGGTCGAGCGCAGCCGGATCGATCTGACCGGGCTGGACTGGGAAGCGCTGGCGGACGGCTCCCACGGCGCGCGCTTCACCCTGACCTCCACCAACGCCGCCGCGGTCCGCGCCGGCCTGCGCTTGAGCGCCGCCGGCAAGCGGGGTGGCGATCCCTCCGCGGTCACCCTGCGCTTCGCCGGCAACGACGGCCGCGTGTTCGCCGACAACGGCCGCAGCTACAGCGGCGCGCAGGCGGGCTGGTCGCCGGTCGTGGCCGGCCCCACCATCACCGTCGAAATCGTGCTCGCGCCCGGCCAGCGTCCGGACGCCTTCAGCCTGAGCGTGCCGCAGCTTTCGCATCTGGACGTGGATCCGGCCGCCAGCACCCGCGATCTGGCCAAGTCCGGCGTCGGCGCCAGCGCCGCCTGCGAGCAGGACATCGTGTGCCGGGCCAACCCGAGCGCCGGCTTCCTGGCCGCCAGCAAGTCGGTCGCGCGCATGGTCTACACCAGCGGCGGCAGCTCCTACCTGTGCACCGGCACCCTGCTCAACAACAGCAACTCGCCCAAGCGCCAGTTGTTCTGGACCGCGGCCCACTGCATCGACACCCAGGCCGAGGCCGACAGCCTCCAGACCTATTGGTTCTTCGACGCCACCGCCTGCAACAACGACACCGCCAACCCCGGCGCGGTCACGCTGACCGGCGGCGCTTTCCTGCGCCATGCCAACGCCGGCCGCGACACCGCGCTGCTCGAGCTCAAGACCGCGCCGCCCGCGGGCGCGTTCTACGCGGCCTGGAACAGCACCGCCATCACCGCGACCGGCACCGGCATCGAGGGCATCCATCACCCCGCAGGCGATCTCAAGAAGTACTCGCTGGGCGGCGTGACCAACGTGTCGGGTTCGATCGACGGCAAGAGCCCGCTGACCCAGGTGATCTGGAACGCCGGCGTCACCGAGGGCGGTTCCTCGGGTTCGGCTCTGTTCACCGTCGACGGCAACGGCGACTACCAGCTGCGCGGCGGCCTGTACGGCGGCTACTCGGCCTGCAAGAAGCGCGGCCAGCTCGGCCCGGACAAGCCGGACTACTACTCCCAGCTCAGCGGCGTGTGGTCCAGCATCTCGACCTACTTCGGCCCCTGATCCGCAACGTCGTCACCTCGGCCTCTCCCGCCCACGCGGGAGAGGCCGTTTTCTTGCCCGCGCCGCTCAGACCTTGAAGTCGTCGAACGCGACCCGATCGTCGGCCACGCCCAGCTTGCGCAGCAACTGCCGCGTCGCCGCCAGCATCGCCGGCGGACCGCAGACGTAGAACTCGCATGCGCCCAGGTCCGGGTGCGCGCTCAACAAATGCTCGTGGGTGGCCTCGTGGACCAGGCCGCGCAGCAGCCCGTCGCCCTGCTCGGCCTGCTCTGACAGCACCAGGTGCCAGCTGAAGTTGGCGTGGCGCTGCGCGAGTTCGGCCATCTCCTCCACGTAGGGCGCTTCGCGCAGCTGGCGCGCGCCGTACCAGTAGTGCATGCGCTCGCGGCCGCCCCGATCGAGCCGGGCGTGGATCATCGCCCGCAACGGCGCCATGCCCGCGCCGCCGCCGATGAAGATCTTCTCGCGCTCGCCCGGCTGCAGGGCGAAGTCGCCGAAGGCACCGCTGAAGTCGACCGCGTCGCCGGGCTTGAGCGAGTACAGATAGGTCGACCCCTTGCCGAACAGTGTGCGCTTCTTGTGCTGGCCGCCGGGACTGAAACGCGCCAGCAGGGTCAGGCGTCCGTCGGCCTTGTCCACCGGCAAGGCCAGCGAGTACGAGCGGCGCACCGCGTCCTTGTTGTGCAGGCTGGCCGGCAGGTCCAGCGCGGCCCAATCCTGGCGATGCTGCTCGGGATAGGCGATGTCGTCGCGCCGCAGCGTGTAGTCCGGCACGTGCAGTTGCAGGTAGGCGCCGGGCTGGAACTCCGGCCCCGGCGGCGACTCCGGCCGCAGCACGATCTCGCGCAGGAACGGGGTGACCGCGGTGACCGATTCGACCGTGGCCTGGCGCTGCGTCCACAGCGCCGCGCCGCCCGCCACTTCGATCTGCAGGTCGCCGTCCAGCGCCAGATTGCAGGCCAGGCGATGGCCCAGGCGCAGTTTGCTCTCGGCCAGATGGGCGCGGTCGGCGCTGCTGGGCGCCGGTGCGACGCCGCGCACCCGCACCTCGCATAGGCCGCAGCTCTGGCCGCCACCGCAGTTCGACGGCAGCTGCAGGCCGTTGCGGGCCATGGCCAGATAAACCGTGTCGCCACGATGCGATTCCAGCGAACGCAGCTTGTCGCCGGCGTTGTCGAACACGGTCAAGGCGCGCAGCGGCCGCCAGCGCGCGGGCACGAATTCGCCCAGGCGGAAGCTGGCCACCAGCAGCCAGACGCCGGACAGCGCGATCCACAGCCCGCCGGCCGCGGCCATGATCACCAGCGGATGATTGAAATCCTGGCGCCCGCTGTAATCCATGATGTGCAACATCCAGAAGAGGTCGAACAGGCGCCAGGCGTCGTTGCGCCGTTCCAGGATGCGTCCGTCCTGCGCCGACAGGTACAGCGTGGTGCCGTCGCCGTCGTCGAAGTCCACGCGCCAGAACGGGCCGGCGTGCCCGCGCACTTCCAGCGTCGCGCGCTGCATCCATTGCGGAGCGCCCGCGCGGCCGTCGCCAACGTAGTCCGCCGCGGCCAGGCGGCTGGCGAGCGCGGCGTCGATCTTCAGCGGCCGCCCGTCGCGCGCGTCGACCAGCCAGGCCCGGCTGTGGTGGCTGAGGCGATACACCGGGCGCTCCTGCAACCAGGCCGCTTCCACGCCCTGCACCGGCTGGCCGGACCGGGCCAGCAATTGCGCCGGCGCCAGGGTGCCCGCGGGCCAGGGCCGCTCGGTCCTGGCGGCGTGAGCGCGGTGCTGGTGGCCCTCGACGGTGTCGTGATCGAGCACGCTCATCACCAGCCCGCTCGCCGTCCACAGCAGGAACTGCAGCGCGACGATCAGGCCGACCCATTTGTGCAGCTTGCGCATCCAGGGCGTCATGCCGGCCGCCTCTTGCTGAAGCTGTACAACAGCAGCCAGACGCCGCTGAGCGCGAACACCAGGCCCAGTCCGGAGGCGATCCGCAGCAGGGTGTTGTTGACGTCGCTGCGTTCCTGGTAATCCATGATGTGGAACATCCACAGGAAGTCGAACCAGCGCCACAGGTCGTGGCGCTTGGCCAGCAACTCGCCGGTCTGCGGCGAGAGATAAAGCGCGGTTTCGTTGCCGTCGGCGAAAGACACCCGCCACATCGGCACCGGCCGGGTTTTGACCTCGCTGGGCGCCACTTGCAGCAACTCGACCGTCTCGATCGAGGCCTGGCCCTGATACAGCGATAGCGCCAGGGCCCGCGCGCCCGCTTCGTCCAGGGGGCTCAAGGCTTCGCCGCTGCGCGCGTCGACCAGGCTGAGCTTGTCGCCCCGGCGCAGCTCGTAGACCTCGCGTTCCATGTAGCGCTTGAGCCGGAACCCGCTCAGGTCCGGATAGCGTTCGCGCAGGGCGTCGGGCGCGATGAACGCGGTCGACGCCGACAGCGGCTTGGCCTTGCTGTGGGCCAGATGATCGCCGTGGATGATGTCGATCGAAATGGAGGTCATGTACAGGCCGCTGACCATCCACAGCAGGGCCTGGACGCCGACCACCAGGGCGATCCATTTGTGGGCGCGGCGCGCCCAGAATGCAGGTTTCATAGCTTCACCACTCTCGATTCGTGCGCATGCCGGCGATGCCTCGGCCCCGCCGGCGAACGCCGGCAGGGCCGCTGCCTATCACCAGCGGTAGGTGGCTTTGAGGTTCCAGCGCCGGCCCAACAGGTCGTAGGTCATGGTGTCGGTGTTGGCGTCGGTCCAGCTCTGGATGAACGGCGGCGATTTGTCGAACAAGTTGTCGACGCCGGCCGAGAGCGCGAAGGCCTCGCTGAAGGCGTACTTCAATTGGACGTTGTGGTAGCTCACGCTGGGCGCGCGATCGCCGATGTCGCCGCGTTCGGCGTTGATGTCGTCGGCCGAACCGATGTACTGCAGGCTGTACGAACCCGACCAGGGACCGCGCGCCAGGGTCAGCGAGGCGAACGAACGCCACTGCGTGTAACTGCCGCGGCCGCCGGTGATCTTGCCGGCGTAGCGGATCTCGTCCGCACCCAGGAACGGACGCACGTCGTAGTTCTTCAGGTACGACACGTCCCAGCTCAGGTTCGCATCCCAGCCGGCCAGATCGAACTGGTACAGCAGGCCCAGGTCGATGCCCGAGACCCGCTCGCTGGCGGCGTTGACCGGCTGCGCGGACAGGAAATCGATCTCGCCGGTAAGCGGATTGCGGGTGAAGTTGTCGGCGCTGCAGAACGGGTGGCTCAGGCCCGGCGTGTTGTAGCAGACCGAGAGCTTGGTCGAGCCGTCGATGCGCTGGATCGCATGATCGATCCTGATCTTGTAGTAATCCAGGGTCAGGGTCAGATCGGGCGCGAAGCTCGGCGTCCAGACCGCGCCCACGGTCAGGGTTTCGGCGTCCTCGGGCTCGAGCTCGGCGTTGCCGCCGACCGTGGTCAGCACCGAGTTGCCCAACTGGGTGTAGCCCACCGGCACGCCCGCGGCCTGGCAGTTCTGGTAGACCACCGACGAGGCTGGCTTGCCGCTCCAGCCGCTGCAGGGATCGGTGGTGGTCAGGTTGCCCTCGGACACGCCGCCGAACAGCTCGGGCACGTTCGGGATGCGGAACGCGGTCGCGTAGTTGGCGCGCACTTTGAGCGAGGGCACCACCTGCCAGTCCAGGCCGACCTTGTAGTTGGTGTCGGCGCCGAACAGGTCGTAATCCGAGTAGCGCACCGCGGCGTTGAGGGTCAGCGCATCGGCGAAGGCCTTGCCCTGCAGCAGCGGCACCGCGATCTCGGCGAACACTTCCTTGGCGGTGTACTCGCCGGCGATGCGCTGCTGCTGGTTGGTGTTGGCGATGCCCAGCACGGTCAGCGGATCCGGATCGCGCCAGCCGCGTTCCTTGCGCACCTCCACGCCGGTCGCCAGCCCCACCCAGCCGGCCGGCAGCTCGAACAGTTGGCCGCTGACGTTGGCGGTGAAGCTCTTCTGCTCGTTGCCGCCGGTGTCGCGGGTGGTGAACATGATGTAGTCCAGCACCTGCCGGGTCATGTCGCCGTAGCCAAGATAGTCGGCGCAGGGAATCGCCGCGCCGGGCGCGTTGCTGCACAGGGCGGTGTTCAAGGTCTGATCGACGCGGTCGAGATTGGCGACGTTGCTGGAGCCGTCGATGCCGGTGTTGCGGCCCCAGTTCAGCGCCGCCGACCAGTCCCAGCCCAGGCCGAACTTGCCGTCCAGGCCCAGCACCACGCGGAAGGTGTCGGTCTCCTGGTAGAACTCGCGCACCCCGCCCTCCTGCAGGCGCCGGCGCTGCAGCAGCAGGTCCTGCCCGGTCGGATTGGTCGGATGATTGGCGGCGATGTTGATCGGCCGGTACTGGCCGATCGCGCCCGGCGTGGCGAGCTGGTTGGAACGGCGATTGGTGTACATCAGCTCGGTGAACAGGCGCAGGTCGTCGCTGAGATTCAAGTTGCCGAAGCTGCTGAAGCTCAGGCGTTTGATCGGGTTGACCGCGTTGAGATAGGGATTGCTATTGTAGTTGTGCTTGGCCGGCGAATAGGTCTCGTAGAAATCGCCGTCGCCGTTGGGGTCCTGGTTGAAGTTCACCCGCCGCCCGTCGGCGAGCACGGCGCGGCCGCCGATCGTGGTCGAACTGCCCACGCAGACCAGCTGGCCGTTGGACTCGCCCAGGCCGCAGGGCGCGCGGTCGGCCATGTTGACCGTGCCGCCTTCGGTGTAGTTGACCGCGGCCATGATCGAACCACCCTCGCCGCTCATGCCCCAGGTCAGGTCCACCGCGGTCTCGTCGCCGTCGCCCTGGAAGGTCTGGCCGTAGCGCAGCGAGGCCTCGACGCCGTCGAATTTCTTCTTGGTGATGATGTTGACCACGCCGGCCACCGCGTCGGCACCGTAGATCGCCGATGCGCCGTCCTTGAGCACTTCGACGCGCTCGATCAGCGCGATCGGGATCACGTTGAGATCGACCGAGCTGTTGGCGCCGGTGCCGCCGTTGACGATGCGGCGGCCGTTCAACAGCACCAGGGTGCGGTTGATGCCCAGACCGCGCAGATTGACTTGGGTGGTGCCGTAGCCGTTGTCGGCCCAGTAGGCATTGGTCTGGTTGCCGGCGAAACCCGCGGCCGCCGGCAAACGCTGCAGCAAGGTGTCGATGGAAATCGCGCCGGAACGCTGGATCGCTTCGCGGTCGAGCACGGTGACCGGCCCGACGCCGGAAATCTGCGCGCGTTTGATATGGCTGCCGGTGACGGTGACCGTATCGATGGTCGTCGCATCCTGCGCGGTGTCTTCCGTGGGGGCGGCCGGTGCGGCGGTTTGGGCGTAGGCGGCCTGGCAGATACCGGCGGACAGCATCAGGCCTATCGCGGTAGCGAGGTGGTTGCGCTTGCAGTACATGGAATTCCCCGAACGGTTTGTGATCTGGCTAGCGAGCGCCCATGGCGATGCCCACGCGGCTGCGCGGAGATGGCGAAAGGCGACGGAGACCACCACGCAGGTGGCCGGACCGGATCAGGCGATCGGAGGTCGGAATACGCCGGTAGCGGCGGCAGGAACCACGGACGCGGGCGCCGGCGTCGGCGGCTGGTCGGCAAGACGGTGTTGCGCGGCGAACGGAACGCTGTGCACCACGGCCAGCACCGGGAAAGCGCAGGCGCAGCAGCCCGAACCGCTGCCGCAATCGCAGTCGCGGTGCGGCGTGCGGCCCTGCTCGTGGGAAGCGTCGTTCTCGCAATCCGGATCGGCGGCGAGCCCGTCCCGGGATTCGGCGGCGACGCTGGCCGCGGCGGCGACGGCGCCCTCGGCGGCCATGGCGCTGGAAGTCCACAGCGACAGCGTGCCTTCGAGGCAGAACGCCACGATCAACAGGCAACGCAGGAGTGTGCCGAGAGAGAACATAGGCCGCTGTGACGAGAACGCCCCGATGAAATAGCACGACAAAAAAGCGTGTGTCAACCGCGTGACGAATGGCATGCCGAGTGTGTCGTTCGACGCGGACAACGCGGCCTGGACATGGATGCCGCAGCTGCATCGATGCGGTCCGGCATGGATCGCCGATTCAGCCGTCACCGATTCAGCCGCCGCCGATCAGCCGCCGATTCAGCCGCCACCGATCCCGGACCAACGCGCCGCGAGGGCGATGCGCAAGGGATTGCCCGGGTCCGCCAACAGTTTCACCGTCAGCGCCAGGCAGATCACCACCAGCACCGGCCGCACCGCGCGCGCACCGAAGCGCATGGCCGCATGCGCGCCGACCTGGCCGCCGGCGACGCTGGCCACGGCCATGGCCAATCCCAGCAACCACAGCACGTGCCCGCCGGCGATCATCACCGCCAGCGCGGCCAGGTTGCTGGCCAGGTTGAAAAACTTGGTCTGCGCGGTCGCGCGCACCACGCCCAGGCCGCCCAACGCGACCAGCACCGTGGCCATGAACGAGCCGGTGCCGGGACCGAAGAAACCGTCGTAGGCGCCGATCAACGCGATCAGCGCCGCCAATGCGTAGGGGCCGATGCGCTGGTGGCTGTCCTGGTCGCTCATGCGCGGCGCGAGCAGGAAGTACACCGCCATCGCGATCAGCAGCAAGGGAATCACGCCGCTGAGGAAGGACGGATCCAGCCGCTGCAGCAGCCAGGCGCCGCCGGCCGAGCCCACGAACGCGCCCAGCGCGGGCAAGGCGTAGCGGCGGAAATCGATATGGCCCTTGCGCGCGAAGGCGAACACCGCGCTGGAGGTGCCGATCGCGCTTTGCAGCTTGTTGGTGGCGATGGCCGCGACCGGCGGAATGCCCACCGCCATCAGCGCCGGGATGGTCAGCAGCCCGCCGCCGCCGGCGAGCGCGTCGATGGCGCCGGCGACGAAGGCCACGGCCATGAGGAAGGCGACGACCTCCAGCGAGAACTCCATCGGCGGCGCACCTGATTCCGGGAGCGCGCATTGTCTCCGCTGCGCCTCGTCCATGAAAGCGCGATGCGGGCGCGTGGCCGTCTTCGCCAGGATCGGCTAGGCCGGCTCGCGATGCGTGATTACCAACTGGACCGCATCGCCGCCGCGGTAATCGTCCGGCTCCAGCCGATAGGCGATGCGCACCCGCGCCGGCGGCGGATCGCCGTGCCAGCCGCCGAACTCGATCGCGTTCAAGCGCCGGCCCTGGTGGCCGAGTTCGAGCTTGAGATGGCGCTCGCCGACCACGCGCCAGCCCAGCACCGGGAACTCGCCGTCGAACTGCGGTTCGGGGAAGCCCTGCCCCCAAGGCCCGCCGTCGCGCAGCGACTCGGCGCTGGCGCGGTCGAACTCGCCCGCGCCGAGTTCGCCGTCGCTGAGCACGTCGGCCTGCAACAGCTCGGGGGTGAGCAAGGCGCCGGCGCAGCGCTCGAAGGCGCTGCGGAACGCATCCAGCGAGGCGCGGTGCAGCGACAGGCCGGCGGCCATGGCGTGGCCGCCGAAGCGCTCGATCAGCTCGGGGTGCTGCGCGGCCACGTCGGCCAGCGCGTCGCGGATATGGAAACCGGGAATCGAACGCGCCGAGCCGCGCAGCGCGTCGCTGCCGGGTTCGGCGGGCGCGAACGCGATCACCGGCCGGTGCAGGCGCTCCTTCATCTTCGAGGCGACCAGGCCGACCACGCCCGGGTGCCAGTCCTCGTCGAACAAACAGACCGCGAGCGGCGCATAAGCCGCATCCAGCGCGACCTTGGCGAACGCGACCGCGGCCTCGTCGGTCATCTGCTGCTGCACCGCGCGCCGCTCGGAGTTGATCTCGTTGAGGCTGTGGGCGATCTCGCGGGCCTGCGCCTCGTTCTCGGTCAGCAGGCATTCGATGCCCAGGGCCATGTCTTCGAGCCGGCCGGCGGCGTTGAGGCGCGGCGCCAGCGCGTAGCCGATGTCGGCGGCGGTCAGGCGGCGCGCGTCGCGTTGCGAAACTTCGATCAGGGCGCGCAGGCCGGCCCCGCCCTGCCCCGCGCGCAGCCGGCGCAGACCGGCCGCGACCAGGGCGCGGTTGTTGGCGTCCAGCGGCACCAGGTCGGCGACGGTGCCGACCGCGACCAGGTCCAGCAGCACCTGCAGATCCGGTCCGTTGCCTTCGCAGCGCCCTTGCGCGCGCAGTACGCGACGCAGCGCCAGCAGCACGTAGAACATCACCCCGACCCCGGCCAGGGCCTTGCTCGGGAACGCATCGCCGGGCAGGTTGGGATCGACGATCGCGTCCGCTGGCGGCAGATGCTCGCCGGGCAGATGGTGGTCGGTGACCAGCACCTGCCAGCCGCGCGCCTTGGCCGCGGCGATGCCGGCATGGCAGGCGATGCCGTGATCGACGGTGACCAGCAGATCGGGCTGCAGCGCGGCCAGTTCGTCCACCAGCGCCGGCGACAGGCCGTAGCCGTGCACCATGCGATTGGGCACCGCGTGCGAAACCCGGCGCGCGCCGAGCATGCGCAGGCCGCGCACGCCGACCGCGCAGGCGGTGGCGCCGTCGCAGTCGAAGTCGCCGACCACGACGATGTGGCGGTCGCCGGCGATCGCGTCGGCGAGCAAGGCGGTGGCGGCGTCCAGGCCGCCGAGGCCGTCGGGCGGCAGCAGCTGGGCCAGGCGCGGCTGCGCCTGTTCGATCGCGATCGCGCCGCGCGCGGCGTACACCCGGCGCAGCAGCGGCGACACGCTGTCGGGCCAGGCGCCGGGGTCGGCGATCTCGCGCCGGCGCAGGCGGGCGGCCTGGTTCATGCGCGCGCCGTCATGGCTGCAGCGAGCGCAGGGGCCGGCGCCAGAAGCGCCAGCGCTGGCCGCGCGCGAGTTCGAAAGCTTCGCTGTCGCCGAACTCCAGCGCGATCCGCTGGACCCGGCCGGCGTCGAGCTCAGCGCCCAGCGGCGTCAGCCAGTCGCGCTCCAGCGCCTGCAGGTCGCGCGCGCGGCGCAGGTCGACCGCGAGGTCGCCCTCGCCCGCGCTCCAACGCGGCGGCAGCGCGGCCACGCGCGCGCCGGCCAGCGAGCCCAGGGCGGTCAGCGCTTCGTCGTCGCTGCAGATGCGCGCGTAGGCGCTGCGCACGTGATCGGGCAGCACGCCGGCACCCCAGAACCACAGCGAGTTCACCGGCGCCTGGCCGGCGGCGATGCGCTGGGCGTTGCGCGGGTGGTTGTGCAGCAGCACCTGCGCCTCGCTCAGCAGCGAACGCCAGCGCCGGCCCTCGGGGCTGTTGTCGGCCGCGTCCGGCAGATGCTCGAACAGGTCGGCGCCGAGCGCGGTCTCCGGGCTGGCGAACGCCGGCAGCCTGGCGCCCTGCGGCAGACGCAGGTACCAGCGCGAAGGCAGCGGCGCGTCGATCGGGAAACCGGCGTCGCCGAAGGCCGGCTTGAGCGTGCGCAGGAAATCGGCGGCCTCGGCCTCGTCCAGGCCCAGGGCCTGGCCGTAGGCGAGCAGGCGCGCGCCGTTGAGATCGGGGCGCACGTAGGCCGGGTCGGCGCGCAACCAGGCCGCGTTGGCGGCGTCGCGGGCGTCGCGCTGACGGGTGGCCGCGGCCACCGGCCAGCCGCGCGGCAGCACGTCGAGCACGCGCGCGAGCGGATCGCCGCTGCGCTCGACACGGTCGGCGCGCGCGAGCCGGCGGCCCAGCTCCTCGGACAGGCGCTGCCCGCCGAAGCGCTCGCGCTCGGGCAGCAGCAGGGTCGCGGTGGTGGGCGTCATGCGCGGCCTCGCGGTCGCGGCCTGCTCAGCCGGCGTAACTGACGCCGACGATTTCGTACTCGTGGGTGCCGCCCGGTGCCTCGATGACGACGCTGTCGCCCTCGTGCTTGCCGATCAGCGCGCGCGCGACCGGCGAGGAAATCGCGATCAGGCCCTGCTTGATGTCGGCTTCCAGGTCGCCCACGATCTGGTAGGTGCGCTCTTCGTCGGTGTCGACGTCGGCCAGCTCCACGGTGGCGCCGAACACGATCTTGGAGCCGGCGTTGAGGGTGGACACGTCGATCAGCTGGGCGTGCGAGAGCTCGGACTCGAGCTGCTTGATGCGGCCCTCGATGAAGCTCTGCTGCTCGCGCGCGGCGTGATACTCGGCGTTCTCCTTGAGGTCGCCGTGCGCGCGCGCCTCGGCGATCGCATTGATCACGGCCGGTCGCTTGACCGACTTCAGCTCTTCCAGTTCCGCGCGCAGGCGCTGCGCGCCCTTCACCGTGATCGGTGCTCTCATCTCGTCGTTCCTCGTGCCGGCCGGCGGCCGGTCGCTTGCGTTTGCAAAGTTCGATTGTGCCGCGAACGCGGCCGCTTGGCACCCCATCGGGCGCCGCCGGGAAAATCCGGGAAAACTGGCCGGACGCCCGCGTCTGGCGCGCGGGCGTCCGGGACGCGGAGCCGCTCCGCGTCCGCTACGGCCTGGGACGCGGAGCCGGTCCGCGCCCCTGCCGGCTCAGGCCGCGCCCTGGATCTGCGCGTGCAGCTCCTGCAGCGACCACACCGGGCCCTGGCCGCGGTAGTCCAGCGAGTTCACCAGCGCGCGCGCACCGGACACCGTGGTCGAATAGGTGATGCGCGCCTGCAGCGCCTCGCGGCGGATCGAGAACGAGTCCGAGATCGCCTGGCGGCCTTCGGTGGTGTTGATGATGTAGACGATCTCGCCGTTCTTGATCAGGTCGACCACGTGCGGGCGGCCCTCGGTGACCTTGTTGACCACTTCGCAGGCCACGCCGTGGCCGCTGAAGAAGGCTTGGGTGCCGCTGGTGGCGACCAGGCTGTAACCGCGGCGCACCAGTTCCTGCGCCACCGACAGCACGCGCTGCTTGTCCGGGTCGCGCACCGAGACGAACACCTTGCCCACCGGCGGCGCCTTGATGCCGCCGGCTTCCTGGGCGCGCGCCATGGCCGCGCCGAAGTTCTTGCCCACGCCCATGACCTCGCCGGTGGAACGCATCTCCGGCCCGAGGATCGGGTCCACGCCCTGGAACTTGGCGAACGGGAAGATCGCTTCCTTGACCGAGTAGTAGTCCGGCACGATCTCCTCCAGCGCGCCCTGCGAGGCCAGGGTCTGGCCAACCATGCAGCGCGCGGCGATCTTGGCCAGGGCCATGCCGGTGGCCTTGGACACGAACGGCACCGTGCGCGAGGCGCGCGGGTTCACTTCGATCAGGAAGATGGTGTCGCGGCCTTCGGCGTCGGTCTGGATCGCGAACTGGGTGTTCATCAGGCCGACGACCTTGAGCGACTTGGCCAGGGCCACGACCTGCTTGCGCAGCTCGTCCTGGGTCGCCTGCGACAGCGAGTACGGCGGCAGCGAGCACGAGGAGTCGCCGGAGTGCACGCCGGCTTCTTCGATGTGCTCCATCACGCCGCCGATCAGCACGTGGCCTTCGCGGTCGGCGATGATGTCCACGTCGACTTCGACGGCGTTGTCGAGGAAGCGGTCCAGCAGCACCGGCGAGTCGTTGGAGACCTTGACCGCGTCGCGGATATAGCGCGTGAGGTCGGCGTCGGAGTAGACGATCTCCATCGCGCGGCCGCCGAGCACGTAGCTGGGACGCACCACCATCGGGTAGCCGATCTGGTTGGCCAGCACCAGGGCTTCGTCGGGGTTGCGAGCGGTGCGGTTGATCGGCTGCGCCAGGCCCAGTTGCTGGACCAACTGCTGGAAGCGCTCGCGGTCCTCGGCCAGGTCGATGCTGTCCGGGCTGGTGCCGATGATCGGCACGCCGTTGGCTTCCAGCGCGCGCGCCAGCTTGAGCGGGGTCTGGCCGCCGTACTGCACGATCACGCCCTTGGGCTTCTCCAGGTCGGCGATCTCCAGCACGTCTTCCAGCGTCAGCGGCTCGAAGTACAGGCGGTCGGAGGTGTCGTAGTCGGTGGAGACCGTCTCCGGGTTGCAGTTGACCATGATGGTTTCGTAGCCGTCCTCGCGCAGGGCGAGCGCGGCGTGCACGCAGCAGTAGTCGAACTCGATGCCCTGGCCGATGCGGTTGGGGCCGCCGCCGAGCACGATGATCTTGTCGCGGTTGCTCGGCTGCGCCTCGCACTCGTCCTCGTAGGTCGAGTACATGTAGGCGGTGGTGGTGGCGAACTCGGCCGCGCAGGAGTCCACGCGCTTGTACACCGGGCGCACGCCGAAGGCGCGGCGCAGGGTGCGCACGGCGGTCTCGTCGGTGCCGGTGAGCTGGGCGATGCGCGCGTCGGAGAAGCCCATGCGCTTGAGCGCGCGCATGCTGGCCTTGTCCAGCGAGGCCAGGCCGGCCTCGGCGAGCTTGCGCTCGGCGGCGATCAGCTCCTCGATCTGGTCCAGGAACCAGGGATCGACGAAGGACAGCGCGTGCACGTCCTCCACGCTCATGCCGGCGCGGAAGGCGTCGCCGATATGGAACATGCGCTCCGGGCCCGGCTCCTTGAGCTCGCGGCGCAGCTTGGCCAGGTCGGCTTCGCTGGACAGGTCCAGGCCGGTCGGGTCGAGGCCGACCTTGCCGGTCTCCAGGCCACGCAGGGCCTTGTGCAGCGATTCCTGGAAGGTCCGGCCCATCGCCATGACTTCGCCGACCGACTTCATCTGCGTGGTCAGGCGCGCGTCGGCCTGCGGGAACTTCTCGAAGGCGAAGCGCGGAATCTTGGTGACCACGTAGTCGATGGTCGGCTCGAACGAGGCCGGGGTGGCGCCGCCGGTGATCTCGTTGCGCAGTTCGTCCAGGGTGTAGCCGATCGCCAGCTTGGCGGCGAT
Source organism: Lysobacter sp. CCNWLW3 (assembly GCF_036697405.1). Taxonomy (NCBI): domain Bacteria; kingdom Pseudomonadati; phylum Pseudomonadota; class Gammaproteobacteria; order Lysobacterales; family Lysobacteraceae; genus Lysobacter; species Lysobacter sp. CCNWLW3. Next base: position 586,251 of record NZ_JBAHWA010000001.1, read on the forward strand.
CTTGGCGATCGGGAAGCCGGTGGCCTTGGACGCCAGCGCCGAGGAACGCGACACGCGCGGGTTCATCTCGATCACGACCACGCGGCCGTTCTGGGCGTTGATGCCGAACTGCACGTTGGAGCCGCCGGTATCGACGCCGATCTTGCGCAGCACCGCGATCGAGGCGTCGCGCAGGCGCTGGTATTCCTTGTCGGTCAGGGTCTGCGCCGGGGCGACGGTGATCGAGTCGCCGGTGTGCACGCCCATGGCGTCGAAGTTTTCGATCGAGCACACGATGATGCAGTTGTCCGCGGTGTCGCGGACCACTTCCATCTCGAACTCCTTCCAGCCCAGCACCGATTCCTCGACCAGGATCTCGTGCACCGGCGACAGCTCGAGGCCGCGCTTGGCGATCTCCTCGAACTCCTCCTTGTTGTAGGCGATGCCGCCGCCGCTGCCGCCCAGGGTGAAGCTGGGGCGGATGATGGTCGGATAGCCGACCCGGGTCTGGATGTCGACGGCCTGCTCGAAGCTGCGCGCGACCTCGGCCTTGGGGCACTCCAGGCCGATCTCGGCCATGGCCACGCGGAACAGTTCGCGGTCCTCGGCCATGCGGATGGCGTCGCGCTTGGCGCCGATCAGCTCGACGTTGTACTTCTCCAGCACACCGTTATCGGCCAGGTCCAGCGCGCAGTTCAGCGCGGTCTGGCCGCCCATGGTCGGCAGCAGCGCATCGGGCTTTTCCTTGGCGATGATCTTCTCGACCGTCTGCCAGTTGATCGGCTCGATGTACACGGCGTCGGCCATGTTCGGGTCGGTCATGATCGTGGCCGGATTGCTGTTCACCAGCACCACGCGATAACCCTCGTCGCGCAGCGCCTTGCAGGCCTGCGCGCCCGAGTAGTCGAATTCGCAGGCCTGACCGATCACGATCGGCCCGGCGCCGATGATCAGGACGGTTTTGATGTCGGTGCGCTTGGGCATTTAGATCACTCGAGTATCGTGGAAGGCGGCACGTCGCAGGTCGTCATCGCGCCCAGCATCAGCTTCAGCACCAGACGGGTGCCGATGCTCTTGCCGGCGTCGCTGTTCTCCTGCGCCGTCTTGGAGGGGTTGAAGGCTTCGCCGATGCCGACCAGTTCGCGCAGCGGCGCGTTGTCGGCGTCGGTGATGAAGTCCACGAAGGACAGCATCTGGTCGGCCTTCATCTTCTTCATCACTTCGCTGGTCTCGACCTTCTTGCCGGTCTGGGCTTCGTCGACGCCGGCGTTGATGAAGTCGGAGAACACGCTGGCGGCGCCGCCCTTGAGCAGGGCCATGTCGGCGTCGATGCGTTCGGGATGGGCCTGCACGTACGTGAGGGCTTCGGCGCGCTTGCTGCGGCGGTAGCCGGTGGTCGACAGTTCGCTGCGCAGGCAGCCCAGCTGCTTGGGGGTGACCTTGTCGGCCTTGCCCTGCAGCGGCCACTCGGGATCGGCGGCGGCGGCATCGTCGAGGATCTTGCCGAACGGCAGCATCTGCAGCATCACCTCGGTGAGGCCGTCGGCCTGCGCCTGCGCGTTCTGGGCGGACACGGTGAAGGGCAGCAGCGCCAACAACGCGGCGGCGGCGACGGCATTGCAGCGGGCTTGCAGGGTCATTCCTTGTCTCCGTTGGGTAAGCGTCGCGGGGTGTGCGGGATGGGCATGTCAGTACAGGCGGTCCCGCCAATCGGCGGGCGGCAGCCAGGTGATCTGCTGCGCGCCCTGGGCGTCGATGGCGCCCTGGCGCACGGCGGCGAGCACCGCGGCGTTCATTTCGTCCCAGCTGCGAGCGTCGTGGCCGATGCGCGCGCCGATGCGGTTGTTGTGCGCGTCCATGGCGCGGCTGCGGTTGCCCTGCCCGTCGCGCTCCATGACCCAGGTGACCCAGTCCACCAGGCGCGGCGAGGTGGTGTAGGCGACCACGGCGCTGGCCAGGGAATGCCGGTAGGCGTCGGCGGGGCCGTTGCGCCCGCCCGGCAGGCCGGCGGCGAAGAAGTGCGAATACACCGCGATCAGGACGAAGGCCGGATAAGCCGCGAACACGGCGCCGGCGGCCAGCCAACGGCGCCAGCGGCGCGCGAGCTTGCGCGCTGCGGTCGCGGCCATGGCCGGCGCGGCGCTCATCAGGCCTTGGGCATCTCGATGCCGCAACGCTCGGACACGCGCTGGCCCAACTGCTCGATCTGCGCCGGGCTGACGTCGGTGTCGGGGAACTCGCGCTCCAGCACCTTGGCGGCCGGGCTCTGCATGAACTCCATCACCTGCATCAGCTCTTCGGCGTTCATGCCCTTGAAGAACTCGACCGCCTCGGCCTTGGGCGCGCCGTCGACGGCGTTGTCGATGTTGCCCTTGACCTGCGCGCGCATGCCGGCGACGAACTTGGCGCCGCCCTGGGTCTGGCCGAAGCGGGTCCAGGCGGCGATGGTCTCGCCGTCGCCGAACAGCTGGCGGAAGGCATCGACCATGCTGGTCCTGAACTCCGGCAGCAGTTGGCCCTTGATGCAACCGCGCTGGCTGGCGCTGAAACCCTTGAACTCTTCGGCGTTGTCGATCTTGCCGGCGATCACGCGCTCGATGGCGACGTCGAAACCCAGCAGCTGCTGGATCTGCGCGACTTCGGCATCGGTCGGCACGGCCGCGTCGGCCGGGGCCGTCCAGGCCAGCCCCGCCACCAGGGCGGCGGCGAACGCTAAGGCCTTCATCGCGCCGACTCCATGCTGGCGACGAAGCGATCGAACAGCGGCGCGACGTCGTGCGGGCCCGGGCTGGCTTCCGGGTGGCCCTGGAAACTGAAGGCCGGCGCGTCGCTGAGCTCGATGCCCTGGTTGCTGCCGTCGAACAGCGAGCGGTGGATCACCCGCACGTTGGCCGGCAGCGTGGCCTCGTCGACCGCGAAGCCGTGGTTCTGCGAGGTGATCATGACCCGCCCCGTATCCAGGTCCTGGACCGGGTGGTTGGCGCCGTGGTGGCCGAATTTCATCTTCAGGGTCTTGGCGCCCGCGGCCAGGCCCAGCAGCTGATGGCCCAGGCAGATGCCGAAGGTCGGCAGCTTGCGCGCCAGGAACTCGCCGATCGCGGCGATCGCGTAGTCGCAGGGCTCCGGATCGCCGGGGCCGTTGGACAGGAACACTCCGTCGGGTTTCAGCGCCAGCACCTCGGCGGCCGAGGTCTGCGCCGGCACCACGGTCACCCGGCAGCCGCGCTCGGCGAGCATGCGCAGGATGTTGCGCTTGACGCCGAAATCGTAGGCGACGACATGGAAACGCGGTTCGGCCTGGACGAAGGCGTTGGCGTCCAGATCGAGCTGGCCGTCGCGCCATTCGTAGCGTTCGCGGGTGCTCACTTCCTTGGCCAGGTCCATGCCCTTCAGGCCGGGGAACTTGCGCGCGGCCTCGATGGCCTGGGCGGCGTTTATGCCCTCGCCCGCCATCAGCGCGCCGTTCTGGGCGCCGCGGTCGCGCAGCAGACGGGTCAGCTTGCGGGTGTCGATATCGGCGATCGCGACCACGCCGCGCTCGGCCAGCCACTGCGGCAGCGCGACCTGGCTGCGCCAATTGCTGGGGCGGCGCGGCACGTCGCGCACGATCAGGCCCGAGGCCCAGACCTGGCCGGCTTCGTCGTCCTGGTCGGTGCAGCCGGTGTTGCCCACGTGCGGATAGGTCAGCGTGACCAGTTGGCGCGCGTAGGACGGATCGGTGAGGATTTCCTGGTAACCGGTGATGGCGGTATTGAAGACGACTTCGCCGACGCTGAGGCCGGGCGCGCCTACGGAAACGCCCTCGAATACGGTGCCGTCTTCGAGAGCGAGGATTGCGGGTTGGGTCACGGGGGTCGCCTTGGCTGCCGAGGATACTGACCCCGTCCAGCGCGCACCGGCAAAACCGGCTTGCAGCAAAACACGGACGCGGTGCGGGACCGGTCCGGCGGGCGGGGTTCAGGCGAGCGAGAATTGTACCGACGGCGACCGCCGAACGCCAGCCGCGCCGGCCCATTCGCGCGGGCGTAGGCGCGCCCGCAAACCGGCCGTTCACCTTCGCGGCAGCCGATCCGGCCTTGCGGCCCGGATCGGCAAACCGGCGCGGCGCCCCGATCCGGAGCGCTCCGCCGGGCCGGTACCGCGCGCTTACACCGGCGGATCGATACGCGCGGCGCGGCTCAGGGCCTTGAGCCCGCCGCTGGGCGACTCACAGATTCGGAAACATCAGCTCGGCCAGGCCGTAGCGGCCCGGGGCCTGGCGCACCACCTTCAGCGCCGCCTCCAGCGCGCCGCGCGCGAAGATGTCGCGGTTGCTCGCGCGGTGGATCAGCTCCAGGCGCTCGCCGGCGCTGGCGAACTGGACCGTGTGCTCGCCGACGATGTCGCCGGCGCGCAGGCTGGCGTAGTGCGGGTCGCGGCCGCTGCCGATCTCGACCGCACGCCCCAGATGCAGGGCGGTGCCCGAAGGCGCGTCGAGCTTGCGGGTGTGATGGGCCTCGACGATGTCGCAGTCCCAGGCCGGCAGCGCGGCCGCGGCGCGGCGCACCAGCTCGGTCAGCACCGCCACGCCCAGGCTGTAGTTGGCGGCCCAGACCACGGCGATGCGCGCGCTGGCCGCCTCGATCGCGCGGTTTTGCTCCGAAGACAGGCCGGTGGTGCCCGAGACCAGGGCGCAGCCGCGCTGCGCGCACAGCGCCAGCACCGGGTCGAAGCCTTCGGGCAGGCTGAAATCGATGGCGACATCGAACTCGGGGACGCCGCCGAGTTCGCTGGCGGCGAACTGCGGCACGCCGTCGACCACGCGCTGCGCCGGCGATTTGCGCGAGACCGCGGCGACCACGCCGAGATCGTCGCGGCCGGCGGCCAGGCGCAGCAGCGCCAGGCCCATGCGCCCGGAGGCGCCGTGGATCAGGAGTCGGGGGGTCTCGTTCATGCCGGCAGGCTAACGGCTGGGCCGGAGTTTCGACAAGCGCCGAGGCCGCGTCGCCCTATCGGCCGTGATAACGCGCCAGGGTCGTACGCAGGGACTGGCCATCCGGCCCGATCAGATCGGCCGCGCGCCAGCAGCGGCCCGCGCCGCTGAAATGCAGGCGCAGCTCGCGCGCCCGCGCCGGCATATCCTCGGTCAGCACGAAGCGGTAGCGCAGCCGCACCTCGTTCGCGCCCTCGGCGAAATACTCGGGGTCGCGCGCTTCGCCGTCCTGCGCGTCCAGCCAGGGGTCGGCGTCGATCGCGCACAGGCCTTCGGCCTCGCTGCAGGCCTGCTCGCGTCGCAGCAGGCCCAGCAAGGGCGGCGCGAAGGTTTCGCGCAAGACTTCGGGCGGATCGTTCCAGAAGCTGTAGTGATCCCGGAACCAGGCCTGCGCGGCCGCCAACGGCGTTTCGCCCAGGCAGGCCGCCGACGCCGGCATCGCCAGCGCGAATACGGCGACGGCGATGCCGAGCCGGAGCACGCAGCGCAGGCGCAAACTCATCGCCGCGGCGCTCACCGAGGGGCGGAGCGAGTTGCGGCACGACCTCATGCGTCGGCAACCTCGGCCGAGCCCCAGCCCTGCTCCGCCGCATAGCCCTGCAAGCGTTGCAGCATCGCCCCGGCCTTGGCGCCGCGGCTGAGCTCGATATGCAGGCGGGTCTGCGGCAGTCGCGGATCCCAGTCGCTGCCGCGCACGCGGCAGACCACGCCGTCGCGGCGGCCTTCCCAGTACAGGTCCAGGGCCTGGCCCGGCCCGGTCTTCTCGATCAGGCGCGGCCGCGCGATGCCGAGCGCGCCGAACACCCGGCTCGCCGCCGCTTGCAGGCTGCAGGCGTGGCGGCCGGGCGCGAACACGAGCTCATGCGCGGGCAAGGACACGGCGATGCGTCCTGCCCGCCTACTGGTACACCACCTGCGACTTCAGGTTCGGCAGCACCTTCTTGGCGAAGGCCTGGAAGGCGCGGTTGTACTCCGGCGTGCACAGCGGCCCCGGCGTGCCGTCCTCGAATACGCGGCTGGCCTCGAGCACGTTGCCCTTGAGGCTGTAGCTGGCCTGGTAGCGCAGGCCGCCGGATTCGAGCGAAAGATTCGACGGCACCGCGATCACCTTCATGCCGGCCGGGAACTCGATCCGGTAGATCTCCTCCGAGCGCCCGCCCGTGCAGGCGGTGTCGCCCTGTTCGCTGATGTCCTCGTTGGCGCTGGCGGCGAAGCTCGCCACCGGCATCGGGTTCATGAACAAGGGCCCGAGCGGGATCGCACCCGGCACCGGCAGCATCTGCGCGACCTCGAACTCGGCGTCGTAGTTCTGGGTGTCGATCAGGGCCTTGGGATCGTCGTGGCGGAAGCTGCCTTGGGCGACCAGGCCGCCGGCGCGGAAGTAGTTCTTGACCAGGTCCTGGGACTGCTCCTGGGTCAGGCCGCGCAAGGCCTCGCGCAGGGTGATCGCCGGAAAGCCCGATACCTCCACCGCGACCTTGCCCTTGATCGAGCCGTCCTCGGCCACGGTCAGGTGGGTGGTCATGCGCTGGCGATTGCGGCCGGAGCGGTAGGCGGGTGTCTGCGCGCTCAGCTCGGGGCGGTCGACGCGCAGCACCGGCTTGCCGGCCACGCTCACCGGCAGATCGCCGAAGGGGATGCCCTTGGCGGTGGCGTCCAGGTACAGGTCCAGCCCGGGCAGGTAATTGATCACGTGGTTGACGCTGGAAGCGACCGGAATCTCGGGCAGTTGGTACACGTTGCCGGCGTTGACCAGGGCCTGGCTGGCCTCGATGCCCTTGGCCGCCAGCAGCGCCTGCAGCAGGGTCGCGTGGTCCTTGCAATCGCCCAGGCGGTTGTCGAGCACGAAGTCCTGGTCGCGCGGCACCACCGCGCCCAGGCCGATGCAGTTGCCGCCGTAATGGATGTTGGTCGACACCCATTCGTACAGGGCGCGCGCAACCTCGCGCTGGTCGGTCTTGCCGGCGGCGATCTCGTCGGCGAGCTTGCGCACGCGCGCGGTCGGCACCGCCTTGGGCAGCGCGCGCTCGCCGTAGGCGCGCGCGATGTCGCCGTAGCTGCGGAAGGTCGAATAGGCGAAGCCGGGGAACCGATCGACGCGGTACACCGAGTTATCGCGGTTCTTGCGCTTGCGCGGCGCGAGGTTCCGATAGCTCCATTCGACGATGCGGCGATCGCCGACGGTCTCGTCGCGCACTTGCTTCATCGCGCCCCAGGCCTTGTGCTGGGCCCACATCGCGGCCGGCGCGTCGATCTTGATGCGCACGTCGCCCATGTACTGGCTGTCGCCGTAGCTGTCGAGTTCGGAGAACTGGCGATCGAACATCGGCTGCTTGCCGGTCAGCCGGTAGGACAGCACCACCGTGTCGCCGGCGACGACATCGGGAAAGATCAGGCTGGTGGTGGCGATGTCGGAGAAGGCCGGCCCGCCGCCGTCGCGGCCGTCGTTGGTTTCGACCTGGAAGTTGGACTTGGGCACGTCGATGCGGCGGCCGTCGGCCTTGCGCGTATAGGCCTCGATCACGTCCAACTGCTGGATGCTGGCGCTGTAGCTGATCGATTCGCGCTTGGCGTATTCGACCGCGCGCTCGTCCAGCACCTTGACCTGCATTTCGCGCTGTTCGACGTAGCTGCCGTCGGGCTGCACGGTGTAGCTCAGGTGCGCGCGCTCGTTGCGCATCGGCTCGTCGGGCGCGGCCTGCGCCGCCGGGGCCAGGGCTACCGGAGCCTGAGCCGGCGCCGCGGCGGACGCGGCGTCCTGGGCCAGGGCGCTGGCGCACGCCAGCGCCAGACCGATCGCGGCGCACAGCCGCCGTGTTGCGATACGCATCCCTTCCCCCTGTTCCTCGGTGGCGACGCGCGCCTTGCGGAATGGTTCCGCGCCGCGCCGTCCTGAGCCGGCCCAACGCCGGATGCGAGACGTTCTATCACATCGCGCGGGCACCGCTAAGACCGGTCCGGCGCAAGCCCGCCGAGACACATCGCGGCCACGAAAAAGGGGGCCGCGGCCCCCTTGGTCGACAGGCCGGCGCCGACCTCAGGAGGTCATCCGGTCCCAGAAGCCCTTGACGCCGTCGAGGAAGGTCGAGGAACGCGGCGAATGCTTGCGCGCGCCTTCGCCGATGAAGGTCGCTTCGAACTTCTCCAACAGCTCGCGCTGCTCGACGGTCAGGTTGACCGGCGTTTCCACCACCACCCGGCAGTACAGATCGCCGGGCTTGCGGCTGCGCACCGACTTCACGCCCTTGTCGCGCAGGCGGAACAGCTTGCCGCTCTGGGTCTCGAACGGAATCCGCAGCTCGACCTCGCCGCCCAGCGTGGGCACGCGGATGGTGTCGCCGAGCGCGGCCTGGGAGATGCGGATCGGTACTTCGCAATGCAGGTCGTCGCCGTCGCGCTGGAAGATCTCGTGCTCGCGCACGCGCACTTCCACGTACAGGTCGCCGGGCGGCGAACCGGCCGGGCCGGCCTCGCCTTCGCCGGTCAGGCGGATGCGATCGCCGTTGTCGACGCCGGCCGGAATCTTGACCTGCAGGGTCTTGGTGCGTTCGACCCGGCCCTGGCCGTGGCAGTCCTTGCAGGGGTCGGCGATGGTCTGGCCACGGCCGCCGCAATGCGGGCAGGCCTGCTGCATGGAGAAGATGCCGCGCTGGAACCGGACCTGGCCGCGGCCGTTGCAGGTGGCGCAGGTTTCCAGCTTGCCGTCGGCCGAACCCGAGCCGTGGCAGGTGTCGCATTCGTCCAGGGTCGGGATTTCGATCTGCTTGTCCAGGCCGCCGACCGCTTCCTCCAGCGACAGCTCCATCACGTAGCCGATGTCGGCGCCGCGGCGCGGACCGCGCTGGGCGCCGCCGCCGAAGATGTTGCCGAAGATGTCGCCGAAGATGTCGCCCATGTCGGCGTAGCCGGCGCCACCGCCGCCACCGCCCATGCCGTGCTCGAACGCGGCGTGGCCGTGCTGGTCGTAGGCGCGCCGGCGGTTGCCGTCGGACAGCACCTCGTAGGCCTCCTTGCACTCCTTGAACGCGGCCTCGGCGGACTTGTCGTCGGGGTTGCGGTCCGGGTGGTGCTTCATCGCGCAGCGCCGATAGGCCTTCTTCAGGTCTTCGTCGCTGGCGTTGCGGGCCACGCCCAGCACTTCGTAGTAGTCGCGTTTGCTCATGGGCGCAGGTCGGGAATCGGGAATTGAGAGTCGGGAATCGTTAAATCAAAAACAGGCGGCGCGTGGGTACGCCTGCCGCCCGCGACGGATACAAGAAAGGGGAATCGGGTGTCGACGGACCGCAAGCACAAGCCGCGTACCCATTCCCGATTCCCCATTCTCCATTCCCGGCTTTACTTCTTCTCGTCCTTGACCTCGGTGAACTCGGCGTCGACCACGTCCTCGGACTTGGCGCCGGCGTTGCCGCCCGCGTCCGCGCCCGGCTGCTGGGCCTGCACCGCCGCGTCCAGCGCCTGCGCGGCTTCCGCCAGGGCCTTGGACTTGGCCTCGATCTGGCCCTTGTCGTCGCCCTTCATCGCGGTCTCGAGCTCGGCGATCGCGCCCTCGGTGCGGCCGATCGCGTCGCCCGGCAGCTTCTCACCGTGCTCCTTGATCGTGCTGCGCGCCATGTGGATCAAGCCGTCAGCCTGGTTGCGGGCCTGCACCAGCTCGTGGAACTTCTGGTCTTCCTCGCGGTTGGCTTCCGCGTCGGCGACCATCTTGGCGATCTCCTCCTCGGACAGGCCCGAGCCGGCCTTGATCTCGACCTTCTGCTCCTTGCCGGTCTTCTTGTCCTTGGCCGACACGTGCAGGATGCCGTTGGCGTCGATGTCGAACGAGACCTCGACCTGCGGCATGCCGCGCGGCGAAGGTTCGATGCCGGACAGGTCGAAGCGCGCCAGCGACTTGTTGTAGCGGGCCTGCTCGCGCTCGCCCTGCAGCACGTGCACGGTCACCGCGGACTGGTTGTCCTCGGCGGTGGAGAAGGTCTGCGAGGCCTTGGTCGGCACCGTGGTGTTCTTCTCGATGATCTTGGTGAACACGCCGCCCAGGGTTTCGATGCCCAGCGACAGCGGGGTCACGTCCAGCAGCAGCACGTCCTTGACCTCGCCGGCCAGCACGCCGCCCTGGATCGCCGCGCCGACGGCGACGGCTTCGTCCGGGTTGACGTCCTTGCGCGGTTCCTTGCCGAAGAACTCGGCCACGGCCTGGCCGACCTTGGGCATGCGGGTCTGGCCGCCGACCAGGATCACTTCGCTGATGTCGCTGGCGCGCAGGCCGGCGTCGTTGAGGGCGATGCGGCAGGGCTCGATGGTCTTCTTGACCAGGTCCTCGACCAGCGACTCCAGCTTGGCGCGGGTCAGCTTGATGTTGAGGTGCTTCGGGCCGGAGGCGTCGGCGGTCACGTAGGGCAGATTGACTTCGGTCTGCTGGGCGCTGGACAGCTCGATCTTGGCGCGCTCGGCCGCGTCCTTCAGGCGCTGCAGGGCCAGCGGATCCTTGCGCAGGTCGATGCCCTGGTCCTTCTGGAATTCGTCGACCAAGTAGTCGATGACGCGCTTGTCGAAGTCTTCGCCGCCCAGGAAGGTGTCGCCGTTGGTGGCCAGCACCTCGACCTGCATTTCGCCGTCGACCGAGGCGATCTCGATGATCGACACGTCGAAGGTGCCGCCGCCGAGGTCGTAGACCGCGACCTTGCGATCGCCGCCCTTCTTGTCCATGCCGTAGGCCAACGCGGCCGCGGTCGGCTCGTTGATGATGCGCTTGACTTCCAGGCCGGCGATCTTGCCCGCGTCCTTGGTGGCCTGGCGCTGGCTGTCGTTGAAGTAGGCCGGCACGGTGATGACCGCCTCGGTGACGGTCTCGCCCAGGTAGGCCTCGGCGGTCTTCTTCATCTTGGCCAGCACTTCGGCCGAGATCTGCTGCGGCGCCATCTTCTTGGCGTCGGCGGTCGACACCCAGGCGTCGCCGTTGTCGTGCTGGACGATGCCGTAGGGCACCAGGTCCAGGTCCTTCTGCACTTCGGCGTCGGTGAACTTGCGGCCGATCAGGCGCTTCACCGCGTAGAAGGTGTTCTTGGGGTTGGTGACGGCCTGGCGCTTGGCCGACGCGCCGACCAGGACTTCGCCGTCCTTGGTGAAGGCGACGATGGACGGCGTGGTGCGATCGCCTTCCGCGTTCTCGATGACCTTGACGTTGCCGCCTTCCATGATCGCCACGCACGAGTTGGTCGTGCCCAGGTCGATGCCGATGATCTTGCCCATGGTGTTGTTCCCTCTCGAATGCTTTTGATGTTGCGGCTGCCGTGCAGGCGCCGATGTGCGTTATTTGGGGTCCGGTCGCGGGCGGTTCAAGCGCCCCCGCCCTCGCCCGTCGGCCGTGGCGCGCTCGCGCCGGCGACCGTTCAGGCGTCCTGGGCGACCACGACCAGGGCCGGGCGCAGCAGGCGCTCGTTCAACAGCCAACCCTTCTGGTAGACCTGGACCACGTGGTTCGGGGCCACGCCCGGCGCCGGCACCATGCTCATGGCCTGGTGCTGCTCGGGGTTGAACGGCTGGCCGGTCGGATCGACCGCGACCAGGCCGTTGTCGCCGGCGACCTTGAGCAGCTGGCGCAGGGTCAGCTCCATGCCCTCGCGCAGCGCGCTGGCGTCGCCGCCGGCGGCGGCCAGGCCGGCTTCCAGGCTGTCGATCACCGGCAGCAGGGCGCCGAGCAGGCGCTCGTTGGCGAACTTGCGCGCCATGTCGATGTCGCGCGCCAGGCGCTTGCGCTGGTTGTCGAGTTCGGCGCGCTCGCGCAGCGCGTCCTCGCGGGCCTGGGCCAGTTCGGCGCGCAGGGTCTCGACCTCGTTCGGCGCGACGGCGGCGGCCGCGTCCTGCGCATCGGGCTGGAGTTCGGGATTGGGATCGTGGTGGCTCATGCTGGGCTGGGTCCTGGCGGTACTTCCGCGACAGGGGCAGCTATTGGGGCCGCGCCCAGGCCGTTCAAGTGCGCGCCGCGCAGAAGTGCCACGATCTGCGGCGATCGTGCGGCAACAGCGGCTAGCACCGTGGTTCGATGCCGTTTTTGGGACGATGGCGGGGGCGCGGGCCGAATGATTCGGCCATCGCCGCTTATCGGGGCCTGGCGCCGAGGCGGCGATGCCGGGGCGCGGGGCGTTCGCAGCCCCTGTGGGAGCGGCGTAAGCCGCGATGGGGTTCGGCGACGGTGATACCCGCATCGCGTGTGGGGTTCGATCGCGGCTTACGCCGCTCCCACAAGGGGCTGCGGCTTGGTGGAGGACGCAGGTTGCGACGGCTGTTGGAGGTCGCGGTCGCGGCTTACGCCGCTCCTACCCTAAGGCCGGTCCGCCTTTCCCCTAAGGCCGGTCCGTCTTTCGGTCGCGCGCTCAGCCTTCGGGCTTGAACGCATCTCCCAGCGCGTCCGCGGCGGCCTGCACCACCGGGATCACCCGCTCGTAGGCCATCCGGGTCGGCCCGATCACGCCCAGCACGCCCAGCACGCGGCCGCCGGCGGTGTACGGCGCGGTCACCAGCGACACCCCCTCCAGCGGCGCCAGCCCGGTTTCCTCGCCGATGAAGATGCGCACGCCCGGGGCGTGGATGGTGCGCTCCAGCAGCTGCAGGATCTCGCGCTTGCGCGCGAAGGCCTCGAACAGCTCGCGCAGGCGCTCGACGTCGGACAGCTCCTGCACGCCCATCAGGCGCGTCTGCCCGGCCAGCACCATGTCGTCGTCGCGCTCGGGCGCCAGCGCCTGCTCGGCCAGCTCCACCGACTGCGCCAGCAGCGCGGCCATCTCCGACTGCGCGCTGCGCAGCTCGTGCAGCAGGGTCGCGCGGATATCGGCGACCGGCCTGCCGGCGAAATGGGTGTTGAGGTAGTTGGCCACCCGCTCCAGCTCGCTGGCCTCGAACGGGCGCCGGGTTTGGATGATGCGGTTCTGCACGTCGTGATCGGCGAACACCAGGATCGCCAGCACGCGCTGCGCGTCCAGCGGCACGAAGTCGATGCGCCGGAACGCGAACTGCTCGCGCTTGGGCACGCTGACCACGCCGACGAAATGGGTCATCGCCGACAGCAGCTCCGAAGCGCTGCCGAGCAGGGCCTGGGTGCCCGAGCCGGCCGGCAGTTCGCTGCGCAGGCGCGCCAAGTCGCCCTCGGGCAGCGGCCGCACCTGCAGCAGCGAATCCACGAACAAGCGATAGCCCTGCGCGGTCGGCACCCGCCCGGCCGAGGTGTGCGGGGCGCTGAGCAGGCCGGCTTCCTCCAGGTCGGACAGGATGTTGCGGATGGTCGCCGCGCTCACGTCCAGGCCGGCGTGGCGCGCCAGCGTCTGCGAGCCGACCGGTTCGCCGCTGTGGATGTAGCGCCCGATCAGCGTGCGCAACAACTGGCGCGCGCGCGGATCCAGGCTGAGGTCGGAAGAACGCAGGTTCATTGCTGTCGATATAAGCGCGCCCGGCGGCCGGCGCAAGCGGGGCGATGCGGGACGGCGGTTCATGATCGGGGCTCGCCGGGTTCGGCGGCGGACGCCGGCGGCGTGCGGGGTGAGCCGGTCGTGCCGGAGTCGGCTGCGCGGTAGAAGCAAATTCCCCTCAATCCCCCTTTTTCAAAGGGGGAAGACAAGCGGGGGCGGTGGGGTCGTGCGAACCATTGGGGGCTGGCGCGCGATTTCGCGCATCCCAATCTCAGCTTTGGAGACTATTCCGACGCAGATTGGCGGCCTTCCCTGCTAGCCCGGTCATCCCCGACCCGGCACAATCGCCGCTCCACAACGCCGCCAGCGCATGCTCACCCACCTTTCCCTCAAGCATTTCGTCGTGGTCAGCGCGGCCGAGCTCTCGTTCGGCCCCGGCCTGACCGTGATCTCCGGCGAGACCGGCGCCGGCAAATCGCTGCTGGTCGACGCCCTGGGCCTGATCAGCGGCCTGCGCGCCGACAGCGGCGTGGTCCGCCACGGCGCCGACCGCGCCGAACTGGTCGCCGACTTCTCCCTGGACGACGCCGCGCCGGCCGCCGCCTGGCTGCGCGAGAACGAGCTGGACGAGGACGACAGCTGCCAAGTCCGGCGCGTGATCCGCGCCGATGGCGGCTCGCGGGCCTGGATCAACGGCCGCCCGGCCACCTTGGGCCAGCTCGCCGACCTGGCCTCGCACCTGGTCGAGATCCACGGCCAGCACGAGCACCAGGCCCTGCTGTCCAAGGCCAGCCAGCTCGCCCTGCTCGACGCCTACGCGCGCAACGACGCCGCGCGCGCCGCCGTCGACGCCGCCGCGCGCGACTGGAACGCCCTGCTGCGCGAGCGCGACGCGCTGATCGCCAAGGGCGACGTCTCCGAACGCATCGGCTGGCTGGAACACCAGTACGCCGAACTCGAACGCGAAACCCTGGAACCCGAGGCGATCGCGCGCCTGGTCGCCGACCACAAGCGCCATGCCCACGCCGCCGGCCTGATCGCCGCCTGCGACCACGCCTTCGCCCGCCTCGGCGGCGAGGACGGCCCCTCGCTGTCGCGCAACCTGCAGCAGGTACGCGGCGAGCTGCAGCGGGTGGCCGAGCACGAGGCGCGCCTGCTCGACGTCGACGCCATGCTCGACGCCGCCGCGATCCAGGTCGACGAGGCCCTGGCCCTGCTCGGGCGCGTGCGCGACGACCTCGACCTGGACCCGTCCGCCTTCGAAACCCTGGAACAGCGCCTGGGCCGCCTGCACGAACTCGCGCGCAAGCACCGGGTGACGCCCGAACAACTGGCCGCGCACCGCGACGGCATGGGCGCCGAGCTGGAAGTCCTGCGCGGCGCCGGCGAACGCCTGGCACGCCTGGACGGCGAGATCGTCGGCGCGCGCAAGGCCTGGCACGGCAGCGCCGACCAGCTCAGCGCCTCGCGCAGGATCGCCGCCCAGGCTCTGTCCGCGGCCACCACCGGCCTGATCGGCGAACTGGGCATGGGCGGCGGCCGCTTCGAGATCGCCCTGGAACCCATCGGCGAAGACCGTCCCGACCCGCTGGGCGGCGAGCGCGTCGAGTTCCTGGTCGCGGCCAACCCCGGCCAGCCCGCGCGCGCCCTGCGCAAGGTCGCCTCCGGCGGCGAACTCTCGCGCGTCTCGCTGGCCATCGAAGTGGCCGCACTGGGCCTGGATACGGTGCCCAGCATGGTCTTCGACGAGGTCGACTCCGGCATCGGCGGCGCCGTGGCCGAGATCGTCGGCCAGAAGCTGCGCGCCCTGGGCGCCAGTCGCCAGGTCCTGTGCGTGACCCACCTGCCCCAGGTCGCGGCCCAGGGCCACGCCCATTACCGGGTCAGCAAATCGGCCAGCGAGGGCGTCACCCAGAGCGCGGTCCAGCGCCTGGACGCCAAGCAGCGCGAAGAAGAACTGGCGCGCATGCTCGGCGGCGTCGAGCTGACCAAGGAAGTGCGCGCGGCGGCCAAGCGGCTGCTGGCGGACGTGGTTTAAGGCCGGGATTCGGGATTCGGGATTCGGGATTCGGGATTCGGGATTCGGGATTCGGGATTCGGGATTCGGGATTCGAAAAGAGCTTAGAACCTCGTCGCCACTCTCGATCCGTCATCCCCGCGCAGGCGGGGATCCAGTGAATGGCCTGGCTGTCGCCGACGGCGCGGCCGCATCGGGCTTCGCAGCCCCAAGCCTTCGGGCCGGCGTCCTGCCGGTCGAGCCGGTCCCGCACCGAACGAAGCCGCGCCGCCGCATTCCTCGTAATTCGACACCGGCAGGCACGCAGCCCGCCAAAGCGAAGGCCCGCCATCGGCGGGCCTTCTTGTCCCGGTATATCGGCGAGCGCTACGGCCCTGCCTACCCGAGTCGCGAATCGAGATTCGCGACCGTCAACGCTTCTTACGCACGTACAGCACCAGCGAGTGCTCCTCGATCTCGTAGCCGTGCTTGGCCGCGATCTTGCGCTGCAGCTCCTCGATCTCGGCGCTTTCGAACTCGGTGATCTTGCCGGTCTCGATGTCGACCATGTGGTCGTGGTGGTGGCCGCGGTCGAGTTCGTACACCGACTGGCCGGCTTCGAAATTGTGCTTGAGCACCAGGCCGGCGGACTCGAACTGGGTCAGGACCCGGTAGACCGTGGCCAGGCCGATGTCCTCGCCTTTTTCCAACAACAGCCGGTAGATGTCCTCGGCGGTCATGTGGCGCGGCTTGGACTGCTCCAGCAGCTCCAGGATCCGCATGCGCGGATGGGTGACCTTGAGTCCGGCGTTGCGCAGGTCCTGCGATTCCATCTGATCGTCCCTCTTTATCTTGCTCGATGGGCGGCCCGGGCCGGCGTTCGTGCGCCGGCGGCGCGGCGGCCACGGCCGGAACGGCGGATGAACGCGTCGCGGCGCGCCCCGGTCCACCCCTTGTGGATGCGGCCTTCAGTGTATCATCGGCGCGTTACCCGCCCGTCGCAGACATAGGTCCCAGCACACGATGCGCAAGCTCCTGCTCGTCCTTTCGATCGCCCTGATCACCTCCGGTTGCGGCATTCTCTATAAGCAGCCGATCTACCAGGGCAACCTGCTCGAGAAGACCGCGATCGACCAGCTGCAGGCCGGCATGACCAAGCAGCAGGTGCAGTTGCTGCTGGGCAGCCCTTCGATCGAAGACCCGTTCCACCACGACCGCTGGGATTACACCGCCACCCAGCGCACCGGCCGCCTGGCGCGGACCGAGAAGAAGAACCTGGTCCTGTACTTCGAGAACGACGCCCTGACCCGCTGGGACGGCGACTACTTCCCGGAGCAGGACGAGCAGATCGCCAAGGCCGCGCCCAAGCAGTTCGGCCGCAACCTGGCCAAGGAAAAGGACAAGAAGCGCCGCCGCTGAGGCCGCGCTCGTCCGACCCGGCAAGACTCCGGCACCGCCGCGGCGGTGCCTGCCCTATTTCGACGTACCGCCCTTGAGCGGCCCGCGCACCTGCGCGCGGCGCCGGCGTGCGTCCTTGGGATCGGCCAACAGGGGCCGCAGCAGCTCGATCCGGTCGCCGTCGCGCAGGACCGCATCGGGCTCGGCGCGCACGCCGTAGACCGCATAGGCGACCGCCTCCGGGTCCTGCTCCCAGCCCGCGGCGGCCAGCGCGTCGCGCAGGCGCGCGCCCTCGGGCAGGTCCAGCGCACGCGACTCGAACCGCCGCGGCCAGGCGCGGACCAGCTCGATCTTCACGCCTCGTCCCCGCGGTCGGCGACCCGCACGAAGTCGTCGACCATGCGGTCGGCCAGGCTCTGGAAGCCGATCGCCATCGCCGGGCCCAGCAACTTCACCGCCGGCTCGAACTCCAGGGTCAGGGTCACCTTGCAGGCCGACTCGTCCAGGGCATGGAACTCCCAGCGCCCGCCGAGCTGGCGGAACGGCCCGTCGACCAGCTTGAGCTCGATATGGTGCGGCGGCACCAGGGTATTGCGGGTGGTGAACCAGGTCCGCAGCGCCCCCAGGCCCAGGTCCAGCCGCGCCACCATGTGGCTGTCGCTGGCCTCCAGCACCTGCGCGTTCTCGCACCAGTCGAAGCGCCGCGGGTAGGCCGCGACGTCGTTGACCAGCGCGTACATGCGCGCGGCGGAATGTTCGACTAGGGCGGAGCGACGGATGGTCGGCATGGAATATTCGCTAGCGGCCGCGCAATCGGGGACAATGGCGCGATGGCTAAAAATGCAAACAACAAGGCCGGCAAGGATAAAGGAAAGGGCGGTGCCGGCGGCACCATTGCCCTGAACAAGCGTTCGCGCCACGACTACCACCTCGAGGAACGCTTCGAGGCGGGCCTGGCCCTGCAAGGCTGGGAGCTCAAGTCGATCCGCGCCGGACGCGCCAACATCACCGACGCCTACGCGGTCATCCGCGAGGGCGAGATGTTCCTGTACGGCTCCCAGATCAACCCGCTGATCTCGGCCTCGACCCACGTCGTGGCCGAGGAACGCCGCACCCGCAAGCTGCTGCTGCACCGGCGCGAGATCGACAACCTGATCGGCCGGGTCCAGCGCGACGGCTACACCGTGGTGCTCACCGCGCTGTACTGGAAGGGCAACAAGGTCAAGGCCGAGATCGCCCTGGCCAAGGGCAAGCAGAGCCACGACAAGCGCGAAGCCAGCAAGGAACGCGACTGGGCGCGCGAGAAGCAGCGCGTGATGCGGCGGCACAACCGGGACGCTTGAAGCCTCGGGCGGCCCGGCCTGTGCGGGCCCCGCCGCCACGGTTCGACGGACTGGCCGTATACGGCCCGGCAATCGGCGGCAGCCGTCTCTCACGGTTCGATCAGCCCCCCTCGATAACGCTCCTCCGCCGCCTCCTACTTTGAAAAAGGGGGATTGAGGGGATTTGCTCCTGCCCGCCACAACGAAGCCCGCCGCCCACGCTTCGAGAAGCTCGCACGAACGACTCAGTGCGCCGCGACCGGCTCGCGACTACGCGGCCGATCACCGCGCAGGCCTATTCCCCCGGCAACGTAAACGTAAACGTCGCGCCCTGCCCCTCCACGCCCTCGGCGCGGATCGTGCCGCCGTGGCGTTCGACGATGCGTTTGACCGAGGCCAGGCCGATGCCGTGGCCCGGAAAATCGCTGTCGGTGTGCAGGCGCTGGAACGGCCGGAACAGCTTGCTCACGTATTCCTGGGCGAAGCCCGCGCCGTTGTCGCGCACATGGAATTCCGCCAGCCCCTGGGCGTTGACGGTGGCGCCGAACTGGATACGCGCCAGCGCCTGGTCGCGGGTGAACTTCCAGGCGTTGCCCAGCAGGTTGGCCAGCAGGTTGCGCAGCA
Organism: Lysobacter sp. CCNWLW3; assembly: GCF_036697405.1. Classification (NCBI taxonomy): domain Bacteria; kingdom Pseudomonadati; phylum Pseudomonadota; class Gammaproteobacteria; order Lysobacterales; family Lysobacteraceae; genus Lysobacter; species Lysobacter sp. CCNWLW3. Next base: position 604,941 of record NZ_JBAHWA010000001.1, read on the forward strand.
GCGCCGCGTCGCCGACCACCTGCAGGCCCGGTTCGATCTCGACTTCGACGCGGCGCTGCGGATCGGCGCTGCGCAGTTCCTCGACGATCTCGCCGGCCAGCTTGCTCAGATCGATACGGTCGAACTTGAGCTCGCTGCGCGCCAGTCGCGACATGTGCAGCAGGGCGTCGATCAGCTCGCCCATGCGCCCGGCCGCCTTGCGCACGCGCCCCAGATAGTCGCGCCCGGAATCGTCGAGCTGGGCGGCGTGCTTCTCGATCAGGATGCGGCTGAAGCCCTCGATCGCGCGCAGCGGCGCGCGCAGGTCGTGCGAGACGCTGTAGGCGAAGGCCTCCAGCTCCTGATTGGCCAGGCTCAGCTCGCGCGTGCGCAGGGCCACGCGCGCCTCCAGGGTACGGTTGAGCGCGTGCACGCGCGCTTCCGCGCGCAGGCGTTCGGTCACGTCCTCGACCTGGACCAGGCCGGTGATGTCCTGGCCGACGTTGCCCGGCACCGGCGAATAGGTCAGTTGGACCTGGCGCACCAGCCCGTCCTCGCGATGCAGGCGCCGGGTCGCGCGGTGCACGCCGTCGGTGTCGGTGCGGCCGGCGGTCCGGCCCACCAGTTCGTGGTCCTCGTTCTCGAACAGGCCGTCGAAACGGGTGCCGCGCAGCGCGGCCTCGTTGTTGCCGACGATCGCGACCAGGGCCGGATTGGCCTCGACGATGCGGCCTTCGCTGTCCAACAAGGCCTTGCCGATCGCCGAATAGCGCATCGCGCTGCGGAAGCGGGTCTCGCTGCGGCGATAGTCCTCGGTCATGCGCAAGGCGATCTTGCGCGCGCGCGCCTCGGTGCGGGCCAGGGTCAGCGCCACCGCGTACAGCAGCAGCGAGGCGAACAGGCCCAGCGCCAGCATGTTCTGCAGGCTGGCCAGGCGCGGCGCCGACTGCGCCTGCGGGCTGGATTCGAACTCCAGCCGCCAGCGCCGCCCGTAGACGTCCAAGGTGGTCGAGTGACGGAACGCCGGCACCTCCTCGCTGAGCTCGCCGGGGCTGGCATACAGCAAGGAACTCGCGCCGCGGTCGACATCGTAGATGCGGAAGCGCGCGTCCTTGAAGGCGTTGCCCAGCGAGTTCTCCACGAACGGCTGCACCCGGAACGGCACGTACACCCAGCCCTGCATCGAGCTGCGGCGTGCATCCCGGCTCTGCGGGCGGTCGCCGCCGCGATACACCGGCAGGTACAGCACCAGGCCGACGCTCTTCTCGGCGCCGTCCTGGATCAGGTGCACGGGGCCGGTCAGCTGCGGCTGGCCGGACTCCAGCGCCGCCGACATCGCGGCCGCGCGGGTCGGCTCGGAGTACATGTCGTAGCCGACCGCCGCCACGTTGGCCGGCGTCTTGGGCTCCAGGTACAGGATCGGGCCGTAGTCGCGGCGCACGCCGCGCGGACGCACCTCGAGCATGCCGTAGCCGGATTCGCGCCATTCGGTTTGCAGATCCGGCAGCCGCGAACTGCGCACGTAGCCGCCGAAGCCCAGACCCAGCATGGCCGAGAAGCGCTCGCGCAGGTTCATGCCGTCGACATAGGCCCGCCACTGCTGCGGCGTCGGCCGCGATACCGAGGCGAACAGCGACACGCCGCCGCCCGCGACCAGTTCGTAATAGATCAGGCGCTGCCGCATCAGGTCGGTGACGACCTCGGTCTGGGCGTGGAATTCGGACTCGGCCGAACGCAGTTCGCGATCGCGCGCCACGGTCCAGGTCGCGAACACCAGCACCAGCGCGCCGATCAACACCAGCAAGGCGAGCAGATAGCTGCGGCGCGGCACCAGGCCGGACAGTTGGGCGGCGGCGGAATCGTCCAGGTCGGCTGCGCTCATACCCGGAGCATACAAGCCGGGCCAGCACCCAGGCACCTTTCCGACGCCCTCGCCCGCTACGGCTCGGCGGAGCCCGGCGCGGCCGGCGGCGGCCTCGCCTCGCGTCGCAAACCCTCCAGCATCAAGGCGTTCACGCATTCCAGATGCTCGCCGGCGATGCGGCGGCACAGCCGCGCCCAGCGCCGCTGCTCGCCCGCGCTGCGCCCGGCACGCTCCAACTGCGCCACATGCACCTCGATTTCGCGCGCCAACCACAGCAGCGAGTCGCCGTTGCGACTCTCGCGCTCGGCCAGATCCGGCCGCGGGCGCTGACCCCGCATCGACACCGCCAGCACGCAGGCCGCCGCCGCGATCAGCAGGGCCAGCGCCGCGGCCAGACCGGCCGCCACCGCCGAAGCGTCGGCCCACTCGCCGCCCGGCGCCGAAGCCGGTTCGGCCGCCACCACCGCGACCACGGCGGTGGTGGCGGATTCGCGCATGGGCGCCTCGGCAGCGGCATCCGGCCCGCTCATCGGCTCAACCCCGCCCGCTCCGCCGCGGCAGCGCCATCAGCTCGATCGCACTGACCCGCCCGGCACAGGCCTCGGCCATGCGCAAAGCTCGGTTGCGCGTGGAAACAAAGCCTCGAATGCGCATTTGGCGCAGCATTTCTGTGGACACACCGGCGGCCTTGGCCGCCAAGCCGACTGTCGCGAAGCAGGCGACATAACGCCGGATCGGATTTTCGCGGGAGTTTCCGCTTTCCGCGTTCGCGGACATTGCTGCACTGACTGTTCCGGCCACGACATCCCTATCGTCGTTTACGCAAACAAAACATACAACTCGAAGTAGCTAAATACAACACTTAAAAAGTGTGATTCGTTTCCACAAGATGCGCAAGAATGAGTTGCGCTCTCCCGCGCAAGAACGAGTGGACACCCGGTGACGGACAACCGATCGAGCCTGGCAGGACGCACAGGCGGTACCGCATGAGCAACACACCGCACGACGAATTCGCCCGCCGCCTGCATCAGGCGCTGGATTTCTCCGGCTTCGCCAAGGGCCGCGCCCGCACGGGCGCGCTTGCGTCCTATTACGGCGTCAGCCGCGAGACCGCGCGCAAATGGCTGATTGGCCTGGCCCTGCCCGAGCTCGAGCGCATGCTCTCGATCGCGGTCCAACAGCACGTGAGCTTCGAGTGGCTGGCCACCGGCCGCGGCACCATCGAAGGCAAGTCGCTGTCGGTGCGCGACCAGACCACCAAGTACAGCGATCCCGACGAGCTGCGCCTGATGGGCCTGATGCGCAAGCTGTCGCGCAAGAAACGCCGCGCCCTGATCGAACTGCTGGACGGCCACTGAACACCGGCGCGGGCCCTGCCCGCTCCACGGTGTCCGGCCCCGGTCCCGTCGGCGTTGAAGGCCGTTGCATTGAGACTATGCCGTGCGTGTCGCACAGGGCGAGACGGGCGCGATCGTCGTCACGCCACGCAACGCCTGCGCGCGCGCAGCCGCTCCGAGGCAGGTCCGGCGTAAGCCGCGGCCACGCAAGCCCGCGCAGACCAGGCCCCGTCCGAACCAAGGCTGCGCGCACCGGACATCGGCACCCGGCAGCGCCGCGCGATCTCCGGGATCGCGCGGCCTGGTCCAGCCTCAGCGCTCGCCCGTATAGCTGACGTGCCAGGCCTTGCCCTTGTCGTCGACCATGCAGGCCCAGGGCGCGTTCGCGCCCGGCGCCTTGACCTGGACTCCAGTGCCGGCCTGGCTCCACTCGGCGCTGATCACCGACAGCTTGCCCGCATCGGTCTTCGCGGCCTTGGCGACCGCGGCCAGACAGGCCTTCTCGGCGACGGGGTGCGACCGGCGCGGCGCGGCCTTGGGCACGGCGGCGGCAGGCGGCACGGCCACATCGCCCGCCGTCAGCTGGCACACGCCATTGGCGCGATTCTTCCCCGTATACGACAGGCTGGGCCTGCCGCCGGAATCGACGGCGATCGACAGGGTGACGCCGGAGGCGGCGTCCTTGGCTTCGTAGTAGTTGTCGTTGAAACGCTTGAGTTTGGCCTGCTTGCCGTTGACGTACACCGGACCGCCCTGGCCGGCGCGCACGGACAGCTTGCCCGGGCAGCTGCCGTCGAACTGCGGCAAGCCGGCGTGGGCATTGCACGCGAACAGCGACGCGGCGGCCGCGGCGGGGACGAGGATCCATTTCATGGCGAAAACTCCGTGGTTTGGGGGAGCGCGCCGCAATCGAAGGCGCGAGCGGCGGATGATGCGCCCTCGCCCGCCAACGAGACCCGAATACCGGAATCGCCGGGGCGACACGGCTTTGAGCGCGCCGATCCCGGCCCGCCCGCTTATGCGGCGCCCGCCCCCAGCCAAAGGCCCAGGCCGAACATCGACCAGTCGTTGATCGCGTGCGCGCCGAACGATACCCACAGGTTCCGGCTCTTGAGATAGGCCAAGCTCAGCACCAGGCGCGCGCTGCCGATCACCACCAGGCACTGGACCAGGTTCCAGTCGTAGGTCGGCAGATGCGCCGCGCCGAACCACAGCGCCGACAGCAGCCACGCGCACAGCAGCGCGCGCGAACGCGGCCAGGCCAGCTTGCGATGGAACAACCAGGCCAGGGCCAGCAAAGGCAGGATGCTCAGCACTTCCTCGCCGAACAATTGCGGCAGGGTCCTGAGAAAGAACAGCAGCCGTTCGTCGCCGGTCTGCCCGGCCAGCAAGGCGAACGCCGGATTGCGGGCGGCGTCGAACAGCTTCAGCACCGTCGCGCCGATCAGCACGGTGACGACGATATTGAGCAAGGCGAATCCGAACATCCACAGCAGCTCCCGCCAGCCGACGCGGCGAAAGACGGCGGTCCAGTGGCGCCCCGCGACCATGCGCAGGCCCAGCATCGGGATCGCGAAGAACGCGACCGCCGGAACGAACCGGCCCCAGCCATCGCGCAACAGCGGCAGGGGTGCGATCAGCACCGCGAAGCCGAGCGCGACCGTGGCCATCAGGAACCACCACCGCGCACCGGAGATCGCGACGGGCCGGTCGTCGTAGTACGGAAGATCCGATCCGGCGGGCATAGCCTGGGCGGCCGCAGCGTTCTTCATGGGAGCTCCTGCAGCACTACGGCCGGACAGACCGGGCGGAAACCTGCTGCGCAGCAGTATGCCCGGTGCGTGGCGTCATCCACGGCAAGCACCGGCAACAACGCCGGCGGGAGTCGGGGTCGGAATCCATCGCCCGGGGCCCGTCTCGGACGCAGGCCGAGCCAGGCTCGGGCCGCGCCCGCCGCCGGCATTCGCCGCCCGTTCGCTGCGCTGTGCTCCTTTCGGGCTAAGGCAGCGTGAACTTGCGCGTTACGCGCAAGGGCCAGATCGACGTGAACTGGGCGCCGCCGACCAGACGGAACGCCGCCGATACGCCCTGCACCACTCCCGCCTGCTCCAGCACGTTGCGTGCGCGCCGGAAGGCCTGGCGCGGATCGGCCGTGGTCATGAACAGATTGATCTCCTTCGGGCTGGTGTCGTAGCCCTCCAGTTCCACCGTGTCGCCCAGGACCTGCTTGAGCTCGCTTTCGATCGTGGCGAGGAAGGCTTCGTCTGCGAGCGACTTGCGCCACAGCTTGATGACGAGTTGATAGTCCATTGCGCCATTGTAGCCCCTGACCGCATGCGGCTCGCCGGCCGCGGCGGAAACGCAGCGGATGCACAGACGCCGCCGCCCCGGACAGCGTCTGGCGATGGCTGTCCCTCGGGCAGTGCGTCGCATCGGCGGCATTCCCCGTCTACGGCGTCGTGCCCGGCAACTGGGTGCTCATCGTCGCCGACCGCCGCGTGCACCGACGACCATCGCGGATCGGGCACGAACGGTGATCGGCCACCGGTCGCGACGCTGAACCTCGTCGCACGATCGCGCTTTCACCTTGCTGTTTCGATCGTCGTGCAATGATGGTCTACCGGCACGCACGCCTCTTGTTTGGTTTCCGATGCCTCAGCTGTGGAGGATGTTCAGCCGTTGGCTACGCTTACGCAGGCGTTGGTGGCGCTGGCGACGTGCAGCCGCACCGAGCGCGCTGCAGGTCGAAGGCCCCCTGCGATCGCAACTGTTCAATGCCGAGCAGATGGAGTCGCACGGCAAACTGCTGGCACGCACCCATCGCGTGCATGCGCGTGCCGGGCCCGAACGGCTGCTGGACCGGCTGGAAGAGAACGAAGGGCTGCTCGACGATGCCTACACCCTGTTGACCCGGATGGTCCAGGACGACATGCGCATCACCCCGGCCGGCGAATGGCTGCTGGACAATTACTACCTGATCGAAGAACAGATCCACACGGCCCGCCGGCACCTTCCCAAAGGCTACAGTCGGCAGTTGCCCTCATTGAGCCAGGGCGCCTCGACCGGCCTGCCGCGCGTCTACGATCTGTCGCTGGAAGCCATCGCGCACGGCGACGGCCGCATCGACGGCGAAACCATCAGCCGCTTCGTCGCGGCCTATCAATCGATCACGCCGCTGAAGCTGGGCGAACTGTGGGCCATACCGATCATGTTGCGGCTGGCTCTGATCGACAACCTGCGGCGCATGGCGGTGCGGGTGATGCGCGATGGCGCCGACCATAGGCTCGCGAACGAATGGGCCAGTCTGCTGAACGAAACCGCCGCGGACAATCCCAAGAACGTGGTGCTGGCGGTGGCCGACATGGCGCGATCCGGACCGCCGCTATCCGGGGCCTTCGTCTCCGAGCTGACGCGCGGCTTGCAGGGCCGCGGCGCGGTGTTCTCGATGCCGATCACCTGGTTGGAACAGTGGGTCGTCGACGGCGGCCACAGCATCGAGGAGCTGGTGCACCTGGAAAGCCAGCAACAGGCCGCCGACCAGGTATCGATCAGCAACAGCATCGGCAGCCTGCGTTTTCTGGCCAATATGGATTGGCGCGAGTTCGTGGAGAACATGAGCGTGGTCGAGCGCCGTCTGCGCGAAGACCCGGTCGGCGTCTATGCCCTGATGGATTTCAACACCCGCGACAGCTACCGCCATGTGGTGGAGAAGATGGCGCGTCTCAGCGGCGCCAGCGAGCAGGAGGTCGTGGACATCGTGCTGCAGCTGGCCCGATCGGGCGCGGCGGCGGGCGCGGCCGGCGACAGCCAGGCGCACGTCGGCTATTACCTGGTCGACGACGGGGTGGCGCAAACCCGGGCCGCGGTGGCCGCATCGGGACCGTCGCGTCGGCCGATCCGTCTGCGCCCTGCGCGTATTCCCTTGCCTGCCTATCTGGCTCCGATCGCCGCGATCACCGCGCTGTTCGCCTGGGGCCTGTTGTCCGAGGGCTCGGGCATCCCCCCGGCAACGCCGCTGTGGCTGCTGGCGACGTTGGCGGTAGCGGCTTTCAGCGAGTTGGGCATCGCCCTGGTCAACTGGGCGGCCACCTTGCTGGTGGCGCCGCGGCCCCTGCCGCGAATGGATTTCTCCAAAGGCATTCCCGCCGATGCCCGGACCTTGGTGGTGGTGCCCAGCATGCTGGGCAGCGCCGATGGCGTGGACGGCCTGGTGGAGGGGCTGGAAGTGCGCTTCCTGGCCAATCGCGATCAGCACCTGCACTTCGCCCTATTGACCGATTTCCTCGATGCCGGCCAGCAAACCCTGCCCTCCGACGCGGTCCTGCTGGCGCGGGCCGCGCAACAGATCGAACTGCTCAATACCCGCTATGCCCCCGAAAGCGGCGACCTGTTCTTCCTGCTCCACCGCGCGCGCGAGTGGAATCCGCGCGAGGGCCGCTGGATGGGTCACGAACGCAAGCGCGGCAAGTTGGCCGCATTGAACCGATTGCTGCGCAGCGGTGCGCACGACGAATTCCTGCAGGTGAGCGGCAATACCGAAGTCCTCACCCAGGTGCGCTACGTGATCACCCTGGACACCGACACCCGCCTGCCGCGCGATGCCGCCCGCGAATTCGTCGGCACCCTGGCGCATCCGCTGAATCGCGCCCGCTTCGACAGCCGCCAGCGTCGGGTCGTGCGCGGCTACGGCATCCTGCAACCCAGCGTCGGCACCAGCCAGAGTGGGCGCCGCAACACGCGCTATGCGCGCATGTTCGGCAACGAACCGGGCATCGACCCGTACACCCGCACCGTGTCGGACGTGTATCAGGACCTGTTCGGCGAGGGCTCCTTCGTCGGCAAGGGCATCTACGACGTGGACGCGTTCGAGTCGGCGCTGGCGCAGCGTTTCCCGGACAACCGCATCCTAAGCCACGACCTGTTGGAAGGCTGCTACGCGCGTGCGGGCCTGGTCAGCGACGTGCGCCTGTTCGAGGACTACCCCTCGCGTTACGCGGCCGACGTGAAACGGCGCTACCGCTGGATACGCGGGGATTGGCAGCTGCTGCCCTGGCTGTTGCCCTGGGTGCCGCGCGCTCATGGCGGCTACGAGCGCAACCCCTTGTCGTGGCTGTCGCGCGGCAAGCTGCTGGACAACCTGCGCCGTAGCCTGGTGCCGGTGGCCGCCACGGCCCTGTTGCTGCTGGGCTGGCTGTTCTCGCCGCAGCCGCTGGCCTGGACGGCGTGGCTGATCGGCCTGTGGCTGTTGCCCGTATTGGTGCCGGCGCTGCGCGATGCCTTCGCCGTCCCGGTGGACATGCCGCTGGAGGCGCATCTGCTGCGTGTGGGCAAATCCACTTTGCGCCAGCTGCAGCGCGCCCTGGTCCAGATCGCCTGCCTACCCTACGAAGCCCTGCTGAGCCTGGGCGCGATCGCACGCACGCTATGGCGGCTGACGATCAGCCGCCGTCATCTGTTGCAATGGAATCCCTCCAGCGAGGTCGAACGCAGCCTGGGCAGCGGCATGAGCGCGGAACTGCGCGGCATGGCCGCGGCGCCATTGTTCGCCATCGCCGCGGCGATACTGCTTGCGATCGTCCAGCCGTCGGCGCTGTGGATAGCCGCGCCCTGGCTGGGCCTGTGGTTGCTGTCGCCGGCCCTCATGGCCTGGCTGGGCCAGCAGCCCGCACAGCACGACGCCGACCTGTCCGCTTCGCAGTTGGCGTTCCTGGGCCGCCTGGCGCGCCGCACCTGGGGCTTCTTCGAAACCTACGTCCGTGCCGAGGACCATTGGCTGCCACCGGACAACGTGCAGGAACATCCCGCCTTGGTGGTCGCGCGGCGCACCTCGCCGACCAACATCGGCCTGTCGCTGCTGGCCAACCTGTCGGCCTACGACTTCGGCTATCTGCAGATGGACCGCGCGATGGAACGCACGCGCCGCGTATTCGCCACCCTGGAAACGCTGCCGCGCCATCGCGGGCATTTCTACAACTGGTACGACACCGAGACGCTGCAACCGTTGCCGCCGCGCTACATTTCCACCGTCGACAGCGGCAACCTCGCCGGGCACCTGCTGACCCTGCGCCAGGGGCTGCTGGCGCTGGCCGACGAACCGGTGCTGGCGCCCGCCACCTTCGCGGGACTGGCCGATACGCTCGGCGTGCTGGAAGAAGGCCATCGCGCCGCGGGCCATACCGACGAAGCGCTCGGCCGCAGCCTGTCCGCCTTCCGCGACGCCCTCGATCCGGCGCTCGCGCGGGCGCCGGCGACGGTGCGCGAAGCGCTGGCCATGCTGACGCGGTTGAGCGCGCACGCCGACGACATCCTGGCCGCCTGGCCCGCGAGCGAGGATCCGAACGCAGCCCGTTGGGCCGCTGCCCTCGCCGATGCCTGCCGATCCGCGCAGGCCGAACTGCGGTTCTTCGGCCTGGGCCCGGCGCCGTCGGACGCGACCGATGCCGACGCGGCCGCCGACGAACGTATCCCCACCCTGCGCGAGTTGCAGTCGCGATCGTCCGACCCCGAGGCGCAGGCGCGCGCTCGCGCGCGCGTCCACGAACTGGAGCGGCTGGCGCATGTCGCCGGCCAGTTCTCGCTGATGGAGTACGAGTTCCTGTACGACCGCGCGCGCCACCTGCTGTCGATCGGCTACAACCTGGACGAACACCGCCTGGATACCGGCTACTACGACCTGCTGGCGTCGGAGGCGCGGCTGTGCAGCTTCGTGGCCATCGCCCAGGGCAAGCTTCCGCAGGAAAGCTGGTTCGCGCTCGGGCGCCTGCTGACCGAAGTCAACGGCGACGCCACGCTGCTGTCGTGGAGCGGCTCGATGTTCGAGTACCTGATGCCGCAACTGGTGATGCCCAGCTATCCGGATACCCTGCTCGACCAGACCTCGCGCCATGCGGTGGAGGCGCAGATCGCGCACGGCCTGGAGCGCGCGGTGCCCTGGGGCGTGTCCGAGTCCGGCTACAACACCGTCGATGCGCGCATGAACTATCAATACCGCGCGTTCGGCGTCCCCGGGCTCGGGCTCAAGCGCGGCCTGGGCCAGGACCTGGTGATCGCGCCCTACGCCAGCATGATGGCCTTGATGGTCGCGCCGGAAGCCGCCTGTCAGAACCTGCAGCACCTGACCGCCCTGGGCTTCGGCGGCGAACTCGGCTTGTACGAAGCCATCGACTACACCCCCGCGCGGGTGCCGCACGGCCAGGAATACGTGGTCGTGCGCTCCTTCATGGCCCACCATCAGGGCATGGGCTTGCTGGCCTTGGACCATTTGCTGCGCCAGCAACCGATGCAGCGGCGCTTCGTCGCCGACCCCGAGTTCCAGGCCACGCTGCTGCTGCTGCAGGAGCGCATCCCGCATACCGGCGTGTTCCATCCTCACGAAGCCGAGACCCTGGGCGCGCGCGCCAGCGTCGGCGAGACCGAAACCCAACTGCGCATCTTCCGCAATCCCGACACGACGCGCCCGGCCGTGCAACTGCTGTCGAACGGCCGCTACCACGGCTTGCTGACCAGCGCCGGCGGCGGCTACAGCCGGCAGCAGGAGATGGCGGTCACGCGCTGGCGCGAGGACGGCACCCGCGACCATTGGGGCAACTTCTGCTACCTGCGGGACGTCGACAGCGGCGAATTCTGGTCCGCCGCCCTGCAGCCGACCGGCGTTCCGGTGGAGCAGTACGAGGCGATCTTTTCCGATGCCAAGGCCGAGTTCCGCGGACGCAAGCGCGGCTACGACAGTCATCTGGAAATCGCGATCTCGGCCGAGGACGACATCGAGCTGCGCCGGCTGCGCCTGAGCAATCGCAGCCGGCACACGCGCACGATCGAGATCACCACCTATGCCGAAGTCGTGCTGGCCCCGGCCATCGCCGACGAGCTGCATCCGGCCTTCAGCAACCTGTTCGTGCAATCGGAGATCCTGAGGCCGAAACAGGCGCTGCTATGCACGCGGCGACCGCGTGCGCACGACGAAGTGCCGCCGTGGATGTTCCACCTGGTCGCGGTGCACGACGCCGACGTCGGCGCGATTTCCTACGAAACCGATCGTGCGCGTTTTCTGGGCCGCGGCAACACGCCGCGCACGCCGCGTGCGCTCTCGGCCGACGTAGCGCTGTCGGATTCCCAGGGTTCGGTGCTGGACCCGATCGTCGCCATCCGCTGCCGGATCGAGCTGGCGCCGCAGCAGACCGCGATGATCGACATGGTCTATGGCGTCGGCGCGGACCGGGACGCCTGCGTGGGACTGATCGAGAAATACCGCGACCGCCGCCTGGCCGACCGTGTGTTCGATCTGGCCTGGACCCACAGCCAGGTGGTGCGGCGCCAGATCAACGCCTCCCAGGCCGATGCCCAGCTGTACGAGCGCCTGGCCGGGTTGATCGTCTACGCCCACCCCCTGTTGCGCGCCGACCCGGACGTGCTGCTGCAGAATCAACGCGGCCAATCCGGCTTGTGGGGGCATGCGATCTCCGGCGATCTACCGATCGTGCTGCTGCAGATCTCCGATGCCGACAACATCGAACTGGTAAGGCAGATGGTGCAGGCGCACGCCTATTGGCGGCTCAAGGGTTTGCGTGCCGATCTGGTGATCTGGAACGAAAGCAAGGCCGGCTACCGCCAGCAGCTGCAGGACCAGATCCTGGGCATGGTCTCGGCCGATCCGGAAGCCAACCTATTGGACCGGCCCGGCGGCATCTTCGTGCGCCCGGCCCAACAGATGTCGCAGGAAGATCGCATCCTGCTGCAGTCGGTGGCGCGGGTTATCGTCAGCGATCAACGCGGCACCTTGGCCGCGCAAATCGGACGGCACGTGCCGCCCGAACGATCGGTGCCCGCGCTGCTGTCCGAAGCCGCCGAGGTGCCGCCCCCGGCAACGGACGCGAGCGCCGCTACCGGCCTGCCTCCGCCCCGGACCGACGCCAATGCGGAGGATGCCTGGCCGTTCGACGCGGTGAGCGAAGAATTCCAGTTCGACAACGGCACCGGTGCGTTCTCCGCCGATGGCCGCGAGTACGTAATCGTCTTGCGCGAGGGCGCGCCGACCCCCGCCCCTTGGTCCAACGTGATGGCCAACGCGAAACTCGGCACCGTGGTCAGCGAGAGTTCGCCGGGCTACACCTGGTTCGAGAACGCGCACGAGTTCCGCCTGACGCCCTGGCACAACGACCCGGTCGCGGACAGCGGCGGCGAGGCCTACTACCTGCGCGACGAGGACAGCGGGCGCCTGTGGTCGCCGATGCCGCTGCCCTGCCGCGGCCGCGGCGACTATCGGACCCGCCACGGCTTCGGCTACAGCGTCTACGAACACATCGAAGACGGCATCGCCAGCGAGCTATGGTTGTATGTGGACGTCGAGGAAGCGGTGAAGTTCTCGGTCTTGAAGCTGCGCAACCTGTCCGGCCGCGCACGCCGGCTGTCCGTTACCGGCTACGTGGAATGGGTGCTCGGCGACCTGCGGGCGAAATCGCAGATGCACGTGGTCAGCGAACTGCAGGCCGACAGCGGCCTGCTGACCGCGCGTAACCCGTACAACACCGAGTTCAACGGGCGCGTCGCCTTTTTCGACACCGATGCCAACGGCTGCAGCTACACCGCCGACCGCACCGAGTTCCTGGGCCGCAACGGCAGCCTCGGCGCCCCCGCGGCAATGCGACGCGAGCGCCTGTCGGGCCGGCTGGGGGTGGCCCTGGACCCCTGCGCCGCCATCCAGGTGCCGCTGAGCCTGGCCGACGGCGAGGAAACGGAAACGGTGTTCCGCCTGGGCATCGGCAAGGATCACGCCGAGGCCCTGAAACTGGCGACGCAACTGCGCGGCGCGCAGCGCGCCCACGACGCGCTGGACGCGGTGCGTATCCATTGGCACGGCCTGCTCTCGACCGTGCAAGTGAAAACCCCGGACCCCGGCGTCGATGCCCTGGCCAACGGCTGGCTGCTCTACCAGACCTTGGCCTGTCGCTACATGGCGCGCAGCGGCTATTACCAGTCCGGTGGCGCCTTCGGTTTCCGCGATCAGCTCCAGGACACCATGGCGACCGTGCATGCCAAGCCGGCGCTGACACGCGAACACCTGCTGCTGTGCGCGGCGCACCAGTTCCCGCATGGCGACGTGCTGCATTGGTGGCACCCGCCGCAGGGACGCGGCGTGCGCACGCGCTGCTCGGACGATTATCTGTGGCTGCCGGTGGCGGCCTGCCGCTACCTGGAGGTCACCGGCGATGCCAGCGTGCTGGACGAGAACGTGCGGTTCATCGAAGGGCGCCCGGTCAACCCCGACGAAGAGTCCTACTACGACATGCCGGTGGCGTCCTACCTGCAGCAGTCCTTCTACGATCACTGCGCACTCGCGCTGCGGCGCGGTTGCGGCCTGCTGGGCGAACGCGGCCTGCCGTTGATCGGCACGGGCGACTGGAACGACGGCATGAACCGGGTCGGCGACGCCGGGCGCGGCGAAAGCGTGTGGCTGGGCTTCTTTCTGTTCGACGCCCTGCGGCGTTTCGCGGACGTCGCCCAGGCGCGCAACGACGAGGCATTCGCCGAGTACTGCCGCGAACACGCGCAGCGCCTGCGCGATAACCTCGAAGCCCATGCTTGGGACGGGCAATGGTATCGCCGCGCCTGGTTCGACGACGGCTCGCCGCTGGGCTCCGCCCAGAGCGACGAATGCAGGATCGACTCCATTTCGCAAAGCTGGTCCGTGCTTTCCGGCGCAGCCGATCCGGTGCGCGCGCGCCAGGCCATGGATTCCCTCGACCAGCACCTGGTGCGGCGCGAAGCCGGGCTGATCCAGCTGCTGGAGCCGCCGTTCGACAAGACCGCCAAGGACCCGGGCTACATCCGCGGCTACGTGCCCGGCGTGCGCGAGAACGGCGGGCAGTACACGCATGCCGCGGTATGGGCGGCGATGGCGTTCGCCGCTCAGGGCGACGCGGCGCGGGCCTGGGACCTGGCCCATATGATCAATCCCATCCACCACGCCCTCAGCAGCGAGGACGCCGCGCGTTACAAGGTAGAACCCTACGTGCTGGCCGCCGACGTATACGGGGTGCCGCCGCATGTGGGGCGCGGCGGATGGACCTGGTACACCGGTTCCGCCGGCTGGATGTATCGCTTGTTGACCGAATCTCTGCTGGGCCTGCAGCGCAGCGGCGACCGTCTGTCCCTGAAACCCTGCCTGCCCGCCGGCTGGCCTGAATACCGGATGCAGTACCGCCATGGCACCAGCCTGTACTCGATCCTGGTACGGCAGCGCGATGCGGGGCCGGCACTGTTGCAATTGGACGGCGTCGAACAGCCGGATTTCGCGTTCGCGCTCGTCGACGACGGCGCCGTGCATCGGATCGAAGCTCACTGGCCGCGCTCGCCAGCATGAAAACGGGCCCGCAACTGGATGCGGAGCTAGACCATCTGGCGCGCATGCTGCCGCCCTGGCTGGAGAGGCTCCGTCATCCATCGCAGTTCTGGCCTCAGTTCGAGGCGCTGGCACGGGACATCCTCGCCCAGGCCGAACCTGACGATCGGCCGCATGTGAGACGGTGCCTGGAGGCCATGCTGATCGAGCACGGCATGCCGGGCGGACGCTACCGCGAGCACGAACATCGGGCACCCCCGTCCACCTCGGACTGACCAGCGAGCCGCCAGATTTCCAGCGCGCTCGACTGCAGATTCTTCCGTCCGGAAACTGGACGCAGAATGCTTAACGATTCATCAAGAATGGAGCGCGCATTCAGGGCGAAAATTCACGTTTTCAACATCCGACGGCTCTTAATTTCCTACGCCTGATCGCGTCGAAGGACGCTGCATATCGGAGAGGAACATGGCCAAGAAGACGCAAGATTCCGCGCAGCTCAAGGAACTGCTCTACCAGGCTTTGGAGACCGAACTGGGCGGTATTCAGGTGTATGAAACCGCCGTCCGCTGCGCGGTCAACGACGAGCTCCGCAATGAGTGGACGGAGTATCTCGAGCAGACCCGGACCCACCGCAAGGTGCTGCTGAACGTATTCGAATCCCTGGGCCTGGATCCGGATGCTTCCACTCCCGGGCGGGATGTGGTCGCGCATATCGGCAAGGCCCTGGTCCAGGCGATGGAAATGGCCCTGGCCGCAGGCGACCCGGCCGCCGCCGAGCTTGTGGCCGGCGAATGCGTGGTCCTGGCGGAAACCAAGGATCACCTGAACTGGGAACTCATCGGCCACGTGGCGAAGAACGGCAAGGGGCCGGCGATCGAAGTCCTGCAAGCCGCGTTCGACGCGGTCGAGCAGGACGAAGACCATCACCTCTATCACACTCACGGCTGGACCCGGGAGCTGTGGATCCAGTCGCTCGGCTTCCCGGCCGTGCTTCCGCCCCCGGAGGAGATCAAACAGGTCGAAACCGCCATCGGCGCATCCCGCGCCGAGCAGGCGCGAGATCGCATGCTGAAGAAGCATTGATGGCGGCGCAGCACGCGCCCTGCATTCTGCCCGCCCGCGGAAACCGAAAACTCCGGCGCACCTGCACGAGTCGGGGCCGACGCACTGTCATTTGCTCCAGACCGGGCCCCGGCCCGGTCCGGGCCTGATGTGACAGATCATTAACAATCCCAAGCGTAGCGTCGGCCATCCGTTCGCTCGCAAACGCAGGCCATGCTCGCGCACACCAGTCCCTCGATTCGAGCGTTCGAAGACGGCGATCAATTCAGGCTGCTGGTCCAAAGCGTGTTCGATTACGCCATCTATCTGCTCGACCCGGATGGATACATCTGCAACTGGAACGAAGGCGGGCGCCGGATCAAGGGCTACGACGACAAGGAAATCATAGGCCAGCACTTTTCGCGCTTCTACGTGCAGACCGACCAGGACGCCGGCGAGCCCGAGTACGGGCTGCGCATGGCGCGCGAGAACGGGCGCTACGAAAAGGAAGGCTGGCGCCTGCGCAAGGACGGAGCCCGGTTCTGGGCCAGCGTGGTGATCGACCCGATCTTCAAGGACGGGCAATTGATCGGTTACGCAAAAGTGACCCGCGACATCACCGAGCGCCACGAGTCGGCGCTGCGGCTGGCCGAAGCGCAGAGCGCGCTGTTGCAGGCCAAGAAAACCGAGGCCATCGGCAAACTGACGCTGGGCCTGTCGCACGATTTCAACAACATACTCGGCGTGATCGTCAACAGCCTGGACCTGATCAGCGCCCATCGCGAAGACGAACAACGGGTGAGCCGCTTGGTCGATGGCGCCATCCGCGCCGCCGACCGCGGCATGCTGCTGACGCGGCAACTGCTGAGTTTCGCCCGCGGCCAGGCCCTTGCGCCGGAAACCCTGGAGATCAACCAGCTGGTGCAGGGCATGCGCGAACTGCTTACGCGCGCCTGCGGCCCGAACATCAACTTCCGGTTCTCGCTGGCCGACGGTCTGCCCAGGGTCCGAGTCGACCCGACCCAGCTGGAAGCGGCGCTGTTGAACCTGGTCGTCAACAGCCGCGATGCGCTGGTCGACGGCGGCATCATCCAGGTCGCCACGGACGCCACCGCAAACCGACCGCTCGAGCTGAACTCGAAGGAAGAAGACTTCGTGCGCATCAGCGTGACCGACAACGGGCCGGGGATGAGCGAAGAGATCCTGCAACAGGCCGTGCAGCCTTTCTTCACCACCAAGGAAGTCGGCCGCGGCAGCGGATTGGGCTTGAGCCAGGCCTTCGGTTTCACGGCGCAATCCGGAGGCTATCTGCACATCGACAGCGAGCCCGGCCGCGGTACGCGCGTATCGCTGTGCTTTCCAGCCATGGGGAACAATGCATGACCTCGCCCTGCATCTTGATCGTGGAAGACGACGACTTGCTGCGCGACCTGGTGGTCGAAGCGCTGGAGGACATCCACTACCGCCCTGTCCGCCTGCGATGGGCCGCAAGCCCTGGAAATGATCGAAGCCCACGCCGGGATCGACGTGATATTCAGCGATGTCAGCATGCCCAAGGGAGTGTCCGGCATCGACCTGGCGCACACCATGCGGGAACGCCGGCCCGAAACGCGCTTCATCCTCTCCTCCGGCTACGCCAAGTCGCAGCTGCCGCCGATTCCCGAGGGCGTGTCGTTCCTGCCGAAGCCCTATCGCATCGTGCAGCTGCTGGCCTTGCTGGAATCGACGCGAGCGCGCTGAAGCCGCAGGGAATCGCGACAGGACATCGCCGACTTCGCGCGGCGCCTCCTGCAGCAGGGGGTGCAGATCGATCGCTTCACAGGCCAGGCTGGCGGGCGACAGCGAAGATACCGCCAGGGTCTGATGGCCGGCGAGATGACGACTGAACCGTTCCAGGTATCGGCCGCGGCGAGCGTTCGGCCAGGACGTCCACGCACCGTGCGATGGATTTCGGCGCCGCAAGGGTCAGGCCTTGCGATGCGCTCGTCAGCTCATCGAAGAGGATTCGACCACCGCCTGCACGCGGTAGGTGTTGCGCCCCGCTTTCTTGGCCTCGTAGAGCGCTGCGTCCGCCACCGACATCAGGCTGGTGGCGTCCGTGGGCAGGCTCGAATATGCGATACCGATGCTGGTCGTAACGTCCAGGGACCGGCCTTCGATGTCGATTCGGCCATGCATCGCCTTGATCAGCTTTCGCGCCATCGCCTCCGCGGCCTCGGGCAGCATCGCGTCCTCGATGATCACCACGAACTCGTCGCCGCCCAGGCGCGCGACCAGATCGGTCCTGCGCACGCTGTCGAGCAGGCGGCGCGCGAAAATGCGCAGGACCTGGTCGCCGGCGGCATGGCCCTGACCGTCGTTGATGCGCTTGAAATGATCGATATCCAGGTACATCAGGGCGATCGGGAAACCCTGGCGCCGCATCCGCAGTAAGCTCAGCGACAGGCATTCGTCGAACTGGCGCCGGTTCGCCACGTCGGTGAGCGTGTCGACGCGGGCCAGGCGTTCCAGTTCCAGTCGGCTTTCCTCCAGCGCCTGCTCGGCCACCACGCGCCGGGTCACGTCGCGGCCGGCGTAGATGATGTCCTGTTCGCCGGCCCGGTCCTCGCTGGGAATCGGCCGCGTGACCGCTTCCACCCAGACGTAGTGCCCGTCCTTGTGACGCACGCGGTAGACCGCGGTCTTGGCCCGCCCTGAAGCCAATACTTCCTCCATGGCGCGGATCTGGTGCTCGCGATCCTCCGGATGCACCAGATCCCAGCGCGTGCCCAGCATTTCCTCGGGCGACCAGCCCAGGATGTCCTGGGCCGAAGGCGATACGTACAGCCGTTCGCCGTCGGCGCGCATGCGCACGATCACGTCGTGGGAGTAATCGGCCAGCATCCGATAGCGGTGCTCGCTTTCGCGCACCCGCGCGGTCAGCCGTTTGCGTTCGGCCATGGCCAGGGCGACCGGGATGGTCATCAGGCAGCCGCCGGCGATATACAGCTGCAACAGCGCGATGCGGCCGCCGGTGCCGATGTCCTGCACCAGCCACAAGGGCCCTCGCCCCATGGCCGTGGCGACGCTGCCGACGACGGTCAGCAGGATCACGCCCATGGCCACGCCCGCGAAACGGTGCCGGAACGCGCCCAGCAGCAGCGGCGGATAGGCCATGAACAGCACCGGATAACGCGAATGGAAGACCGCGATGCTGATGCCCGCCAGCAGTAGCATGCTGACGAAGAACGACCCGCGACGCCCCCGCGCGCCCACGAAATCCAGGCCTTCGCGCAGCACCACCAGGGTGGAAGTGGCGATGATCACCATGCCGACCACGTGCGATGCGAACCAGCCGATGAAGTTCATCGCCAGCGAGCTTCCGTACATGGCCGAGGTGATCCAGGCCCCCAGCGCGCCGGATATCGCGCAGGCCACCAGCGTGCTGGCGGTGGCGATGCCGCCCAGACTGATCCAGCGCTTGGGATCGCCCACGTCCGGCACCAGGCGCCTGACCACGCCTGCGACGATCATTACCTCCACCAGATTGCTGGCGCCCAGGGCCGCCGCATGCAGACTCGAATAGCCGGTCAACAGGTGCGCGGCGATATCGGCCGCCAGCCCCGCCAGCACATAGCCGGGCCAAGTCCAAGTCGGCCTGGACAACAGCCAGCCCGTGAAGATTCCGTTGCCTATCCAGATCGCGGCCAACTCGCCCGGGCCGCGGGCCAGCTTGAGCGACAGCCAAGCGGTGAGCCCGATCAGCAGCGCCATCGACGATCGGTCGATCCAGGGCCGTTGCGGCGACGCCGAGAAACTATTCACGTCGGTCTCTCATCCGGAGAGCTGTATCCAGCCTAGTCCAGTCGGCGTGACGATGAGTGAAACCGCCGCGCCCGGCGCCCGGCTCGCGTCTTTCACGCGACGCGCGGCCATGGCGCGCACGAATCTGTGACGCGATACCGGTCCGGGCCGCGCCTGCCCGCGGCGTTCGATGTCCGCTGCGCGCTCGCCTCCACCCGGAATCACATCGCCCTAGCGATCGCTGTGTTAATAGCGACCCCTGCGGTATTCCAGTAGCCCTCCGCCCAATCGGGACGCAGCCAATGGAAGCAGACTCCCCGCTCAAGACCCGGCTGAGCCGGCGACAGGTGCTGATCGCGGGCACCGTATCGGCCGCGGCCACCACCCTGCCCATGATAGGCACGCTCGCCGCCGAGGCCAGCGCACCGGAGGCGGCGCGAGCGCCGGTGACATCGAAGGTCGGATTCGAGGTCAACGGCACGCAGCGCAGCCTCGAACTGGACACGCGCACCACCCTGCTCGACGCCCTGCGCGAACACCTGCGCCTGACCGGCACCAAGAAAGGCTGCGACCATGGCCAATGCGGCGCCTGCACGGTGATCGTCGACGGGCGCCGGATCAACGCCTGCCTGAGTCTGGCGGTGATGCACGGGGGCGCACGCATCACCACCGTCGAAGGACTGGGCACGCCCGAGCGCCTGCATCCGATGCAGGCGGCCTTCGTCAAACACGACGGCTACCAATGCGGTTACTGCACGCCGGGACAGATCTGTTCGGCGGTGGCGATGCTGGAGGAGGTCAAGGCCGGCATCCCCAGCCACGTCACCGATGACCTCAAGGCGCGGCCGCGGCTGAGCGCCGCGGAGGTGCGCGAACGCATGAGCGGCAACCTCTGCCGCTGCGGCGCCTATTCCAATATCGTCGACGCCATCGGCGACGTGGCCGGAGGCCTGTCATGAGGGCCTTCGCCTATCAACGCGCGCGCACGCCGGCCGAGGCCGCGGCCGCGGTGGCGGCCACGCCGGGCGCCCGTTTCATCGCCGGCGGAACCAACCTGCTGGACCTGATGAAACTGGAGATCGAAACGCCGTCCCATCTGGTCGACGTCAACGGCATCGGGCTGGACGCGATCGCCAAAACCCGCGAGGGCGGGCTGCGGATCGGCGCGCTGGTACGCAACACCGACCTGGCGGCCGACCGCCAGGTGCGCCGTCACTATCCGCTGCTCGCGCGCGCCCTGCTGTCCGGCGCCTCCGGGCAATTGCGCAACCGCGCCACCACCGCCGGCAATCTGCTGCAGCGCACGCGCTGCCCGTATTTCTACGACACCCACCAGCCCTGCAACAAGCGCCGCCCCGGCAGCGGCTGCGCCGCGCTGGAGGGCTACAGCCGCCACAACGCCATCCTCGGCGCCAGCCAGGCCTGCATCGCCACCCATCCCAGCGACATGGCCGTGGCGATGCGCGCGCTCGACGCGGTGGTGGAAACCGTGGACCCGCAGGGACAGTCCCGCAGCATCCCCATCGCCGAGCTGCACCGCTTGCCGGGCGACACGCCGCAGATCGAGCACAGCCTGAAAGCGGGCGAACTGATCACCGCGGTCACCCTGCCCAAGCCCGTCGGCGGCCAACAGATCTACCGCAAGGTGCGCGATCGCGCCTCCTACGCCTTCGCGCTGGTGTCGGTGGCGGCCATCGTGCAGCGCGACGGCAGCGGCCGGATCGCCCTGGGCGGCGTCGCCCACAAGCCCTGGCGCCTGGACGCCGCCGACGCGGCGATGCCGCAGGGCGCCAAGGCGGTCGCGTCGGTCCTGCTGGATGGCGCGCGCCCCACCCACGACAACGCCTTCAAGCAGCCGCTGGTCGAACGCACGATCGCCGCCGTGCTGGTCGACGCAGGGAGACGCGCATGAAATTCGATCAGCCCGCCACCACCAATCCGATCGATCGGGGCAAAGTCGTCGGCAAGGCCACCGACCGCATCGACGGCCCGCTCAAGACCACGGGAACCGCGCCTTATGCCTACGAGCGCCACGACGTGGTGCCCAACCAGGCCTATGGCTACGTGGTCGGCGCCGGCATCGCCAAGGGCCGGATCGCCTTCCTCGACGACAGCGCCGCGCGCAAGGCGCCGGGCGTGCTGGCGGTGGTGACGGCGAAGAACGCGGGCAAGCTCGGCAAGGGCAAATTCAATACCGCCAAGCTGCTGGGCGGGCCGGAGATCCAGCATTACCACCAGGCCATCGCGGTGGTCGTGGCCGAGACCTTCGAACAGGCGCGCGCCGCCGCGCAGACGATCCGGGTGGACTACGTGCGCGCCAAGGGCGCCTACGACCTGGACAAAGCCAGGGCCGGCGCGATCGCGCCGAAGAACGAAAAGCCCGACAGCGATGCCGGCGACTTCGCCACGGCGTTCAAGAACGCACCGGTCCAGTTCGACGCCACCTACACCACGCCGGACGAATCGCACGCGATGATGGAGCCGCACGCCTCCATCGCCGCCTGGGACGGCGATCGGCTTACGGTGTGGACGGCCAACCAGATGATCGACTGGGGCGTGGGCGATATGTCCGCCACCCTGGGCATACCCAAGAAGAACGTGCGCCTGGTGTCGCCCTACATCGGCGGCGGTTTCGGCGGAAAACTGTTCCTGCGCGCCGACGCGCTGATGGCGGCGCTGGGCGCGCGCGCCGCGCGGCGGCCGGTCAAGGTGGCGCTGCAACGCCCGCTGATGATCAACAACACCACTCACCGCCCGGCCACCATCCAACGCGTGCGCCTGGGCGCCGACCGCGACGGCAAGCTCACCGCGATCGGCCACGAAAGCTGGTCCGGCGACCTGCCCGGCGGCGGCCTGGAGGTGGCGGTGCAGCAGACCCGGCTGCTGTATGCCGGCGCCAATCGCATGACCCGGATGCGCCTGGCCACGCTGGACCTGCCCGAGGGCAACGCGATGCGCGCGCCCGGCGAGGCCCCCGGCCTGATGGTGCTGGAAGCGGCGATGGACGAGATGGCCGAGAAGCTGGGCATGGACCCGGTGGAGTTCCGCATCCGCAACGACACCCAGGTCGATCCGGAGCATCCGCAGCGCCCGTTCTCGCAGCGGCGCTTCGTCGAATGCCTGCGCACCGGCGCCGAACGCTTCGGGTGGAATCGGCGCTCGGCGACGCCCGGCAGCGTGCGCGACGGGCGTTGGCTGGTCGGCATGGGCGTGGCCGCCGCGTTCCGCAACAACCTGCTCACCAAGTCCGCCGCCCGCGTGCGCCTGGACGATCGCGGCACCGTCACCGTCGAAACCGACATGACCGATATCGGCACCGGCAGCTACACGATCATCGCCCAGACCGCGGCCGAGATGATGGGCCTGCCGCTGGAGCGCGTAAACGTGCGCCTGGGCGACTCCGCCTTTCCGGTCTCCTGCGGCTCCGGCGGGCAATGGGGCGCCAACAACTCCACCTCCGGCGTATACGCGGCCTGCCTCAAGCTGCGCGAAGCGGTCGCGCGCAAGCTGGGCTTCGATGCCGCCACGGCCGAATTTTCCGACGGCCGGGTGCGCGACGGCGCGCGCCAGGCGGCGCTGGCGGACGCGGCGAAAGACGGCGAACTGGTGGCCGAGGACTACATCGAATACGGCGACCTGGGCAAGAAGTTCCAGCAGTCCACCTTCGGCGCGCACTTCTGCGAGGTCGGCGTGGACGCGGCCACCGGCGAGGTGCGGGTGCGCCGCATGCTGGCGGTGTGCGCGGCCGGCCGCATCCTCAACCCGAAAGCGGCGCGCAGCCAGGTCATCGGCGCCATGACGATGGGCGTGGGCGCGGCACTGATGGAGGATCTGGCGGTCGACAAGCGCCTGGGCTACTTCGTCAACCACGACCTGGCCAGCTACGAAGTGCCCGTGCATGCCGACATCCCGCACCAGGACGTGATCTTCCTGGACGAGACCGATCCGATCTCCTCGCCGATGAAGGCCAAGGGCGTCGGCGAACTGGGCATCTGCGGCGTCGGCGCGGCGGTGGCGAACGCCATCCACAACGCCACCGGTTTCCGCGTCCGGCACTACCCGATCACGCTGGACAAGCTGCTCGACCATCTACCGGCGTGACCGCGGCGGCCCGGCGCAGCGGCGACCGCCTTGCACCGGCGACATCGTCGTCGCGGCCCGGCACAACCATCGCCGGGCCGCGGCCGCAGGCGGTCGCGGCGGGAGCTGAGTAAGCGCCACGGACTCGCCCGTCGAACGATCGGAGCGGATCGGTTGCTTCCGGTTTGCCGAGGGCCCGTTCGCGGCCTTGGCGCCGCTAGGCCGCGCGCCCTCGCCCGCGGAAGAAGGAGATCGCCGCCAACACCAGGAACACCACGAACAAGATCCAGGCGATCTGGGTGGCCGCTCCGGCGATGCCGGTGAAGCCGAGCACGCCGGCGATCAGGGCGATGACTAGGAAGACCAGGGCATAACTGAGCATGGCAGTATCCTTGTTTCATCCGGTGACTCATCGTCCGGCAGCGCTCGCTATGGCGCCGTATACGCGGACGGCTCGGCTCGTGGCGAGGCCTTAACACACGCGCCGGCGGGCGGCGCAGGTCATGCGCGCGCGGAGCGGGCCGGCGCCTTCGGTTTCGCCGCGGATTTCGCCCGGCCGCCGTCCGCGCCGCGAGCGGCCCCGCTGGCGCCGGGTTCCGGGGCGGCACGCGCCGGAGTCAGGGCGTCTTGAAATACGCGTTTCAGCGGCACGCGGGTTCGCGTCGCGCTGGGGGTGATCGGCGCTTTGCGCTTCATGTCGAACGCCTCAGCCTGGGGTCGATCGCCACCGGACTGATGGTCACCGACTGCAGGTGCACGATGTCCACGTGGCGGGGGTTGATCAGGTAGTTGCATTGGTTGGGCGCCAGCGCGCTGGGCACCTTCAAAGCCAGCGACTTTCCTTCCTGCGCCCATTGATCCCCGACGCGCTGGGCGTCGGCGCGGTAGGGATACTCCGACCAGGTGGACGGCAGCGCCGTTTGCGCGAGGATGCAATCGGACGGAATCGTCGCCGACGCCAGCACGACCTCGCTGCACGCGTGCGCGCCGGCATGCGCCAGATATTCGAGGATCGCCCCGGCCTCGCTCGCCGAGGCGTAGATCGCCGCCACGTCGTCGGAAGTCCAGCGGCCGGCGCGATACTTGGGCTGTTCGCCGAAGGGCCGGTCGGAGTCGGGCGGCTCGATCACCCGAAACAGATTGGTATGGCCGCTCTTGCTCGATGTTGTCGACCCGGCCACGTGCGGGGCGGACGGCGTCGCCGTCGTGCCGGACGTCATCGAAGGCGGATCGCTCGCCGGAAAGCTGTTGTCCAGCGCCTCGTCCAAGGGCTTCTTGCTTTCGCCTGTACCGTTCATAGGGACCTCGGGCATTGGACGGATCGCCTGAGTCGCATGGCGCCTGTACCGCAGGGCGAACGAGGCCATCCGCGCGCGAATTTTGCGAGCGAATCCGTGTTGCGGACGTGATGGACGAATGCGCACGCGTCGCGCGCCCGGGCGTCGTCAGCCACGCCGTTTTTACTTCGCGGCCACTCGCGCTTCACGTATCGCGTATGAAGGCGGCCCTAGGCTGGACCCAGCCGCCCCCGCCGCGCGCTTCCCAGGCCGCTATGACCCGCAAAAAAACCTTCAAGATCGCGACGTTCAACGTGAACGGCATCGGCACGCGCCTGCCGCATCTGCTGGCGTGGCTGGCCAAGGAAAAACCGGACGTGGTCGCGCTGCAGGAACTGAAGGCCCCGGACGCGGCCTTCCCGGCCGCAGCGCTGGAGGACGCGGGCTATGGCGCCATATGGCACGGGCAGAGGTCCTGGAACGGGGTGGCCCTGTTGGCGCGCGGCCTGCTGCCGATCGAGAGCCGGCGCGGCTTGCCCGGCGACCCCAAGGATGAGCAGAGCCGCTATATCGAAGCCGAAGTGCACGGCATCGTGATCGCCTGCCTCTACCTGCCCAACGGCAATCCGCAGCCCGGTCCCAAGTTCGACTACAAACTCAAGTGGATGCAGCGGCTCAATCGCCGCGCCAAGGCCTTGGTGGCGCTGCCCAATCCGGTCGCGCTGGTGGGGGACTTCAATGTCATCCCCAGCGACGACGACGTGTACGACCCCACGGCCTGGCGCAAGGACGCGCTGATCCAGCCCGAAGTTCGCCAGGCCTATCGGCGCCTGCTGGACCAGGGATGGACGGACGCATTGCGCCAGATATACGGCGATCGGCGCATCTATACCTTCTGGGATTATTTCCGTCAGCACGCCGAGCGCGACCGCGGGCTGCGCATCGACCATCTGCTGCTCAATCCCGCCCTGGCCGAACGCCTGAAAGACGCGGGCGTGGATCGCTGGGTCCGGCTGCAGGACAAGGCCAGCGATCATGCGCCAGCCTGGGTCCAGGTCGGTTTGGCCTGAGTCGCGCGTCGCTACGCAACCGCGTCCGTTGGCGACGGAAGGCCGCTCACGCACTCACGACAGGCCCAGGAGTATCTAGGTTCGCGCTATTCAGGAGATACCTTTATGGCAGACGACAAAAGCAAAGTGGGCCCGCCGGACCGCGACCGCATCAACGTCAACGAGGCCTACGAACTCCAGTACTGGACCCAGGCCCTGGGCGTGACGGCCGAGCAGTTGCGCGCGGCGGTGAAGGCCGTCGGGCCGACCGTGCAAGCCGTGCGCCGGCATCTGGGCCAATAGCCCCATGCCATGAGCTTGGTCGACTACCGCCGCAAGCGAAGCTTCGATCAAACGCGCGAACCCGAGCCCGGCAAGGCGCCGCCGAAAGGACGGCGCGCCATCTTCGTCGTCCAGCTCCACCACGCCAGCCGGCGGCACTACGACTTCCGGCTGCAGGTAGGCGACGCCCTCAAAAGCTGGGCGGTGCCCAAGGGCCCCAGCTACGACCCCAAGGTCAAGCGCATGGCGGTCGAGGTGGAAGACCACCCGCTGGACTACGCCGGCTTCGAGGGCGAGATACCGAAGGGCCAGTACGGCGGCGGCCACGTGGCCCAGTTCGATCACGGCGTCTGGGCCACCGAGGGCGACCCGGAGGAGCAACTGGCCAAGGGCCATCTTCGTTTCGAACTGTTCGGCGCGAAACTCAAGGGCGCCTGGCATTTGGTGCGCTCGGGGAAGGCGGCCAGGCAGCCGCAGTGGCTGCTCTTCAAAGACCAGGACGCGTTCGCCGGCAGCCTGGAGGCCGACGACCTGTTGGCCGACGTGACCGCGGCGCCGGCGGCGGATCGCAAGCGAGCCGGCGCGGGCAAGACCCGCAAGAAGCAGCTGGCGGCCCTGCCCGTGCGCAAACGGCGGCGCAAGGATTGGGCGAAGCAGGCGCTCAAGCTGCCCGATGCGAAGAAGGCCAAGGCCCTGGCGGGGCCGTTCGAACCGCAATTGGCCAAGCTGGGCGAAACACCTCCCCAGGGCGATCAATGGATACACGAGCTGAAGTGGGACGGCTACCGGATCCTGGTCACCATCGCCGCGGCCCGGGTGCGGCTATGGTCGCGCAACGCATTGGAGTGGACGGAAAAAATTCCCGATATCCGCGATGCGATCGAAGCCCTCGGGCTGGAATCGGGCGCGTTGGACGGGGAGCTGATCGCCGGTTCGGGCAGCAAGGAGGACTTCAACCTCCTGCAATCGACGCTCTCGGGCGAACGCCAGGGCAAATTGACGTTGGCCCTGTTCGATCTGCTGCACATCGACGGAGTGGACATCACCGATGCACCGCTGATCGAGCGCAAGGCCCTGCTGCAGGACCTGCTGGCCAGCGCGCCCTCCCCTCTGGCCTTCAGCTCGCACATCAGCGGCAACGGCGAGGCCGCGTTCGAACTGGCCGGCAAGCGCCACTTCGAAGGCATCATCTCCAAGCGCGCCGACCGGCCGTACCGCGGCGGACGCAGCGACGACTGGCGCAAGACCAAGCTGCTGGCCTCGGACGAGTTCGCGGTGGTGGGCTATACCGCGCCGCGGGGATCGCGCAGCGGCTTCGGTTCGCTGTTGCTGGCCAAGCCGGATCCCGAGCACGGCTGGCGCTACATCGGACGCGTCGGCACCGGATTCAACGACGAACTGATGCGCAGCGTGACCCGCAAACTGCAAAAAGGCGGCGGCAAACGCCCCACCGCCTATGTCGGCGCCACCGACACCGACCTGCGCGGCGCGACCTGGATCGCGCCGCGGTTCGTGGTGGAAGTGTTCTACCGCGGCATGGGCCGGCAGCAGCTGCTGCGCCAGGCCTCGCTGAAGGCGGTACGCGAGGACAAGGACGTGCAGGACCTGGCCGACAGCGACACGGGCACGCAGCCTCCTCGCGTTCGAAGCAAGGGAACAGGAGCCATGAAGACCGCACCCAAGACCGCGAAGAAAGCCGCGAAAAAAACCTCGCCCCAGCGGGATCTGCCCACCCTGTCCAGCCCGACCAAGGTGTTGTTCCCCGACTCCCGCATCACCAAGCAGGAGGTCTGGGACTATTACCTGGCCGTGGCCGATTACCTGTTGCCGGAAATCGCCGGGCGCCCTGTGTCGGTCATCCGCTGTCCGTCGGGCATAGAGCGGCCCTGCTTCTTCCAAAAGCACCTCACCTCCGGCCTGGAACGGGTATCGACCGTCAAGCTCAAGGAAGAATCCGGTGCGCAGGCGCAGTACCTGGTGGTCGAAGATCTGCCGGGGCTGATGGAACTGGTCCAGTTCAACGCGCTGGAATTCCACCCTTGGGGCGCGCACGCCCTCGACCCCGACCGCGCCGACCGGGTGGTCTTCGACCTGGACCCGGGCCCCGGCGTCGGCTTCGCCGAGATCAAGCAGGCCGCCGTGGACATACGCAAACTGCTGGAACGGATGCAACTGACCTCGTTCCTGCGGGTGTCGGGCGGCAAAGGCCTGCATGTCGTGGTGCCGCTCAACCCTGGCTGCGACTGGGACCTGACCAAGCGCTTCGCCCATGGCTTCGCCGACGCGCTGGCGCGCTCGCAGCCGGACCGTTTCCTGTCCACCGCCACCAAGAGCAAGCGCAACAGGCGCATCTTCGTGGACTATCTGCGCAACGGCAGGGGCGCCACGGCCGTGGCGTCCTACTCGATGCGCGGCCGGCCGGGCGCGCCGGTGGCCATGCCGCTGGCATGGAACGAATTGGGCCGGCTGAAGAAGGCCAATGCCTTCACCATCAAGGAGGTGCCGGCCAAGCTCAAACGGCGGCGCAAGGATCCTTGGGACGGCATCGACCGCATCAAGCAGAACCTGGCCGCATGGGCGCGCGAGGAATAGCGACGGCCCGATTGTTGAACATGCTCGCGAGGATGCGCGCGAGGCGCTCAGGCGTTAAGCGATGCCTGCAGTGCCGTCGCCAGCGCCGCATCTCCATTCACCAGTTCGGACCAACGCAGTTCCAGGCCTTTCCGCCGCCCCTTCTCCACCAGCTTCAATCCCTGCGGATCGATGGTGAGGGTGTAGGGCCGGTCCTCTATCACCAGTTCGCGCCGTAGCGGTTTGTCGAGCGGAGTCATGTGGTCTCTCCGGGAGGACGTAGACGGCCGCAAGCTAACGCCTGGACCTCGTCGGGCGCGTCAAGGTTTTGATTGCGGTCCGTGATCGCACGGAGCCGGGCGCGGACGCCGTCGTGGGACAGGCGCACCGGGAAGGCGCTATTCAGCCCACTGCCACCATGCCTGAATGCGCCGCAGCGCCGGCCCTGGGCAGGCGGCATGGCCCAAGCGCTCCTCACGCGCCCTCCACGGCTGCGTCCCAAGCATAGGCGCATGGGCAAGCCCAGGGCCCAGCTAGAAGCCGAACTGGCGCTACTGGAGGCGGAACTCCAGCGGCTACGGCGGTCCCCAACCTTGTTTCGGGACATCGAAAATCATTTGGACACCCTCGCCTTCGAGGCCGATCCCTCCGACTGGGACTGGTTGCTCACCCAGCTCGAAGGCCTGCTGATCCGCTACGAAATCCGCTGAGGCGACGGCCAGGGCGCCGCTGCGGGGCGGCTCGATCTACGAGGCCGACGGCGGCGCCAGGCGCCGCAACTGGTCCACCGAATCGAAGAACTCCTCCGCGCCCGCCGTGCGCAAGACGTCGGCATGCGCATAACCCCAGCCTACGGCGCCGAAGGCCACGCCCGCGCGATGCGCGGCCTCGCCGTCGCTGACCTGATCGCCGACATAAATCGCCTGCGAGGCGTCCAGCTTCGCCTGCTTCAGCATCCGCGCGATGCGCCGATGCTTGCCGAGCATGTGCGCACCGCCGTCGGTCAGCTCGATCGTCTCCATCAACTCCGCGCCGAGCACGCGCCGCACATTGTCGGCCGAGTTCGAAGTCAGGATCGCCAAACGCGCCCCGCCGCCGCGCAGGTGGCGCAGTGCCTCCGCGACGCCCGCGAACAACGGCACCGGCGGCGCGGCGCGCATGCGGCGCACGAAATCGGCGGCCACGATCGGCAGCTTCCATCTGGAGAACTCGAACTCCCGCAGCAACTCGCGCGTGCCCAGCCGCCGCATCTCCTCGACGCGGTCTTCGGCGATGGCCTTGAAACCGTGGCGTTGCGCCAGTGCGTGCTGAGCTTGCATGAAGAACGCGAACGAATCGGCCAGCGTGCCGTCGAAATCGAAGATGATCAGTGAGTAGCGCATGTACGCGATCGGGAAGATGAAAGCGCATCTTGCCGGCAATCGCGCTCCAGGTCATGGCCCACTGCGGGCCCGCATCGGCTCGCTCGCGCCGAGCATGAATCCTTAGCGGCCTCGGCCGGATCGACCGCCGGCCACGGCCTAAAAGCGCGGCTCGACGCGGCCATCGGGCATGGCGAGAGCCCAATCTGGAGCGCCGTACCTATTGGCAAAAGCCAGCCGATCTCTCGCATAGTCCCTTAGCAACGAGCTCGGCTGGGCGCGCGGACCGCTGCGGATCATCTGATAGACATTGACCAGCAAGGCCGCAGGGGTGAACAGCAGGCCGAACGGAATACCCCACCACCCGACCAGCAAGGTTCCCACCGACGAAAGGGCCTGAGCCTTTCTGGCGCACGTCGAGCAACCGATGAAGGTGTTTTCGCTCATGCGGGTAATCAGCACTGCCGACCAGACGAAAACGCTCTTATGGAAATCTATACTTCCGGACTTGCCGCACTTTGCGCACAAACCATTGCGAATCTTGGCGACCTCCACATCGACATTCGCGGCGGAAACGGACGCGAGGCTGGCGATGAACGCGGCCTTCTGGGCATGGCAAGCTTTGCTGCAAAAGCGAAACCCATGATCTTTGATACCGCCAAAAGCGACGGTTCTTTTGCAGCTGTAGCAAGGCCCCATAAGTCCCCCGATGTTCGATGATGTGCGATGTCCCGGCCTTGCCGCGGTCCTTTTGGGACCGTTTTATGGCGAGAGTGGCCGCCCCCAAGCGTGCGCCGCGAGGCCCATTCTGCCCCGGACCAGGCCTACTGCGTCGAACGCCCCAATCTCACGCCAGCCTCGCGGGAATAAATCCTTAGGCTGCATGGCTAACAAACCTCCAAGGTCAGGGTCTCGTTTGCAACCCAAACGCCCGACTTGAGGAACAGGTCGAGGGAGATTGTCGTACCGCAGTCCAAATTTGCGTTGCGATGCATCGGGCCGAAGGTCGCGACAATGGTTGCCTTGTCCTGAGCGACGTCGATTTTGCGGACGATAGCGAAGCCAGGGGCGATTTCGTAGGCCTCGTTCGAGACGCCCGAAACGTTGACCACAGGCGCGACGGCGCCGATCGCTTGCTGGTACCGATCGGGAACTGCCGCTTCGATGGCGATTCCTTTAAGAGGCTCTCGTCCGAGAGAGGCGAAGTACGCGCGCATCAGCTGCTTGTCGGTGTCAGGACTTTGCGTACTCGGATAACAGCAGGCAGCGACAAGCTCGTCAGGAGTGATATGCCTTGAAGCCCATCGGTAACGGCTCGTTACGTTGCAAGCTGAGATGCAAATCAGGCTTGCGAGCAACAAGAAGATTCGCATAAGGCCTCCCCCCTGAGGCGAGCCGAGCCGCGAGACCGCAGCCGAGTGCGCTATCACCCAAAGTACGCACTTGGATGCCTCGCTGATGCGTCCTGCTTGAACGAATGGCCGGGACCGCGCCCTCGGCCCCGCCAGAATTTTACGAGGCCGTAGGCGCCCTGTGGCATCGGCCCGCCGTTGGATTCCACCGGTCCGGCGCAAGGTCCGATTCGCTTCCCCGGACGCGTGGCATGGCGGCAACCGTTCCTTCCGACGACAGGCGCGCTGCCTCCGAGAGGGGCGGACACAAAAAAGGCCGGAAGCCCTGATTGCGCAGGATTTTCCGGCCTTTCATGGTCCTTGGGGGACCCTTTTATGGTGGAGGTGGGCGGAATCGAACCGCCGTCCGAAGGCACTCCATCCCCGGCACTACATGCTTAGCGCTCCGTTAGATCTCGCCCCCGGACAGCACGGCGCGCAAAGCGCATCCGGGAACCAGCCTGTTTTGGGTTAACCGGGGATTGACAGGCGACCGTCCCCAGCGATTCCGTGATGATGACCCTACGCTGCGAGCACGGACACAAGCAGTTTCGGGGCTTACGCCTTAAGCGGCGAGAGCGTAGTTGTCGTCGTTGGCAACTAAAAGTTTGCAGCTGGATTTACGAGGAAAGCTACCCCCTCGGCATGCGCCAAGCGATTTTGCAACCCCCGTCGAAGCCAGTGCACCCCCGGGGACAGCTAACAACGCTGACCCGATCAGTATAGGGGCGGCGGCCGCATTCACAAGCGCGGCGGTGGCGGCGGTTCATGTGGAAGCCGCGGCCGGGGCTGGGGCCGGAACAGGACCCGCGGCGGCAGAACGCCGCGTTGCCTGGGCGCTCACCGCCGCGCGCCCGGCCCAGGGCGATACTGTCGCGGCCGCCCCGCGAAAACGACGCCATGCCGCTGCTCGATCTGCCCGATCTGGAACTGCCGCTGATCCAGGCGCCCATGGCGGGCTCGCAGGGCAGCGCGCTGACGGTGGCGGTCTGCCAGGCCGGCGGCCTGGGCTCGCTGCCGGCGGCGATGCTGAGCGCGCAGGGCCTGGGCGAGGAACTGGCGGCGATCGCGGCGCAGACCGACCGCCCCTACAACGTCAACTTCTTCTGCCACAGCCCGCCCGAGCCCGACGCGGCGGTCGAAGCGGCCTGGCGCGAATCGCTGGCGCCCTATTACGGCGAGTTCGAGATCGACCCCGCCACCGTCGGCGCCGCGGCCGGCCGGCGTCCCTTCGACGCCGAGACGGCCGAGTTGCTGGCGCAGTTTCGCCCGCGCGTGGTCAGCTTCCATTTCGGCCTGCCCTCGCCCGCCCTGCTGCAGCGGGTGCGTGCCTGGGGCGCCAAGGTGTTGTCCTCGGCCACCACGATCGAGGAAGCGCGCTGGTTGGAGGCGCAGGGCGTGGATGCGGTCATCGCGCAGGGGCTGGAGGCCGGCGGGCATCGCGGGCATTTCCTCGACGACGACCTCAGCCGCCAGTCGGGCACGTTCGCGCTGCTGCCGCAGCTGGTGCGCGCGCTGCGGGTACCGGTAATCGCCGCCGGCGGCATCGCCGATGCGCGAGGCGTGGCCGCTTCGATGCGGCTGGGCGCGGCAGGCGTGCAGATCGGCACGGCCTACCTGCTCTGCCCGGAAGCCGACACCAGCGCGGTGCATCGGGCCGCTTTGAAGGGCGCCGGCAGCGGGCACACCACGCTCACCAATCTGTTCAGCGGGCGCCCCGCGCGCGGCATCGTCAATCGCTACATGCGCGAACGCGGTCCCTTGAGCGGGCTGGCGCCGCCCTTCCCCTTGGCGAGCGGCGCGCTGGCGCCGATCCGGGCGCGCGCCGAGGCGCAGGGCAGCGGCGATTTTTCGCCGTTGTGGTCGGGGCAGAACGCGAGCGGTTGCCGGGAGATTCCGGCTGCGGAGCTGACCCGCGAGTTGGCGCGCGGGTTCGAACGCGATGGCTGAACGCGGGCTTGTTGTAGGAGCGGCGTAAGCCGCGACCGCGTGGCCACGACTGGCTGCGCCGCTTTTGCCGGCCATCGCATTCAACACCGCCGACGCGCCATCGCTGCCCCCTGCCCCGCGCGCGTTATGCCGCCGCAGCGAACCGGTTTTTGCGGCGCGATACGCCGCCGGTCATGGCGTGCGCCAAGGCGATGCGAAGGTCGCGGGCGCTGGCGCTCTTCGGAAGTTGCCCCCAAGGTGTAGGGTTCGCGATCGCGGCTTACGCCGCTCCCACAGGGGGCTTCGGAGGATGCGCGATGGCGTGGGGGCGTGGTCGCGGCTTGCGCCGCTCCTACAGGGTGCATCGGGGCTTACGGCGATGGTGGGACTTCGTAGTCGCGGCTTGCGCCGCTCCTGCGCGACGAGACCCCCGCGGAGTCAACGCAGGGCTTCGGCCAGCCCTGGCGGATACAGCGCGGTGTCGGGGTCGGCGGCGGTGCCGCGGCGGCGGACCAGGGCCTGGCGCACGCGTTCGGCGTCGTCCGGGGTCAGCGCTTCCTCGATCATCTCGACCTTGCCCGCGCTCAGGCTGGCGATCGGCAGGCCGTCGCGGAACAGCACGCGCGCGCCGGGCAGGCGCGCGACGCGGTCGCCGGCGAGCACGGTGCCGGCCAGGTTGAGCGGGTCCATCGCCGAGACGCAGACCAGCTCGCCGCTGTCGGGACGCTGGCGCAGCTTGCGCAGCGCGCCGATCGCGTCGGGCAGCGCGAACTGTTCGCCGGACATGCCGCTGACGAAGCGGCCGCCGCGGATCTCGCCGCGCGCTTCCCAGCGCCGGTACACGCGCAGCAGGTCGCGCCAGGGCGGCAACCAGCTGGCCTCGCGTTCGATCAGGCGCCAGAACACCACGCCATAACGGTCGAGCAGGCTGCGCGCGGCGTGCTCGACGGTTTCGGCGTCGACCGCGGGCGGCGGCGCGTCCTCGGCCGGGCGCGGCGTCAGCGACCAGCGGCCGGCGTCCTGGATGCCGAACATCGGCGCGCGCCGGCTGCGGCCGCCCCGCGAGCCCTCGCGCTTGGACGGCGGCACCAGCAGCGCGCGCAGGCCGGCGTAGCTGTCGCAGGTCACGCGCCCGCGCGCGACCAGTTCGCTCAGGGCCTCTTCCAGCTCGGTCTTGAGCAGGTGCGCGCCGCGCTCGAGCTCGTCGAAGAAGGAGGCGCCGCGCACGCGCAGGCAATCGACCACGCGCAGCGCGCGCGAGGACAGCGGCGCGTCGTCCGCGCGCTGCGCGGTCAGGGTGGACCACATCGCCAGCTCGCGGCGCGGCAACAGCACGATCGGGGTCTGGCGTACCGAGGGCGAGGCCGCGGTGCCGGCCTCGACCCGGGCCGGACGCAGGCGCGCCCAGCTCACGCGTCCGGCGCTGCACAGGTCGTCCAGCCAAGCCGGGCTGTAGTCGGCGATGCGCGCGCTCAGCAACTCGCCTTCCCACACCGCTGCCGGCGCCTCAAAGCCCTGCAGCTGCGCCAGTACCGCTTCGACCGCGTCGCGGCCGCTCATGCGGGTGGCCGCGGACACGCGCTGCCAGTCGAACAGGAAGCGCACGAAATCGCGCGGCGACACCGGCTCGATCTCGCGCCGCAGGCGGCCGACGGTGTAGCGATGGATGCGCGCGAGCAAATGGCGTTCGCACCATTCCTCGGCGCCGCCTTCGCTGCTTTCGCGGCTGAAGCGGCCGCGCATCACATAGCCCTCGCTTTCCAGCCTCGCCAGCGCGATCTCCACCGCCACGGCCGGCTGCCGCAGCGAAGCCGCCAGCGCGGCCACGGTCGCCGGACCCAGGCCGGTCAGGCGCGAACGCAGCCATTCGGCCAGCACGCCGTCGGCGTCCCAGGCCGCCGCGGCGTACTCGGCCGGCACCGTCACCTCGGGCGACCAGGCCGCGTCGGGGAACAAGGCGCGCGCCTGCGGCAAGGTCTCGGTGGCGATCCACAAGGCCGCGTCGTCGTCGCTGTCGGCGGTCGCTCGCAAACGGGTCGCGCGCCCGGCCTCGGCCAGGCTATGCAAGGCGTCCAGCCAGCCGTGCGCGCGCGCCTCGCGCGCCTCGACATAGGCCAGGCCGATCAGGGCCTCGTGCATCTCGTCGGCGTTGCGCGCTTCCGGCCAAGCCTCGGCGCGCACCGCCGCAATCGCCTCCGGATCCAGGCGGCCGAGGTCGTCGGCGCTGTCCGGGTCGGCGTAGCGGCGGCTCATCACCGCCTGGGTGCGGCGTTCTTCCAGCGGCGCGTCGTCGAGGAAGGCATAGGGCCGCGCATTGATCGCCTCGGCCGCGATCGGCGACGGGCCGGTCACGTCGCGCGCGATCACCTGCACCTCGCCGCGCTCCAGCCGGCCCAGCAGGCGCAGCCAGCCCTGCGCGTCCATGGCCTCGTACAGGCAGTCGTGCAAGGTCTGCGCGACCAGCGGATGGTCCGGCACCTCGCGTTCGCCGACCAGGTTTTCGGCGCAGGCGACTTGGTCCGGGAACACCGTCGCCAGCAGATCCTCGCTTTTCATGCGCTGCAGCTGCGGTGCGACCTTGCGGCCGCCCTGGTAGCGCGGCAAGGCCAGCGAAGTGGTCGCGTTCCAACGCCAGCGCACCCCGAACAGCGGCGCGTCCAGCAGCGCCTGGATCAGCACGTCCAGCGCGCTGGCGCTGTGCAGATAGCGCGCGACCTCGATCAGCGGGAAGCTGTGGCTGGTCGACAGCGACAGCACGATCGCGTCCTCGGTGGCGGCCGCCTGCAGTTCGAAATTGAATTTGCGGCAGAAGCGCTTGCGCAGGGCCAGGCCCCAGGCGCGATTGATGCGGCTGCCGTAGGGCGTGTGGATGACCAGCTGGGTGCCGCCGGATTCGTCGAAGAAGCGCTCCAGCACCACCGTGTCCTGGGTCGGCACCGCACCCAGCGCATAACGCGTGCGCGCCAGGTAGTCGACCAGTTGAGCGGCGGCGTCCTCGCCCAGGCCCAGTTCGTGCGCTATCGCCGCCGCGACCTGCGCGTGCACCTGCGCCAGCGTCGCCGGATCGGGCTCGCCGTGCGCGGCCAGTTGGGCGTCGACCAGGCCGCGCAGGCGCGACACGCCCAGCGAGAGTTCGTCGCTGCGCCCCGGCGCCTCGCCCAGCCAGAACGGAATGTTCGGCGGCGCGCCCTGGGCGTCCTCGACCCGTACCCGCCCCGGCTCGACGCGCAGGATGCGGTAGCTGGCGTTGCCCAGCTGAAACACGTCGCCGGCCAGGCTTTCGATGGCGAAGTCTTCGTTGACGTTGCCGATCGTGGTCGCCTGCGGTTCCAGCACCACCGCGTAGTCGCCGGTATCGGGAATGGTGCCGCCGGAGGTGACCGCGGTCAGCGCGCCGCCGCGGCGGGCGCGCAGGCGCCGGTGCACGGCGTCGCGGTGGACGTAGCCGGCGCGCGCGCCGCGGCGGGTGGTGAAGCCCTCGGCGAGCATGCGCACGACCGCGTCGAAATCCGTGCGCGCCAGGCGCGCGTAGGGCCAGGCCTGGGTCAGGCGCGCGTACAGCGCGTCCTCCTCCCATTCGCGCGAGGCGACCTCGGCGACGATCTGCTGCGCCAGCACGTCCAGCGGCGCGACCGGCAGCTCCAGCGCATCCAGCTCGCCGCGACGCACGCAGTCCAGCAGCGCCGCGCACTCGATCAGGTCCTCGCGCGACTGCGGGAACAGGCGTCCCTTGGGCACGCCACCGACATGGTGGCCGGCGCGGCCGACGCGCTGCAGGAAGGCGGCGATCGCGCGCGGCGAGCCGAGCTGGCAGACCAGGTCGACATCGCCGATGTCGATGCCCAGTTCCAGCGAGGCGGTGGCGACCAGCACCCGCAGCTCGCCGCGCTTGAGCCGTTGTTCGGCGTCCAGGCGCAGCTCGCGCGAGAGGCTGCCGTGGTGCGCGGCGACCGCCTCCTTGCCCAGGCGTTCGCCGAGATGGCGCGCGGCGCGCTCGGCCATGCGCCGGGTGTTGACGAAGACCAGGGTGGTGCGGTGTTCGGCGACCAGTTCGGCCAGGCGCCGATAGACCTGGTCCCATTGCTCGTGCGACATCACCGCGCTCAGCGGCGACGGCGGCAGCTCCAGGGCCAGGTCGCGGCGCTTGTCGTAGCCGATGTCGACGATCTCGCAATCCGGGCGACCCTCGGCGTCGATCGCCGACGCGCCGACCAGGAAGCGCGCGACCTCCTCGATCGGCTTCTGCGTCGCCGACAGGCCGATGCGCGCGATCGGATGCCCGCACAAGGCCTGCAGGCGTTCCAGGGTCAGGGCCAGGTGGCTGCCGCGCTTGCTCGCGGCGACGGCGTGGATTTCGTCGACGATCACCGTGCGCACGGTCGAGAGCATGGCGCGCCCGGATTCCGAGCCCATCAGCACGTACAGCGATTCGGGCGTGGTCACCAGCAGGTGCGGCGCTTGCTTGCGCATGCGCATGCGCTCGCTGGCGGTGGTATCGCCGGTGCGCACCGCGCTGCGGATGCCGGGATCGGGCCGGCCCATGCGCGCCAGCTCTTCGCGGATGCCGGCCAGCGGCGCGTCGAGATTCAGGTGGATGTCGTTGGACAGCGCCTTCAGCGGCGAGACGTAGACCACCGTGGTCTCGTCGGGCAAGGCGCCCTGCGCCTCGGCCTGGCGGACCAGGGTGTCGATCGCGGCCAGGAAGGCGGTCAGGGTTTTGCCCGAGCCGGTCGGCGCCGCGACCAGGGTATGGCGCCCGGCGCGGATCGACGGCCAGGCCAGGACCTGGGCCTGGGTCGGCGCCGGGAAGGTCGCCGCGAACCAGGCGGCGACGGCGGGATGGAAGGCGGTCAGTGGCATGGCGCGCGGACGCGATCGCTGCGGCGAATCCGGTGGGGGCCGCTACCGGTATGGGGGCGGACGGGAGCTAAGGGAATGGTAGCGCCGCCGCGGCAGACCGGGGCTGGAGCACCGGTGCCGTAGCCCGGTGCCGTATCGTTCGGCGCCTGCGTCCCTGGGGCTCGGATCCAGCCTGCCCTGCCCGCGTCTCAAGGACTGCGACGCCGGCTCATCCGGGCGGCGCGGAGACCTCGCGCACCACCTCGGCGGTCGCCCGGCTTTTGCCGGCGCGGGCGAGATCGGCCAGCGACACGATGCCGGCCAGGCGCCCTTCGGCGTCGACCACCGGCACGCGCCGGATCTGCTCGCGCTCCATCAGCTCCACGCAATCGCGCAGATCGGCGTCCAGATTCACGCTGTGCGCCGGCATCGTCATCGCGTCGCCGGCGGTGGAGGTGCCGTCGCGGCCGGCGGCCACCACGCGCACGGTGATGTCGCGGTCGGTGACCACGCCCAGCGGCACGCCCCTTGCGTCCAGCACGGGGATCTCCCCGCAGTCGTGGTCGGCCATCATGCGAGCGACATCGCGCAGGGGCGTGGTGACGTCGCAGGCGACCGGATTGGGTGTCATGAAAGCGCTCACGTTGGCCATGACTATCTCCTCGGGTTGGGTTTCGGTGACGGCCGATGTGATCGCGGCGTGAAACGCAAGTCGAAGCGAATAGCGGCCACGCGATTGCGCGCACTCAGCCACGCCGCAGCCGCGCCGGCCGTTGTATCCTCGGCCCGGTATGCGTCCTTGACGCGATACGCCCCGCGATGCGACATCAACGGAGAGAACGCCATGACGACCAAGTTGGACAAGCCGCTGCGACGCGAACTGGAAATCGGCGACAAGCTCTACACGCTCACGATCGACGCCCACGGTTTGAAGCTCACCGAGAAGGGACATCGCAAAGGTGTCGAGCTGAGTTGGAACGAAGTGATCGGCGGCGACGACGCGGCGACGCCGCCCGGCGCCTGATCGCCAGGGCCGCGACGGCCCAGGGTTCCGCCGTCGCGGCCCGATCCAATACGCGCGCAGGCGCCGATGCCGACCGGCCTCACTTCTTGCTGGCGTGCTTGGCGGCCATCAGCGCCTTGGCGTCGACGCTGCGCACGCCTTGCACGGATTTGGCCACCGCGGTCGCCTTGTCGATCTGGGCCTGGTTGTCGACCGTGCCCGACAGCGAAACCACGCCGTTGACGGTATCGACATCGATCTTCAGGCCCGACACGTCCTTGGCGGCCAGCAATTCGGTCTTGACCTTGGTGGTGATCCAGGTGTCGCTGACCGGCTGACTGGATTCGCCGGTCGCCGGCGGCGGGGTATGTTCCTGGGCGAACGCCACGGCGGGCGCGCCGACGAGCAGCGCGAGGGTCAGCGCGGTGGCGAAACGACTGCGAATCGGATTCATGAGCGTGCTCCTATCGATGGGTAACGACGCGTCGCCGGCTCAGTGCTGGCGTTCGCGTCCCGAGCCTGACTTCTTGCCGCCGCCGTCCTGTTTGTTGACGGTGGCCCAGGCGCGCTGTTCGGCGGTCTTCTCGGACAAGCCTTCTTTGCGGTATCCCTCTTCGATATGACGCGCCTGGCGTTTCTGTTTGTCGGTGTAAGCGGATTTGTCTCCACGGGACATGGATAAGCCTCCGGTCGGAACCGTTCCGACGCGGGGCCGAGGCTAGTCCTGGCGCGGTAAACGCGACGGCAGGATTTCGTTAGCGCGCGGTCGTGATAGCGCCTGGCGCATGCAGCGCAGGCTCATGTAGATGAATCGCGGATTCGCCGCCTTGCGCGCTCACCCCGCGACGACGGCCGGTGGAGTGTGCTGTCCGCGCATCCCACGACGAGCCCACGCATGCCCCGGTACCGCGCATGGCCATGGACCTGAAGAGCGGCTACCCCTATTGGGCCGTGCGCAACGGCCTGATGCACGCCTTCCCGGCCCTGGATGCCGACGCGCGCTGCGAGGTGGCGGTGGTCGGAGGCGGCATCAGCGGCGCCCTGATCGCCGACGAGTTCGCCCGCCACGGCCACGACGTGCTGGTGATCGAGCAGCGCGATATCGGCTGGGGCAGCACGGCGGCCAGCACGGCGCTGCTGCAGTACGAGATCGACACCCACCTGATCGATCTGAGCGAACGCTACGGCGAGGACGCGGCCGCCCTCGCCTACCGCGCCTGCGGCGAAGCGGTGCAGGCCTTGCGCGAGCGCGTGCGCGGCCTGGGCGATGTCGATTTCGCGCGGGTGGACAGCGTCTACTGCGCAAGCAAGCAGCGCCATGTGTACGCGCTCAAGCACGAACTCGCGCTGCGCCGCCGCCACGGCTTCGATGTGCGCTGGCTCAACGCCGCCGATCTGCACGAACGCCACGGCCTGCACGCGCCCGGTGCGATCCTGAGCCGCCTGGGCGCGCGCGTGGATCCCTATCGCATGACCTATCGCCTGCTGATGCGCCTGGCCAGGCGGGGCGTGCGCGTACACGACCGCAGCGAGGTCGCGACCATCGAACCCGGCGCGCGTTCGGTGCTGCTGCGCACGCCCCAGGGCCATACGATCCGCGCGGCCCAGGCCGTGCTGGCGACGGGGTACGCCGGCCAGCGCTGGCTGCGCCAGCGGCTGGCGCGCAACCGCAGCAGCTACGCCTTCGTCACCGATCCGATGGCGCCGGGCGAATTGCGCGGCCTGGACCGGACCATGGTCTGGGAGTCGGCGCGGCCCTATCTCTATCTGCGCGGCACCGGCGACGGCCGGATCATGGTCGGCGGAGAGGACGACGCGATCGACATTCCGTCCCGGCGCGACGCACGCCTGGAGAAGAAGACCCGGCGCCTGGTGCGGCAGGTCGCACAGCGGTTTCCCGGCCTGGAGCTGGCGCCGACCTTCGCCTGGGCCGGCACCTTCGCCGAAACCGAGGACGGCCTGCCCTACTTCGGGCCGCACGAGCAGTACGGGCCGCGCGTGCATTTCGCGATGGCCTACGGCGGCAACGGCATCACCTACGCCGAGGTCGGCGCGGGTTTGTTGCGGGCGTCGGTCGAGCGGCGCCCGCATCCCCTGGCGCGCTTGTTCTCGTTTCAGCGGATGGGCTGAGGGCTTGCGCCGTGAGTGGGAGGGGGCGGTCGCGGCTTACGCCGCTCCTACCCCAAGGCAGGCATGCGAGTGCCGACCGGCATCCTGTGGGAGCGGCGTGAGCCGCGATCACGCTGCCGCGCCGCTTGTGCGACGTGTGGCGCAGCGGGTCGATTGAAGCGCGGCGGTGCTGCGTCGGCCAGGCATCGGGGGCATTCGTCGTAGCTGCGGTGGCGCGGTCGCGGCTTGCGCCGCTCCTACAAGGAGCATCGGTCCAATGCTGTTCCTGCTCCGGAGCGGAGCTCGGAGAGTGCGGCTGCAAAGCGAACGGGCCGCTTTCGCGGCCCGTTCGATCGGAACTTGCTGAAATTGGCGAGCCCGCGCGGCGCTGTCGCCCTGCCCGCCCGTCGGCTCAGGAACGCAGCGGCACCAGGGTGATTTCGACGCGGCGGTTCTGGGCGCGGCCTTCCTCGGTGTCGTTGCTGGCGATCGGACGGGTCTTGCCGGCGCCGGTGAGGATGAAGCGGTCGCGGACCAGGCCGCGCGACATCAGGTAGTTGCCGACCGAGGCCGCACGCTGCTCGGACAGGCGCTGGTTGACCGCGTCGGTGCCGATGCTGTCGGTGTGGCCGGCGACCTCGACGATGGTCTGGTTGTACTCCTGCAGGGTCGAGGCGACGTTGTCCAGCACCGGATAGAACTGCGATTCGAGCTGGGAACTGTTGAAGGCGAAGGTGATGTTGCTGGGCATGTTCAAAGTGATGTTGTCGCCCTGGCGCACCACGTCGACGCCGGTACCGGCCATGCGCTCGCGCAGGGCGCGCTCCTGGCGGTCCTGGTAGTTGCCGATGGCGCCGCCGGCAAGGCCGCCGACGCCGGCGCCGATCAGCGCGCGCTGGCGGCGTTCGGTGGCGTCGTCGCCGCTGAGCAGGCCCGCGGCGACGCCGGCCAGCGCGCCGATCAGGGCGCCCTTCTGGGTCCGGCTCATGCCTTGGCGCTCCTGCGGGTACTGGCCCTGCGGCTGGCCGCCGTAGTAGCCACCGCCGCCCGTGGCGCAACCGGCGAGCGCGGCGGTCATCGCGGCGGCGGCCATCGCGATCTTGATCTGGGTTTTCATGGGACGTCCTCGGCTGAATTCGGCGGAGCCAAAGCTAATCACGCCGGCGTCACGGATGGGTGACGAGGGCGCACGGCAGTTCAGCTGTCGGCAGGCGTGGACGAGGAAGGCCGTTGCGCGTTCGAGGCGTTAGCCGACTCCAAGCGCGCAACGGGATGGGGGTTCGATCGCGGCTTACGCCGCTCCCACAGAAGGCATGGCGTGGCGCGGCTTGTGACCGAAGCAAATCCTTGCGCGGCGCCGCCACTACCCCGAGCTCGGCGACGGCGGCAGGGTGCGAACGGGTCGCACCCTGCCTGTCGCCTGGCGCTCAGCCGGCGGGGATCAGGGCGTCGGCGCCGGCGGCGTCGAGGGTGTGGTCCCAGTTGCCCATCAGCGCCAGGTACAGCAGCTTGTCGAACTCGGCGCCGAAGCGGCTGATCACCGCGTCGGGATCGGGGATCAATTTGGCGTCGGCGATCAGTCCGAAGTGGACGCGGCCGTTGTAACTGAGGATGGAGATGCCGACGCCGATCGAGCCGGTCTGCGGCACCCAGAACATCATCTCGCGCAGCGTGCAGCCGGCCAGGTACAGGGGCTGCTGCGGGCCCGGCACGTTGGTCGCCACCGCGGTGGCCTTGCGGCTGAAGAGTTCCAGCGCCAGCCCCTGCAGCTGCGACGGCGCCATGCCAAGGGCGGCCAAAAGACCAAATGCAACAATGGCTTGCCGTGAATTTTTAAG
This sequence comes from Lysobacter sp. CCNWLW3, assembly GCF_036697405.1. NCBI lineage: Bacteria > Pseudomonadati > Pseudomonadota > Gammaproteobacteria > Lysobacterales > Lysobacteraceae > Lysobacter > Lysobacter sp. CCNWLW3. Next base: position 648,012 of record NZ_JBAHWA010000001.1, read on the forward strand.
GTTGTTCATGCATTCGGCGACGCGTTCGACCCGACGGATCGGGTTGTGCTCGCCGACCGGCAGTTCCAGGAACACCAGGCCGAAATGGTTGCCGAGTTTCTTGGCGTGCTCGAGCGGGCGCAGGTTGACCGGCACGGTCGCGCGCAGGGTCACGCCGTCGACGCTGTCGCCGCGCTCGATCATGTAGTTGCGCAGCGCGCCGGCCGCGGTGGCCATCAGCACGTCGTTGACGGTGCAGTCGCAGGCGCGGCCGACCGCCTTCACTTCTTCCAGGTCCAGCGGTTCGGCCCAGGCCACGCGCTTGCTCACCCCGAGCTTGCCGCGCAGCAGCGAGGGCGGATCGTCGGACAGCGCCAGCGCATTGAGCAGTTCGCGCGCGATCTCGCCGCCCTCCTTGGCCAGCATGCCGGCCAGGGTCGGGTCGCGGTACATCTCCATGCCCTTTTCCAGCGCGCGCGAACCCAGCTTCATGTAGCGGTCGACCGCGCCGACCCGGCGCGCGACCTCGACGCCGTCGGTCTTGAGCCAGGCGTGCGGCAGGTCGCTGCCCTTGGCCGGCTCGCGGGTGGTATCGGTCAGCGACAGCAGGACCTGGACCAGGGCGATGCCGTCGGCGTAGCTATGGTGGATGCGCGCGATCAGGGCCGAGCCGCCGTCGTAGCGCTCGACCAGATGGAACTGCCACAGCGGCCGGCTGTGATCGAGCGGGCTGGACGCGAGCTGGCTGACGAAGCGTTCCAGGCCGCGCTTGCCGCCGCGCCCGGGCAGCGCGGTCAGCTGCACGTGCCAGTCCAGGTCGAAGTCCTCGTCGGTCTGCCAGGACGCGCCGGCCGGCGTGTCGACCGCTTTCTGGCGAAAACGCGTATAGGCCAGGAAGCGCTGCTTGACCACGCGCCGCAAGGCATCGATCGACATCGGTTCGGCGAACATCAGCACGCCGGTGATCATCATCGGATTGGTCGGTCGCTCCATGCGCAACCAGGCCGTATCCACTCGCGACATCGGTTCGCGACGCGCGCGTTTGCGCGGTTGTGCTGTGGCCATGCGCCCTCCAAAGCGTCTGCGCCGAGTGAATCACGCGGCCGCGAGCGGCGTCAACGCGAGAAGGCGGGACTCCGGATCGGCAAGAGCACGGCCGGCTCGGCGCGCGCTTGCCGTAGGCCGTGCCCTACTCCCGCTGTTTTCGGTAGGCGGCGAGCGCGGCGTCGCGGCCGGCGGCCAGGTCGACCAGGGGCTGAGCCGGATAGTCGGGAGCCAGGCGGCGCAACGTCGCCGGTTCGCGCCAGGGCGCATAGTGCAGGGGCAGCGGCAGCGCCGCCAGCTCCGGTACCCAGCGCGCGATATAGCGGCCGTCGGGATCGAACTTTTCGGCCTGGGTGACCGGATTGAACACGCGGAAGTACGGCGCGGCGTCGGCGCCGGTGCCCGCCACCCATTGCCAGCCCAGGGTGTTGTTGGCCAGGTCGGCGTCGACCAGGGTGTCCCAGAACCAGCGCGCGCCGTGGCGCCAGTGATAGCGCAGATGCTTGGTCAGATAGCTGGCGACGATCATGCGCACGCGGTTGTGCATCCAGCCGGTGTGCCAGAGCTCGCGCATGCCGGCATCGACGATGGGCACGCCGGTGCGGCCGTGCTGCCAGTCCTGCAGGCGCGGCTGGACCAGGCGCGCCCAATCGAAATCGTCGAAGCGCGGGTTGAAGTTGCGTTGCGGTGTTTCCGGGAAATGGTGCAGCAAATGGTGGGCGAACTCGCGCCAGCCCAGCTCGCGGATCGCCGCGTCGATGTCGCCCGCGCGCGCGGCGCTGCGTCGCGCCTCCAGGGCGGCGACCACGCGCCAGGGCGCGATCTCGCCGAAGTGCAGGTGCGGCGACAGCCGCGAGGTGCCGACGCGATCGGGACGGTCGCGCTGCTGGGCGTAGCCGTCCAGCGCACCGTCGAGGAAAGTTTCCAGGGCTTCGTGCGCGCCGGCCTCGCCGGGCCGCCAGTGTTGCCAGAAACCCTGGTCCCAGGCCGGCGACGGCAGCAGCTTCAAGGCTTCCAGCGGCACGCCTTCCGGCCCGGCCGCGCTGGCGGGCAGATGCGCCGGCGGCTCCCAGGTCGGCGCCAGGCGCCACCCGGCCAGGGCGGCGCGCCAGAACGGCGTGAACACGCGATAGGGTTCGCCCTGCTTGGTCGCCAGTTGCCAGGGCTCGAACAGCAGCGCGCCGTTGTGGCTTTCCACGCGCGCGCCCTGACGGCGCAGGGTCTGCTTGATGCGGGTGTCGCGCTTCTCGATCGCCGGCTCGTAGCGGCGGTTCCAGTACACCGCCTCGGCGTCGGTCGCCAGCAGCAGCGATTGCAGGGTCGGCAGGCTGGGGCCTACGAAGCGGCGCAGGTGCGAGCCGCGCGCGCGCAGGTCGCGGTCCAGCGCGGCCAGGGAATGATGGCGCCAAGCGTCGGAAGCGGCGCCGGGCCGCCAGTCGCCCTGCTCGTCGGGCGCATGGATGTAGATCGGAATCGGCGTGTAGCCGTCGTCCAGCGCGGCCCGCAGGGCCGGATTGTCGGCCAGGCGCAGGTCGTTGCGGAACCAGACCAGCGCGGTGGCGGCAACATCGGGCATCGCGGAACCGGGGCGGCCTAGGAGAACGCCAGTATGCCGTCCGGCGCGGCCGGCGACAGACGGGGCCCGGCTGGGCCCCGTCCGCGTTTTGTGACGCTTACTGCGACTGCAGCTCGGTGATCGCGGCCGGCATCTGGACCAGGCCCCAGCCGGTGTTGTTGTCGTAACCGGCGGCGTCGATGTCCTGCGCCGTGGTCAACAGCGCGTCGCGCACCTGCGCCGCGGTCGCGGTCGGCTTGGCGCTCCACACCACCGCGGCCGCACCGGACACGTGCGGGGTCGCCATCGAGGTGCCGCTCATGGTCTCGTAGGCGGTGTTGGACAAGGACGGGGTCGCGTCCAGCGTCATGGTCTGACCGGCCAGGCCGGCGACGATGGCTTCGCCGTCGGCCTTGCTGATGCCCAGCGCGGGCAGCGTGGTGGTGATCGGCTGGAGGTTGGCGTCGTACATGCCGATGCGCAGCTCGCCGGCGACGTTGTTGTAGATCACCACGCCGGCGGCGCGGCCGGTCTTGGCCTTGGTGATCTTGTCGACGAAGGTGTTGGTGCCGCGCTGGCAGAGCACGATCTTGTTGCGCCAGGTGGTGGACGAGGCCTGGCACAGGCCGCCGTTGACCCAACCCGCGCTGACCGTGGTCTGCCTGGAGCCGTCGACCGGGATCGCGGCGAAGCTGGAGTTGCCGACCAGCAGCGGGTCGTCCTTGAGCGGATAGGTGCTGAGCGTGTCCACGCCCGGCGCCGCGATGTCGACCGCGCTGTTGAACTGCGAGAAATCGGCCTTGACGTTGGCCGAGTCGATCGCCGCCACCGACACCACGCTGGCGTAAGACGCCGGATAGCTGAGGCTGGAATTGCCGCTGTTGCCGGCCGCGGCGATGCTGAGCACGCCGTTGTTGGCCAGGGTCTGGAAGGTGTTCTGCTCGGTGGTCGAGCTGTTGGGGCCGCCCAGGCTCATGCTGATGATCTTGGCGCCGGCGGTGTTGCAACGGTTGGCCGCATCGACCAGGGTGGACGAATAGGTCCACGAGCACTGGCCGTGGCTGCCGCCGTTGGTGCCGTTGCTGCCGAAGATCTTGATGATGTGCAGCGAGACCTTGCCCGGGCTCACGCCGACCACGCCGGTGCTGTTGTTGGCCGCGGCGATGGTGCCGGCGACGTGGGTGCCGTGACCGCAGGTGTCGGTGTCCCAACCGGTCGGGTAACCGGTGATGGTCATGCCGGCGAAGTCTTCGTGGGTCTTGTTGATGCCCGAATCGATCACGCAGACCTTGATGCCGGCGCCGGTGGCCGCGCCCGCGTCGAGCACGCCGTCCTGGTTGGCGTCCCACACGTTGCGCGCCTGCACCTGGTCGATGCCGTAGGGCACGCTCTGCGCCTGCAGGTAACGCGGCTGGTCGATCTCGACCGATTCCACGTCCGGATTGGCGCGCAGCGCCTTGATGGCTTCCGGCGAGGACAGCGTCATCACCGCGCTGTTGAGGCGGTCGAACTGGTAGTTCAGCACGGCGTCGCCGCCGCGCGCGGCGCTGAGCTTGCCGCGCAGCGCCTGGATGCGCTGGCCCAGGCTCTGGCTGGAAACCGCGGCGCTCTTGCCGGTGGCGGCGCTGACTGCGCCGGCCTTGAACTTGACCCAGACGCGATTCGGATTCGGTTGCTCCTGCGCTGCAACGACGGTGGAAGCGACCATCGTGGCCAGGCCCAGGCCCAGCGCGTACATCAGCTTGCTCTGCTTCATCGATCCCCCAATGGAATGTCGGCCGCGCTCCGGACGGAGCGGCCTTAGGCGCGGGCGTGCCGTAGCGCCCGATCGACCGACCTTATCCAAACGGGCGAATACCGCTCCCCCCCTACCTGTTGGGGAAAAATCCCAGCTTTTGCGACCATATTCTCACTTTGGAGAAGTGCGCATTCGGCGCTGCACATCGCGTATGCCGACGATCCACACAAGGGCGCCAGTCACGCGAAGCGCAGGGGCCGCAGCGGGCTCAGGTCTCGACGAAACGCACCCGGCGGGTGATCGAGCAGGTCAGCTCGTAGCCGATCGTGCCGGAGACTTCGGCGATGCGTTCGACCGGCAGCTCCGGGCCCCACAGCAGCACCGGGTCGCCGACGCGGGCGTCGGGGATGCCGCGCAGGTCGATGGTCATCAGGTCCATGGAGACGCGGCCGATCACCTGCGCGGGCTGGCCGCCCACCAGCACCGGCGTGCCGGAGGGCGCCGCGCGCGGATAGCCGTCGCCGTAGCCGATCGCGGCCACGCCGACGTTCATGTCTTCCGGGCATTCCCAGGTCGCGGCGTAGCCGATGCGCTCGCCGCGGCGCACGCGGTTGACCGCGATCAGGCGCGTGGACAGGGTCATGGCCGGGCGCAGGCCGAAGTCGGCGCCGGTGGTGCCCTCCACCACCGAGATGCCGTACAGCGCGCCGCCGGGACGGATCCAGTCGGCGTGGGCGTCGGGCCAGCCCAGCACGGCGGCGGAATTGGCCAGCGAGCGCGTGCCCTCCAGCCCGGCGGTGGCTTCGGCGAACGCGCGCAGTTGCATGCGCGTCTGCGGCTGGTCGAATTCGTCCGAGCTGGCGAAGTGGTTCATCAGCACGATGCCGTCGGCCACGCCCGCCAGCGCCGACAGGCGCGCATGGGCTTCGCGCACCTGCTCGGGGGCGAAGCCGAGCCGGTGCATGCCGGTATCGACCTTGAGCCAGCAGCGGATCGGCTCGCCGGCGGCGGCCTGCTCCAGCATCTCGATCTGGCTGAGGTGGTGGACCACGGTCTCCACGCCCAGGCGGCGCAGCTGCGGCAGATCGTCGGCTTCGTCGAAGCCCGACAGCAGCACGATCGGCTGCGACAAGCCCGCAGCGCGCAGGCGGTCGGCGTCGGACAGCGCGGCCACGCCGAACGCGTCGGCGCCTTCCAGGGCGCGGGCGACGCGCTCCAGGCCGTGGCCGTAGCCGTCGGCCTTGACCACCGCCATGACGCGGCTGTGCGGCGCGCGCGCGCGCGCCTGGGCGAGGTTATGACGCAGGGCGTCGGTGTGGATGCTTGCGGAAGTCGGGCGTGCCATCGCGCTAGTTTATCGGCTGGCGCCTTGCGCAGGCTGTCGGGGTGGATGCTGGCTGCGGGAGGTCGCGGGTGCGCCCTCATCCGCCCTGCGGGCCCCTTCTCCCGCCAGCGGGGGAAGGAATCCAAAGCCCGCGCAGTGAGAGCGTTTCGGCTGGCGACAGAGGAACCTGGCGCCCGCACGGCCTCAGTCTTCGAATTCCAGCACCGTGTTGGGAGCGGGCCGCTCGCGTTCGCGATCGGGCGCCTGCGAAGCCGGCGCCCACGGCGCCTTGCCCAGTTGGGCGAGGTCCGGGTAGCGGCCCAGTACGCGGAAACCTTCGAACTCGAACGCCACGCCTTCCGCGCCCAACGGCGAGGCGCGGTCGGCGACGTGGAAATGCAGGTGCGGGCCGGTGGAGTCGCCGGTGAAGCCGAGCGCGGCAACGACCTCGCCGCGGCGCACGCGTTGACCCGCCCTGACCCGCAGGCTGCCCGGCTTGAGGTGCTCGTAGAACGCGTATCGACCGTCGCCCAGGTCCAGCGCGACATAGTTGCCGGTGGCGTCGCCCAGCGCCTGCTTGCCGTGCTCGGACACGCGCTGGGTCTCGCTCACGTCGTCGCGCACCGCGGCCACGGTCGCGTCGGCCACCGCCAGCACCTCGGCGCCGTAGCCGTAGGCTTGGGCGACCAGATCGGCATCGCCGCCGGTGGTGCGGCCCTCGGCGTCGAGCTTGACCCAGTCGATCGCGTAGCGGCCCGGAATGCGTGCGCGGCCGTCGATCGTGTAGAGCACGCGGCGATGGCCGCGCATCCAATCCGGGTGGTGAATGGCGATCCAGGGACCGCCGCGCACCGGCGGCCCCAGGGCCAAGGCGGCGGCCTGGGCCACCGCGACTTCGCCGCCGTCCAGCCAATGCGGCGTGTCGCTGCCGGCGACGCGGTAGCGCAGGCGATGGGCGAGCCGTCGCGGCACCGGCGCCTGCGCCGGCAGGCTCAGCTCCAGGTAGAGCACGCCGCGCTGGCCCGGCGCCAGGGTCAGCGCGTCGCTGCCCGGCGCCGCCGCTAGGCGGTCGAAGCGGCGCTCCAGCGCCTGGCCTTCGTAACCGGCCAGCCCCTGCCCGCCCTCGCCGTCGCGCGCCTCGGCGCTCAGCAGTTGCAGCGGCTCGCGGCTGAAGTTGGTCAGGTGCAGTTCGTAAATCAGCACCGCTGCGCCGTCTACCCGCACCGGCGCCGGCGCGGCCGGTACCTGCAGGTCGAAGGACTGGCGCAAGGGTGCGGCGCGATCGGCCGCGAACGACGAAGCGGCGAAGGAAAACAGAGCGGCTAACGCGATGGCGCGCATGCGGTGCGGTGTCCTGGGAACTTGGAAGAAACCCGGCGCAACCGCTGCGCCGGGCGCGGAGGTTCAGCGGTCGTAGCGCAATTCGTCGATCGCGGCGTCCGACAGCCACAGCAGGGTATTGAGGTAGTCGTCTATGCAGTCGACGACCTCCGCGCGCGGCCCTTCGCGCCAGGCCGGCGAGGAATAGAACGCGTCCTGTTGCGCGACCAGGTCGGCCTGGTCGCGGTAGGCGCGGATCAGGTACCAGCTCTCGCGCTCGTGCCAGCTGCGCCCGAACGCGACCACGTCCATGCCGTGCTCGCGCAGCAGCGGCAACGCGCGCGCGCGCATCGCCTCCTGGAATCGCGCCGCCGCGTCCGGCTTGAGCCGGTAGCTGCGGATTTCGATCAGTCGCTTCATGGCGCGCTCCCGGGTGATCGGCAGCGGATGCTGATCGACCCGGGCGGCTGCGCGCAAGTCGCTACGGTCATGCTCCGTGAGCGGGCGGAAACAAAAACGGGCCGGCTTGCGCCGGCCCGTTTCCCTTCGCGAAGAGCGTGCGCTCAGTCGCAGCGGCGCTCGATCACGGTCTCGGTCTTGTTCTGCTGGTTTTCCTGGATCTTGCGGCCGACCAGGGCGCCGCCGACGGCGCCGGCCGCGGTCGCGACCTTCTTGCCGCTGCCGCCGCCGACCTGGTTGCCGAGCAGACCGCCCGCGACCGCGCCCAGGGCGGTGCCGGTGATCTTGTGCTTGTCCTTCACTTCTTTCGGGCGCTGCACTTCGACGTCGTAGCAATGCGGCTGCTTGGCCGGCTTGGCCTTGGACTTGGTCTGCGCGGCGGCACCGGTCGCCATCACGCAGGACATCAGGGCGACGGCGAGGGTGGATTTGAGCTTGGCGTTCATGGGGAATGCACCGGTTGGAGTAGAGGGCCACGGCAACATGCGCCGCGCTTCGTCACGGCCGCGTCAAGCGCGGCACCGTGTCTGCGCGACAGTCTGGCGCTTGCAGTCTGAACCGTCGCAGGCGCGCGCGCTGCAACCCCGATCACATCCGCGTGCTGGACGACGAACGGCGATCGCGATGAGCCGCCAGTCCCTGCTGTTCGCCCCGCCGCGATCGGCGACGGCGATGCGGCCGCCTGCCCTCGTCGGCCGCGGCTGGCCTCGCCGCACATGGATCCGAAGCCGGACCGCCGTGGGCGAGCCGGCCGCCGCCGCTTACTCGAACGACCCCACCGAGTCGTGCGCGAGGTTGTCGAAGCGGGTGTACTCGCCGAAGAACTTGAGCTTGAGCGAGCCGGTCGGGCCGGAACGCTGCTTGCCGATGATGACCTCGGCCAGGCCTTTGTCCGGCGAGGTTTCCTTGTTGTAGTAATCGTCGCGGTAGATGAAGACGATCACGTCGGCGTCCTGCTCGATGGCGCCCGATTCGCGCAGGTCGGCCATCACCGGGCGCTTGTCGGCGCGCTGCTCCAGCGAGCGGTTGAGCTGCGACAGCGCGATCACCGGCAGGTTGAGCTCCTTGGCCAGGTGCTTGAGCGAGCGCGAGATCTCGGAGATTTCGGTGGCGCGGTTTTCGCTGTTGCCGGGCACCGACATCAGCTGCAGGTAGTCGATCACGATCAGGCCCAGGTCGTGCTCGCGCTTGAGGCGGCGCGACTTGGCGCGCAGCACGTCCGGCGACAGGCCCGGGGTGTCGTCGATGAAGATCTTGGCCTCGCGCAGCTGGCGGATCGCGCTGGTCACGCGGCTCCAGTCCTCGTCCTCGAGCTGGCCCGAGCGCAGGCGCTGGGCGTTGACGCGGCCGACCGAGGAAATCAGGCGCAGCGCCAGCTGGCTGGCCGACATTTCCATCGAGAACACCGCCACCGCCTTCTTGCTGCGGAAGGCGGCGTACTCGGCCATGTTCAGGGCCAGGGTGGTCTTGCCCATGGCCGGACGCGCGGCGATGATCAGCAGGTCGGTGTTCTGCAGGCCCGCGGTCATTTCGTCGAATTCGGTGTAGCCGGTCGGCAGGCCGGTCACGCTGCCGCCGTTGGCGTAGCGCGTCTGCAGCACATCGAAGGCTTCCGACAGCGCCTTGTTGACCGGGGTGAAGTCGGTGCGGCCGCGCGCGCCGGCTTCGGCGATCGCGAACACTTCCTGCTCGGCCTTGGCCAGGATCTCGCTGCTGTCGCGGCCGTCGGGCTGGAAGCCGTCGTTGACGATGCCGGTGCCGACCTCGATCAGCTGCCGCAGCACCGCCTTGTCGCGCACGATCTCGGCGTAGGCGGCGATGTTGGCGGCCGAGGGCGTGGTGCTGGCCAACTCGATCAGATAGGCGCCGCCGGCGACCTGCTCGGACAGGCCCATGGAATCGAACCACTCGCCCAGGGTCACCGCGTCGAAGGGCCGGTTCTTCTCGGCCAGTTCGCGGATCGCACGGTAGATCAGCTGGTGGTCGCGACGGTAGAAGTCGTCCTCGACCAGCTGGTCGGCGACGCGGTCGTAGGCGTCGGGCGCCAGCATCAGGCCGCCGAGCACGGCCTGCTCGGCTTCGATCGACTGCGGCGGCACGCGCAGCTGGTCGATGCGCTGCTCGGCGCGGGTTTCGAACCGCTTCTCGCCGCGGAATCCGCTTCGTGCGCTCATCTGTGTCGCGGTCCTCGCTGAGCGGCCGTCTTGCGCGGCCGTTGATATCGGGGTGGTTCGTCGCCCCGCAGGGGGCCCGGCCGGTCGGACATCGTAGAGGCGAATGCCCCGCCGGCGTTGCATACAAGCCTGTGACGAAGCTGTGGATAAGAGGTGGGCAACTTCCCCTCTATCGCACACTCCGTTCTCATCGGCTGCGACGGTAGCCGTCGCGGCGATGCCGGGGCCCTGGCGCGGACCGGCCCGCAAAAACGAAGGGCGCCTCGCGGGCGCCCTTCGTTCTACGCAAGCCCGCGTCGGATCAGGCGGCTTCGCCTTCGATCACGACCTTGACGGTGACTTCGACGTCCGCGTGCAGGTGCAGCAGGATGTCGTACTCGCCGGTGCGGCGCAGCGGGCCTTCGCCCATGATCACTTCCGACTTCTCGACCGGGTGGCCGTGCTTGGTCAGGGCCTCGGCGATGTCGCGCGGGGTGACCGAACCGTACAGCTTGCCTTCGGTGGAAGCGTTGGCGTGGATCGTGACCGACACGTCCTCGAGCTTGGCCTTGCGGCCTTCGGCGCCGTCGAGCAGCGACTTGGCCTTGGCTTCGTAGTCGGCGCGCTTGGCTTCGAACTCGGCCAGGTTGGCGGCGGTGGCCGGCACGGCCTTGCCCTGCGGGACCAGGAAGTTGCGGCCGTAGCCCGGCTTGACGTTGACCTTGTCGCCCAGGTTGCCCAGGTTGGTGACTTTCTGCAGGAGGATCAGTTGCATGGTGGTGCTCCGTATTCGTTAGCGGGCCTGTAGGTCCGCAGCAGAGGACGCTGTCCGAAAAGGCTTTGTGCGGGTTCGGGCGCTGTCGCGGCCCTCACCCCTGCCCTCTCCCGCTGGCGGGAGAGGGGGACAAAGGGTTCGCCCGCAAGCGGGCGAACGTCTTTACTTATGCGTTGTGGTTGTCGGTGTACGGGATCAGCGCGAGGAAACGGGCGCGCTTGACGGCCGTCGACAGCTGGCGCTGGTACTTCGACTTGGTACCGGTCACGCGGCTCGGCACGATCTTGCCGGTCTCGGTGAGGTACTGGCGCAGGGTGTTGAGATCCTTGTAATCGATCTCTTTGACGCCCTCGGCGGTGAACTTGCAGAACTTGCGGCGGCGGAAGAACTTGGACATGAGTGCGATCCCTTAGGCGGCTTCGGCGTTGTCTTCGGCGCTGTCGGCGGTGCCGACTGCGTTGTCGCTGTCGTCGTCACGACGACGGCGCTCGCCGCGCTCGGGCTTGTCGCCCTTCTCGTCCTTGAACTTCATGATCAGGGACTGTTCGGTGTCGGCCTCGTCGCGCTTCATGACCAGGTGACGCAGCACCGCGTCGTTGAAACGGAAGCCGTCGACCAGCTCGTTGAGCACGGTCTGGGTGACTTCGATGTTGAGCAGGACGTAGTGGGCCTTGACCAGGTTCTCGATCGGATAAGCCAGCTGACGACGGCCCCAATCCTCGAGACGGTGGATCTTGCCTTCGCCGGCTTCGATCAGCGACTTGTAGCGCTCGATCATGGCCGGGACCTGCTCGCTCTGGTCCGGGTGGACCAGGAACACGACTTCGTAATGACGCATCGTTGTTTCCTTGTGGGTGTCGGCCCGTCGACCGGGCCGGTTCAGCCCCCCGCCACCGGGCGAGCGATCGCCGGGCGCGGTAGGGCAAGGGTCCTACGACGGCACCAGGCCTCGCGGGAGCCGGAAATTATGGCAGGGTCAAGGGCTTAGGTGCAAATCGGGGGCTGGGGAGGCGCCGGCTGGGGCCGAATTGGGGCTGGGGCCGTCGGTTTGGGGGCCGATCCGCTTTGGCGGGAGCCTGCGCCGGCCCTCGCGGGGCGCGGTCGCGGCTTGCGCCGCTCCTACAGTGGGTTGGACGGGCTTGCGCGAGATGTCGTGGGCGCGCGGTCGCGGCTTACGCCGCTCCTACCCCAGGGCACCGTGGCCCGCCCTGCCCCGGGTCCGCCGTTGGGCGGACCCGGGACCGGGACTCACTCGGCGTGCAGGGCCGCGACCGACGCGGCCGGCAGCGCCGGCTCGGCCGATTTGCCGCGCGCGCGGCGGACCGCGCGCGCGCTGCCGTTGCGCAGGTCGTCGAGGATGGCGTAGATGGTCGGCAGGAACAGCAGGCTGACCAGGGTCGAGAAGGCCAGGCCGCCGGCGATCGCGCGCGCCATCGGGTAGTAGGCCGGCATGTCGTTGCTGCCGCTGGTCGACAGCGCGATCGGCACCATCGCCAGGATCGCCGTGCCCATGGTCATCAGGATCGGGCGCAGACGCTCGCGGCTGCCCTCGACCAGGGCCTCGGTGCGCGACAGTCCGCGCCGGCGCAGGTTGTTGATGTGCTCGATCATGACGATGCCGTTGTTCACCACCACGCCCATCAGCACCAGGATGCCGATGAAGGACATGATCCCGAAGGTGGTGCTGGTGATCCAGAACAGCCAGAACACGCCGAACACCGAGAACAGCACGCCGCTCATGATCGCGGCCGGGAACAGCAGCGATTCGAACACCGCCGCCATCACCACGTAGATCATCACCAGGGCGAGCAGCAGATTGAACATCATCTGCCCGGTCGCCTCGTCCTCGTCCTCGAACGCGCCACCCTCGAAGGAATAGCTGTAGCCGGCCGGGAACGAGACCGCCTTCAGGGTGTCCTCCATGGCCTTGCGCGCGTCCGGCACGGTGGCCTTGTCGGCCAGGTTGGCCTGGATGGTCAGGGTGGTCTGGCGGTTGGCGCGGCGGATCTCGGTCGCGGCCGGGCGCACGCTGACGTCGACCATGCTCAGCAGCGGCACGGTGCGGCCGTCCGGCGCGCGCACGGTGAACGAGGCGATGTCCTCGACGCCGTAATCCTCGGCGCCGGCGAAACGCACCCACACCGGCACTTCGGTCTCGCCGCGGCGGAATTCGCGCAGCGGCGCGCCGCGCAGGGCCAGGCCGACGAAGCGCGAGACCTCCTGGGCGCTGAAACCGAACGAGGCCGCGCGCTCGCGGTCGACCCGCACCGCCAACTCGCTGTTCTGGTCGCCTGCATCCACGCGCACGTCGCGCAGTTCCTTGCGTTTGGCCAGGATCGGCACGATGTCCTTGGCCACTTCAGCCAGGGTCTGGGTCGAATCGCCGACCAGCTGCACCTGCACGTTCTTGCCCGGCTGCCCGCCACCGCCGCCCGGGCCGCCCTGGTCGCCGATGCCGATGTCGGCGCGGGCCGACTTGGGCAGCGCCTTGCTGATCGCGTCGACCAGGGGCTTGGTGGCGCTGGCTTCCTTGGTGTCGAAGGTGATGCGGGTGCCGGCGCCGCCGACTTCGCTGTAGTAGGAATAGATCTGGGTGATGTGGAAACGCTTGCGGTTGGCGTCGAGGAACTTCTCGACCCGCAGCACTTCGTCCGACATCTGCTCCTTGGTGTAGCTGCCCTTCCATTGGTAGAAGACGTTGACTTCGCCGCCTTCGTCGCCGCCGAACATGTCGAACTTGGTCTGGGTCATCGGGAACACGCTGACGGCGATGATCAGCACGATGCCCAGCACGCTCCAGCCGCGATGGGCCAGGGTCCAGCGCAGGAACCGCGCGTAGCGGGTCTGCAGGCGCGGGATCAGGCCGCGGGTGTTGTTGACCGTGGGCGGGGTCTTCAGGCGCGCCGAGATCATCGGGATCAGGCTGACCGCGACCAGCCACGAGGCCAGCAGCGAGACCGAGATCGTGATCGCGATCTGGGCCATGTAGATGCTGAGGAAGTTGCGCTCGCCGAACAGGTTGGGCAGGAACACGATGCAGTGGCACAGGGTGCCGGCCGACAGCGCGATGGCGACGTGGCGGGTGCCCAGGATCGAGGCCAGCCGCGGCTGGTCGGGCATCTTCTCGCGTTCCTGGTAGATGCTCTCCACCACCACCACGGCGTTGTCGACCAGCATGCCGACCGCCAGCAGCAGGCCCATCATCGACAGGATGTTGAGGGTGACGCCGGCGAAGTACATGAAGCCCAGGGTCATCACGAAGCAGATCGGGATGGCCAGGGTCACCATCAGCGTCGACGGCCAGTGGCGCAGGAAGAAGAACAGCACCGCGACCGACAGCAGCAGGCCGATGCCGCCGGCCTCGGCCAGGTCGAGCAGCGAGGACGTGACGTTCTCGCCCTGGTTCTCGATGATCTTGATCTGGACGCCGCGCAGCGAAGGCTCCTTGCGGATGTCCTCGACCTCCTGCAGCGCCAGTCGCGAAACCTCCACCAGGTTGGCGTTGCGCTCCTTGAAGATGTCCAGGCCCACCGCGGGACGGCCGTCCAGGCGGCGGCCGTAGTCCATGCGCGCCGGCTTCATGCGCACGTCGGCGATGTCGCCCAGGCGGGTGCCGTTGGCGCCGATCACCAGCTCGCGCAATTGCTGCAGATCGGTCACCTCGCCCACCGGCTGCACGCGCAGGCGCTGGCCGCCGTCGTCGATCTGCCCGGCCGAGACCGAGAAGTTCACCGCTTGCAGGCGCGTGGTCAGTTCGTTGAGGCTGAGGTTGTGCGCGGTCAGGCGGTCGGGCTGGATCGCGATCTCGACTTCGTTCGGCGGCGCGCCGGACACATCGACCCGGGCCACGCCGGGCAGGCGTTCGATGCGGCGCTTGAACTCGCGGTCGATCAGGTCGTAGGCGCCGGTCAGGTCGATGTCGCCGGCCAGGCGCACGCGCAGCACGGGCTGGTCGGTGGTCGAGAACTTCTGCACGAAATAGCGCTGCAGGTCTTCGGGCAGGTCGGCGCGGATCGCGTCGATGCGCTCGCGCGCCTCGGACGCGGCGATCGCCACGTCGCGGTCCCAGTCCGAGAACTGGATGAAGATGTTGGCGCCGTCCGCGCGCGCGCCGGCGTCCATGCGCTTGATGCCGGTCATGGTCGACAGCGATTCTTCGACCGGCCGCAGCACCGTGCGCTCGACCTCTTCCGGGGTCGAGCCGGTGTACGGCATCTGCACGAAGATGAAGGGCGGAGAGACCTCCGGGAACGCCTCCAGGGGCAGCCTAATCGCGGCGATCAGGCCGACCACGAACAGCGACACGAACAGCATGACCGCGGTGACGGGACGCTTGATGCTGAGCTCGGCGATGCTCATCGTGCGCTCCTCAAGCCTGGCCCGGGCCGGTCGGATCGACCAGCGGCGCTTGTTCGTCCTCGATCATCTCGGCCGCGGCGCGCGCCTCGCGACGGGCGCGGCGCGCGCGTTCGCGATAGTGCTCGTCGGAACGGCGGTCGAGCAGGTCGTACACCACCGGGATCACCACCAGGGTCAGCAGGGTCGACACCAACAGGCCGCCGATCACCGTGATCGCCATCGGCGCGCGCACCTCGGCGCCGTCGCCGGTGGCGATGGCCAGCGGCAGGAAGCCGAACAGGGTGCACAGCGTGGTCATGATGATCGGGCGCAGGCGCGAACGCGCGCCCTCGGCCAGGGCCTCGCGCTTGGGCACGCCCTGCTCGCGCAGCTGGTTGACCTTGTCGATCAGGATGATGGCGTTCTTCACCACCAGGCCGACCAGCAGGATCAGGCCGATGAACACCACCACCGAGACCGCCGAGTTGGTGAGCAGCAGCGCCAGCACCGCGCCGACCAGGGCCAGCGGGATGGTGAACAGGATCACGAAGGGGTGCAGCAGCGATTCGAACTGCGAGGCCATCACCAGGTAGACCAGGAAGATCGCCAGGCCGAACGCGAACAGCAGCGAATTCACCGACTGCTGCAGCTCCTCGCCCTGACCGCCGATGTGCATGCGCACATCCGTCAGCGGATTGTCGGCGACCATCTGCTGCACCTCGGCCACGGCGGCGCCGAGGTCGATGTCGCGCAGGTTGGCCGAGACGATCGCCACGCGCACCTGGTCGGCGCGGTGGATTTCGCTGGGGCCGGTGGTGGAGATCACGTCGGCGACCGAGTCCAGGGTCACCGGGCGGTTGCTGCCCGGGTTGACGATCAGGCGGCGGATGCTCTCGACCGAAGCGCGGTCGGATTCGCGCGCCCGCACCAGCACGTCGATCTTGCGATCGCGGAAGCTGTAGCGGGTGGCGACGTCGCCGCGCACCTTCTTGACCACCACGTCGGCGATCTGGCGGGTGGTCAGGCCGAGCGCGCCGGCGCGTTCCTGGTCGAAACGGATCTGGATCTCCGGGAAGCCCTGCTCCACCGTCGACTTGACGTCGGCGTAGTGCTTGTTGGCGCGCAGCATCGCGGCCACGCGCTGGCCGGCGCGCTGGATGGTTTCGACATCTTGGCCGCGCAGTTCGATTTCCAGCGGGGTCGAGAACGAGAACAGTTCCGGACGGCTGAAGTCGACCTGGGCGCTGGGATGGGCGCGCATGGTCTGGCGCAGGCGTTCGGTCTCGGCGGCCTCGACCTGCTTGCTGCCGCCGTCGGCCATCACCACGCTGAGCTTGCCGATGTTCTCGCCGCTCTCGGTGGGATTGGCGTCCAGGCGCGTGCCGCTGCCGCTGACGCCGAACAGGGCGCGGATGCCCGGATCCTTGGCGTGCTTGCTCTGCAGCTCGCGCACCAGGGCGTCGGTTTCGCGCAGGGGCGTGCCGGGCGGCAGCTTGACCGTCATTTCGAAGCGGTCCTGGGCCAGCTGCGGGATCAGGTCGGCGCCCAGCATCGGCACCGCCAGCAGGGTCAGCGCGAACGCCGCCGTGGCCGAGCCCAGCACCAGCCACGGCCGCCGCATGGCGTTGGGCAGCAGGCGCAGGTAGGCGTTTTCGGCGCGGCTGTACGGCCACATGGCGATGTCGCTGGCCTTGCGCATGATCGGGCCGATCACCGCGGCCAGGCCGCGCCACAGGCGCACGAAGAACCAGGCGATGCCGAAGAACGCGCCGCGGCCGGCCACGCCCAGGCCGTGGCTGGTGGCGGCCAGCGGCTTCTGCAGCTTGGACTGCGGCTGCCAGCGCGGATGCGGCTCCTCTTCCGGGAACGCCATCGGCGTGCGGTCCTTGAGCGCGCTCAGCATCGGGATCAGGGTCATCGACACGACCAGCGAGATGCCGATCGCCAGGGCCACGGTCAGGGCCTGATCGCGAAACAGCTGGCCGGCGATGCCCTCGACGAACACCAGCGGCAGGAACACCGCGATCGTGGTCAGGGTCGAGGCGACCACGGCCATGCTGACTTCGCGGGTGCCGGCGACCGCGGCCTGGAGGATGCCCAGCCCGCGTTCGCGCGCCTTGGCGATGCTTTCCAGCACCACGATCGAGTCGTCCACGACCAGGCCGGTGGCCAGCGCCAGGCCGCCCAGCGACATCACGTTGAGGCTCAGCCCCAGGCGGTCCATGAAGAAGAAAGTGGTGATGATCGAGACCGGCAGCGACAGGCCGACCACGAAGGTGCTCCAGCCGTCGCGCAGGAACAGGAAGATGATCAGGATCGCCAGGGCCGCGCCGATCATGCCGTCCAGCTTCACGTCGCGGATGGCGTGACGGATGAACTGCGACTGGTCGTCGATGGTGGTCAGCTCGACGTCGGCCGGGATCTGCGCCTTGATCTGCTCCAGGCGGGCCTGGATGGCGTCGGCGGTGGCGACGGTGTTGGCGTCGCCTTCCTTGTAGATCGCCAGCTCGACGGCTTCCTTGCCGCCCATGCGGATGATCGCCTCGCGCTCCTTGTAACCCTGGCGCACCTCGGCGATGTCCTTCAGGCGCACCGGCATGCCGCCGGCCACGGACGCGCTGGAACCGGAGTTCGCGCTCTGCACCGACGCCGCCGCGGCCATCGCCGCCGCATCGCCGCTGGAGGCCGCGATCGCCGCCATCTGCGCGGCCGCGTCGGCGGCCGCGTTGCCGCCGCCGCTCTGGGTGGTGACCAGCATCTCGCGGATTTCGGGCACGCTGGCGAACTGGTTGACGGTGCGCACCAGGTAGCGCTGCGAACCCTCTTCCAGGCGGCCGCCGGAGATGTTGATGTTCTCCTGCTGCAGGCGCTGGATCACGGTGTCGATCGGCAGGTTCAGCTGGGCCAGCTTCTGCTGGTCGATATCGACCTGGATCTCGTCCTCCAGGCCGCCGCCGACCTTGACCGCGGCGACGCCGTCGACCGGTTCCAGCTTCTTCTTCAGATCGTCGTCGGCGTAGCGGCGCAGCGCGGTGAGCTGGCGCACCGAATCGCCGTCGGCCTTGGCCGACAGCGCCAGGCGCAGGATCGGCTCGGTCGAGGGGTTGAAGCGCAGCAGCACCGGGGCCTTGGCCTCCAGTGGCAGCTGCAGCACTTCCATCTTGTCGCGCACCTCCAGGCTGGCCTGGTCCATGTCGGTGCCCCAGGCGAACTCGAGCACGACGTCGCTCTGGCCGGTGCGCGAGACCGACTTGAGCTTGCGCAGGCCCTTGACCACGCCCACGGCCTCTTCGACCGGCTCGGAGATCAGGGTTTCGATTTCCGACGGCGCCGCACCGGTGTACTCGGTGCGCACGGTCAGGGTGGGATAGCTCAGGTCCGGCAGCAGGTTGACCTTGAGGTCGCCCAGGGCGATGAAGCCGAACAGGATGAAGGTGATGGTCACCATCGCCACGGTGACCCGGCGGCGTGTGGAGAATTCGACCAGATTGAAGGAGCCGCCCTCGTGGGCGTGATTCTTGGAAGCCGGGGTCACGGTGGGTCTCCGCCCTTACTGCTTCGGCTTATCGGATTTCTCGGCGGAGGCGACCTGCTTGGGCGCGTCCTTACCGATCAGCTGCACCAGGGTGCCGTCGCGCAGCGCGGTCTTGCCCGCCACCACGACCTGGTCGCCCTGCTTGATGCCGGCGCGGACCTCGGCCCATTCGCCGTCCAGGTAGCCCAGCTTGACCGGCACGCGCGCGGCCTTGGCGTTGCGGATCACGAACACCGCCGGATCGCCCTCGTCCTCGAGCAGGGCGATGCGCGGCACCACCAGGGCGTCGGCGCGGTTGTCGTAATCGATGCGGATGCGGCCGAACATGCCCGGCTGCAGGGTCTCGCCGCCGGCGAAGGTGCAGACCACGCGGAAGGTGCCGCTGCCCGAATCCACTACCGGCGCGACGCGATCGACCGTGCCCTGGAAGACCTTGCCCGGCAGGGCGTCGACCGCCAGCTGCACCGGCAGGCCGGCCTTGAGCGTGGCCAGTTCGCGCTCGGGTACGTTGAGCGTGGCCTCCAGGCGCGAGGTGTCGACGATGCGGAAGATCGGGGTGTTGATCTGGACGAAGTTGCCGGTCTTGATCGAACGCGAGGCGATCACGCCGGAGATCGGCGCCTGCACGTTGGCGTAGGACAGTTCCAGGTTGGCCAGGCGATTGGCGGCGCGCGCGTTCTCGAGGTCGTAGCGCAGTTGGTCGTTGTCGTTGGCGCTGAGCAGGCGCTGTTCGGCCAGCTGCTTGGAACGGGCGAAGTTGGCCTCGAGCTTGCGCATCTGCGCCGAGGTCTGGGCGGCCTGCAGTTCCGAGCGCGCCGAATCCAGGCGCACCAGGGTCTGGCCGGCGCGCACGATCTGGCCTTCCTCGGCCATCACGTTCAGGGCCACGCCCGAGGTCTTGGCGACCACCTGGGACTCGGCCCGGGCCTCGAGGGGGGCGGTGCCGGTGTAGCTGGCGGCGATGGCCCGGCGCGAAGCCAGGGCGACCTCGACCGGGACGGCGTCGGGCGCCTTCTGTTCCTTGGCCTGGGCTTCTCCGGCCCCGCCGCCGCCCTTGCAGGCCGTCAGGGCCAGGGCGCAGGACAGCGCGAGGAGAGCGACGCGGGCGGCCCCGGCCTGACGGAATGTGGTGTTTTGACGCATTTCAGACGACCCCGATGGCTGAACTTGCTAGCTGGAACCGGCGCTTGTGCCGGTGTTGTATATAGGTATATCACCCACCTCCGAAATCGCATCCGCCGAAGGTCATGGTGACTGCCGCCATGCCTTGCGCGCCGCGCCCCGAATCCCTGGGACAACGTGCGGCGCGCGGCCGATCGGCACACCCTGCGTATGCGATGCGGTCAGGGACGACTTCGTTGCATCCGCATCGCGGGCTATACTTGCGGACTTATGCGCGGTCGTGACCGTGCACAGCCAGCTACAACTCTTTCGCTAGCCATTCGAGATTGCGGATTACGACATGATGCGACCGCTGACGATCGCCGCCTGCTTTGCCCTGACCATCGCCGCCGCACTGGCCGCGAACGCCGAGGACAAGGCTCCGGCCGCCACCCCCGCCGCTCCGGCCGCGGCCACCGCCGCTCCGGCTCCCTCCGCAAAAGCGCCGGCCATCAAGGGCAACGCCGACACGGGCCGCCAGCTCACCTATACCTGCCAGGGCTGCCACGGCGTCACCGGCTACAAGAACGCCTATCCGAACTATCACGTTCCCAAGATCGTCGGCCAGTCGCCCGAGTATCTGGCCAATGCGCTGAACGAATACAAGAAGGGCGCGCGCAAGCACCCGACGATGCAGGCCCAATCCCAGAGCTTCTCGGACCAGGACATCGCCGATATCGCCGCCTTCCTTTCGACCGCGAAGCAGTGAGCAGCCGCCCCATGACGACCAAGCACCTCGCCATCGCCCTGTTCGCCGCGTTCGCCGTGTCCGCCTGCTCGCAGGGCGACACCCCGGCCGAGCATTCCTCCGCCGACCGCGCCGAAGGCCACACCTCCTCCTCGTCCGGCCTGCCGGCCGGCCACATCGCCGCCGGCGAAAAGCTGGCCAGCACCAAGGGCGCGGCCACCGGCCAGTCCTGCGTGGACTGCCACGGCGCCGAAGGCAACGCCCCGATCGACGCGACCTACCCCAAGCTGGCCGGCCAGTACCACGACTACATCGCGCACTCGCTGCAGATGTACCGCGACGGCGACCGCGAGCACGCATTGATGTCCAGCCAGGCCAAAACCCTGACGGACCAGCAGATCGCCGACCTCGCCGCCTACTTCGGTTCGCGCGACGGCAAGCTGCACGATCTGCATAACGTGCATTGATCCTGGCTCCGGTCCGGACAGCGAAAGGCCCGCTTCGGCGGGCCTTTTTGTTGGCGACTATTAGCGGCTAGTAGCCAGTGCCTAGCAGCGAGTAACAGGTGAAAGCCGCCCTTGCTCGTTACTAGTCACTTCTTTACTCGCTATTCGCCGCCCCTACCCGCCCGGCGGCGGCTTCACGCTGCCGTTGTCTTCCTGCAGGCCGGGCTTGAACGGAATGTCCGGCGGCGGGCGCGCGATCGCGGGCTGCTCGTTGAGGTTGGGGTCGTTGATGCTGCAGGCGCCGCCCAGGGCCAGCAGCGACACCCCGCAGACGATGCTCTTGGTGGTGCCCGGGATCGGGATCGCGACTTCCTTGAAGCCCTTGCGCACCCATTCCTGCAACAAGGTCTCGTTGGGCCGCCAGTACTTGTCGAACGCGGTCGGCTCGTAGTCGTTGGGCTTGCGCCGCAGCCAGGTGCCGGCGCGGTCGATGTTCTTGATTTCCTGGGTGATCGTGCCCGGCGGGAAGCCCGGCGAGGCCGAACCGGGCTGCTCGGCCAGGCGCACGCTGCCGTCGCTGTTGAACAGGCCGGGCTTCTCGCCGCGCTGGCCGCCGGGGACGTTGCGGGTCGATTGGCCCCAGTCGTCGCCGCGCCGCGGCGTGGCGATGCTGCCGGGCGCCGGCGTGGGCTTGGGCCCGGCGCCGCCGGCGGCGGGCTTCGTTCCGCTGGGGCGCGGCGTGCCGGCGGTGCTGGGCGCCGTGGCGGGCGCCGAGCTCGTGGCCGGAGTCGAAGCCGGCGCGGTCGACGAAGCCGCCGCCGGTGCGGCCGTGGCGGTGCTGGCGGCAGCCGCGGCGGCGGGCGCCGGGACATCGCGGGTGCGCAGGTTCGGCGTGGCCGCGCTCAGCTGCGGCGTCGCCGTGGTCGGGGTCGGCAGTTCGCGCAGCGGCGCGCGCTGCAAGGGCGCCGGCACTTCGCGCGCGGCGACTTCGGGCAGGCGCGCGCTCAGGGACGGCGCCGCGAGTTCGCGCTGCGGCAGCTCGCGCCGGATCGGCTGCACCGGCTCGGAGACCTCGGCCTGGCGCAGCTGTTGGGTCGGCGCCGACAACTCCGGCACCGCGATCGCGGTCTCGGTGCGGCGCTTGGTCGGCGGCAGGGTGAACACCGTGGTTTCCGTGCTGGGCACCGGCTCGCTCACCGCCACCGGCTGCTCCACCGTTGGCGGCGGCAACTGCGGCTCGGGCACGTCGCGCTGCGGAATATCGGGCGCGGCCGCTTCCAGGGTCGGGGTCGGCAGGCTCGGCGAGGCGATGCTGGCGGTGGCCGACGCGGCCGCCTCGGCCGGGGCCGGCGCGGCCTGGGCGGCAGACTCGGAAGGCTGCTCGCTGGGCTGGTCGGGACCGCCGCCGGGTTCCTCCGGCGTGCCCACGCCGATGTATTCGACCTGGACCACGGTCTCGCCCTCGGGCGGCGGGGCCGGCGTGCCGAGGAACTGCAGGTACATCAGCCACAGCAGCAAGGCGCCGAAGAACAAATGCCACAGCAGGGTCACGCTGACCGCGAGCCAGTGCACGCCGCGGGTTTCGCGCTCCGGCGGCTGCCACTGCTGGCGCCACAAGGTGGCGAAGGCCTGCCAACGGTTGAGGTCGCCGACCCGGCGCGGCGGTTGCGTCAGCGGCCGCTGCAGCAGCTGTTCGATCAGGGAGTCGGCGGTGGCCCCGGTCACCCGGCCGGCGCGCGCGCCCATGTCGGCGAACCAGACCGCCCAGCCGGGCGGAAACTCGCCGGGCTTGAGCGAATCGCGACGCACGTTCAGACGCAGCCTGCGCTGCAGGGCTTCGATGAGTGCGGCGGCGGAATACATCAACGGCGCCGCGCCGGGATCAGGCCGCGCTATCGCGGCGGATGTACGGGGCGTCGCCGCTGTCGTGGTCGGTGGCGTCGCGCACCGCGGTCACGCCGGGCACCTTGCTCATCAGGGTCTTCTCGATGCCCTGCTTGAGGGTGACGTCGGCCATGCCGCAGCCGTGGCAGCCGCCGCCGAAGCGCAGCAGCACCACGCCGTCGGCGGTCACTTCCTGCACCGACACGTTGCCGCGGTGCTCGGCCAGTTGCGGATTGATCTCGTGCTCGACCAGCCAGTGCACGCGCTCGACCAGCGAGGCCGACTCGGCCGGCGCCTCGCCCTTGATCTTGGGCGCGCGGATCTGCAGCTGGCCGCCGGTGGCCATGGTTTCGTAGTCGATCTCGGCGCCGTCCAGGTAGCGCACGCTGACCGCTTCCAGCCACAAGGTGAAGCCGTCGCAGTCGATCGCCCACTCGTCGCCGGACAGGTCGCCGGGCTCGGCGAACTCCAGGCGCACGTCGGCGCGCGGCGTGCCCGCATGCACCGCAGACAGCTTCACGCCCAGACCGGGCAGCGCCTCGCGCTCGATCAGCTTGCGGAAATGGGTCTGCGCCGATTCGGAAATGTTGATCATGGGGCTATTCTAACGGGGTCCGTGTCATGTGAAGACACACCCCGACGGCCGCGGCGGCCGGTGTTGCGAGTTCCATTCAGGCAAGCCCGAACGGACCCGCGCCCCGCCCCCGCAAGGAGCGCAAGACCGATGAACGACTTGATCCCCCTCGCCCAGGCGCACTGCCTGGCCCGCCGCGGCAGCGAACACCGCCTCAGCGAGGCGCGCGTGCGCGAACTGCTGCCGGAAGTGCCGGGCTGGGAGCTGGCCGAAGACGGCCACGCGCTGGTGCGTACCTTCCGCTTCGACGATTACTACCGCACCATGGCCTTCGTGAATGCGCTGGCCTTCATGGCCCATCGCGAGGACCACCACCCCGACCTGGGCGTGCATTACGACCGCTGCGTGGTGCGTTATTCCACCCACGACGTCGGCGGGCTCAGCGAAAACGACTTCATCTGCGCCGCCAAAGCCGACGCCCTCACCGGTTGACCGCCGCCATGACCAGCCCAGCCCCGTTCCGCCTCATCCCTTTGCGCGCCCTGGCCGCGGCGCTGGCCCTGAGCACGCTGCTCGCCGCCTGCCACAAGCCCGCCGAGGAACCGATCGTGCGCTCGACCGAGCCGCTCGCGGTGAACACGCCGCCGCCCGCCTATCCGATGGAATTGGGTTGCGAGGACATCGGCGGCCAGGTCGTGCTGAAGGTCACCATCGGCGTGGAAGGCAAGCCCACCGACATCCGCATCGTCCAGACCAGCAAGACCAAGCAGCTCGACGACGCCGCGGTCGCGGCGGTGCGCGGCTGGACCTTCCGCGCCGCCACCCGCGGCGGCAAACCCACGCCGGTCTCGATCCAGGTGCCTGTGACCTTCGCCCCGCCGGCGGTGCGTCCGGAGTCGTGCTTCGTGTACGACGAGGAAAAGAAGAACACGCTCTGAGCCCGGGCCGCGCGCCAGCCCGGGCAAGCGGCCGTGCGGCGCGCAACGCGCACGGCCCGCCGCAAGGCCGTACCGGCGCCGGAGCCCGCGCCTCTTCATCGGCGAGATCATCGCCGCCGTCCCGCCACGAGTTCCGGGGAGATCTCGTCACCATGTCCGTTCGTCCGCTCCGCTCCGCGGCGCTGCTCGCGTTCGCCCTGCTCGCCCACGGCGCGAACGCGCAAGCGCCGACCCCGCCGCCACCGCCGCCGACACCGCCGGTCGCGATCGACCCGGGCAAGCCGCAGCGCCCGGTCGCCGCGCTTTCCAGCGTGATGCCGACCTATCCGCGCGACCAAGTCTGCCTGGGCGTGCACGGGACCGTGACCCTGATCGTCACCATCGGCGCCGACGATCAGGTGCAGGACGTCGAGGTCGAACGCAGCACGCGCAGCCGCGAACTCGACCGCGCGGCGATGGAAGCGGTGCGCAAGGCGCGCTGGCAGGCCGAAATCGTCAACGGCGAGCCGGTCGCCTCGCGTGTCCGCCTGCCGGTGGAGTTCGTGCTGGATCAGCAGCCGCGCGAGTACTGCCGGCGCGTAGACGTCACCCTGTTCGACACCGAAGCCGTGGCGCCGGTGAGTGCGCGCATCGAGCTGTACGTGCCCGCCGCGCTGGAAGCACAGCTGCAATGGCGCCGCCTCGCCGTACCGCCGCAGTCGGAGGCCCTGATCCACGAGGAGCGCCGCGCGCTGCCACGGTCGGAACGCGAGCGCCGCAGCGCCGTCGAGGTGGCGACGCCTAAGCCGCTGCCGCCGGGCCGCTACGCGCTGGACGTGCTGATCGACGGCGAGCTGCGCGGCCACCAGGAATTCGAGGTGCGCTGAAGCGCCGCCGGCCACGCACCACGCGGACGGCGACGTTCAGCCACCTCGGCTTCGCCACGCCTCGCCGCAGCGCCACGCCGATCGAGGCGCGTCGAGGGAACGCTACCAGCGAAGAGAGACGACCATGAGCAGCGACACCGAACCGCTAATGCTCAATTGCGGCGAGCATGGCCAGCGCATCGCCACCGTGGTCTGCGGTCACATGCTCGGCGGCAGCGACCGCCCCCGCGCGGGATTCATCGAGAACAGCGGCGACCCGAACGACCTTCAGGCCTGGTGCCATGCCTGCGAAGCCAAATTCGAAGAGGAAGGCGGTATGACCGAGGCCTTCCTGGCGTTCAACGCCGTCGCGATGGTGTGCGTGGACTGCTACCTGGCCGCCAAGGCGCATCACTCCCTGGCGGACCACTGACCCGCTCGCTCAAGCCAAGCGATCCAGCACCTCGATCAGCTCCGGGGCCAGCGGCGCATTCAACAGATACGGCTCGCGGCCGCCGTCCAGCGCGAACTCCAGGGTCGAGGCATGCAGGAACAGCCGGCGCAGCCCGGCCTGGTCGCGCAGGCGCTTGTTGGCCTCGGGGTCGCCGTACTTGTCGTCGCCGGCCACGGCGTGGCCGATGTGCTGGGCGTGGACGCGGATCTGGTGGGTGCGGCCGGTCTCGATCCGGACCTCGCAATAGGACTGCCCGCCGCGCCGCTCCAGCACCTTGAAGTGACTCAGCGAGGCCTTGCCGTCGCGGTGGACCTGAACGTGGCGCTCGCCGCCCTGGCGCAGGCCGATGTGCAGCGGCGCGTCCACGCTCATGACCCCGTCGGGCAGGCGCCCGGTCAGCAAGGCCAGGTAGCGCTTGGCGATACCGCCGTCCTCGCGCATCAGGGCCTGCATCTCGGTCAGGGCGGAACGCTTCTTGGCCACGATCAGCAGCCCCGAGGTGTCGCGGTCCAGGCGGTGGACCAGCTCCAGGGTCTGGCCCGGGCGCAGCGCGCGCAGGGTCTCGATGGCGCCGAAGCTGATCCCGCTGCCGCCGTGGCTGGCCACGCCCGAGGGCTTGTTCAGGGCCAGCAGGCGCGCGTCCTCGAACACGATGGCCGCGTCCAGGGCGTCCATGAAGCCCTTGGGCGGCGAAGCCTTTTCTCCGACCTCGCTGAGACGGACCGGCGGAATGCGCACCTCGTCGCCGGCCTCGAGCTTGCGCTCGGCCTTGGCGCGGCCGCCGTTGACCCGGACCTGACCCGAGCGGACCAGCTTATAAATTAATGAACGGGGCGCTCCCTTGAGCTGGCCGAGCAAGAAGTTGTCGAGCCGCTGACCTTCACGGTCGTCTGGCACACGAATAGTGCGGGCCCCGGGGCCCGTGGCGGTGTTGGCTGGAGAGGTCATCCGGAAAGCGTTATCTGTTACACTCGCGACGCGAGATAAGGTTTTGATTTCGCTGGGAGTTGTCCTGCAGGTCGCGCCAGAAGGGCATGACCGCAGGATTGGGCCGAAAGCCCCTCCTCGCGATTCCGGTCCGCGTCTAACCACTGCCCACGGGGTAGCCATGTTAGCAGCGACGGTCCGGCGGAACCCGCCCTCGCCCGGTGGTTCTCCCGCAGGGGCGACGCCATCGCGATGAACACGACCCGTGCGGCGCCAAGGTTCAGACCGAAGGCCGCCGCCGGGCCCCCGCCCCGAGCGACGTTCGCGTCGCCGGTCCGAAAGTCAGGCAACAAAGAAACAAGCGCTCCCGCGGCGTGCCGTGGTGTAGAAGCGCTGGTAGTGGAAGTTTCGCCGGCGCGCGCCGGGCGCAGAGCGGTTCGCCGCCCTGCTGCGTACAGGCCGCGACGGCGGGGCTTCGGTTCCCAGATAGCGAAACGCCATGGCGTTCCGCGCGGTAGAGCGCGCGAGGAACGCAACAATGAAGCGCATGCTGATCAATGCGACGCAGGCGGAAGAACTGCGCGTCGCAATCGTCGACGGCCAGAACCTGTACGACATCGACATCGAACAACCGGCCAAGGAACAGAAGAAGTCCAATATCTACAAGGGCCGCATCACCCGCCTGGAGCCCTCGCTCGAAGCGGCGTTCGTGGAATACGGCGCCGAGCGCCACGGCTTCCTGCCGTTGAAGGAAATCTCCCGCGACTATTTCCAGGCCGGCGTCGACCATAACAAGGCCGGCCTGCGCGAACTCCTGCGCGAAGGCCAGGAAGTGGTGGTCCAGGTCGACAAGGAAGAGCGCGGCAACAAGGGCGCCGCCCTGACCACGTTCATCTCCCTGGCCGGCCGCTACATGGTGCTGATGCCCAACTCGCCCACCGCCGGCGGCGTCTCGCGCCGGATCGAGGGCGACGACCGCGCCGCCCTCAAGGAGGCGATGGACAAGCTGGCCATCCCCGACGACATGGGCGTGATCATCCGCACCGCCGGCGTCGGCCGCGACGCCGAAGAGCTGCAGTGGGACCTGGACTACCTGCTGCAGGTCTGGAAGTCGATCGCCGAGGGCGCCCTGAGCAAGCCCTCGCCGTTCCTGATCTACCAGGAATCGCGCCTGATCATCCGCGCCCTGCGCGACTACATGCGTCCGGACATCGGCGAGATCCTGGTCGACACCGACGAGATGTACGCCGAAGCGCGCGATTTCGTCGAACAGGTCATGCCGCACAACCTGCGCAAGCTGAAGAAGTACAGCGACGATACCCCGCTGTTCAACCGCTTCCAGATCGAATCGCAGATCGAAAACGCCTACGAGCGCACCGTGCGCCTGCCCTCCGGCGGCGCCCTGGTGATCGACCAGACCGAGGCCCTGACCGCGGTCGACGTGAACTCGGCGCGCGCCACCAAGGGCGGCGACATCGAAGAAACCGCGTTCAACACCAACCTGGAGGCGGCCGAGGAGGTCGCGCGCCAGATGCGCCTGCGCGACCTCGGCGGCCTGGTGGTGATCGACTTCATCGACATGTCGTCCAACCGCCACCAGCGTGAGGTCGAGAACAAGCTGCAGAACGCCCTCAAGCAGGACCGCGCGCGCGTCCAGATCGGCCGCATCTCGCGCTTCGGCCTGCTCGAACTCAGCCGCCAGCGCCTGCGCCCCTCGCTGGGCGAGTCCAGCCAGTTGGTCTGCCCGCGTTGCGACGGCCACGGCCGCATGCGCAGCGTCGAGTCGCTGTCGCTGTCGATCCTGCGCGTGGCCGAAGAGCATGCGATGAAGGAGAACACCGGCCAGGTGCTGGTGCAGGCGCCGACCGAGATCGCCAACTACCTGCTCAACGAAAAGCGCCGCGCCCTGAGCGAGATCGAGCAGCGCCACGATTCGCCGATCGTGATCGTCGCCGACGACCAGCTGGAGACCCCGCACTACGAGGTCACCCGCATCCGCGAGAACGAGCTGGGCGAAGAGTCCAGCAAGCCCAGCTACCAGCGCGGCACCCCGCGCAAGCTGCCGACCCACGCCCTGACCAAGGCCCATCTGAACATCCCGGATGCGCCGATGGTGACCAACGTCAAGCCGGCCCAGCCCGCGCCGATGCGCGAGCCGCGCGAAGAGCCGGCCGTGGCCGCCTTCGCGGTGCCGGCGCCGGTGGTGGTGGCGCCGCCGCAGGTCGGCGTGTTCGGCCGCATCCTCAACTTCTTCCGCGGCGGCGAACCCGCTGCCCCGGCCGCGCCGGCTCCGGCCGCGCGCGCGCAGGACGGCCGCGGCCGCAGCGAGCGCGGCGACCGCAACGGCGGCCAGCGCCGCGACGGCCGCAACGAAGGCCGCAACGGCAAGGGCGGCCGCGACGGCGGCCGCCGCGACGAGCAGCGCCGCGACAAGCCGCAGGCCCAGCAGGCCCAAGGCGGCCAGCCGCAGGCCAACCGCGGCAAGCAGGAGCAGCCGGCCAAGCAACAGCAGCCGCAGAACCCGCCCAAGCAGCAGCAGGCCCAGCAGCCCAAGCCGCCCAAGCCGCTGCCGCCGCAGGGCGAAGAGCAGCGCGCGGGCCATGCCCAGCAGCAGGCGCAGGCCAACAACGCCCCGCGTCCGCCGCGCGAGCCCAAGCCGGCCGCTCCGCAGCCGCCCAAGGCCGACACCGAAGCGCTGAACGCAGCCGCGATCGCCGCCGCCCTGCCCGCCGTCGCAGCCGCGACCGGCGAAGCCGTGGCCGCCGAGGAAACCATCAAGCGCGAAGCCGCCGTCAACACCAGCAACGAGAACGGCGCCGCGGCCGACGACGCCGCCGGCGAAGGCGGCGGTCGCCGCCGTCGCGGCCGTCGCGGCGGTCGCCGCCGTCGTCGCGGTGCGGGCGAAGCCGGCGCCGCCGGCGAGTCGCAGCTGCACGACGACGTCTTGAACGACGAAGACGACGACGCCGGCGACGAGCCGGGCGCGCCCGCGGTCGAGGCCGCGAACCGCTCGCAGCCCGAGTTCGACTTCGACGACGACAGCTCGGCTCCGGCCAAGCCGGCCGCCGCGCCTTCCGCTGCGTCCGCCGTCGCCAACGCGGCGCCGGTCGCCGCCGCCGCTGCGGTCGCGCCCTCGTTCGCCGCCGAGAGCAAGCCGGCCGAGATCCACGGACGCGCGCGTTTCGACCTGCCCGCCGACGAGCTCGAGCCGGTGCCGCCGAAGGCTGGCGCGCCGACGCCGGCAGCCCCGGCCGCCGCCGCACCGACGGCGATCGAGCCGGCCACCGCCAGCCCGGCCGCCAGCGCAACGGTCGTGGAGCCGACGCCGGCTGCCGCCGCCGCGGAAGCGATCGCGCCTGCGGCCGCCGCAGTGGAAGCCAGCCGCAAGGCCGACGCGGTCAGCGAAGCGCCGAAGGCCTATGAAGCGCCTAAGGCTTACCAAGCGCCGAAGGCCTATGAGGCTCCGAAGGCTGACGAAATGCCGAAGGCCTACGAGCCGAAGGCCTACGAAGCGCCCGCGCCGGTCGTGACTGCGCCGCAGTACGCCCAGCCGGCCGCGCCCAAGGCCGACGAGCCGGCCGCGGTGACGCCCGCCGCCGTCGTGGTCGAGCCCGAAGTCGTGGCCCCGGTCGTGGTCGAAGACGAGCTCGTGCCGGCACCGGTACCGGTCGAGGAGACCGTGGTCGAGACGCCGGTGGTGGTCCCGCCGGTCGAGCCCAAACTGGACGCCGCCGCAACGCCGGTCGCGATCGACGCCGACAAGCGCAGCGACGCCGCGCCGTCGGTGCCGCACACCGCCAGCCTGTTCGACCCGGTGCCGCAGCCGCAGCGCCCGGCGGCACCGGCTCCGGCCGACGCCGCGGTCGAAGGCCAGGCCGATGCGGAAGACGAGCCCAAGGAAGGCGACCGCCAGGCCTGATCGGCTGGGCTCGCAATGCGTCAGGGAACGGGCCGCTCAATGCGGCCCGTTTCCGTTTTGGGGGGCTGACCTCCGGACAGGAATTCGCCGGGCCTTCCGAGCCGCTCGTGGTGAGCGTGTCGAACCATGAGCGGCAGGCCCGCGCAGGTGCAAAAGCAAATCCCCCTCAATCCCCCTTTTCCAAAGGGGGAGGAAGAGAGAGTTGCGTCGTCGCTCTTTGAGCCGTTCGTGGCGAGCCTGTCGAACCATGAGCGGCGGGCCCGTGCCGCCGTAACCGCCACTCGCCTTACAACGCGTTAGCCGGATCGGCCAGGCCGTATTGGCCGGCCAGGCGCGCCAGCGCGATCGTGTCGGCCACCGCCAGCTTGGCGAACAGACGCGTCTTGTGGGTGTTCACGGTCTTGGCGCTGAGGCTAAGACGCTTGGCGATCTCTTCCTGGCGCAGGCCCTGCACCAGCAGCAGCGCGATCTCGATCTCGCGCGGCGACAGTTCGTCGAACGGCGAGGCGCCGCCGTCGACCTTGGCCAAGGCCATGTTCTGCGCGATCGTGGTCGCCAGGTAACGCTTGCCGCGCGACACCTCGCGCACCGCGCGCAACAGCTCGGCGGCGTCGCCGCCCTTGTTGACATAGCCCGAGGCGCCGGCCGCGAGCAGGCGCTGCGGCATCGGCCCGTCCTCCAGCACCGACACGATGATCACGCGCTCGGTCACTTCCAGCCCGCTGTAGCCGGGCAGATGCAGATCGCACAGCACCACGTCGGGACGCAGCTTGCGGATTTCGGGCAAGGCGATCTCGCCGCTCTCGGCGTCGCCGACCACCTCGATGTCGGTTTCCGCCGACAAGATCATGCGCATGCCGGTTCGCACCAGCGCATGATCGTCGACAAGGTAAACGCGTATCGTCATGCTGTCCCCGGCCGCGGCGGCCTGCCGCGAACGAGGCTACGCGGCGCCCGCGGAGCACGCAAGCAGGCGCGAACCTTTGGCACATTCGATCAATTCCGCCGCTGTGCAAACTCCAGCAAATTCGTTAGGCAAAGGATCTCAAATGCCGCACAAAACCCGTCTCGTCGTCCTCGCCCTCAGTCTCGCGATCGCCGCGTGCGCACAAACCGCGCCGATCACGCCGGCGACACCACCGCCGAGCGTGGATGCCGCCAGCCAGCCCGCCGCCGCCAGCTGGCTGGCCGACGTGGAGGCGATGTCCGGCAGCGCCGCCGCGGGCGATCGCCGCGCGGTGATCCAACGCCGCCTGCACGGCCTGGGCATCCAGTGGCGCGGCGTGCCGTTCAGCAGCGGCGAGTACAGCGGCGAAAACCTGCTGGCCGATGTCGCCGGCGCCGCCGACGCGCCGCTGCTGTTGCTGGGTGCGCATTCGGACAAGGTCGAGGCCGGCCACGGCGCGACCGACAACGCCTCCGGCAGCGCGGTCGTGCTGGCCCTGGCCGAACGCTTCAAGCGCGAACCGCTGCAGCACCATCGCGTCGCGGTCGCGTTCTGGGACCTGGAAGAGCGCGGCCTGCTCGGCGCCAAGGCCTACGTCGCCGACGGCAAGCTCAAGCCCGCGCTGTACGTCAATTTCGACGTGTTCGGCTGGGGCGACACGCTGTGGCTGATGACGCCCGATCCGAACCAGCCGCTGGTCGCCGCCTCGCGCGCGGCCAGCGACGAGACCGGGCTCGGCCTGTCCGCCGGCGACAAGTATCCGCCGTCCGATCATCTGGCCTTCCTCAAGGCCGGCTGGCCGGCGGTGTCGTACTCGCTGCTCGGCGCCGACGAGATTCCGCTGACCCTGGAGGCCTTCGCCGGCAAGAAGCCCAAGCCTATGCCCAAAGTGATGCAGGTGATCCACAGCGACGCCGACACCGTCGGCCAGATCGACGCGGTCGCGGCCGCGCGCGGCGTCGATGCGGTCGAACGCGCGCTGCGCCGCTGGGACGCGCAGTCCGCGCCGTAACGTCTGCGGGCTCGCGGCGCGATCCGCCGCGGGCGCTGATCGCAATCGCCGCGGCGAATTCGCAAACGCCGCACACGCTAGCGACGGTGCGCAGGCTATCGTGGCCTGCGCCATCCGAATCCGCGCCACTCGATCCGCCGCCGCGCATATCGCGACGCCGCCGCCACGGCGCTGTCCGAATCCGGCGAGTCGCGATCGCGCCGAGCTGTCAGCATGGCCGCATCCCCTCTCCCCCGGAGCCTCGCATGACCGACCACGCCACCACCTTCCGCCGCCTGCACCAGGACGGCCTGCTCCTGCTCGCCAACGCCTGGGACGCCGGCAGCGCGCGCCTGATCGAAAGCCTGGGCGCGAAAGCCGTCGCCACCACCAGCGCCGGCCTGGCCTGGGCGAACGGTTACCCCGACGGCGACTACCTGCCGCTGGACCGTCTGTACGCCGCGGTCGAAAGCATCGCGCGCGCGATCCGCGTGCCGCTTACCGTCGACGCGGAAGGCGGCTATTCCGACGATCCGATCGCGGTCGGCGCCACCATCGCGCGTCTGGGCTCGCTGGGCGCGGTCGGCATCAACCTCGAAGACGGCGCCGGCAGCCCCGAAGCCTTGTGCGCCAAGCTCGAGCAGATCAAGCGCGCCTGCGCCCAGGCCGGCGTCGACGTGTTCGTCAACGTGCGCACCGACATCTACCTGCGCGGCCTCGCGCCCGAAGGCGAGCGCGTCGGCGCGACCCTGGCGCGTGCACGCCTCTACCGCGACGCCGGCGCCGACGGCCTGTTCGTGCCCGGTATCCAGGAATCGGCCGAGATCGCCGTCGTCGTCGCCGGCACGCCGCTGCCGGTGAACGTGCTCGCGCGCCCCGGCCTGCCCGCCGCGGCGGAACTGGCGCGATTGGGCGTGCGCCGTCTCAGCGCCGGCTCCGGCCTGTCCCAGACCCTGTTCGCACGCGCCGCCGAACTGGCCACCGGCTTCTTCCGCGACGGCGATTCCGCGCCGCTTTCCGCCGCCGCCATGCCCTACGCCCAGATCAACGCGCTGTTCGAACCGCGCTGACGCGGCGGCGCGACGCGCCGGTGTACATTGCCCGCAACGCGCACGCGCCGGCCTTCGCCGGCGCGGCGCTCGCGCCGAGGCAGACGCATGTTCCATTGGCTGACGGGCACCTTCGCGCACCTGGCCGCCGCCGCGCTGGCGGTGCTGATCTACGTGCTGACCACGCGCGTCGCGCAGGAACGCCGCGCGCCCGCGGCCGCGATCGCCTGGGTGATCGCGCTGGCCCTGCTGCCCTACGTCGCCCTGCCGCTCTACCTCGCATTCGGGCGCCGCAAGCTCACGCGCGAGCGCGCGCACCTGCGCGCGCAAACCCGCCCGCAGGCGCATTGGGCCGCCGAACTGCTGGTCTCGCTGGGCCTGCCGACGCCGGCCAGCGCCAGCACCCGCTTCGACGCCGACGGCACGGCCGCGCTCGCCTCCGTGCTGGCCCTGATCGGCGGCGCGCACGAGCGTCTGGATGTGTGCAGCTTCATCCTCGGCGGCGACGAAGTCGGCGCGGGCGTGCTGCAGGCCCTGGCCGCCGCGCGACAACGCGGCGTGCGCGTGCGGCTGCTGCTGGACGGCGTCGGCTCGCTGCGCAGCGACCGCGCCGCGTTGCGTGCCCTGCGCCGCAGCGGCGCCGAGATCGCGTTCTTCCGCGCCCTGCTGGAACGCCCCGACGGCGCGCCGCGCAATCTGCGCAATCACCGCAAGCTCGCCATCGCCGACGGCCAGCGCCTGTGGAGCGGCGGCCGCAATCTGGCCGCCGAATACTTCCTCGACCGCCCGCGGCGTCCGGCCTGGCTGGACCTGTCGTTCACCGTGGACGGCCGAGTCGCCGCCGATGCCGCCGACCGTTTCGAACGCGACTGGCGCAAGGCCCGGCACCAGCCGCAACCGCCGCCGGCCGCGCCATCGCCCGAACCGTCCGAAGCCCCGACCGCGGCCGCCCAATTTTTGCCCAGCGGCCCGGAGCTGCCTGAGGACAGCGCCCAGGCCTTGCTGCTCGCGGGCGGTTTTCGCGCGCGTCGCCGCCTGCTCGCGGTCACGCCCTACTTCGTGCCCGACGACGGCCTGCAGCTGGCGTTGAAGCTGGCCGCGCTGCGCGGCATCGAAGTCGATATCGTCCTGCCGGCGCGCTCCAACCACCGCCTGGCCGACCTCGCCCGCCGCCGCTCCATGCGCGAACTCGCCGCCGCCGGCGCGCGCTTCTGGCTGCATCCGCGCATGCTGCACGCCAAGGCGGTGGTGTTCGACGACGACCTGGCCATGTGCGGTTCGATCAACCTCGACCTGCGCAGCCTGTTCCTCAATCACGAGGCCTCGGTGCTGTTCTATGGCCGCCAGGAGATCGACTGGCTCGCGGACTGGATCCAGGCCCGCCGCGACGAATCGCAGGCCTACGCGCCACGCCCGGCCGGCATGGGCGCCGACCTGCTGGAAGGCGCGGTGCGCGCGGTCGCGTTCCAGCTCTGATCCGGCCCACCCGGATGAAGGCGCATCGATTGAGGATTCAGGTCACAACTTTTACGCAATCTCGCAGCGTCGCCGCCGATTCCATGCTTCCATGCCGGCCAGGGCTACACCATCGGCACGTTTCACCCACTATCCTGTGCCGGGACACGACACCGCCCGCCACGACAGGCATCACACGGGGCCGCACCACATGCCGGACAAGGACCGCCGCCGTAGCGCTGAGCCCACCGACGAGCAACTGCGCTCAGGCCTCACGCCCGAACAACTCGCCGCCCTGGCGACGCTGGAGCATTTCCGCTGGTCCCTGCGCTTCGTGCGCCGCCCGCTGTTCCGCGAGCCCATCCCGGTGGTCTTCCACGCCGACGGCCGCTACGCGGTGCTGGAACCCGACGGCTCGATCAACGACAACCCCGGCTTCGATATCCGCAAATAGCCGCACCCGCAACGTCGCCGCTAAAGCTATCCAGGAACAGGAGCGGCGCGAGCCGCGACCGCGCCACCGGATCCACGTCGCCAGCCCAGCCTCCCACGCCGCCACTGTTTTCTGTGGAAGCGGCGTAAGCCGCGATCGCGCACTGAATCGGCCTCGCCGACCGTCCTCTCCTCACCGCTCCAACTGCCCCCTGTAGGAGCGGCGCAAGCCGCGACCACGCCCTCCGGTTACGACGACTCCGAACTTCAAGAAAAACTTGAAGCCTTGCAAGAAACATTCGTTTCCCCACACCAAAACTAGCGCGGATAGTCGCCCCCATCGAACCGCTGCATTGCTACCCCGTTTGCATTGCAGCGCCCCCTCCTTGGAGCGCCTGCCATGCCTACCGCCTCACCCGCTTTCGTCACTCAACGCAACGGCCAAGACGCCAGCGCCGACGCCCTCGCCCCGCTCGCCTTCGCCGGCCACGCCCACTTCACCGCCATGCAAGTCCGCGACCGCAAGATCCGCGGCCTGGACCTGCACCTGGACCGCCTGCGTTCCGCATCGATGCGCATGTACGACCGCGCCCTGCCCGACGAGCGCATCCGCGCCTACCTGCGCAGCGCCATCGCAGCCGGCCCGGCCGAACTCTCGCTGACCGCCACGGTCTACTCGCCGGCCGGCGAATTCGTCGTAGCCGGTGCCGACATCGAGCCCGAAGTCCTGATCCGCACCAGCCCCGCCGCCACCGGCCCTGCGGGCCCGCTAAGCCTCGCTAGGTTCGACTACGAACGCCCGCTCGCCAGCGTGAAGCACGTAGGCGAAGTCGCCAAAACCCACTACCTGCGCGAGGCCGTCGCACAAGGCTTCGACGACGCCGCCTTCGTCGACCGTCACGGCCGCCTCAGCGAAGCCACGATCTGGAACCTGGCGTTCTGGGACGGCGAAGCCGTGGTGTGGCCGATCGCCGACATGCTGATCGGCACGACGATGGGCATCGTGCGCCGGCAGCTGCAAGGGCTCGGCGTGCCGCAACGTTCCCAGGAAGTACGGATGGCCGATCTATCGGGTTTCGCGGGCGCTGCGGTCATGAACTCGTGGACGCCGGGAATCGCGGTGAGCGGCATCGGTCCCACTTCGCTGTCGGAAGCGCCGATCTTCATGCAAGCCTTGCATCGCGCATATAGCGCGGAGCCACCAGCCGCAGCCTAGCAGCCTGTGTCATCGGCAGTCGGTGAATGTTGGCGAAGTAGGCCTCTGCCGATCCGCGAGGGCGAAGCGAAATGCCTCGACGCGGCGGTCCGCCTACTGCGCCTCAGTCGCGATCGGCTCCCGCGGCCGGGACGGTTTCATGGTCGAGGCTGAGAATGCGGGCCAGGCGCCAGGTCTTGTCCTGCAACCGCCACACGCTGACGAACCGGGCCAGCGTGCTGGTCGCCGCGCCGCGTTCGTCGAAGCGATGAACCCCGACCTGCGCCGCGCCGTAGCCCTGGATCGGATACACCCGCAGGCTGCCCGGAACGATGGTCCGGGTAACGCCGTGCTTGCCTGGACACGAGGCCGTGAGGCGACGGGTGTTCTCGCGTACTTGCTCGCCGGACGAAAGGCCGTCCTTGTCGTGATAGAACTCGACGTCCTCGGTAAAGATCGCATTGGCCTTGGCCGCATCGCATAGCACGAACGAGGCATCGAACAGCGCCTTATCCATGCGAGCGAGTTCATCGAACAAGGGCCCCGCATCCAGCCCGCCTCCCTTGCCCAGGACGTCCTGGGCTCGCAGCAGCGGAGCATGGGTCAGCATGAGCAAGAGGCTGCTCGTGACGACTGCGATTCGACAGGCGATAGGCATGGGTCGAGGCTCCTTGCTGGAAGTCGCGAACGCAACTCTTCGGCGCCGGCAGGCAAAGTCTCCCGTACAAGAGATCTATACGCGAGCCTTCACGGGTACCGCCAAACTTGCAGGAGATTCGATAGAAGCATGTCGGCACTCCATGCTTCAGGCTCCCCTTACCTCAAAAGCCGAGAATCAGATAAATCTTATAGAACAAAGATTTACGCCACAGCATGGCGGAGAGAGTGGGATTCGAACCCACGGAAGGTTTAACCCTTCGGCGGTTTTCAAGACCGCTGCCTTAAACCACTCGGCCATCTCTCCGTAGCGGGGTCGCGGCGCCGGGCGTGGCCGGCGGCGCCGCGGGATTCTCTCACGCCGCGGTCTTGCTGCGCGCCTTGGCGTCGTTCTTGGAGACGCCGTCGGGGCATGGGGCGCCCTTGATGTCGCTGCACTGCAGGCGCGCGGACTCGACCAGGGACGGGGCCTTTTCGGCCAGGAAGTCGATGAACACGCGCACCGCCGGCAGCAAGCCGCGTCGGGAGGCGAACACGGCGTGGAAGATGCCCTGCGGCAGGCGCCAGTTCGGCAGCACCACTTCCAGCTCGCCGCGGCGCACGGCTTCGGCGCAGACGGTTTCCGGCAACAGGGTGATGCCCACGCCCTGCTCGGCCAGCGCCATCAGCATCGGGAAATCGAAGCCCATCACGCGCGGCTTGAGCTCGACCCGGCGCACTTCGCCGTCGGGGCCGTGCAGCTCCCAGCGCTGGCGGGCGTCGTCCTCGCTGATGCTTAGGGTGACGTGGTCGGCCAGTTCGTCGGGGTTCTTGGGGCGGCCCATGCGAGTCAGGTACTTGGGGCTGGCGACCAGCAGTTCCTGGATCTGGCCGAAGCTGCGCATCACCAGGCTGCCGTCGTCGTCCAGCTTGGAACGCACGCGCAAGGCGACGTCGATGCCTTCGTTGATGATGTCGACGCGGCGGTTGCTGACGTGCAGCTGCACGCGCACCTGCGGGTACTTGGCCAGGAATTCGGGCAGCAGCTTGGGCAACTGCTGCTGGGCCAGGCCGACCGGCACGCTGACCCGGATCACGCCGCGCGGCTCGGCGCTGAGGCGGTCCACCACTTCGCGCGCGGCCTGCGCCTCGGCCAGCATCGACTGGGCGTGGCGGTAGACGCTGTTGCCGACGTCGGTGACGGCGAAGCGGCGCGTGGAACGCTGCAGCAGGCGCACGCCCAGGTCGGTCTCGAGCTGGCTGATGCGGCGGCTCAGACGCGATTTCGGGATGCCCAGGGCGCGCTCGGCGGCGGCGAAACCGGCGTGGTCGACGACCATCGCGAAGTAGTAGAGGTCGTTGAGATCGTGCATGGCATTAGTTCCGAATTCAGAACAGTAAGTGATAGTAAACCAGCTTTATCCTATTTTTGCAACAACCTACAGTGTGCCTCAACGCGGCGTTGCCGCCACCGCCCACCGAGGCCAGCCATGAAACTCCTGCACATCGATTCCAGCGCCCTGGGCGCCAATTCCGTGACCCGCGAGCTTAGCGCGGCCGTGGTGGCGCGCTGGCAGGACGCCATCCCGGCGCTGTCGGTCCAGTACCGCGACCTGGACGCCGAGCCGATCCCGCATCTTACCGGCCGCACCCTGGCCAAGGCGGATCCGGCCGAGGCCGACGAGGGCGAACGCGCGATCCAGCAGTTCCTGGACGCCGACGTGATCGTGATCGGCTCGCCCATGTACAACTTCGGCGTCAGCTCGACCCTGAAGGCCTGGATCGACCGCGTGGCCGTCGCCGGCCGCACCTTCCGCTACACCGAAGCCGGCCCGGAAGGCCTGGCCAAGGGCAAGCGCGTGATCGTCGCCACCGGCCGCGGCGGCATCCACACCGGCGCGCCCACCGACTTCCAGGAGCCCTATCTGCGCCAGGTGTTCGGTTTCCTGGGCATCGACCAGGTCGAGTTCGTGCGTGCCGAAGGCGTGGCGTATTCGCCGCAGCACCGCGCCGATGCGCTGGCCGCCGCCCATGCCGCGATCCCGGCGCTGGCGCCGCAACGCCTGGCCGCCTGAGCCCCTCCCCCGCGCCGGCCCTCCCCTCGCCGGCACCGCGCCGGGCCTGTACGCAGGCCCGGCGTTTTTGTTGGGGGCGACGCACAGCCTTTTGTAGGAGCGACGCAAGTCGCGACCGCGAAGCTCCGGCCACCTGCGCGGGCCGCGACTTGCGTCGCTCCTACAGGGGCGGTGACGCAAGTCCGGTGGCGACGTCGCCCCGACTACTGCTCCAGCTCGATCGTCACCGTCGCCGGCACGCGCTCGATGCGCAGCTCGCCGTTGCGCCACTGCGCCGGCCGGCCGTCGATGCGGGTGACGCCCGGGGGCTGCGGATACGGCCAGCTCAGGACCACGCCGCCTGCGGGCGGGGTCAGGCCGGGTTTGAGCGTCAGCTGCACGCGCTCGCCTTCGCGGCGCAACGCATAAGCCAGCTCGCCATACGGCGTGCGCAGGCCTTCGACCGATACGCCCTCGCCGTCCAGCCAATCCGCCGGCAGCCCCGCGCCGATCACCAGCGCCTCGTCGAGGTCGCGGGTGTAGGCGAACAGGTCCAGGGCCGAGCGCACGTAATCCGACTCGACCCAGGCATGCGGCAGATCGCCGACGAAGAAGGGTTTGCGCGGCGTGCGCGAGACCACCTCGGCCCACTGGTTCCAGGCCCGCGGCTGCTGGTCCTTGAAGAAGAAGTCCAGCGCCTCGTGCGCGCGCCCGCGCCAGCCCAGGCGCACGAAGCTGCCGATGGTGCGCAGCTCGTAGGGCGTGTAGTCCTTCCATTCGCGGCGGCCGTCGCGGCGGTCGACGAACTCCTTCCAATAGCGCTCGAAGGTGTTGCGCAGCAGGGTTTCGGGCAGGCGGCCCTGCTCGCCGCCCGGGGCCAACGCGATCGTGGTGGAGGTGGCGTCGAAGTCGCCGAGTTCGGCCGCGCCGGGAATGAAATCGATGCCGCGGTCGCGGGTGGCGGCGGCGATCGAGGCGTAGAGGTCGTCGC
Organism: Lysobacter sp. CCNWLW3; assembly: GCF_036697405.1. Taxonomy (NCBI): domain Bacteria; kingdom Pseudomonadati; phylum Pseudomonadota; class Gammaproteobacteria; order Lysobacterales; family Lysobacteraceae; genus Lysobacter; species Lysobacter sp. CCNWLW3. The sequence continues at coordinate 687,817 of NZ_JBAHWA010000001.1, forward strand.
GGAACTGGTCGCGCGAGGCTTTGATGCGCCGGGCCTCGTCGTCCTTGCCCAGCCACTGCGCGATCTCGACCGCGTCCTTGTAGCCGCGCAGGGCCCAGAAGTTGTCCCAGTACGAGTGCATCGGCTTGGCCGAATAGCCCTCATGGCTGATCGAGGCCGGCATCATCCCGTAGAAGGCCGGATTGCGGGCGCGGTTGGCTTCGGTGCGCTCGCTCAGGCGCAGCTCGTCCATGTACTTCACCGCGCCCGCCACATGCGGCCACATCGCCTCGAGCAGGGCGCGGTCGCGGCGGTAGCGGTAGACCTCGGCGACGGTGAAGATCAGCTCGCCGTGGCTGTCGTTCTCGGGCACCGGGTCGCTGCCGCGGTCGTCCACGCAGCACGGCACCTTGCCGTTGTCGAACTGGTACGGCGCGTACCAGCGCAGGAATTCCTCGGCCACGTCCTCGCGGCCCATGCGCAGCAGGCCCTCGCCTATCATCGCGCCGTCGCGGATCCAGGCGCGCGAGTACGAACGCGTGCCCGGCTGCAAACGCGGGCCGACGCGGCTGATCAGCATGTGCGCCAAGCCCGTGCGCAAGGTGTCGACGACGTGCTGGCCCTGCTTCGGCACCGAGATACGCACGCGGTCGAGCTTGCCGCGCCATTGCTGGGCCACCAGCGCCTGAGTGGCGGCCAGTTCCTCGACGCCGGCGAAGGCGCCGCTGTCCGGGCCCGACAGCGCGCTGCTCCAGCCGAACTCGCGGCTCTCGCCCGGCGCCAGTTCGACGCTGTAGAACAAGGCGCCCGACGCCAGGCCGGTGCCGTCGTTCTGGAACTCGGTCGCGGTGCCGCCGCCCAGGCGCCGCAGGATCTCGCCCTGTGGCGTGCAGTTCGCGCAATCCTGCTCCCAAGGCATGCGTGCGAGCCGGGCGACGATCTCGCCGCCGTCGAAAGGACCGACCGCGCTGGCGTCGGCCGCGGTCGCCTGCACGCGGCGTGCCGTCGCGGCGCCTTCGGGGCCCTCGACGCCGAAGCCCTGCGCATCGGCTCGCAGGCTGCGGATCGCGCTGACGCCGCCGATGGTGTTGAGGAACTGGCTGGGCGGATTGACCTGGAACGGCCGCGCCGCCAGCACGAACACGTAGCGGCGCTTGGACGCGGTGGGGTTGCTGAGGCGGTAGCGGCCGTACAGGCGCGAACGCTCGCGCGTGCCCTGCGCGAAGGCGGTGATGCTCAGGCCGAAATCCGGATGGGTCCACTGCACCAACGGGATCGGCAGATAACCGTCCTGCAGCGATTGGCCGGTCTTTACGTCGGCCCAGGTCGACAGCTTGCCGTCGCTGATCACGAACGGCTCCAGGCTGAAGGCGCCCTTGCCCACTTCGATGGCGCCGTCTTCCGAGATCAGGCCCTGATCCTGGCCGCCGTCGACGCCGACGATGGTCCAGTACGGCTGCTCGCCGGTGAAGCCGCGAGGGTAGCGGCCGCGAGGCTGGTCCTTGGCGATGGCGGCGACGAAGTCGTTATGGGTGGCGGCGAAGGACAGCGGTTGCACGCTGAATTCGGCCAGACCGAACCCCAAGCCGTGGCCGTTCTCGGGCAACAGGCGCAGGTAGCGGGCTTCCGACTCCGGCAGCGCCAGGTAATCGCTGCCGCCATCGCCGCCGTGCACGCTGCGCGCCTGGCGCCATTGCTTGCCGTCGTCGGACAGCTGCAGGCGGTAATCGGAGGCGTACTCCCGATCGGACCAGCGCAGCACCACACCGCCGAACTCGCGCTTGCGGCCCAGGTCCAAGGTCAGGGCCGGGTCGGGATCGGTCGCGAAACCGGCGTGCCAGGCGGTCGTCGGATTGCCGTCGGCGGCGTATTCCGCGCGGCTGCCTTCGGCGCTGGTGGTCGCGGCGACGCGGCCGGTCAGCGGCGCGCCGTCGTCCTTCGGCAGCGGCTCAAAGGTCAGCTGATCGAAGCACACCGAACCCTTGCCGCCGCTGCTGTTGTAGATCGTGAACTCGAGCTTGGCGCTGCGCCGCAGGGTCGGGTCCGGCGCCGGGCCCCAGGCGCGGCTGATGTGGCGCTGCTTGTAGACCACCGGCGTCCACTGCTTCGGGAACGCATACTTGGGCCGGTTGACCCACCAGACGTTGTCGCCGCTGTCCTCGACCAGCTTGAACTGCAAATCGTTGACCGGCGAGTCGCCGCGCAGTTGGAACGAATAGGCGTAGTTGTCCGGATAGCTCATCGGCAGCGCACGCTGCAGGCCGACGTAACCGGACACGCCATTGAAGTCGTAGTCCAGGCAGAGCGCCTTGCCCTGCGCGCCCTCGGCGATGCGCAGCTGGCCGCTGACCTGGTTGGAGGTGACCACGGTCCAGGGGGTGGTGGATTCGAAGCTATCCAGCAGACGGGGTTGGGCCTTGGTCGGGAGACTGATCAGGAGCAGGAGCGCGAAGCAAATCCCCCCTAGCCCCCCTTTTGCAAAGGGGGGAACGGCGGCGTTGACGACGGCGGGCCGCGCTTGCTGCGACACCGCGCCGGTCTTCCCGCCAAAAGCCGCGCTGCATGCCGGCGCTTGCGATGCAGCCAAGCTGGTCTTCCCCCTTTGCAAAAGGGGGACGGCGGCGTTGACGACGGGGGGCTGTGCTTGCTGCGACACCGCGCCGGTCTTCCCCCAAGAAGCCGCGCTGCATGCCGGCGCTTGCGATGGAGCCGAGCTGGTCTTCCCCCTTTGCAAAAGGGGGATTGAGGGGGATTCGCTCTTAAACCGCGCCGCACTCGCCAACATCCCGCTCCTCATCCAATCGGCCGCTCAGCCCTTGACGCTGCCCACCAGCAGGCCCTGCAGGTAATAGCGCTGCAGCACCAGGAACAGCAGCAGCACCGGCAGCACGGTGACCACCGAGCCGGCCATCATCAGTTCGTTGTCCTGCACGTGCTCGCGCGACAACGAGGCCAACGCCACCGGCAGGGTCTGCAGGCCGTTGTCGCTGAGCACGATCAAGGGCCACATGAAATCGTTCCAGGCGCCCAGGAAACTGAAGATCGCCAGGGTGACCAGGATCGGCTTCAGCGCCGGCAGCACGATCTGGAAGAAGATCCGGAACTCGCCGGCGCCGTCGATGCGCGCGGCCTCCAGCAGTTCGTCCGGGATCGAGCGCGCGTACTGGCGCACCAGGAAGATGCCGAAGATGCCGGCCATGCCCGGCACCACCGCGCCGGCGTAGGTATTGATCAGCCCGATCTGCTTGAGCATCAGGAACAGCGGCATCATCGTGACCTGGGCCGGGATCACCAGCGCCGCCAGCAAGGCGCGGAACACGCGCTCGCGCCCGGCGAAGCGCAGCTTGGCGAAGGCGTAGCCGGCCATGGTGTTGAGCAGCAACGCGATCAGCGTGGTCATCGCCGCGATCAGGAAACTGTTGAACAGGTAGCGGCCCATGCCGATGCGTTCGAACAGCTCGTGGTAGTTGCCCAGGGTCGGATGCGCGGGCAGCAGCGGCGGCGGGAAGCTGGCCGCCTCGCCGGGCTGCATCAGCGACACCGACAGCATCCACAGCAGCGGCGCCAGGCTCAGCACCGCCAGCCCGACCAACAGGCCGTTGATGATGGCGCGGGCCAGACGCGGGCTCATCACTCCACCCCCTTGCGGCGCGCGAACCAGAGCAGGCCGCTGGTGACCGCGGTCATCAGCACGAACAGCAAGAACGCCACCGCCGAGGCGTTGCCCAGGTTCCACCACTTGAAGCCTTCTTCGTACATCAGGTACAGCACGCTGACCGTGCTCTGCAGCGGGCCGCCCTGGGTGATCACGTAAGGCTCGGCGAACAGCTGGAAATAGCCGGCCAGGGTCAGGATGCCGACCAGCACCAGCACCGGTCCCAGCATGGGCAGGGTCACGTGGCGGAACTGCCGCCAGGGCGAGGCGCCGTCGATGCGCGCGGCTTCGTACAGATCCTCGGGGATGGCCTGCAGGCCGGCCAGGAAGATGATCATGTTGTAGCCGAAGTTCTTCCACACCGCGAACAGGATGATGGTCGGCATCGCCCAGGTCGGATCGCCCAGCCAGTCGATCGGATCGATGCCCAGGCCCGACAGCGCCCAGTTCACCAGGCCGTAGCGGGTGTGGAACAGATAGCGCCAGATCACCGCCACCGCGACCACCGTGGTCACCACCGGCGCGAAGTAGGCGGTGCGGAAGAACGGCTTGAGGTAGCCCAGCTTGGAATGCAGCAGCAGCGCCGCGCCCAGCGACACCGCGATCGACAGCGGCACGCCGACCGCCACGAAGTACAGGGTGTTGCCCAGTGCGCGCCAGAACAGCGGGTTCTGCAGCAGATTGAGATAGTTGTCGAAGCCGACGAAGCGCAGGTTGCCGATGTCGGACAGCGCGTAGATGTCGAAGTCGGTCAGGCTGAGCGCGAGCGCGGCCAGCACCGGCAGGCCGAAGAACAGACCGATCACGGTCAGCGCGGGGCCGGCGAACACCCAGCCGGCGGTCGAAGCCTTCATCGCCCTGACCCCGCCTGCGCCGCGGCCTGGTGGTCGAGCATCCAGCGGCGCTTTTCCAGAATCTTGTCGGTGCGGCGGTCGAGTTCCGCCGCGGCCTCGTCCACGCTCAGGCGGCGGTTGGCGAGCTGCTCGCCGACCAGCTTGATCTCCATGGCGATGCGCTCCCACTCCGGCACCTTCGGCGTCGGCCGCGCGCGCTCGAGCTGGTCGCGGTAGGCGCGTGCGTACGGGTCCTGGGTCAGCGCCGGTGCGTTCCAGGCGCTACGGCGCGGCGGCAGGTTGCCGGTCAGGCCGTGGAAACGGATCTGGGTTTCGGTACGCGACAGGTACTCGACCAGCTTCCAGGCCGCGTCCTGGCGCTTGGAACCGCGGAACACCACGAAACTGGCGCCGCCGGCGACCGAGGCGCCGGGGCCGTGCTCGCCCGGCAAGGGCATGGTCATCCAATCGCCCTGCACCTGCTCCGGCAAGCGCTTGCGGAACTCGGCGATGTTCCAGGGGCCGTTGACGTAGTAGCTGAAGTAGCCGCGGCCGAATTCGTTCCAGACGTTGGCGACCTGGGTGTTGCTCAGCAGCGGCGCCCAGCGCCGGTCGAACATCTCGCGATAGAAGGCCAGCGCGCGCTTGAAGCCCGGGCTGCGGAAATTGCCGTAGCGGCCGTCCTCGCGCAGCAGCGGATCGGGCGACTGGATGCCCAGGTTCAGCAGCGGCTCGGGCTCGTTGAGCGGCAGCAGGATCGCGTAGCGCTCCGGCCCGACCTCGCGCTTGATCGCGGCCATCGCCTGGCGCCATTCGTCCCAGGTCTGCGGCGGCGTCTTGATACCCGCGCGCTCGGCGATGTCGCGGCGGTAGAACGGCAGCCGCGTCTCCACGTACCACGGCACCGCATAGGCCTGGTCGCCGATCACGCCGCTGTCCCAGGCGCCGGTGAAGTAGTCCTGCACGGCCAGCGACGGCGTCGCCGCGATCCGCGCGTCCAAGGGCTGCAGGGCGTTGAGCAGCGCGAATTCGGGAATCCAGGTATTGCCGATCGCGCACACGTCGGGCAGCGAATCGCCGGCGAAGGCGGTCAGCAGCTTCTCGTGCGCGGAGATGATCGGCAGTTGCTGGATCTCGACCCGGATGCCGGGGTTGAGACGCTCGAACTCCGGAATCAGCTGGGCGACCACTTCGCCCTCGTAGCCCATGGCCCAGAACCGCACCACCTCGCGGCCGTCGCCTTGGCGCGTGCAGGCCGCCACCAGCAGGCAGGCGAGCAGGAGCAGCAGCGCGGCCAGGCCGGTACGCGCGCGCGATGCGCGCGGCGCCGGCTGGCGATCGGGGGATGCGGGGGCGATAAGCATGGGCGCAGCTTAGTCCGGCTGCTGCTTGGGCGCCTGCGCCTCATTGGCGCGTCCGGCGCGCGACTCCGCCTCGCCCAGCGCGCGCGCGGTCGCCGCATCCTTCTCGGCCTGGGTCTGCGGCTTGGGCGCGGTCTCCGGCAGCGCTTCCTTGCCGTCGGCCTGCGCCTTCGGCGGTTCCAGCCAACCGCCCTGGAAACCCGCGCGTTCCAGGCCGGAGCGGATGTAGGGATTGCGCTTCATCACGTTCCAGACGAAGTCGTTGCGGTAGTTGGCGATCATCGCCAGGATCGGGCCCTGATCGATGCCGATGTAGTCGCTGGCCACCCAACCCTGGTTCGGCACCACGCGCCCGGTCTTGAGCGGGATGTCGTACTTGAAGCTGGGATTGAACGAATCCAGGAAGCCGTAGCTGGAGTACAGGAACTCGCCGTAGCGCTCGTGCATGGCCACGGTGCTGGGGATCACGATCTCCGGCGCGAACGGCAGCGAGGCGATCGCCGCGGTCGGGGCGATGGTGCCGTCGTCGAAGTTTTCGCGCAGGCCGGCGCCGCGCGCCGAGTAGTGGCGGAACTGGCGCTGCTCGCCGCGGTATTCCTGCAGGGTCTGTTGCGGCCCATCGCTGGCCGTCAGGCCCCAGACTTCCGGGCCGTAGTCCTCCCACTTCATCGGGTTGGCGATGGCGTAGGCGCGCTGGGCGTAGGCGGCGCGGCGGCTGTTCTCGAAATAGTCGATGCCGCGCTCGCGCATGTACTGGTCCTGGATGCCGCGGAAATCGATCCAGACGTGGCTGTACTGATGGCCGAACAGCGGGCCGAAGGCCAGGAACTCCTCGCCCTGGTAGACGCCCCAGACATCGTTGTAGGTCCGCGTCCACACCGTCCACGCGTCCGGGCTGACCGGATGGCTGGGCGAACCCAGCGCCAGCACGTACAGCAGCATGGCCTCGTTGTAGCCGGTCCAGTCGTGTTTGATGAAGCCGCTCTCGGGGAACCAGCCCATCGACACCAGCGGCTTGTTCTTCTGCAGCCAGGTCCAGTCGACGCGGCGGTACAGCGTGTCGGCGATGTCGCGGATCTCCTTCTCGCGCGCCTCGTCGCGATCGTAGTAGGACTGCGCGAACAGCACGCCCATCATCAGCAGCGCGGTGTCCACGCTCGACAGCTCGACCCAACTGTCGTAACGCTGGCCCTTCTGCATGTCGAGGAAGTGGTAGTAGAAACCGTTGTAGCTGCCCTTGCCGGTTTTCTGGGGGCCCGAGGGCATGTCGCGGAAGAACTTCAAGGTCAACAAGGTGCGGTCGACCGCCTGGCTGCGGCTGACCCAGCCGTTCTCCACGCCGATCGGGTACGCAGTGAGCGCATAACCCACCGAGGCGATGCTAGCGAACGGACGCGAGGGGAAGCGATCGGGCGTAAGCCCGTTCTGCTCGTTGGTGGTGTCCCAGAAGAACTGAAAGGTGCGCTTTTCGATGTCGCGGAACAGCGGCGGCAACTCCATCTTGGTCGCCTTGAGCGGCTCGACCTCGACGGGGCCCGCAGGCGCGATCGGATACGTCTGGGTTTCCTGGCGCTGGCAACCCGCGAAGAAGCTCAGCGACGCCACCAGCAGCATCGTGATCAGGGAACGCGGGGCGGAAGCGGCTGACGACATGAAACGAGGGCCTGTGTTGACGGGAGCGACCGAAGCGCGGCCGCGAATGGGGGTGTGGGTATTGCAACGCCTCGCCCGCCGCCCGTTGCGGGGCGGCAGGCGGACGGGGGTTACCAGCTGAAGCCGAGGGAGAGCTTGAAGGTGCGGGTGTAACCGGTGATGTCGTCGTTGTGGTTACCGAAATTCGGATTCTCCACGCCGTTGATGCCGCGGAAGGTCTCGAACCCGCTCCAGTTGCGATGGTTGGTGACGTTGAGAATATCGCCTCGCACACGCACCTTCAGATCGGTTCCGGTATCCCACTCCTTCTGGACAGCGATGTCCCACTGGAAGAACTTGGCATCGTCGAAGTACTCGGATTTGAACGTGCCGTGTGCGCATCCGTCCTGGCCAGGCAAAGTGGCCGCCATGCAGTTCAGCGAATCCTTGGCGACCGGGCTCGTCACCACCACCTTGGTGGAGAACGTCAGGCCCCAATTCGAGTAGATGCCGGTACCTACGAAGCGGTGCTTGGCGATGCCGATCGACGGAACCCAGGGGTGGTCGTCCAGGTTCGGATAGTCGAACACGTAATGTTCGTCGGAGTTGGCCGCATTGATGCGGTTCTCTTCCGAGTCTGTGTAGGTGTAAGCCAGTGTCACGCCCCACGGAGATTCCGCCGTGAACGGCTTCTCCGCCGACAACAACAGTTGATTCATGCGGGTTTCGACGCCGTTGTCGGCCTTGATCAACGAACCGAAGCCAGGAATCGGCTGCCCGAACGGTGCACCGCCGAACGTGCGACCCGGAGCGTAGAAGGTGCCGTCGGGATAGCGGTTACCAAGCGAGAAGATGATGCCGTCGTGGCTGCGAATGTGAACGACCGAGACCGAGGTATTCCAGTCCTGGTTGAACACGGCGATCGTGTTCCGCATGCCGAGGCTGAACTGATCGGAGTACGGCACCTTGATGTCGTTGTTGATCAGGTTAACTTCGGAACCACGGTTCGGATTGGCCGCAACCAGCGCATACAGCTCCTGCGGATTCAGGTACTTCGGATCCCATGCGAAACACGTGGTGTTGTTGACCGCACAGGGATTTCCGGGCGTATTGAACAGTAGCGTGTACGACGGGAACGTGCTCTTTGACTGCTCCAACGCGATGTAGTCGAACAGATTGCGATCATAAGCGCGGCCGGCGCCGCCAAAGATCACGTGACGCTGGTCGGCGAACAAGTCATAGGAGAAGCCCAAGCGCGGCTGCCAGGCGTCCTTGAACGCCTTCCGGTTATTCCCGGTGCTGATGTAGTCCTCGATGTTGTAGTCCACGTTCGCGTTATGAATGTTCGACCACGAACGCAACGCGGCAACCAGATTGGCCGGAGTCACGTAATTCTCGTAGCTGGGCGTGGTTTCGTAGTCGTAACGCAAGCCCAGATTCAGCGTCAGCTTCTCATTCACCTCCCAATCGTCTTGGAAGTAGATGCCGTACTGTTTGTTCTCCGAGGTGATGTTGCGATCACCGACGCCGGGCAACGGTGCGCCGAAACGCACTTGGTACGGCTGGAACGCCGCCAGCGAATTGCGACCTGCATCGATATTGGCCGGAAGATTGATCGAGTACTGAGGATTGTAGGGCTGCTGCTCGAAAGCGTTGATCTCGACAGATTTGTACTTGAAACCCATCTTCATCGTGTGGCCTTCGATACCACTGAAGGTCAAGTCATCCTGAAAACCCCAACCCTTCTGGCCTTTGTCTTGATAGTCCTGACCGCCACCGACGTTCAGTACGGCACCGCGATTTCGGTTCTGGATCAGAAAACCAGGTGCCAACGTGATCGCACGCGGATTGAAGGCCTCGTCCTCGTATGTGATGTGGGCGTCGTTAAGCCAATTGATGCCGCTCCATTGGTAGCGCAAATCGTAACGGGTGCTCTCGTTGTTGTTGGTCTTGCCGTAGCCCTCGGTGTCGCGGCCGCCGATGCCCTTGATCTCGCTCTCGTCGCGCTTCTTGACCGAGAACTCGAACAAGTGATCATCGCCTGGCTGCCAGGTCAACTTTCCGAACCAAAGATCCTCGTCGAATGGCGCCGAAGTAGGACCGGTCAGCGCAGCCAAATCGGGAGTAACCGTGTAGCCAGTCTCCAATGATCCTGCGCTGATCGTTTGGGGAATATCGAACTGCTTGTTCTCATAGGTACCAAAAAAGAACAGGCGATCCTGAATGATTGGGCCGCCGAAGGACGCGCCGTACTGCGTTTCTCCAGAGGGCGCTTTTCGACCGGTTCTCTCTTCCGCTGGCGTGGGTGCGCGCCAACTGGGTGTGGCATAGCGATCCCAGAAGAAGTCTCCGTGGAATTCATTAGTACCCGACTTAGTGACGGCCGTTACTGCTGCGCTGCTGATCTGGTCGTACTCGGCCTTGTAGTTGGAGGTGATGACCTTGTACTCGCCGATCGCCAACTGCGGGAACGGATTGCCTCGGCTCGTATCTTGACCGCCGATACCGCCCTTCAGTACATAGCCTTTCTGACCCACGCCATCGATGAAGACATTGATGCCGTTCGCGCTCTGAGCGCCACTACGCAACTGGGTCGAGCCGTCCGGCTTCGTATCGAAGATCACGCCCGGCACGATATCCGCGAACGCCAAGAAGTTACGTGAGGTCTGCGGCAGCGCTTCGATTTGCTGCTGGCTAATGTAGGTCGCCACTTCCGAGGTTTTGGTCTCGAACACCGGCGCAGCGGTCACGGTCACCGCGTCGATGTTGGTCGCATCGGGTGCGGGTGCGGATTCCGCCACGCCGCCGGTCGACAGGTTCACGGTGGCGGTCTGGCCGACCTGGACCGTGATGGTTCGGGAGTTGGTCTGTCCGCCCGCGGTCACGTCCAGGCGATAGGTGCCCGGCGGCAGGCCGGCCACGGCGTAGCCGCCGTTGGCGGTGGCCTGCACGCTGCGGGTCAGGCCCGTCGCGACATTCGTCGCAGTCACCTTCGCATCGGTCGCCGGCGCCGAATCCACGGTCACCTGACCTCGAATGGTGGCGGCGGTGGACTGGGCGAAGGCGGCGGGGGCGGCCATCGCCAGGCAGCTGGCCAGGGCGCAGGCTAACAATCTCGGCGTGGGCCGACGGGTGGAACCTTGATACGGCTTCATATGCTTTCCCTCTCTCCAAGAAGCATTCGAGCTGGTTGAAAACGGTTACATCGACACACAAAAAAAGGTCGTCACGCGCTTCCGCTGCGCTTGCTTTCCGCGGACGCGCTGGAGGCGCGCACGATCAGTTCCGGACGCAGGGCCTCTCGCCCCTCGTCCGCATGGGCTTCGCCGGCGATCTGCGTCAGCAGCAGACGCGCGGCGCGGGCGCCGAGTTCGGCGATGTTGACCCGCATGGTGGTCAAGGTCGGGTGGACGTAGCGCGCCAGGGGGATGTCGTCGAAGCCGGCCAGGGCGATCTCGCCCGGCACGTCCACCCCGCCCTGCGCGAACACGAACAGGCAGCCCAGCGCCATCATGTCGTTGGCCGCGAACACCGCGTCCGGACGCTGCTGGGCGCCGAGGATGTCCAGCCCGGCCCGATGGCCCGAGGCCTCGTCGAAGTCGCCCGGCAGTACCCACTCCTCGGCGTCCGGCAGCAGGCGCTGCAGCGCGTCGCGGTAGCCGCGCAGGCGCTCATGGGCGTCGAAGTTGTCGCTGGGGCCGGCGATGAAGGCGATGCGGCGGTGGCCGGAGGCGACCAAGTGCTCGACCATCGCCACCGCGCCGCCGTAGTTGTCCACGCCCAGCGAGATCACCCCGGCGGTCGCGTGCTGGGTATTGATCAGCACCGTCGGCAGCGTCGGCGCGAGTTCCTCGGCCAGCGGACCGGGCGCGGCCACGAACGGCGACATCACCAGCAGGCCGTCGACGCGGCCACGCATGGCGCGCAGCGCGGCGCCCTGCTCTTCCGGGTGGCCGTGGTAGCTGGAGACCAGCAGGTGCAGGCGGTGCTCGCGCGCGATCTGGTCGATGCCGCGCACCAGTTCGGAGAAGAACTCGCCGTGCAGGTCCGGCAGCACCACGCCCAGGGTCTGGGTGCGGCGGCTGCTGAGGCTGCGGGCGGCGGCGTGGGGGGTGTAGCGCAGTTCGTTGGCGGCGGCCAGCACGCGGCGACGCACTTCCTCGGCCACGTTGCCGTGTCCGTTCAGTGCCCGCGATACGGTGGCCACCGATACCTGGGCCACTCTCGCAACATCTTTGATGGTTACGCTGGTCACGCCCTGAACCGCCCCTCCGCGGCTGGGATGCGGGGCCGACTGTAAACGTTTTCAAACACGAGTGTAAAGTTCGCGTTATCGAATTCGGCATCTGACGCAAATCCTTGCAGGAACAAGGGATTCCGCCGTTGGCGCATGCTGCACTGCGACATCACGCGGGGCTCAAGCGCCCTCACCCGGCGCCCGCGCCTTGATCGCCAGTGCATGAATGTCGGTGATCATCATCTCGCCCAGCGCCGCGTACACCGCGCGGTGGCGGGCGATCGGGTTGAGGCCGGCGAAGGCGGCGCTGACGATCTCGACGTTGTAGTGGCCGCGGCCGTCCTGGGCGCCGGCGTGGCCGGCGTGGCGGTGGCTGTCGTCGACCACCGCCAGCGATTCCGGCGCCAGCGCGGCTTCCAGCCTGGCGCGGATCGCTTCGACGCGCTGCTCGCGCGGCAGCGGGCCGGCGCTCACGGCAGCACCCGCTTGAACGGGCGCACGTCCACGCGCGTGTAGACGCCGGCGGCGACGTAGGGGTCGGCGTCGGCCCAGGCGCGGGCGGCGTCCAGCGATTCGAACTCGGCCACGATCAGGCTGCCGCTGAAACCGGCCGGGCCGGGGTCTTCGGCGTCGATCGCCGGACACGGGCCGGCCAGCATCAGCCGGCCGGCGTCGCGCAGCGCGTGCAGGCGCGCGAGGTGGTCGGGGCGTGCCGCCAGACGTTGCGGCAGCACGTCGCTGCCGTCATACCCTTCGATGAGATACCACATGTGATTCCGGTCAACCTCCAAGCGTGATGCGGGGTTCTGGGTTCAGCAAATTGAGGGAAATCCCGATTGCATGAACACAGGGCGATCGCGTCCTAATCGCGGGTCCCGCACAGGGGAACGTGACCATCGGGACATCTTCATTCGGCGGCGCCGCCGCCATCTACTCAGGAGGAGTGACATGAAGTCGAATTCCGTGAAAGCCACGGCCGCGATCGTGAGCATGATACTCGCAGGTTCCGCGGTTGCCGCCGGCAAGCCGCTGGTGAGCAGCACCGCCACCCTGGCCAAGGCCGCCAACGAAGCCGCGCTGGAGAGCCTGCTGTCCAGCGCCTCGACCAACAACGTGCGCCTGGTCCAGGTCGACGCCAGCGCCGTGGACGCGACGCAGATCGAGATCGAACTCGACGGCCGCGTGCTGACCGCCAACCGCAACAAGGTCGAACGCACGCAGACCGGCGAAACCGTGTGGTACGGCAATTTCGGCCCGCGCGTGAGCGCCAAGACCCTGTCGGGCGTGGATCCGCTGAACTCAGCGATCCTGGTGCGCAGCGGCGACACCGTCACCGGCACCCTGCGCAGCAACGGCAAGCTCTATCGCGTGCGTCCGCTGCCGGGCGGCGAACACGCGATCGTCGAGATCGACGAGAGCCGCCTGCCGGCGGATCATCCCAACGACCACAACCGCCTGCCGACCATCCGCATGGCCGCGCCCGCGGACGACGGCCGGGTCGGCGCGCTCGGCATCCCGCCGGGGCCGACCGCGACCATCCGGGTGATGGTGGTGGCGACCAATCAGGCGGTGACGGGCTACGGCGGCAACATGCAGTCGCTGATCCAGCTGGCGGTGGCCGAGTCCAACCAGGGCTACGTCAACAGCAACGTCGGCATCAACCTGGTGCTGGCCAGCTATTCCACCACCAGTTACACCGAGTCGGGCAACTTCAGCACCGACCTGGCCCGCTTCCGCGGCACCAGCGACGGCTACATGGACAACATCCACACCATCCGCAACAGCAGCGCGGCCGACGTGGGCGTGATCGTCCTCAACAACAGCTCCTACTGCGGGCTGGCCTCGGGCATCGGCTCGACCGCGGCCACCGCGTTCGCATCGGTGTACTGGGACTGCGCGACGGGCTACTACAGCTTCGCCCACGAGATCGGGCACCTGCAGAGCGCGCGCCACGACCCAGCCACCGACCCGTCCACCAGCCCCTACCCCTACGGCCACGGTTATCGCTATCAGCCGGCCACCGGCACGCGCTGGCGCACGATCATGGCCTACAACTGCAGCCCCAGCTGCACGCGCATCAATTACTGGTCCAACCCCAGCATCAGCTATGGCGGTGTGCCGATGGGCACCGCGACCCAGAGCGACAACCAGCGTGTGCTGGTGAACACCAAGGCCACGGTCGCGGGCTTCCGCTGACCTGAACGGCCCCGCCCACCCGGGCGGGGCCGCTCTCTCGGCGCGGGCGCGATCCGGCCCGGCCAGGCCCGCGAGTCGTCCGGCCAGCCCGCACGCCCCGCTGAACGCCGGAGTACCCGGCGTGCATCTCCAGCGCCGGCCCTCCCGGCCGGCGCTGGACACTGCGGGCGCCAGCGCTTACCCTAAGTCTCAACGCCCGAGGCCGGACGCAGCGGCCCGTCGCGACAGGTTCCCCACGCCGTCGCCACGACCCAGCACCGCTGCAGACCACCGGCCCGCGCCCGCAACCCTCTCGAACTTCGTCGCCACGCGGTATGCGCGGCACGGGCCGAGCCGTTCGGGCCCAGCTCCGACTTTATTGAGTTACGCCTCGCCTTCGTCCCAGGCCGGACCGCACCCGTTGCCGGTTGGCCACAGGCACCGCCCGCGGTGCCGGATCGTCGCGCGCGGATGTGGTTGCCGAGGTCTGTCTTCACCCGGCGCCGCCGAGCCGCGAACCCCGCGCTCGTTGCGTCGCCATCAGCAGTACCCACGGCCCGGAGGGGCCGGCCCAGCATGACCAACGAAAACGTGTCCGACGAAGCGCTGCCCGACGAGAGCGCGCCCAACGCCAGCCCAGCGGATCCCTCCGCCGCCGGCGTCGAGCCCGCATCGCCCGCGCCCGACGACACCGCGCCCGCCGCCGATCCTGGCGCGGCCGCGACCGCCGCTAGCCGCCCGCAGCAGCAGGAAATGCCGCTGGCGATGATCCACGGCCAGCCGGTGCTGCAGATTCCGCAGGACCTGTACATCCCGCCGGACGCGCTGGAAGTGATCCTGGAGGCCTTCGAAGGCCCGCTGGACCTGCTGCTGTACCTGATCCGGCGCCAGAACCTGGACATCCTGGACATCCCGGTGGCGGACATCACCCGCCAGTACGTGCAGTACATCCAGGCCATGCACGAGATGCGCTTCGAGCTGGCCGCCGACTACCTGGTCATGGCCGCGATGCTGGCCGAGATCAAATCGCGCATGCTGCTGCCGCGCGCGCCCAACGAGGAAGGCATCGAGGAAGACCCGCGCGCCGACCTGGTGCGGCGCCTGCAGGAGTACGAGCGCTTCAAGAAGGCCGCCGAGGACATCGACGCCCTGCCCCGCCAGGACCGCGATACGGTGCCGGTGCAGGCCTTCGTCCCCGACCGCGCCTCGATCCGCCTGCCGCCGCCGGTGGACCTGAAGGAAATGCTGCTGGCGCTGCACGACGTGTTCAAGCGCGCCGAGCTGTACACCCAGCACGCGATCAAGCGCGACGCGCTGAGCGTGCGCCAGCGCATGGGCGAGCTGCTCACGCGCATGGCCGACGGCGTGTTCCACCGCTTCGAGTCGCTGTTCACGGTCGAGGAAGGCCGGCTCGGCGTGGTGGTGACCTTCCTGGGCCTGCTCACGCTGGCCAAGGAGCAACTGATCGAGATCGTGCAGGAAGGCCCGCTGGAACCGATCTACGTCAAGTCGCTGGCCCTGATGAAGGACCCCGACGAGATCGAGCTCAGCAGCGAGTTCGACCACGCCGCCAACGACGATCCCAACGCATGAGCCTGACCCTGCGCGCTTCCGGCGGCCGCCGCCTCCCGAACGCCGCAGCGCCGCCGCAAGGCACCCAACGGTAAGAACCCGCACGCCCCATGGATCAACATTTCATCACCCGCATCGTCGAGGCCGCCCTGCTCGCGGCCAACCAGCCGCTGACCCTGGCGCAGCTGCACGCGCTGTTCCCGGAAGACCAGCCGGCGCCCGCCGACAGCGTCGAGCAGGCCCTGGAGGCCCTGCGCGAGGGCTGCAAGGAACGCGGCGTGGAACTGGTGGAGCTGGCCTCGGGCTTCCGCTACCAGGTCCAGTCCGACGTGCACCCCTGGGTCGCGCGCCTGTGGACCGAACGCCAGACCCGCTATACCCGCGCCACCCTGGAAACCCTGGCCCTGATCGCCTACCGCCAGCCGATCACGCGCGGCGAGATCGAGCAGGTCCGCGGCGTCGCGGTCAACAGCAACATCATCAAGGCGCTGGAAGAGCGCGAGTGGATCCGCGTGGTCGGCCACCGCGACGTGCCCGGCAAGCCGGCCCTGTTCGGCACCACCAAGGCCTTCCTCGACTACTTCGGCCTCAAGCGCCTGGACGAGCTGCCGCCGCTGTCGGAGCTCAAGGACATCGGCGAGCTGGAACCGCAGCTGCAGTTCGACGGCCCGCCCGCGCCCAGCCAGATCGAGGCCGGCGGCATCGCCAGCGGCGCCGACGAGGACGCGGCCGGCAACGACGAGGTCGGCGGCGACGAAGCCGGCGACGAGCCCGCGACGGATGGCAACGACATCCAGGCCGCGGACCTCGACGATGGCGGCGAAGCCGGCGACGAACACGACAGCACCGACACCAACGGCGACGCCGGCGAATCCGCCGACGAGGCCGGGCAAGAACCCGAATCCGTCCCCATGGACGACCCCGATGCCGCGCCGGGCGAGCGCGCGGCAGACGCGAACGATCACGAGCAAGACCCTCACGCCGTCGAGACGGCGACCCAGGCCGTTGACGAGCACGTTCCGAATTCAGAGGCCGAGTCCGAAGACGACCGGCCGGAGCAACAGAAATGAGCGAACACAAACCCCGCAAGCTTTCATTGAAGCGCAGCGGTGACGCCGCCTCCACCGAGGCGCCGCGTCTGGAAGAGCGTCTGCACAAGGTGCTGGCGCAGGCCGGCCTGGGCTCGCGCCGCGCGCTCGAACAGCGCATCGCCGACGGCCTGGTCAAGGTCAACGGCGAGACCGCGCAGGTCGGCATGAGCATCAAGGGCGGCGACAAGATCGAGCTCGACGGCCGCAGCTTCGTCGCCAGCGCGCTGACCGAGCCGGCGCGCGTGCTGATGTACAACAAGCCCGAAGGCGAAGTCACCACCCGCGACGACCCCGAAGGCCGCCCGACCATCTTCGAATCCCTGCCCGCTCTCAAGGGCGCGCGCTGGATCGCGATCGGCCGGCTCGACATCAACACCACCGGCCTGCTCCTGCTGACCACCGACGGCGAGCTCGCCAACGCGCTGATGCACCCGTCGTTCGAAGTCGAACGCGAATACGTCTGCCGCGTGCGCGCGCCGGAAGGCCAGGACAAGGTCGCCGACAACATCGTCGACCGCCTCGCCCGCGGCGTCTCGCTGGAGGACGGCCCGGCCAAGTTCGACGAGATCGAACGCGTCGGCGGCAGCGATTCGCACGACTGGTTCCGCGTCGTCGTGAAGGAAGGCCGCAACCGCGAAGTGCGCCGCCTGTGGGAATCGCAGGGCTGCCAGGTCAGCCGCCTCAAGCGCATCCGCTACGGCAGCGTGTCGCTGCCGCGCGAACTGCTGCGCGGCCAATCGCAGGAACTGGCCTCCGACAAGGTCGAAGCGCTGCGCGGCGAACTGGGCCTGGAAGACGGCACCCCGTCGGCGCTGACGCTGCAGCCGGTGATCGGCCAGCGCAAGGCCGCCAAGTCCACCGTGCACCTGTCCGGCAGCGAGCGTTCGCCCGGCTACGTGGGCGGCCACAACACCGCCGACGAAGGTCGCGAACTGCGCCGTTTCGATCACGTGCGCGAGGATCGAGGCGGCCGCGGCCGCGGCGGTCCGCGCAAGCACGGCGGCCTGACGGTCAGCGGCGAAGCCGCGGCCAATCAGTCGCAGAAGCCGTTCAAGCAGCGCAAGGACAAGGGGCCCAAGCCCTTGCCGGACGGCAACCCGGCCGCGTTCCGCACCTGGTACGTGCCCGACGGCGTCGACACCGGCCCCAGCGGTCACCGCAATCCCGACAGCCGCGGCCCCAAGAAGCCCTACGGCGGCAAGCCCGGCGGTGGCGGCGGTCGTGCCGGCGCGGGTGCCGGCGGCGGCGCGCGCAGCGGCGGCGGTTACGGCGGCGGCCAGGGCCGCTCCGAGCGCGGTCCCGGCGGCGGCTTCGGCGGCGAACGCAGCGGCGGCGGCAATAGCCCTTACGGCGAGCGTCGCGGCGGCGGCGTTGGCGGTCAGGGTCAAGGCCAGGGCCAGCGCTCGCGTCCCTACGGTCACCCCGGCAATGCGCCCAGCTTCCCCTCCGACCACGCCAACCCCGGCGGCTTCAATCCCTACGGCGAGCGTCCGCGCACGCCGCGTCCGGCCGGCGGCCCGGGCGGCAAGCCCGGCGGTCGTCCCGGTGGCGCCCCGCGCCCGGGCGGCGCGCGCCCGAACGCCAACGGCCCGCGTCCCGGCGGCCCGCGCGGCGGCGGCCGCCCCGGCGGCGGTCGCGGTCCGCGCGGCTGAGCGCTGGCGACCCGTGAATGAAGAAAAGGCGCTTCGGCGCCTTTTCTTTTGCGCTCGCTCGCGCGGCCCGCATACTTCGCGCGGGGAATCGGTCGCAGGGGGGCCGGGATGTACACGCAAGCGGATTTCGTCGAGCGCTTCCGCGCGCTCGAAAACTACGAATTGCTCGATCGTCTGGCGACGTCGCAACTCACCGACGAGGCACGCGCGGCCTTGCGGATCGTGTTGCAGGAACGCGGCGTATCGGAGACCGAATTGCCGGCCTTGGTGGTACAGGCGAAGAAGGACCGCTTTCGCCGCACCGGGGTCACCAACGATTGCGACCACTGCGGCAAGTCCAACGGGATTGCGCCCGTGCACGACGGCGAGCAGACCTTTTGCAGCATCGGCTGCCGTGATCACATGCGGATCATGGAAGCCGCGGCGGACTTCGACGACGACGCCATCCATCGACACGCGCAGGCACTGCAGCACGGCCCCTGCCCGCAATGCCGACGCCAGGGCTCGCCTGTCGAGGTGCGTAGGTCCTATCACGTCTGGTCGGCGCTGTTCATCACCCGCTGGGGCACGACCAGCAAGCCTGGCTGCCGCGCCTGCGGTATCCGCGCGAACCTGCTGGACGCGGGCTATTCGGCGGCCCTGGGCTGGTGGGGCTTTCCGTTCGGTCTGCTGATGACTCCGGTGCAGATCCTGCGCAACCTCGGCGAGGCGCTGATGCGCGATCGCGCGAGGCCGCCCTCGCCGGAACTGTTGGACTTGGCGCGAGCCGATCTAGGCTTGAAAGCCCTGCGTCGGCAGCGGCTCGCCCTCGGCACCGAGAGCCGCGAGGCGACGTCGCGTTGGCGCCCCAGCGAGGACTGACGCGGCACACGTCGATCTGCGCGCCGGACTTCACATTCGCCCCATCCAGGCTTCATCGCCTGGCGCGACAGTGGCTGCGCCCTTCGATACGGATGCCCGCCATGCCGCTTCACGACTCTTCCTACGATTGCGACGTGCTGGTGGTCGGCGCCAGCTTCGCCGGCGCGGCCTGCGCGCTCGCGGCCGCGCGCGCGGGCCTGCGCGTGACCGTGCTGGAACGCAAGAGCGATCCCGGCGAGCGTTTGCGCACCACCGGCATCGTGGTCAAGGAGGCCGCCGAACAGACCTGGCTGAGCCGCGCGCCCAGCGACTGCCTGCACCGCGTCGAACGCGTGCGCCTGTATTCGCCGCGCCTGCAGAGCCTGGCCCTGAACGCGCCCGGCTACTACTTCCTCACCACCGATACGCCGCGGCTGATGCGCTGGCTGGCCGACGAACTGCGCCGCAACGGCGTGGATCTGCGCCTGGGCGCCTCGTTCACCCAGGCCGAGCGCGACGGCGACGGCTGGCGCGTCGAAGGCGTGTCGCAGGGGCTGCTGCCCATCCACTGCCGCGCGCGTTGTCTGGTCGGCGCCGACGGCGCCAAATCGCGGGTGGCCGAACGCGCCGGCCTGGGCCGGGTCAGCGAATTCCTGTACGGCATCGAGTACGAGTTCGCCGGCGCGCAGTTGCCGGAACCCGACGCCCTGCACTGCTTCGTCAGCAAGCGCTACGCGCCGGGCTACATCGGCTGGATCGCGCAGAATCCGACCGGCGTGCAAGCCGGCCTGGCCCTGCGCCACGATCCCGAGCGCGCGCGCGTGCCCGACATCGACGGCTTCCTGGCTCGCGTCGGCACATTGGTCGGTCTGCCCATCGACACGCCCGACTCGACCCGCGCCGGCTTGATTCCCTGCAGCGGCCCGGTGTTTCCGCTCGCGCGCGACGGCGCGCTGCTGACCGGCGACGCGGCCGGCATCGTCTCGCCGGTGACCGCCGGCGGCATCCATTCGGCCTGGGCCCACGGCTGGACCCTGGGCCAGGCCCTGGCCGCGCACCTGCGCGGCGGCGGGCCGGCGCCGGAGCAGGTGGCGATCGACAGCGCGCCGCGCTTCCGTACCAAGCGCGCGCTGCGCTGGGCCTTCGACCGCTTCCAATTCGACTGGCCCTTCGACCTGCTGCTGCACTCCGCGCCGCTGCGCTGGGCCGCCGAACAGGTCTATTTCCATAAGCGCGGCGCCAGCCAGGCGCAGGTGCTGCGTCGGGTGGATTGAATCGATCGCGCAGCCTTCCAGCGATCCAGCCCGTCGCCCGCTTCGCCCCCCTTTGGGAAAGGGGGATTCAGGGGGATTTGCTTCTACCAACTACGCGCACGATCCGACGGGCCCGTCGCGTTTATCGCGAAGGGATCCAAGGCTGGCGTCGCGATATTTGCCGCTGCGCGATGCCGCGGTGGTCGCCGCACCTCACGTCGACGCGGCTACTCGGCGACGCTCAACGCATCGAACCAGGCCAGCGCCGGCGCGTAAGTCAGCGCAGCGCTGTTCCAGTGATCCACCGCGCCCAGGGCGTGCAGCGACACGTTGCCGCCGTGCGCTTTCGCGTACGCATGGAAGGCCTGCGCGGACTGCGGCAATACATCGCTGTCGTCGTCGCCGTAGTAGATCCGGAACGGCGCGACCGGCGCCCAGCGATCGGTGCGATTCTCGTCCAGCGCACGCGTGAGCCAGTTGTCCCGATCGGCTTGCAGCGCGCGCAGGAATTCGGGCCGGAACAGCCGGCGCGCGTCCTCGGGCAGCACCGGCGCGAGCTGCTGCGGAGTCTTGCCGCCGTCGAACAGCGCGGGCACGGCGGCCGCGTACTCGGCCGTCAGGATTTCGTCCAGGGCATGTCCGTAGTAAGCCGAATAGGCGTTGGCGATGAAGGCGAAATAGCCGGCGTTGTTCGGCGCCGCGGCGTGCGCGGGCGAGATCTTGCTGACCACCAGTGCGCGCAGGTCGTAGGGGCCGGCGATGCCGACCGAGCCGCGCAGGCGGTAGCCGGCCAGGGGCTCGCGCTCCAGCGCACGATGCAGGGCTGCCGCGCTCTGCCCGCCTTGCGAAAACCCCATCAGATAAAGAGAGGGCGAGCCGCTGCGCTGCAGCTTCGTGGCGGCGCTGCGCACCGCGCGCAGCAAATCGATCGAGGCGTCGACCTGGGCCGCGGCGATCAGATAGGCCTGCGGCTCGCTGGACACGCCCAGGCCTATGTAGTCCGGCAAGACCACCTCGTAGCCGTTGCCGGCGAACACCGCGGTTTCCTCGTTGCCGTCGACGCGCTGCGGCTGCGAGGGCGACGCGGCGCGGGTGATCTGGGTGCCGTGCAGGTAGAGCACCGTCCCCTTCGACGCCCCGATGCCGTCGGGCACCGAGTACAGCCCGGAAGCCAGCACCGGCCGTCCCCGGTATTGGCTGCGGTAGACGACACGGTAAAGCCGGGCGCCGCCGGCGACCGCGATCTTGCCGGGGAACTCCGCCGCGATCCGCTGCAGCTGCGCCCGGTCCAGCGTCTCCAGCGCTACCAGTTCCACCAGTTCGCCGCGCCGGTGCGCGCTTTCGGCGGCGCCGGCGGATCGGACCGCCGCGGGCCGGGTGGCGCTGCAGGCGCTCAGCGCGATCGCGCCGGCGGCGGCGAGGCCGAGCAAGGCTTTGCGGAAGGGCATGGCATGGTTCCCGCTCCCGACGGTCGGCGCGGGATGGCGGGCTAGGTTTGGGTATCGGCCGCAGGCCCGCACAGTGCCATCGGTCACGCGGGCGCGATAGCGCCGCCACCGCATGGCGCCATGCGCATGGATCGCGGCGACCGCGGCGCTCAGGCCCGACGGCAGGCGGCGCCGGGCCCGGTTCGCCTAAGACATCGCCATGCGATCGGCTTCAGTGGCGCGTTAGCGCGGCCACGCGCGGATGCACCAATTGCTCGAAGTCCGACCAGGCGATGCGCATCAGCTCGCGATGACTGCCGGCATTGAAGGCGATGCGTTCCTCGCCGGCCAAGCTGTCGGCGGCGTAGACCTCCAGCCCATAGAGATTGCCGAACGGCGGCATCGCGCCGACCTCGCACTCGGGAAAGCGTTCCTTGAACTCGGCCTCGCTGGCCAGCGCCACGTATTGCGCGCCGCTGGCTTCGCGCAGGCGCGTGAGCCGCAGCCATTCGTCGGCGGGTACCACCGCCATCGCCAGGCGGCCGTCGAGTTTGACCATCACCGTCTTGGCCATCTCGTGATCGTCGATGTCGGCGCTGACGGCCGCGCCGTGCGCGGTCATGGCGTAGGGGTGAGCGAGGGTGTCGTAGGCCACCTGATGCGAATGCAGGTAGTCCTGTAGCCGTTGCGATGCCATGGCGGGCTCCTCCGTTGTGGGGAACCGGCGCCGCGGTCCGGGCCGGCCGGACGCGAGGCGCCGGCATCCGTGGGTGCGGTTACCGCGCAGGGCGCGGCTCGACCAGTGTAGCCCTCGACGCGGATGGGGGCGTGGGCGTGGCGTGAGGTCGCGATGAATGGGCGGTGGGGTGGGCGCGGCTATTTGGCGGTCCGCCGCTGCGTCGATCGCGGCTTGCGGCGCTCCCACAGGAAGCGGTGGCGCCGCGCTTTGGGGTAGGAGCGGCGTGAGCCGCGACCGGGATCGGCGCGTTGCGGCGCGGGTTCGGGATTGGGTCGATGCGCAGGACACGAAACCGGCGCAGGCGGCGGCGGTCCGGGTCGCGGCTTGCGCCGCTCCTACAGGGGGCGGCGTATCTGCGCGGGCGGATCAAGCGGAGCGTTGGGGCGGCAGCGGACCGATGCCCTGCCCGTTCACTTCAGCTCGAAGGCATCCCCGTCCAGCATCGCCGGGAAGCGCGCGCGGTGCGCGGCCAGTTCTTCGGCCTGCAGGGTGGTGGTCGACACCACTTCCTCGTCGGTGCATTCGCTGACCGGATGGCCGAGGAAGTCGATCACCGCGCTGTCGCCGGAATAATGCAGGCCGTTGCCGTCGTCGCCGACGCGGTTGAGGCCGGCGACGTAGCACAGGTTCTCGATCGCCCGCGCACGCAACAGAGTCTTCCAGGGATAGGCGCGCGCCGAGGGCCAGTTGGCCACATACAGCAGCAGGTCGTAGTCCAGCGCGCCGGGGCGCTCGACGTCGTAGCGGTTGCGCGAGAACACCGGAAAGCGCAGGTCGTAGCAGACCTGCGGACAGATCCGCCAGCCCTTCCACTCCACCGTGAGGCGGTCGCGGCCGGCGGCGTAACGCTCGTGCTCGTGGGCGTAGCGGAACAAGTGGCGCTTGTCGTAGGTATGCAGTTCGCCGTCGGGCGTGGCGAACAGCAGGCGGTTGAACACGCCCTGGTCGGTGCGCAGTTGGACGCTGCCGGTGACCGCCGCGCCCAGCTTGGCCGCCTGCTCGCGGATCCAGGCCACGGTCGGCCCGTCCATGGTCTCGGCATTGCCGATGGCCTCGTTGCTGAAGCCGCTGGTGAAGGTTTCCGGCAGCAGCACCAGGTCGGTGGTGCCGCGCAGCCCGGAGATCAGATGGCCGTAGTAGTCGCGATTGCCGGCCGGGTCGTGCCAGCGGGTGGCGCCTTGGACCAGGGAGATGCGCAGGTTCTGCATGGGGAAGGTTCGGTCGCTGAAGGCCGCGGGGGCGGCCGATGACGGACATCGTATCGCCGCGGCCGCGATCGTGCAGCCGCCGCGCCGGTGTGCGGCGGCGGCGGCCTAGCGGCGGCTCAGACCCGGATGTTCAGGGTCGGCACGCTCACCTTGGGCATCAGGCGCGAGGTGAAGTACTTGTCCTGGTAGTACTTGATCTTGTCGCACTTCACCGGGTGCGGAATGCCTTCGTACAGGAACACCTCGGTGTCGAAGCCCATGGCCTTGAGCTCCTGCGGCAGCATCAGCGCGCGGCGCTCTTCCGACTCGCTGCGCGAGAACTCGCGGCCGCGGGTGACGTTCTGCTTGCGCACCGTGGTGTAGCCGAGCATGTCGGAGTAGTCGTTGGCGTCCTGCTGCTCGCGCGGCGCGTAGATGATCTGCAGGGCGTGGTTGGTGATGATGGTGCGCGAAATGTCCTTGCCGTAGGTCGCGTCCAGCTGCGACATGCTCTGGATGATCGGCAGCAGGCGGATGTTGTAGCCGGCCATGTACGACACCGCCGAGGCGATGATGTCGACTTTGCCGATCGAGGTGAACTCGTCCATCAGCAACAGGCACTGGTGCTTGAGCGCCTTGTTGTTCTGCGGCAGTTCGCGGGTGTTGAGGTTGATGATCTGGCTGAAGAACAGATTCACGATCAAACGGCTTTCGGCCAGCTTGTTGGGCTGGATGCCGACGTAGATGGTCATCCGCTTCTTGCGCAGGTCGGTCAGCAGGAAATCGTCGGCGCTGGTGGCCGCGTCCAGCACCGGGTTGATCCAGGGGTTCAGCGGTTCCTTGAACGTGCCCAGGATCGAGGCGAAGGTCTCGTCGGCCTGCGACAGCATGTTGGCGAACGCCGAGCGCGCGTTGTCGCTCAGGAACGGACGCTGCGACAGCCCCTGCAGATAGGGCTTGAGCTCGCTCTTGCCGTCGCCCGAGGACAGGCGGTAGATCGCGCCGATGGTGGGCGCGCTGGCGAAGGGGAAGCCGATCTTGTTCTCTTCCTCGAAGGCCTCGAACAGGTACAGCGAGAACGCCATGAAGGCGTTGCGGGCCTGGCTGACCCAGAATTTCTGGTCGTCGGAACCGTCCGGGTACAGCATCGCCGCGATGCTCATCAGGTCCGAGACCCGGAACGCCGGGTCGTTGGACACGTAGGTCAGCGGGTTCCAGCGGTGGGTACGGCGGTCCTCGGCGAAGGGATTGAACAGGAAGATCTCCTGGCCCTGCTGGGCGCGCCAGCCGCTGGTCAGGTCGAAGTTCTCCTGCTTGATGTCCAGCACCACCATCGATTCCTGGTACTCGAGCAGGTTCGGAATGACGATGCCCACGCCCTTGCCCGAGCGCGTCGGCGCGGCCAGGATCACGAACTGCTGACCGCCCAGGCGCACCAGCTTGCCGTTGTACTTGCCGACCACGATGCCGTTGGGCGATGCCTTGAACATGCCCTTGCTCTGCAGGTCCATGCCGTTGGCGAAGCGCGCGTCGCCGTGCATGGAGCGCGCCTTGGGCTTGAGGATCAGCACCGCCATGGCCAGGTAGGCCAGGCCCGGCAGGCCGAAGCCGATGTAGCCGGAGGCCTTGATCTTGCCCGCGTACGGCTTGTACTGCGGCAGGTCGAGCACCCGCACGTAGTCCGTGTAGGTGCTCCACTTGAGCAGGCCGGTATCGAGTTTGAGGAACAGCAGCGCCAAATAGCCCGACAGGTACAGCCCGGCGACCAAGGCGACGAGGCCCAGGCCCAGGGCGAAGATCAGCTTCCCTTTCACGTGTTATTCCCTAATGAAGTTCCCCAAGACCCGCCCCGCCATCATCGCCGCTTCCGGCCGGGCCGGACCAGCGAGGATCGCGTGCGGGTCGCTTCTACCGGATCGCGTTCGCGTGCGCGCACGGGCTCGGGGCTGCTGGGGCTGCCCCGGTCCTGCTCTATCCTATCGTCTATCCAGTTCCTGGCGTCGCTGAGCGAGAGCTCCTGGCGCAGTTTGACGCCGGAAGACGACATCACCGCGTAAGCATAGATGTCGTCGTTCTCGAACTCCTCGTCCCGGGTCAAGGCGACGATGTGGTAGTGGCCGCGCGTCAGTACGTGATGTTGGTATTCGCTCACAATCTGGCCTCCAATGCCTGTGCAACCCCGCGGACCGGCCGCGTCTGCACCGCCCTCACAGGGAACGCGGCCCCAGCCCCAGCAGCGGTGCTTCGCGCTGCGGCTCGGCCTGTTTCTCCTGCTGCTGACGGCGGTCGCGCTGTTCCTGCTCGCGCGACAGCTGCGCCAACTGCTCGCCGCTGCGTTCGATCGGCTGCGCGGCGGCTTGTGCGGTTTCGACGTAGGTGACCCGGCGCCCGGGCGAATTGAGATCGCCCTCGACCGCGAATGCGCGCTCGCCGTCCTTGCTCAGGACGACGTGGTTGACGCGCATTTCGTTGCGCCGGGCCTCGACCGCGAGCGCGGCCGCGAGGTTGTCGTTCTGTTCGGGGGAACGCGAGGACACGGTGTCCTGGCGATCCAGGCATACCCGCACCTGCTTGAACAGGTCGTGGTTGGGATGGCTGGGACTGCTCAGCAGCGCGCGTTGTTCGGCCTGTCGCAGGTCGTCCAGGGTCTTCACCGACGCGTCGCTGTCGACCCTGCGTTCCTGTCCCTGGGGGAGTCCGTTCATGGCGCCTCCGCTGCTGCAGCCTGGCCCGTATGCTCGCGCAATCGCGAGGGTGCTTCAAGGCTAGGCGGATGCGGGACCGCAGAACGGCCCCGCATCCGACTCGCCGCCACAGCCGCGTCCCGGGGGGGCTGCACGGCTGAGGTCCGGTGGCGGGGGCGCAAGACGCGCTCCCGCGTGTAGGGTGATGGCCGCGCGTCGCCATCGGCGGCGCGACGCGCGGCCGCCATGGTCATACGCGCGCCGGCTGGCGCTCCTGCTGCGGTTGCGGCAGGGTCGGGACCGGTTGCTGCTGCGGCACGTCCTGCTGCAGGCGCTGGCTGGTCTGTTCGACGCTCTGCCCCACCGCCTGGCCGCGATCGGCGAAGGCGCGGTGGTGGGCCGGGTCGTTGAGGCCGCCCTGGACCGCGAACAGGCCGGTGCCGGTGGTGTTGGGCACCACGTGGTCGATCCGGTTCAGGCCGCTGACCCGCGCTTCGTAGGTCAAGGTGGCGGCGGCGCGCTCCATCTCTTCGCGATTGCCGAAGCCGCCGTTCGGGCCCAGGCGCTCCAGGCCGGCGACCGCCTGGCGGAAGATCGGGTTGTCGCGGTTGCCCGGATCCGACAGCGAGCTGCTGCGGGCCGGATCGGCGCCAGCCGGCTGGGCCGGCTGATCGCGACCGCGTTCGTTGGCCGGCAGTTGGTTCTGCGCGTTGCGCAGCGCGGCCAGGGTATCGCGGCCGGCGATGCCGTCGTCGGTCAGGCCCTGGTCGCGCTGGAACGCCTTCAGCGCTTCCTGGCTGCGGCGGCCGAAATGGCCGTCGGGATTGAGCTCGTTGCCCTGGGCGTCGCGATAGCCCAGACGCTTGAGCGTTTCCTGCATGTCCTCCACGGCCTGGCCGCGCTCGTTGAGCTTGAGCACGCCGTCGGCCATGGCATCGCGGCCGCCCCGGCCCTGCGCGGGCAGCAGCACTTCGCCGCGCGCCAGCCCCTGCATCACCTCGGGAGTGAGCATGCGTTCCCATTGCTCGACCGCCTGGCCGCGCTCACGCAGATGGTTGTAGCCGCCGTTGATGTCGTGGGTCGCCTCGCGCACGTTGAACTGATTGCCGTGCGGGACGACCCGGCTCTGCCAGTAGTGCACGGCGATGTTGGCGGCGTTGGCGCGGTCGGAGGCCAGGTCGGGATTGGTGGCCAGATCCAGGCCGAGTTCGCGGCCGGCGCGCTCGTAGTTGTCGCGGCCGGTCAGCTGCACGTAGCCGCGGCCGTGGAAACGCCAACCGTCGCCGGGCTCGGTGTTGCCCAGGTTGTCGCGGCCCCAGCGGCCGCCGTAGATGGTCTCGGCGATCTGCTCGCGGCCGCCGCGCACGACATCGCGCGCCTCGGCCAGGGTGTTCATGCCGTTGCGGTCCGGGAACACCTCGTGCAGGCGCTCGGCGCTGTAGCCCAGGTTCTCGTGCATGCTCGCGAAGGAGCGGGACTCGACCTGCATCTGGCCCATGAAGGCGGCCAGTTCGCGCGGGTTTTGGATGCCCGCCTCGTAGGCGCGCTGCAGCAGGTAGTCGCGGTTGCTCGGTGTAGACATTAGGTTTCCTCCTTGATGCGATCGCTATGCGTGGTGTCGGCGGTGGCCGTGCGGATCAGGGCTTGGCCGGAAGCCCGCCGCGATCGATCGCAGCGTCGCGGTCCCAACCGCGGGTGAACTTGAACAAGGTGTCGTCGATGTCGTCGACCACGCTGCCGGGCTCGCAGGCCGCGAGGCTCTCGGCCTTGGCGGCGTCGCCGCTGGCGATCATCACGCCCTGCTCCTGCAGGCCGCTCTCGCCGGAGATCGAGTAGAAGATGCGCTTGCGGCCGCCGTCCTCGAAGGAATAGGCGTAGCCGCCGGTGTTGCCGGCGAAACCGAGCTGGGTGCGCTTGAAGCGCTTGGCGTGCACGCCCTTGTCGGCCGGGAACAGGTAGTCGGGATGGCCCGCCGCGCCCTGGGCGAAATAGACGTAACCGGCCTGGTCGCTCACGCCCTTGGATGCGCACAGCGAGGCCAACAGGCCGCCGGCCAGCTTGCACGACAGCACGACGTCCTCGTCGGCCGCGCACAGCGAGCGGCCGTCGCCGGCGGGCGCCGCGGCTACGGGAGCGGTGGCGGGATCGGCTTCGACCGCGGCGGCGGTGGGCGCCGGTACCGGCGTGCTGGCGGCCGGCGTCGCGGTCGCCGCGGCCTCGGTCGGAGCGGTCGCTGAATTGCAGCCGGCCAGGACGGTCAGCAGCGCGGCGCACAAAAGATGAGCAGATTTCATAAGCTTTCCTGGAACGGAATCGATTAGCGGATTCGACTGGGGTTTCGATAGGTGGAGCCCGGCAAACGGGGTTCGCCGGCGATCGGATCGAGCTCAACCGACTCGATCCGGTGCGCCCTGCTACGGGGACGCACCGGACCGGGCCGACGGCCGCATCTCGCCCCCTCGCGGACACGGCCGTACCGGCGCCGCGCTCGCGCGCGGCGGGGTCGACTCAACCCATCGCGCGCGTGGGCGGCGGCTGGGTCTGGTTCGGATTGGCCTGCGCTTCGAGCTTCTGGCGCTGCAGGGTGTCCTGCTGCAGCTGGAACGTGGACTGCTCCAGCGGCTGTTCGCCGGCCTGTTGCTTGTTCACGTGCGCGCGGTGGTGGCCGGGGTCGTTGAGGTTGCCCTGGACCGCGAACAGGCCGGTGCCGTTGGTGCTCAAGGCGACATGATCGATCTGCTTCAGGCCGCCGACCTTGGCTTCGAAGGTCAGCGTGGCCGCGGCGCGCTCGAGCTCGGCGTGGTTCTTGAAACCGGCGTTCGGGCCCAGCTTCTCCAGCCCGCCCACCGCCTGCTTGAACATGGCGTGGTCCGGATGCGAGGGATTGGACAGCAGCGGCGTCTGTTCGGCCTTCTTCAACGCATCCAGCGTCTTGGGGCCGGCGACGCCGTCGTCCTTCAAGCCGTGCGCGCGCTGGAAGGCCTGCAGCGCTTCCTTGGTGCTGGCGCCGAAATGGCCGTCGGGGTTGAGCGCGCGGTCCTTGCCGTCGGTGTAACCCAGCGCGTGCAAGGATTTCTGCATGGCTTCGATCGCCGGACCCTTCTCGCCCGACTTCAGGACGCCGTCGGCGGCCGCGTTCGGCGCCGTGCGCGTAGCCGGCGTGGCCGGCGTCTGCGGTTCCACCGCGCGGCCGATGCGGCCGGCGGCGAGCTGTTCCATCAGCTCGGGGGTCAGGGTCTGCAGCCAGCGTTCGTTGCGGGCTTCGCGATCGGCCAGGCCGTTGGTGCCGCCGTTGACCGCGCGGGTGGCCTTGGTCACGTCCTCGCGCGCGTTCTCCGGCACGTTGTGCTGCCAGTACCAGGTCGCGATGCGGGCCGCGTTCTCGGGCTTGGCGGCCAGGTCCGGATGGTGGACCAGGTCCAGGCCCAGCGCTTCGCCGGCGGAGCGGTAGTTGTCCTTGCCGGTCAGCTGCATGTAGCCGCGGCCGCGGTATTTGTAGCCGTCGCCGGGCTCGTCGTTGCCCATGCGGCCGCCGTACATCAGTTCGGCCAGCGCCTCCGGGCGCCCGCGCAGGGCTTCCAGGCGCGCCGATTCCAGCGCCTGCGCGCCTTCGCGCATCGCCGATTTCACCGGGATCTGCGAGATGCCCTTGGTGTAGCGAAAGCCCTCTTCGAGCTTGGTCAGGCCGTGCGATTCGTGGCCGACCTGGGCCATGAAATTCGCCAGCTCGCGACGCGAGGATATCCCCGACGCCGTCGCGGCCTGCAGCAGTTGCGTTTCCCTATCCGTCGTCATGTGTAGCTCCTGGTTGACTTAGCCATATCGCCTAAACCCAAGCCCTGTCTGAACCTTCCTGGTCCGGGCCGGCGCCCTTGTTGCGTACTCAGGTCCCATCCACGGACGGCAGCTTGTCCCGGTCGAACTCTTCCAGCCGGATCGCGCCGAAATCCTTGCGCTGCAGATCCAGGCGCTTGTCCTCGCCGGTGTCGGTGTCGACCACGCTGCGCACCGCCTTCTCCAACAGCCAATCCTTCTGCTCGGCCGAATAGGCGAAGCCGAACTCGTCCGACCAGCGCTCGCGCGAGCCGCCCTCGATCAGCACCGTGAACCCGCCCGCGTAGGCGCGCACGTAGCCGAAGGGGTCGCCGGCGATGCCGCCGCACTTCGCGCACGGCACCAGGCGGTCGCTGCGCTTGACTGCCTGCAGCTTGCCGGCGGCGTCGCGGATCAGCACCACCACGGTGCGCGGCGCGCCCTCGCCCAACTTGGCTTGCGCTTGCGACGGCGGGTCGATCACCAGCAGCGCGTCCTCGCGGCCGTCGCCGTCCAGATCGGCGCGTTGCACCGCCAACTGCTTGCTGCCGGCGGGGATGAACTGACTCAGATCGTCTTGCTGCGGCGTCACGGACAGATTGTTCACGGGCACTTCCTGTTGCGGGTTTGGCTGCGTCTGCGCGGCGGACGCGGACGCAGCTGCCTGCGGTTGCGCATCGCCTGGCGCCGCCTGGCAGGCCGCCAGCGACGTCATCAGCACTAACAAGGTCAACGACTTGCGCATGTTCTCGCTCGGTACTCCATTCGGCTTTGCCGACCGCGGCCGCAACGCGGTCCGCAACCGGCTTCGCGCCGATCGACGCCGGGCGTCGATCGGCGTTTGCGACCTCAGGCCATCACGCGCGCTTCGCGCTGCTGCTGCGCGACCGCCGGCGCCTGTTCCAGCTTCTGGCGCTGCTGCGCGTCCTGCTGCAGCTGGAACGTCGACTGCTCCAGCGGCTGCGCGCCGGCCTGCAGCTTGTCCACGTGAGCGCGGTGGTGGCCCGGATCGGTCAGCCCGCCCTGGACGGCGAACAGACCGGTGCCGTTGGTGCTCAGCGCGACGTGGTCGATGCGGTTGAGGCCGCCGACCTTGGCCTCGAAAGTCAGCGTGGCCGCGGCGCGCTCGAGCTCGGCGTGGTTCTTGAAGCCGGCGTTCGGGCCCAGCTTCTCCAAACCGCCCACCGCCTGCTTGAACATGTCGTGGTCCGGATGCGCCGGGTTCGACAGCAGCGGGGTCTGCTCGGCCTTCTTCAGCGCGCCCAGGGTCTTGGGACCGGCGACGCCGTCGTCCTTGAGCCCGTGCGCGCGCTGGAAGGCCTGCACGGCTTCCTTGGTGCTGGCGCCGAAGTCGGCGTCGGGATTCAGCGCGCGGCCCTTGCCGTCGTGATAGCCCAGCTTGTTCAGCGACTCCTGCAGCGCGCGGATCTCCGCGCCCTGCTCGCCCGAACGCAGCACGCCGTCGGCCGAGGCGCGCGCAGGCGCCGGCGCCGTGTGCTTGGCCGGCTCGTCGTGCTGCGCGGTCACCGGCGCCGCGGCCTGGGTCGGCTGACCCTTGCCCGGGTAGCGCTCGGCGGTGATCACGCCGCTGTCGATATCGCGGATGTACTGCTTGAACTTGTCGAGATGATTGGCGTTGAAGTCGATATGGGTGTGGGTCGGATAAGCGTCGAGCTTGCCGCCGCCCATGCCGGACTGGATGCCCATCGGCTGACCGTACTTGATGTGGTCGCCTTCCTTGAGGCCGGAACCGCGCAGGTCCATGTGACGGACCTGGGCGATCATCTCGCCGTCGGGCAGCTTGTCGTAGATCTTCACCAGACCGCTGTTCTTCTCGATCTTGATGTAGCCCTCGGCCGGAGCCGGCGTGCGCAGGCCTTCCTTGCTGCCCTTGTCGTCGAGCAGGATGAAATCCTTGGACACGAACACGTGCCCGTCCTTGGAATGGGTGACCTTGCCGCCCGAGGACAGGACTTCCTGGTTGTGGCCGTCCACCACCTGGTAGCGGCGCCCCGGCTCCTTGCCCTTCTTGCTGGGGTGATGGATTTCGAGATCTTCGTACGAATGAACTGCTTCACGGCCCTTGGGGCCGCTCTCAACGATCGTGTACTTACCGCCCACGAGACACCTCCGTATTTTCTCGGAACAAAGAAGAAAACCCGCGCTGGATCAGCGCAGGTCCTGCGTCAGGTACCAGCACTTGTCGCGCAACTCGAAGACATAGGCGCCACGGTCGCCGACCGTTCGCACCAGGTTGTCGTCGGCATCGAACTCGGCCTTCACGTACTCGACCTGCGCGGTCTTGTCCTTGGGCTCGATGTCGATGTCCAGTCGCGGATAGTCGCCCGGCTCCTTGATGGCCGGGTCCAGGTACACCCACCGGTAATCGACGGCGCCGATCCTGAAGTCGCGGTAGCCAGACCCGGCGACGCTGCGCGCGTCCTGCTTGGGGTCGGCGTAACGCCCGACCCGCACGTCGGCCCAGGTATAGGCCTTGCGCACGGATTCGGAGTCGACGTAAGCCTCGAAGAACTCGCGGAACCCTTCGGGCTTGCAGGCCGATTCGGGTAGCGGAGGATCGGGCAGGACCGTAGCGGCCGGTGCGGCGCTGTCGGTGACGGGCGGGGTTTGAGCAGGCGGAGCGACCGCGTCGGAGGCTTTGGGCGCGGCGGCAGGGTCGTCCTTGGGTGCGGCCGGCGCATGGGACGCCGAATCGCAGGCGCTGAGCATGCATAGCAGCAGCGCGAAGGGAACGAGTTGTAGCTTCATGCAAACCTCTACGCCGCGTCGAGTTTCCGACGCAGCGTCTCCTGGTGCCTTCGACCGCGCGCGGCCTGGGGCACGTTGTCCGCCGGCGGATGCCGGCGGTGTAACTCCTCGGAGCAGCGATTGCAGGATCGCCGCGACTTCCTAGTCACGGCTGTGCGATCGCGCCCCTTGATCTGGCGCTGCGGACGGTGGGGACCGAGGTCCGGATACCGTGCCGCCTACGACTACTTTACCGCATCCGGCCGCGAATCCGTCGCCGCCGGGATTGCCGCCATTATTTACTCCGATACCGGATAACTGCAACCGGAATAGTAAATCTGGCAATCGGCCGTGTTCTGGCCGCATACCTCCAAGGCCTCCGCGGCGGCCGCGTCGACCGAGGCCCCGCTGCGCATGGCCGCGAAACTGGCGCCCCAGGCGACCACGCCGCAACCGTTGCCCCAGGACAAGAGGTTCTTCCGGCAGCTGGCATCGTCTCCGCCGTCGGCTCGACACTGGGCGATCGCCGCCTTTTCCGCTTGCCGGGTGCTGCCTTGGTTGGCCGCGGTGCCGAGCTTGCCCCGTGAGTAGTCGATGGACATGGCCCCGTAGCGCGACTGCCACCGCGGCCCGCGCGGCGCTCGCGGCTGCAGCGGCCCGCTGCCACCGACCCCGTAGCCGGGTTGCGGGACGCAGATCGGACCGGGCGCCTGGCCGATCGGGGCCAGGCCCTCCGGGCATCCCTGCTCGGCTCCGGCCGCGCAGGAAACCATGACGAGCGCGAGCAGACACCAGACTCTCATTCGCTACCGCCCTCGAGACGACGCACCGCTATCGGCGCTCATTTCATGACCGGCAAACTGCAGGCCGAGTAATAGACCCGGCAGTCGCTCGTGTTCTCGCCGCACTCCTTGAGCGCAGCCGCGGACGCCTGTTCTTCGGACGCGGCACTACGCGTGACCGCGTACTGATCGCCCCAGACCAGCGCGCCGCAACCGTTGGCCCAGGAATGCAGGCCTTTCTTGCACTCCTCCGCAACACCGCCCTTCGCGCGGCACTCGGCAAGCGCGGAGTCCACAGCCTTGCGGTTGCTCGACATATTGCTCGCGGTGCCGAACTTGCCGTGTGCGTAGTCGGCCGCGATCGCGCCATAGCGATCGCTCCACCGAGGTCCGCGCGGCTGTTGCTGCACGGGACTAGCCCCTCCAATGCCATAACCCGGCATTGGCACGCAGATCGGCCCGGGCGCCTGCCCCGTCGGGATCAGACCGGCGGGGCACCCCTGCTCCGCATAGGCCAGCCCGGACGCGAACAGTCCGAACATCAGCAAGCAGCACCTAGTCTTTCGCATCGAAGCATCCTACGCTCGACTGGACCAGTCAGTCGACCAGCACCGGGTAGCTGCAACGCGTGTAAAGAACTTCACAGTTCGTTGAATTCAGGTCGCATAGCTTTTGCGCCTTCTTGGTGGCTTCTTCGACGGTTCCGCCACCATCGAACGCGACATAATCGCTACCCAAGGCCAAAGCACCACAGCCGTTTCCATAGGTGTACAGCGATTTCTTGCACTCTTGCGCGGCCCCTCCACGAGCCTGGCAGTCCTTCAACGCGCTGCGTTGAGCTTCGCGCCTGCTCTTTTTTTCCGTCGCCACGCCCATCTTCGATGCGACGACATCGAGGGAAACGGCGCCCCAACGATCAATCCACCGCGGTCGCGGCATGCTCGGCTGCTGGCTCTGAGCCGGGGCCGACGGGCTTCCCAGCCCATAGCCCGGCTGCGGTACGCAGATCGGGCCTGGCGCCTGCCCAATCGGAGCCAAACCGGCAGGACACCCCTGCTCGGCGTAGACGAAGCTGGAACACGACATCCCTGCAATAAGCAGACAAAACGCTATCAGGTTACGCATGGTCGCCATCAGTCCTTTGTGGTGCGCTTAGCGCAGGAGACAGGCCTGCCCCGCACGCCCCCACCCGGAAAGGGTGAGTCCGAGCACCAGCACATAACGAATCATTGAATCAATAACGAGTAGCTGCAGCTCGCGTATTACCTGACAGCCCGCCGAGTGCTGCGAGTTCATGACTCCGCTGGCCGCGAGTTCGCGCGTGCCCTCGCTACGCAGCGACACGTAACTCTCGCCCCAGGCGACCACGCCGCAGCCGTTACCCCAAGACAACAGGTTCCTCCAACAGTCGTCGGAGTCTCCGCCGTTGCCGCGACACTGGGCTACCACCGCCTTTTCAGCTAGACGAGCGTTGCTCATGTCGGCTGCCGTACCGAGCTTACCCCGGGCGTAGTCGATCGCCATGGCGCCGTAGCGACTTTGCCAGCGAGGGCCAGATTGCGGTCGCGTCAATTCGCCGCAGCCGAGACCATACCCCGGCTGCGGCACGCAGATCGGACCAGGTGGCTTGGCCTATCGGCGCTAAGCCAGCCCGGCAACGCTGTTCCGCGTAACCGCTGCTGCAACACAACAGAGTGAGCAGCCAGTACCGAGCCCTCATCCTCCGTTGGCCAATACCGGGTAGTTGCAGTGGGTGTACAAAACCTCACAACCGGTCGAGTCCATTTCGCAGGCTTTCAGGGCGTTGGCGGACGCGTCCTCAACGCTGCCGCCACCGCGCGCCGCAAACAGATCGCCGCCCAAAGCGACAGCGCCACAACCGTTGCCGTAGATCAGTACCGTCTTCTTACACTGCTTTTCCGTGCCACCGCGATTCTTGCAGTCCTTAAGCGCTGCACGCTCCGCATCGCGACTGCTCTTTCGATCCGTCGCCGTACCCATCTTGGCGGCGACCGAGTCGAAGGCAACGGCCCCCCAACGATCGAGCCAACGAGGCTGGGGAGCGCTGGGCCGTTGCTGCACCGGACTCGGCCCACCAATTCCATAACCAGGCATTGGCACGCAGATCGGCCCGGGCGCTTGCCCCGTCGGGATCAGACCGGCGGGGCACCCTTGTTCCGCATAAGCCAGCCCGGACGCGAACAGTCCGAACATCAGTAAGCAGCACGTAGTCTTTCGCATCAAAGCACCGATGCTCTGCTGGAGCCGTCAGTTGACCAGCACCGGATAGCTGCAACGTGTGTACAAGACCTCACAGTCAACCGAGTTCGCGCTGCATTCCTTCTGCGCGCGCTCCGAAGCCTGTTCGATACTGCCGCCGCCGCGGGCCACCACGAAATCGGCGCCCAAGGCCACGGCGCCGCAACCATTACCGTAAACCAATAGCGTCTTCTTGCATTCCTGAGCCGATCCACCGCGAGTCTGGCACTCCTTCAAAGCCGCCTTCTGCGCGTCGCGACTGCTCTTCTTGTCGGTCACTGCTCCCATCTTTTGGGCGACGCCATCGATGGCGATGGCGCCCCAACGCTCGAGCCAACGCGGCTGCGGCAGGTTCGGCCGCTGCTGAATCGGATCCTGCCCGCTTACACCGTAACCGGGCTGCGGCATGCAGATCGGACCGGGCGCCTGGCCGATCGGTGCGAGCCCCGCGGGGCAACCCTGCTCCGCGCGCGCCCATCCGGAAAAGACTAGTCCGACCACCAGAACATAACGAATCATTGGATCAGCGAAGGATTAGCTGCAGCTCGCATATGTCCAGCGAACTCAGTTCTGCACGGGGTAACTACAACCCGAATAATAGATCTGGCAATCACCGGTGTTCTGACCGCAGACTTGCAAGGCCTCTGATGCGGCGGCATCGACGGACGCGCCACTGCGCATGGCAGCGAAGCTTTCGCCCCAGGCGACCACACCACAACCGTTGCCCCAGGAAAGCAGGTTCTTCTTGCAGCTGCTGTCGTCGCCGCCATTGGCACGACACTGCGCGATCGCGGCCTTCTCGGCCTTGCGCGTATTGGCCATGTTGGACGCCGTACCCAGCTTGCCGCGGGTGTAGTCGATCGACATGGCACCAAAACGCGACTGCCACTGCGGTCCGCGCGGCTCTCGCGACTGGACCGGGCTGGGGCCGCCGATGCCGTAGCCCGGCTGAGGTACGCAGATCGGTCCCGGCGCCTGGCCGATCGGGGCCAGGCCTGGAGGGCATCCCTGCTCTGCCTGAGCCCAACCCGAGCTCACGAGACCGAGCAGGAGCACACAAAACCAAACTTTCATCCTCAACCACCTCCGTATGGATTAGCGCGTGCCTGGAGTGACGTTCGGACTAGGTTTAATGGTGTCGACCTGAGGCTGAGGTGAACCAGGCCGGCCGGTCGCGGCACCTTGTTGCAGTGACGGATTGGGCGCGTTACCCGACTGCGAGGGCGGCACGTAACCTGGCTGACCGCCACCACCGCCGCCGTAAGTCGGCGTGGTCGGGCGATAGCCCGCGCTGCCGGCGTAACCCGGAGGCATGCCCGCGCCCGGCTGGGCCGCGCCTGCACCGCCCATGGCGTTGTAAGCGCTAGGCGTACCGAGCAGACCCTGGAAGAACATCGCGGCCATCGGCGGCGCGCTGACGATCAGCACGGTCAGGATCAGGCCCATGCCGCCCTGCTGCATGGCCTGGCTGGTCATGCCGTCGCTGAAATCCATACCGCCCATCAGCTTGCCGGCTAGCGCCGTGGTCCAGAACGCGGCGGAGACGCGTGTGACCATCTCCAAGGCTATCGATACCATCGCGCTCAGGACCGCCATCGAGAATAGCGTTCCTATGCCGTAGTAAAGCCATTTAGTGAATAGCTGTTTTGTCTGGTCGAACAGCAAACACAATATGAATATTGGCCCGAAGCCCACGAACATGGCCATGGCGATCTCGTACAGCAGCAGCATGGTGCCGCTGACGATCGCGGGGCCGCCCGTGCCCATGCCGATGAACCACATGGCGCGGTTCTTGTCGTCGTCCAGGGTCGGGTCCCGCACCACGTCGATCATGTCGATACTGGTCAAGGCTACCTGCATCCAGGCCAGGCTCTTGTCGATCTGGTCCTCGATCTTGGTTTCCTTGCCGGTGACGATCCAGTGGATTTCCTTGTTGAGATCCACGGTGAAGAACGTGTGCATATTGGTGCCGAACGCCGCCATCGACGTCGCCACGCCGATGATGAAGGCGGCGCGCAGCGAGCTGCTCACCAAGCCCATCATCGGTTCGCGCGAAATGCCGGTGACGATGCGATAGCCCTGCACCAGGATCCACAGCGTCATCGCGGTCAGCGCGATGCCGCCCACCCACTGCATGGCGTTGGTCATCATGCCCACGCCGAACTTCTGGATCTCCTCGCGCAGGTAGGCAAGGATCAGGCGGAAGAAGACGAAATCCCCCACCGACTGGACATGCGGATTGAGCCAATCCAGCCAGTTGCCGATGCTGCCCTTCAGCCAATCACCCACGATTTCGATTCCCCTGCTCATCTGCGCGCCTATCTGCCTGTCGGGTCATTGCCGCTGGCCTGCCCCTGTTCAACCACCGCACCGAACCCATCGGCGCAGACTCTGTACCGGCTTCGAAGCAGCGGGCCGCCTGGCCCGGCCGCTCCGGCCGTCCCCTAACTCAGTTGCCGACCTTCAAGGCGGTCGCGAGCGCGCCGGTCTTGACCAGCGAACCCAGGATGGTCTGCTGCCCCTTCATGGCCTTGTAAGCCAGCACGCGCTGGTTCTCTTCCATGCTCGCGATGTAGACATCGTAGGTCTGCATGTGGCCCTGCCACATCTGGAACTTCAGCGCCAGATCGTTGCTGATCTGGGTGGAAGAGGTCGCCACGTTCGTGACGTTGCCCTGCGAGTTGTCGCCGTTGCGCTGGCTCTGCACGTTCTTGAGCATGGCCTCCATCTGCGGCGCCGTTTCCATCACGAACCTGACCGTGTAGTTGTACTTCTCGTTGCGGGCCTGGCGAATGGCGGTGCAGATCTTCTTCTGCTCGGCGACGATGTCGCCGCCCGGATTCAGATTGAACATGGTCAGCAAGGAGCTGAGGTTGAGGCCGCCGCCGCCGCGGTTGCAGGACTCCTCGACCAGGTAAGTCTTGGCGTTGACCGTGCTCCAGGTGGTGCCGTTGGGCATGCCCACCGAGCTGAGCAGGCTCTGCATGTTGATCAGCTGCTGCTTCATGTGGTTGAGCTGATCCAGCCAGCTCTTCGCATCGTTCGCGTACGCGGCCGTGTCGGCGAACCTCTGCGAGTAGGTGTTGATCTGATTCAGGATGCTCTGGATCAGGTTCGGACCAACCTCGACCACCGGCCCCATGGCGCTGCCGTTGCCGGCGGCCAGCGAGCAGGCCAGTAGGACGCCGGCGAGCGCCAGCTTCTTGGACTTGCGGCCGTTGGCCTGGTTATTGCGCTTGATGATCATGGCGAAGTTCCTCTTCTTGGGCAGGTTGCGGTACGTCGACGTTCGCGTGCTGCGTGAATCCGTGGGGGTATCAGGCCGTGGCCTGGCTACGTTCGGTGGTGCTCGGCTTGGCTTTGCCCGAGCCCTTGCGATTGGCGTAGAACGAGGCCAGCCACTGCTCGGGCCGCAGCTCGTCGACCGTGACTCCGGCGCGACGGGCTTCGGTTTCGAGCACGTTGTGCATGATCTCGATGTTGTCGGTGGAGGCCGAGATCACCGCCAGCGAGTCGTCGAGGCCGCGCAGGTTGAGCTGGCAGACCGTGGCCGCGTGGCCCTGCTTGACCAGGAAGCAGCGCGAGCGCTCGTCCAGGCTCTTGACCACCTGGTATTCCGAGTCGGTCAGCTTGAGGCCTTCCATGTAGTCCTCGCGGCTGGCGTTCGGGTTCGGCAGCAGGATCAGGGTCGCGGTCTGTTCGATCAGCGAGGCCGAGATGTCGCTGGCCAGGGCGTCTTCCGGGCTCTGGGTGGCGAAGATGCCCAGGCCGTTCTGCTTACGGATGGTCTTCTGCTTGTTCTTGGCGAATTCCTTGAGGCCGCCGGAGCCGTCGAGGATCTTCCAGAACTCGTCCATCACGTAGATCAGCGGGCGGCCGTCGATCAGTTCCTCCAGGCGGTGCAGCAGGTAGTTGATCACCGGCACGCGCACTTCGGGGTTGTCGATCACATCGGTGTAGTCGAAACCGATGATGTTGGCCTTTTCCAGATTGATCGTGTCGACCGGGTTGTCGAACACCCAGCCCAGCGAATTGCCCGCGGTCCATTTGCGCATGCGCGCGAACAGGCCGTCGTCGCCCATGTTGGGCAGGCTCTTCTGCAGGTTGGTCATGCTGCGCAGGTGCTTGGGCGTGTCGAGCATGTTCTCGACCGCGCGGAAGATGTCCTCGTCCTCGCGCGCCGAGTACTGGCTCTTGCCGCACAGCACCTTGATCAGGTCGGCCAGGAACTGCGTGTTGGCCTCGTTGCGCTCGCACTGCAGCGGGTTGAAGCCGGTCGGCTGACCGTTCTCCAACGCCAGGTAGTTGCCGCCGCAGGCGCGCACGAAGATCTCGGCGCCGCGGTCCTTGTCGAAGAAGAAGATCGTCGGCGTCGGCTTGAGCTTCTGCACCTGGCTCAACAGGAAGTTGATCAGCGCGGTCTTACCGGTACCGGACTTGCCGATCACCATGGTGTTGGCGATCGCCTTCTCGCCCAGCGAATTCTCGGCCGGGTGAGTGGCGTGGAAATTGAAATAGTACGGCTGGCCGTTGGTGGTCTGCAGGGTGGTGACGCACTCGCCCCAGGGGTTGTTCTCCTTCTTGCCGGTCGCGAAGTTGTGCAGCGGCGACAGACCGAGGAAGTTGAGCGAGCTGACGTTGGCCAGACGGGTGCGGTACTGCCAGTTGCCCGGGAACTGCGCGTAGAACGACGCAGTCACGGCCAGGTCTTCCTTGGCCGACACGAAGCCGGCGTTGGACAGCTCGGCGCGCGCCATCGCGATGTTGTTGGCGAGCTTTTCCTGGGATTCAGCGTACAGACAGATGGTGAAATGGTATTCGCCGAGCACGAAGTTGCCCGAGGCCAGCTGGTCCATGGCCATGTCGAGTTCGACGATCTGGCTGACCGCCTTGTCGCCGGACGAGATCATCATGCCCTTGGTGCGGTCCAGCACCTTGAGCGCGTCCTGGCGGCCCATCGGACTGAACGAGTGCGTGATCACGTACTCGAAGTCCAGGTACTTCATGCCGTTGAGGATGCCGGGATAGGTGCCGTCGGTGTACTCCTTGACGTTGAGCATCGCACCGAAGTGGTTGACGCCGGTCGGAGTGTTGACGACGAAATCGCCGGTCTTGGCCGAGAACATCAGCCGGCTGACCGGCAGATAGCTCGGGATCGGCGCCGGCAGCACCGGCACCGGCTCGTCGATGCGGTTGAGCAGGTAGCCGAAGAATTCCAGCGCCTCGGAGAACACGACGCCGTTCTTGGCCTCGTACATGCCCAGGCGGTACGGAGCGTAATCCTTGAGCACGGCCTCGACGTTGCTGGCCAACTCGAGGATCTTGGCCACTGCCTGGTCCTGCTGCGCCTGCAGCTGCTCGGCGCTGGCGGACTTCTCGACGAAACGCTTACCCGTCACGATCGGGCGGTACATCATCGTCAGGTACAGCTCGTTCTGCATCAGCTTGGCGCCCGACAGCGTGGCGAAATACGCGTCGGACATTTCCTGGTTGAACTGCTGCTCGAACTTGCTGCCGCCCTGGACGCGGCGCTTGCGGCGCACGTCGTGGACCCAGAACGCGACGTTGGTGAAGTCCGGCGCTCGCAGGGTCTGCAACATGCGGTTGAAGGTGTTGTGGCGGTGCTCGATCTCCCATTCCTCGCGACCGACGAAGGGCAGACCGCCCAGGCTCCACACGAGCATGTAATCCCCGCCCGTGGTCTTGATGACGGTCGGAGAGACGTGCGTGGACAGCGGAATGAAATCGCTGATGGGCGTATCGGGAGTCAGCATGGCGTACTGGGTCTGCTCTGAAGTCGGACGGGCTATGGATCGATCACCTGCCGCCGGCGCGATGCCTTGCGGCTACGCGACCGTCGGGACCTGCAAACCCGTGCGCCATCGCGGTCGGACCGCGATGGCGCCGGGGGAGTATCACTTCCTCTTGTCGCCCGGGCTGCGATAGGTGTTCTGGGTGAACACCCACATGCCCGAGTGGTGCTGCAGATTGCGCATGCGGAAGCGGAACTTCCAGCGCAGGCTGAGCAAGCGGAAGATCATTTCGTCGCGCCGCGTCATCTGTCGCATCACGAAGATGACGAACGGCAACAGCGCGATGCAAAACATGTTGACGTACATCGTCAGCACGATGACCGCGCCCGCACCGATGGCGAAGGGGATGTAGGGCACCCCCAGAAACATCGCCGGCCGCGTGCAGCCGCGGAACAACACGTTCTTATGCATAGGACGCGTTGAGGATGGTCAGCATCACGCCGGAACCGACGTTTTCCGGAATGATCATCTTGGCGATCTGGGCAGCCGCACCGATCACGAACGCGCCGACCAGGATCGGCAGCATGTCCATGATGCGCTTGTTGGCGAACGCGATCTGATAGCCGCAGTAGATCAGCGCCATCGTGACGACCGCGACCGAGGCGATGTTCAGCAGGCCGTTGATGTTGTTGATGAAGCCCTTCACGCGGCCCGTAGCGTCGGCGCCGCCGCCGCTCTGAGCGAACGCGATGTCCGGCACGAGCAGCATGCCGACGAACAGGGCCGCCATGAGGAAGGACGTGAAGATGGTCTTGAAGTGCGCGTTGGAGTTCATGGATAGATCCCTCTTTCGATTGACAACGATTTGAATGGTGAAAGCTAGCTTCGGTTCAAACTACAAGCGGCACGCTAAAAAACGAATGCCTGATCCCCCTGGGATTGCTCCGTGGCGGATGCGGGGGCATTCGCCATGGGTTGCACTTTCACCGGCTGCGGCGCCTGTGCGGCGACCACCGCGCCCATCGCCGCGACCGGCATGGGAGCGACGGGCTGCGGAACGGGCGCGGCCGGGGCCGGGCTCGCGGGCACGGCCGAGATCTGAACGGGATTGGGCGCCATCGGCATGGCCGGCGGCGCGGCCACCGCCATGGTGACGCGGCTGGTGACCTGGGCCGGCGCGGCGCCGGCGGCCGGCAGACGCTGGGTGCCGGCGGTCTGGCGGGTATTGGCGTACAGCGGCATGCGGCTGACCGGCACCGAGCGGCGCGAGGGCTTGCTGATCACGGCGATCGCCTGGCCGTCGGCGGCCGGCGCGGCCTTGGCGCCCATAGAGGCGTAGACCTTCTGCACGTAGCCGTGGCGGTAGCCGGTGACGAAATTGCCGGAGTAGTAGCAGCTGAAGGATTTGCCCCAGTCCCCACTGGAGCGGCCGTAGCATTCGGCCAGGATGCGCGAGCCGGCCTGCAGGTTCGGGCAGGTCTCGAAGGCCTTCTCGTAGGAATCCAGGCCGTATTTGGCCATGTTGTAGCGGTTGACCTGGGCCAGGCCCAGGGAGAAGTTGTAGCCCTTGCTCTCGAGCATGCGCACGGTGGCCAGGGCTTCGGGCAGGCTGCGGGGCTGGCGCACGAGGCGGCCGCCGACGACGCCGATGGCGTACGGATTGTAGGAAGACTCCACGCGCACGACGTGGTGCATCACTTCGTGCGGAACCGCCAAGCTAGGGCAGCTCATCAATTCGATACCGGGCAACATCCGTATTTCCCCCTGTGCCGACCTTGGCGTCGACCTAACAAAACCGTTCTATAAACAGCCTGTTATGCGCCAGATCGACGCACTTATCATTCATCTACAGACGAATGATGTCAATAAGCGCTCCCCTACCCTGCCCCGGCCAGGTCGCGCCCCCAAAATGGGACAGACCTCGCGTTTATTCGCTGTGCGCCCGTTCCGGGTTGAAATCGATACCCGTGATGTGGCGCTGCCCGGCGTGGGCCTTGATATGGACCACGATATCGATGGTCATCATCAATAGCCGCTTGATGACCGCGAACTCGAGGCCCGAGCCCTCCGCCGAAGCCTTCACCATCAGCGCCAACTGGTCCCAGGTCTGGGTCGTGCTGCCGGCGTGGCAGCTGGTGA
Source organism: Lysobacter sp. CCNWLW3 (assembly GCF_036697405.1). Taxonomy (NCBI): domain Bacteria; kingdom Pseudomonadati; phylum Pseudomonadota; class Gammaproteobacteria; order Lysobacterales; family Lysobacteraceae; genus Lysobacter; species Lysobacter sp. CCNWLW3. Next base: position 731,628 of record NZ_JBAHWA010000001.1, read on the forward strand.
TCGACCCGGGGTGGCCGGAGGCGCAATTTCGGATGAAGTAGAACGATTCGTCGCCGCGCAACTCCGCCAGGATGATCCGGTCCGGCTTCATGCGCAGACAAGCTTCCATGCAACTCTTTGCAGTGACGTTGCTGGTGCTTTGTCCACCTTTCGAGTAGAGCAAGTGCACTACGTTGGGCTGCTGGATGAAAAGCTCGCGGGCGTCCTCGATCGTGACCAGGCGTTCGACGTCGGGGATGTGCCCCACCAGCGACTTCATGAAGGTGGTCTTGCCGCTGCCGGTGGCCCCGGCGACGACGATGTTCTTCTTGTACTGCACGGCCTTCTTGAAGAACTCGGAGTAGTTGCGCGAGGCGCGCAGCTCCAGCAGTTCGCGGTCGTGGTCGCTCAGGACGTGCGTGCTTTCCAGGATCTGGGCGAAGAAGCCGTCGTCCTGGTACTGCTGCAGGGTCTTGTTGTGCTTGGACGGCAGGCGGATGGTGATCGAGACCTTGCCCGCGTCGCAGGCCGGGGGAATCACGAACTGCGCACGCTGCCCGGTCGGGAAGGTCAACGAGACCACCGGGTCGGCATCGGTGATGCGCTGACCCGTGTTGCTCTCGTTGACCACCGCGGTACAGAACTGACGCGCCCGATCGAAGGTGAGCGTCGGCACCTCAATCTTCTTCCAGCCCTCGCGGGTTTCCAGGTACAGCTCGCCCGGCTTGTTGATGCAGATTTCGGTGACGTCGGGCGACGACATGAAGTCGTGGATACCCAGCACTTGGTACTGGTAATCCAGGAACCCGCTCGACACCGCAGCGATAGGCGAATCGTCCATACCCATTCAGACCGTCTCCCCGTCCATCATCAGCGGATGATGGACGAGAAGTCGACGTCCTTGGCCACGTAGACGTTGACCACCGTGCCCTGGTTGATCGTCACCGTCGGCGGACGGTTCACGCTCTTGTCCAGGGCCTGGTTGGCCAGGCGCTCGACCGAACGCGCGGTCACGCTCTCGTAGGGGCTCTGCACCACCAGGCCGCCCGGGGCGACCGTGCTGGATTGCGGACCGTTCTCGGCCGCGGCGTATTTGAACGCGTCGGCGATCAGGCTGATCATCAGCGCCGAGGCGATGCGGCTGCCCCAATGCGCGTTGTAATCGCCCGGATGGCCGGCGCCGCCGAGGTTGTCCACGCCCGGGCTGGCCATGTTCACGTCGATGCCGGTCGGGGTGGTGATGCGGTCCCAGATCACCGACACGCGCGGGCCGTTGATGTTCTCGTTCTGGTAGCGGCCCGAGATCTTGGAGCCCTTGGGCAGCAGCAGGCGACGGCCGTTGATCGAGTAGGTCGGCTCGGTGACGATGCAGGAAGTGAAGCCGGCCACGTCGGTGATGATGCGGGTCTCCATCACGCAGCGGATGTAGGTACCGCGCACCAGCAGGGTGTCGGGGTTGTAGATCGGCTTGGCGCTGGCGACCGCGGCCCCTTCGCGCTGCTGGCCCTGCGGCCGCATCTGGCCGTCCGGGCCCGGCACCATGGCCATCATCTGCTTGGCGTACTCGTCCGGCGGCGTCATGCCCGCCGTCGCGGCCTGGCCTGGCGTCATCGCGCCCGGATTGCCATCGGCGCTGTTCATCATCCGGCGCTCCATCAGCGTCGGACCGCGCGGACCGGTGTCCTCGACCACCATCGCCGAGCCGTCGTTGTTCTGCACCGGCGGCGGCATTTCGGGAGCCAGCGGCACCGGCGGCAGATCGGCGACCTGTTCCGGCGGCAGCGGCGGGGCCACGTCCGAAGCGGCCTTGGGCAGCTCGGGAATGCTGACCACCTCTTCCTCGACCTTGGCCTTTTCGTCCTCGCCGGAGGTCGCGCGGGTGAACATCCACACCGCGCCGAACACCAGCAGCAGGATGATGCCGGCCAGGAACAGCAGCGCCTTGCGATTCAGCTTCTGCACGTCGCTGGATTTGAGCAGCGGCGCGCCCGCGTCCAGGTCGGGCGCCGCCTGGGCGCCGGACTGCTGGCCGTAGTACGGATTGGCGCCGGTGTAGCCGTAGCTCTGCTGATCCTGCGGAGCGCCGGTGTTTTCGTCGGGCTGGCCCTGGTTGGGCGGCATGTTATGGCTCATTTCTGCTTGTTCCTGCGCAGACCGACGACGTTCTTGCCGTGGCGGATGATCAAGTAGGGATAGGTGCCGTGGACGACGATGGTGTTGTCCTCGACCGTGGTGTTGACCACGAAGTCCTCGCCGCTCTCACGCTCGCGCGCGAACACCGCCGGGAAGTTGCCGGTCGGCAGGTCCTTCAGGCCACTCATCTTCACGTAGGTGAACTGGCCGTCGTCGTAGACGTTGACCGGAATCAGCCAGGCCTTCTTCTTGGCGCTGCGAGTCGAGTACTGGTAATCGAAGTGGTACAGCCGGCTCTTGTCCAGCGCGGTGCTGATCTCCGGCACCGGCGCCTCGGCCTCCTTGCTCTTGGCGGCGGCGAACTCGGTGTCCTTCGGATATACGAACTTGACCTTGTACTGCACGCCGGCCTGCTTGGCCTGCTCCAGCACCCGCCAGTCCGTGGCCACGACCTTGAGCTCCAGGATGTAGGAGTGGGTCGCGGTACGGATCATCATGTTGGTGTCGACGTCGACGTTCTTCGGCTTCAGATAGAAGACGTTCTCGCGGCGGCTCAGGTCCCAACCGGCGCTGAAACCGGTGCTGTAATCGAGGATGACCTCGTTCGGGTCCAGTTCGACCTGCGTGGTGATGCCCAGACCGGTGCGCACCTGGTAGATGCGGCTGGGTTCGTATTCGTATTCCTGGACCACTTGGGCCGCAGCGGGTAGCGCCGAGCCGGCGAGCGCCAGAAGCAACAGGGCGGCGGCGAGGCGATGTTTACGCAGGCAATTCATCGGGTGCTGACTCCATTCGCATTACCGGTCGGTGCGGGTGCAGCCGGCGGCGTCGCCGGGTTGACGGTGTTGGGGGCGGGAACGCCAGGCTGCGGCGCAGCGCCGGGTACGCCGGGTTGCGGCGCGGGCGGCACCTGGTTGGGATCGACCGGCTGGCCGGGGACGGCACCGGGCACGGCGCCGGGCGCGGCCGGGGCGGCCTGGGTCGGCATCGGGAACTCGCTGCCGGTATTGACCGGCGGCGACGCCGCGTAGTCGTTGTCGACGCGGTAACCGGTGACCTGGAAGCCCAGCGGATTGAGGACGCGGTTGGCCTCGTCCATCTTCAGGTTGGACTTGTACAGGAACTCGATCGTGGCGATCTTGCTGTCCAGCGGTTCCGAGGAGCCGCTTTCCTTGTTGTACAAGGTGCGCTGGAAGCGCGCGGTCGCGGTCTTGGTCTTGTCGTCGATGTTGGACGCGCCGTGCAGCTGCATGCTGAGGATCTTCACGCGCACGGTCTTGGTCTTGCCGAACAGGGTGATCGGGTTGTTGCGATTGGTGCTGTCGTACAGCTGCTTGTAGCCGCTGGTGACGTGCGGGGTGCCCATCGCGAACACCGTCGACCAGTCGCGCTCGCCGATCTGCGAGAAGTCGTAGGACTCGCGCGCCATGATGAAGTGCGAGATGTTGCTCTTGTTGAGCGCCTCGCTGGCGGCGATGCTCGGGTTGGCGAAATCGTCGCGCAAACGGGCGATGGTGACCGTGCCGGTGTAGGCGTCGGCCATCACCAGGTAAGGCACCTTCTCCTTGAGCGGCAGGAAGTAGAAGTAGCCGCCGGCCAGGATCAATGCCATCAGGATCGACGCCCACGCCACGATCCACGCGCGCTTTTCGCTGCGGCGTGCGATATCGGCGACGGTGACTTCGTAATTCACGGCCTTCGCGACCGCGTTCTCCACTTGGGGAGTGACTGTTTTCTTTCCGAACATCTAGGCTGCATCCAGTACGAGCATGGAAAGTGCGTCGCCGCCCGCGCGCGCGGGCCCGAAGGCTCCGGCCGCGCGCGGCGCCGACGTGCGCGCGTTTACGGCGCGACCCCGGCCACGTGCGTCGCCTCGCCCTGCGCGGCGTCGTCCGTCGTCGACACGGGCGCGGTGTCCGAGCTCGGCGTCGCGGCACGGACCACGATCTGGCCGTTCTCGACCGTCACCGAGACGCCCTGGGCGGAGTAAGCCGAGCTCAGCTGGGCGACCGCGTCCTGGACGCTGGTGGTGTGGATCTGAGCCACGGCCTGATGCAGGGTGAAGTCGGACGGATGCAGGTAGGACAACGGCATCTGCGAGTCCTGGGCCCAGCGCTCGAGCATCGTCTTCAGCGTGCCGTCCATCGGCGACGGGTAGTAGACGTAGGTCTTTTGCAGCGGGATTTCGTCAGGAACGGAGGCGAAGTGGTTGACCGGCTTCCAGCGGCCGCCGAAATCCGGAGCCGGACGCGAGGCGCACCCGACCAAAGCGACGGCCAGCAACGCCGCGACCCACATACGATGACTGGTTGCAGTAGAGATACTCACGCTTTCCCCAATAGTCTTGAATTGACGCGCGCACCGATCGGCGATGGAGGCGGACGCGGCCGGCCGTGCCGGTGCGCTCGCGCCACCATGGTCTAGATCAGTGAAATTGAGATGACCGGACGCAGCTCGGTCGGTATGCGGTTGCGGGCGCCGTCTCCCCGACGGCGCGGGCCGCGCGTGCTCTGGTCGCACCGGGCGACGATGTCGCGCCCAATGAACGACTAGAGAAAATCGTTCTATCCATGAACTCCCCCCTTACAGCACGGTCACAATGTCTGACGAGCTCTTGCGACGCTCGTCACTGAAGGTTAGCCCGAACTTAAACCGTTGAGCAATAGGTCTGCGCAACTTAAGTGTGCATTTGCGTCATTAGAGGCCGCGTAGGCGCTCGATCGCGGCATCCAAGGTGGTTTCGTTCTTGGCGAAACACAGCCGAACCAGGCGCTGATTGGCCGGTGCGGACTCGTAGAACGGCGACAATGGGATCGTGGTCACACCTTTTTCGATCGTCAGCCAACGGCTGAAGGCGACGTCGTCGAGATCGCTGATCGCCGAATAGTCGACCAATTGGAAGTAACCGCCGGCCACCGGCAGCGCTTGCAGGCGGGTTTGCGATAGTTGCGCGCGAAACCGATCGCGCTTGGCCTCGTAGAAGGCGCCGAGCTGTTCGTAGTGCTCCGGCTCGGCCTCGATCATCTCGGCGAAGGCCCACTGGGCCGGGGCGAAACTGCAGAAGCTGTTGTACTGGTGGACCTTGCGGAACTCGGCCGACAGCGCCGGCGGCGCGATGCAGTAGCCGATCTTCCAGCCGGTGCAGTGGTAGGTCTTGCCGAAGCTGGAGATCACGAAGGCGCGCTCGCGCAGTTCCGGATAGCGCAGCACCGACTCGTGACGCACGCCGTCGAAGACGATGTGCTCGTAGACCTCATCCGACAGCAGATAGATACCGGTCTGGCGCAGCAGCGCATTCAAGTTGGCGATGTCGTCGGCCGTGAACATGGCGCCGGACGGGTTGTGCGGCGAATTGATCATCAGCATGCGCGTCTTGGGCGTGACCGCCGCGCGCACTAGGTCCCAGTCGACCGCGAAGGTGCGCGGGTCCAGCGGCACGTGCACGGCGCGGCCGCCGGCCAGATCGATCGAGGGCTCGTAGCTGTCGTAGCAGGGATCGAGCACGATCACCTCCTCGCCCGGCCGGACCACGGCGTGGATGGCGTCGAAGATCGCCTCGCTGGCGCCGGAGACCACGGTGACCTCGCTGTCGGCGTCGGGGCGGTGGCCGTAGCAGCGCTCGGTCTTGGCCGCGATCGCCTGGCGCAGGGCCGGGATGCCGGTCATCGGCGCGTACTGGTTCTTGCCCTCGCGCATCGCCCGCGCCAGCGCGTCGACCAGGCGCGCGGGCACCTCGAAATCGGGGAAACCCTGGCCCAGGTTGACCGCGCCGTGCTCGGCGGCGAGCTGCGACATCACGGTGAAGATGGTGGTGCCGACCTTCGGCAACTTGGTTTCGGGGCTCATGGATCCGGAACATGGCGTGGGGACGCCGAGTGTACGGAATCGCCGCCGCAACTCATAAGCGCGACGGCATGACGATGCGGAACCGGCCCATGCGCCCGCGCCATCGCCCGCGCCGTAGGGGTTTTCTCTCAGCGCCCGACGCAAACGGGCGCCGTCCGTCGGCGCCCGTTTGCGCGCCGCCGCGGCGCGCACCAGACTGGCCGCATGCGTGAAATCCAGATCGTCGACGCCGCCGAACTGGCCGCTCTCTACGCCGCGGCCACGTATGCCGTGGTCGTCGACGGCGATGCGATCGCATTGCGGGTGGGCGCGCCCGCGCCCGATCTGGAGGCCTACCTGCCAGCCGAGGCCTATGTGCTGGTCAGCGCCTGGAACCCGGCTTCGGAACCGCGCTCGGACGCCGCCAACGCGGCCGCCGACGCGGCGCTGGTCGCGCGTCTGGATGCGGCCGGCATCGCCCGCCAATCGGCCTGGGCCAGCGCCCCCGACGGGCAGTGGCGCGAACCGGGCTGGCTGCTGACCGGGATCGAACAGAACGCCGCCGACCGCCTGGCCGCCGACTTCGGCCAGGCCGCGGTGCTGGCCTGGCGGCGCGGCCAACCGGTGCGCCTGCGCATGCTGCTGCCGGCGCCGGCCCATGCCGCGGCCAGCGCGCACACCGACTGGGCCGGCGTGTAAACGCCCGTCCGGGTAGGGGTTTGCGCCGCGACTGGCGGTAAACTAGCCGGCTACGCGGCCCACCGCCGCCCGCGCCCGACCGATGACCCCACTCGACCGCCCCGCCCCTGCGTTGCTGGAAGCCCGCGGCCTGCGTTTCGCGCGCAACGACGAACCCGTGTTCGGGCCCTTGGATTTTTCGGTCGACGCCGGCGAAGCCTTGCTGGTCCAGGGCGGTAACGGCGCCGGCAAGACCACCTTGCTGCGGGTGCTGGCCGGCCTGCTGCGCGCCGACGGCGGCGAGATCGACATCGACGGGCAACGCGCGCGCGCCGCGCGGCGGGCGCGCGCGATCGCCTACCTGGGCCATCTGCCCGGGCTCAAGGCCGACCTGAGCGCGCTGGAGAACCTCGACTTCCTGTGCGGTCTGCAAGGCCGCCGCCGCGCCCAGTTGCCGGGCAACGCGCTCGCGATCGTCGGCCTGGCCGGCTACGAGGACGCGCTGGCGCGCCAGCTCTCGGCCGGGCAGAAGAAGCGCCTGTCGCTGGCCCGGCTGTGGATGTCGCCGGCGCCGCTGTGGCTGCTGGACGAACCCTACGCCAACCTCGACCTGGACGGCATCGAACTGGTCAACCGCATGGTCCAGGCGCATCTGCGCGACGGCGGCGCGGCCCTGGTCACCACCCACGGCGCCTACGCGGCGCCGCCGGTGCGCACGCGCATGCTGGTACTGGGCGAGCCGTCGCGCTCGGCCGATGCCCTATCGGCATCGGCTGCCACGGCGAATACCCGGCCGGAGCCCGCGCAATGAGCGCCCTGCACGGCAAGCCGATGCCATCTATCGAGGCCGCTTCGGCATGACCCCGAACCCGACCGTCCGCGCGCAGCGCCCCGGCAGCGCCGCCCTGCCCGGCCTGATCGGCGCCGCGCGCGCCCTGCTCGCCCGCGATCTGCGTCTGCTGTGGCGCCGCCGCGGCGACGCCCTGCAGCCGGCGCTGTTCGCCCTGCTGGTGGTGGTGCTGTTCGCCCTGGCCCTGGGCGGCGAGGCCCAGTCCCTGTCCAAGGTCGCCGGCGCGGTGCTATGGCTGGCGGTGCTGCTGGCCGGCCTGCTGGCCCTGGACACCCTGTTCCGCGGCGACGCCGAGGACGGCTCGCTGGAGCAATGGATGCTGGCGCCGGTGCCGCTGGGCTGGCTGGTCGCGGTGCGCACCTTCATGCATTGGGCCACCACCGCCCTGCCGCTGCTGATCGCCACGCCGTTCCTGGCCGAGCTGCTGCACCTGCCGCGCGCGCAGCTGCCGGTGCTGCTGGTCTCGCTGGCGCTGGGCACGCCCTTGCTGAGTCTGCTCGGCGCGGTGGTCGCCGCGCTGACGGTCGGAATGCGGCGCTCTGGTATCCTTGTGGCCTTGTTGGCGCTGCCGCTGTACGTGCCCGTGCTGGTGTTCGGTGCCGGCAGCGTGGCCGCCTCGGCCCAGGGACTGGATGCCACCGGCGGCCTGCTGTTGCTCGCCGCCGGCCTGGTGGTGGCGCTGGTGCTGGCACCGCTGGCCGCCGCCGCCGCGATCCGGATCGCCTTGAACTGACCGCCCACCCGCGCGGCCGGTCCGGGCCCCGAGCCCGGTCGCGACGAACCGATCACCGCCCGCGCGGTCCAACCGCCGCGCCCCCAACACGCCCGTCGCCGGGACGGACCGAATAGCTGCATGAATCCACTCGTCCGCTGGTTCCACCAACTCGGCTCGCCGCCCACCTTCGACCGCTTCGCCGCGCGTTGGGCGCCGTGGGGCTATATCGCCGGCCTGCTGGTCATGGCCTGGGGCCTGTACGGCGCGCTGTTCGTGGTGCCGGCCGACTACCAGCAGGGCGACAGCTTCCGCATCCTCTATATCCACGTGCCCAGCGCCTGGATGAGCATGGCGGTGTTCGCGCTGATGGCGGTCTACGCGGCGATCGCGCTGATCTGGCGGATCAAGCTGTGCGAAATCCTGGCCATGGCCTGCGCCCCGATCGGCGCCGGCTTCACCCTGATCACCCTGGCCACCGGCTCGATCTGGGGCAAGCCGATGTGGGGCACCTGGTGGGACTGGGACCCGCGCCTGACCAGCGAGCTGATCCTGCTGTTCCTCTATCTGGGCGTGATCGGCCTGTACAACGCCATCGACGACCGCCGCGCCGCCGCGCGCGCGGCCGGCCTGCTGGCGATCGTCGGCGTGGTCCTGCTGCCGGTGATCCGCTACTCGGTGGAATGGTGGAACTCGCTGCACCAGGGCCAGACCATCCGCCTGATGGGCGAGTCCAGCATGGACGCGAGCATGATCGCGCCGCTGGTCTGGATGATCGTGGGCACCAAGCTGTGGTTCGTCGGCGCCCTGCTGGCGCGCGCGCGCGCCGACAACCTGCGCCGCGAGTCCGGCAAGGCCTGGGTCGCGCAGCTGGCCGGCGCGGCGCGCGGCGAGGGCCCGCAGGCATGAACTATCTGAACTACGTCATCGCCGCCTACGCGGTGTTCGCCATCGTGCTGATCTGGGATTTCGTCGCCACCCGCCTGCAGATCCGCCGCGAGCTGCGCAATGCGCGCGCCCGCGCGGCGCGCCAGGCCGGCCAGACCGCACGCAGCCAAACGAGTGAATTGAGCCGATGAATCCGACCCGTCGCCGCCGACTGCTGTGGGTGCTGGCCCTGGTCGCCGCGGCCGCCATCGCCATGACCCTGGTGGCCATGGCCCTGCAGCGCAACGTCGCCTACCTGTACACGCCCAGCGAAGTGCTGCGCGGCGAGGCCGGCGAGCACGCGCGCTTCCGCCTGGGCGGCATGGTCGCGGCCAACTCCTTCCAGCGCGCGCGCGGCTCGCTGGAGGCGCATTTCCGCGTGACCGACGGCGATGCCGAAATGCCGGTGGTCTACACCGGCATCCTGCCCGACCTGTTCCGCGAGAAGCAGGCCGTGGTCGCGACCGGCCGCATGCAGGACGGGCGTTTCGTGGCCGAGGAAATCCTGGCCAAGCACGATGAGACCTACATGCCCAAGGAAGTCGCCGACAAGATGGGCATGGCGCACAAGAAGCACGACGTGCCGGCGCCGGGCGCGCCCGCGGCGGCGGAAGCGCGCTGAGTGAGGGCATCGCGCGCCGTGGCCGTCGCTCGCTGCGCCTTCGCCAACGCCGCATGCCGCGCCGCCGCGCGCCATCGCCACACCTCCAGCGTTCGCCGTCGCCGGCGCACGCGTATCGATCAGGAATTACCGCATGCTGCCTGAACTCGGCCAGATCGCCCTGATCCTGGCGTTGCTGATCGCCGCCCTGCAGGCGCTGCTGCCGATGCTGGGCGCGCAACGCGGCATCACCGCCTGGATGGCGCTGGCGCGCCCGGCCGCCTACGCGCAGCTGGCCCTGGTCGCGGCCGCGTTCGTCATCCTGACCCACGCCTTCGTGGTCCAGGATTTCTCGCTCAAGTACGTCGCCGAGAACAGCAACTCGCTGCTGCCGGTGGGCTACCGCTATTCGGCGGTATGGGGCGCGCACGAAGGCTCGCTGCTGCTGTGGGCGCTGGTGCTGGCGCTGTGGACCGGCGCGGTCGCGCGTTTCTCGCGCGCCTTGCCGCAAGCGGTGATCGCGCGCGTGCTGGGCGTGATGGGCATCGTCAGCGTCGGCTTCCTGTCGTTCCTGATCTTCACCAGCAACCCGTTCGCGCGCCTGCTGCCGGCGGTGGCCGAAGGCCGCGACCTCAATCCGCTGCTGCAGGACCCGGGCCTGATCATCCACCCGCCGATGCTGTACATCGGCTACGTCGGTTTCGCGGTGCCGTTCGCGTTCGCGATCGCCGCCCTGCTCGACGGCAAGGTCGACGCGCGCTGGCTGCGCTGGACCCGGCCCTGGACCAACATCGCCTGGGCCTTCCTGACCCTGGGCATCGCCCTGGGTTCGTGGTGGGCGTACTACGAACTGGGCTGGGGCGGCTGGTGGTTTTGGGACCCGGTCGAGAACGCCAGCTTCATGCCCTGGCTGGCCGGCGCCGCGCTGCTGCATTCGCAGGCGGTGACCGAAAAGCGCGGCAGCTTCCGCGGCTGGACCCTGCTGCTGGCGATCGCCACCTTCTCGCTGTCGCTGCTGGGCACCTTCCTGGTCCGCTCCGGCGTACTGACCAGCGTGCACGCCTTCGCCGCCGATCCTTCGCGCGGCCTGTTCGTGCTGATCTTCCTGGGGCTGGTGATCGGCGGTTCGCTGCTGCTGTACGCGCTGCGCGCGCCCTCCGACGACCCGGGCAAGCCCTTCCAGGCCAGCTCGCGCGAAACCCTGCTGCTGGCCAATAACCTGCTGCTGACCACCGCCTGCGCGATGGTCCTGCTGGGCACGCTGTACCCGCTGCTGGCCGACGCGCTGGAACTGGGCAAGCTCTCGGTCGGCCCGCCTTACTTCGCGCTGATGTTCCTGCTGCTGATGGCGCCGCTGGTGTTGCTGCTGCCGTTCGGCCCGTTGTTCCGCTGGCAGCGCGAGCAGCTCTCGCGTCCGGCCGCGATGCTGCTGCCCTGGGCCGGCCTGGCCCTCGGCGCGGCCATCGGCGCCTACTTCATGGCCCCCCAGGGCGCGTGGAAGGTCGCCGCCGGCGTCGGCGGCGCGGTCTGGGTCGCGGCCGGCACCCTGCGTTTCGTGTGGACGCGCCTGCGCGGCGACGGCAACCGCTACACCGCCGAAATGCTGGGCATGACCCTGGCCCACGCGGGCGTCGCCGTATTCCTGATCGGCGCCCTGCTCACCGAAGGCCTGAGCCAGCAGCGCGAGCTCGCCCTGGCGCCCGGCCAGACCGTCGAGGTGGGCCGCTACGCGTTCCGCTTCGACGGCGTCGCCCACCGCCAGGGCCCGAATTTCGAAGCCGACCGCGGCAGCGTCACCGTGTTCGAGAACGATCGCCTGCTGGGCGTGATGCATCCGGAGAAGCGCGCCTACGCCAGCGGCGGCCAGGTCATGACCGAGGCCGCGATCGACCCGGGCCTGAGCCGCGATCTCTACGTCGCCCTGGGCGAACCGCTGGGCGACGGCGCCTGGGCCATGCGCGTGCACATCAAGCCGTTCGTGCGCTGGATCTGGGCCGGCGCGCTGCTGATGATGCTGGGCGGTTTCGTCGCCGCGGCCGATCGGCGCTTCCGTCCCAAGCTCGTCGCCGAATCCGAACCCGCACCGCACGCGCCCGTGGCGCTTGAGCCGGTTCTCGCCCATCACCGCAGCGCGCCCGTCGACGGCCCGCGCGACGACGACGCCCTGGGAGGCGAACCCGCATGAACAAGAGCCGCTGGCTGCCCCTGGCCGTGTTCGCCGTGCTCGCCGTGCTGCTCGCCGCCGGCGTGTGGCTGAGCCGCAACCCCAATCGCGAAGCCCTGCCCTCGCCGCTGATCGGCAAGCCCGCGCCGGAGTTCTCGCTGCCGGTGCTGCACGAAGCCGGGCGCCTGATGAGTTCCGAACAGCTGCGCGGCTCGCCTTATCTGCTCAACGTCTGGGGCAGCTGGTGCCCGGCCTGCCGCGACGAGCATCCGGTGCTGACCCGCTTCGCCGAAACCAAGCGCGTGCGCGTGATCGGTTTCAACTGGAAGGACGAACACGCCGACGCGATGCGCTGGCTGGAGCAGTACGGCAACCCGTACTGGATGGTGCTGGCCGATTACGACGGCAAGGTCGCGATCGACTGGGGCATCTACGGCGCACCGGAAACCTTCCTGGTGGACGCCAAGGGCGTGGTGCGCTGGAAGCACGTCGGCCCGATGAGCGAGGCGACGATCCGCGACGAGCTGCTGCCGGCGCTGACGGAAGTCGAGAAGACGCGATGAAAAGCGAATCCCCCCTGCCCCCCTTTTGCAAAGGGGGGAACAGCCGCCGCACTGATGAATCCCTCGCAGCACCGATTGGTCTTCCCCCTTTGCAAAAGGGGGACCGAGGGGGATTCGCTTTTAACACCCTGCGCAGCCTCGCCCTAAGCGCCCTGCTGACCCTGGTCGCCGCCGCACCGCTGTCCGCCCAACCCGCCAACGACCCCGCGCCGCTGCAATTCCACGACGCCGGCGAGGAAGCGCGCTTCCACGCTCTGGCCGCGGAGCTGCGCTGCGTGATGTGCCAGAACCAATCGCTGGCCGAATCCAACGCCCAGATCGCCCACGACCTGCGCCGCGAAGTGCTGGCGCTGATGCGCCAGGGCAAGGACAACCGCCAGATCAAGCAGTTCCTGGTCGCGCGCTACGGCGAGTTCGTGCTGTATCGCCCGCAGGTCGAATCCAAGACCTGGCTGCTGTGGTTCGGCCCGGCCCTGGTGCTGCTGGCCGGCGGCTTTGCGGTGGCCGCCATCGTGCGCGGCCGCGCGCGCGCCGCGGCCGCCGAACGCCCGCGCGGCGACGGCGAAGACGACAACGAGGAATGGTAATGACCGCGTTCGTACTGGCCAGCGCCGCGCTGGTCCTGCTGGTGCTCGCCTTCGTGCTGCGTCCGCTGTGGCAGGCCAAGCCGATGGCCGCGGCCGGCGTGTTCGCCGGCCTGGTCCTGATCACCGGCCTGACCTACGCCCTGATCGGCACGCCCGACGCGCTCGACCCCGTGCGCCGCGAGCCGCCCGCGACCGCGCAGGACGCGATCGCCCAGCTCGAAGCCCAGCTCGAACGCGAACCCAACCGCATCGACGGCTGGCGCCTGCTCGCGCGCGCCTATGCCGACGCCGGGCGCCTGGACAAGGCGCGCGCGGCGAGCGCGCGCGCGCTCAAGCTCGCCCCCGAGGACCCGGACCTGCTGGTGGAAAGCGCCGAGATCGGCGCCCTCGCCAGCGACGGCCGCAAGTTCGGTGCCGACGCGGTCGCGCAGCTGCGGCGCGCGCTGGAGATCCAGCCCATGCATCAGCGCGCGCGCTGGTTCCTGGGCATCTCGCTGCGTCAGTCCGATCGGCCGGCCGAAGCCGCGAGCACTTGGGAGCCCTTGCTGGCCGTGGTCGACCCGCGCACCTCCGCCAGCCTGCGCGAGCAGATCGACGCCGCGCGCAAGGACGCCGGCCTGGCGCCGCTGCCGGCGCCGGTCGCAAGCACGTCCGCCGGCGGCCTCAAGGTCCGCGTGACGCTCGCGCCCGCGCTGGCCGCCAAGCTGCCGGCCGACGCCAGCCTGTTCGTGCTCGCCCGCCAGCCCGACGGACCGCCGATGCCGGTCGCGGTGGAAAAGCTCGCGGCCCGCGACTTCCCGGTCGAGGTCGTGCTCGACGACGGCGACAGTCCGATGCCGACGATGAAGCTGTCGCAACTGCAACAGGTCGCGGTGCTCGCGCGCGTCTCGGCCTCGGGCCAGGCGATCGCCCAGAGCGGCGACCTGGCCTCGAAGCCGCAGACCGTGCGCACCGACCGCAAGAACACGCTCGAAATCACCATCGACCAGGTCGTTCCATAAAGCCGCTCTTAGCCCGTCTTGCGCGCGCGGGGTGACGCGCGGGGTGAACGGACGCTGCTTGCGAGCCCCCGGCTCGCGCGTCCGCGAATGCCCGAACGCTGGTCGTTTGGGCCGGGACCGGTTGGAATAAGCCCCGCGCCAGCGATCAGTTCGAACGTCGCGCCGTCACCCGGGCGGCTCGACGCCCCTCCATAGGCCGCGCCACATGCGTTCCGGCATCACCCCATTACCACCCGCGCTTACCCCCATCGCGCCGCCGCAGGCAAAATGGTCCCCCTAGCGCAGGCGCCGCTTCCAGCGCGCCGCGCCCGCAACCAGGAAGGCAGCAACCCGGCATGACCGAATTCATTCCGCCCGGCACCCGCTATTTCGCCCTGCCCGACGGCTTCCCGATGAAGCGCGGCGGCCGCCTCGACGGCGCCCGCGTCGCCTACGAGACCTGGGGCGAACTCAACGCCGCGCGCGACAACGCCCTGCTGATCGTCACCGGCCTGTCGCCGGACGCGCACGCCGCGGCCAACGCCGGCAATCCCGAACCGGGCTGGTGGGAGGCCATGCTCGGCCCCGGCAAGCCCATCGACAGCCAACGCTGGTTCGTGATCTGCGTGAACTCGCTGGGCAGCTGCAAGGGCTCCACCGGCCCGGCCTCGATCAATCCGGCCACGCGCGAGCCCTACCGCCTGGACTTCCCCGAACTCTCGGTCGAGGACGGCGCCGACGCCGCCGCCCTGGTCGTGCGCGGCCTGGGCATCGAGCGCCTGGCCTGCGTGATCGGCAATTCCATGGGCGGCATGACCGCGCTGGCCCTGCTGATCCGCCACCCCGGCATCGCCCACGGCCACATCAACATCTCCGGCGCCGCCCGCGCGCTGCCGTTCTCGATCGCGATCCGCTCGCTGCAGCGCGAAGCGATCCGGCTGGACCCGCACTGGTACCAGGGCCGCTACGACGAGCGCAGCTACCCCGAGGCCGGCATGCGCATGGCGCGCAAGCTGGGCGTGATCACCTACCGCTCGGCGCTGGAATGGGACGGCCGCTTCGGCCGCGTGCGTCTGGACTCCGACCGCGCCGACGACGAGCCCTTCGGCCTGGAATTCGAAGTCGAAAGCTACCTCGAAGGCCATGCCCGCCGCTTCGTGCGCCGCTTCGACCCCAACTGCTACCTCTACCTCAGCCGCTCCATGGACTGGTTCGACCTGGGCGACTACGCGCGCGGGGCCGACGATGCCGGCCCCGCCGACACCCGCGCCGGCCTGGCCAAGATCCGGGTCGACAAGGCGCTGGCGATCGGCGTGCGCACCGACATCCTGTTTCCGCTGCAGCAGCAGGAGGAGATCGCCGAGGGCCTGCGCGCAGGCGGCGCCGACGCGCGCTTCCTGCCGCTGGAGTCGCCGCAGGGCCACGACGCCTTCCTGGTCGACATCGGCCGCTTCGGGCCGGCGGTGGCGGGCTTTCTCGCCGAGCTGTGATACCCGTCCGCGGCGCCGTGCCGGCGCGTGCCGGCGCCCTCGCGACCGGCTAGAATGGTTATATGGACATAACCCGATGTCATCAGGCCGAGGTCCTACCCGACCTCGACTTCCCCGGCCACGACAAGCTGGTCGCGGCCATCGACGACGCCGTCAACGCCGGCGACGAACATGCGGTCACCTCCGCGCTGCGCAACACCCTGTGCCGGATGATCCGCGACCGCGACGTGCAGCTGCCCGAGTGCGTGTTCGACGCGATCGACGACCACTACGCCCGCCGCGAGATCTACCGCAGCCCGCGCCTGGGCTACAGCGTGGTCGCCATGACCTGGGGCCCGGGCCAGGGCACGCCGGTGCACGACCACTGCGGCCTGTGGTGCGTGGAAGGCGTCTGGGACGGCGAGCTGGAAATCACCCAGTACGAGCTGCTGGAGCGCGACGGCGACGACTTCCGCTTCCGCGCCGCTGGCGGCATGCACGCCGGCCCCGGCAGCGCCGGCAGCCTGATCCCGCCGCACGAATACCACACCATCCGCAACGCCAGCGGCGAAAACGTCGCGGTCTCGCTGCACATCTACAAGGCGCCGATGGAAGCCTGCTCGATGTTCGTGCCGCGCGAAGGCGAATGGTTCGTGCGCGTCGACAAGGCGCTGAAGACCGACCAAGCGGCCTGACCCCTAGCGCCGCAAAGCAAGCGCCCTTGGGAGCGATGCGAGTCGCGATCGCGCCACGCTCCTAGGCGCCCGCCGCTGCGGGCGCCGGCGTTCGCACAAAATCACGCCATAGCCCTGTTAGGCGCACTGCGTGCAGCGACAATCCATGCCGTTGCACCCCATGCGCGCACGCAGCGCCAACCGCGCCTAAACTCCCTCCACCACTCGTCACAACAGCCGAGCGCCCCATGCTGACCGATCTGTTGCTAGCCGCCTTCCACCATCTGCTGGTGTTCGCCCTGATCGCCATGCTGGTCGCCGAATCGACCCTGCTGCGCGGCCCGCTGGACGCCGCCGCCCTCAACCGCGTGGCCCGCATCGACGCCGGCTACGGCGCCGCCGCCGGCCTGCTCCTGGTCGCCGGCCTGCTGCGCGTGTTCTACGGCGCCAAGGGCAGCGATTTCTACATGCACAACCCCTGGTTCCACGCCAAGCTCGGCGCCTACGTCCTGATCGGCCTGCTCTCGCTGCTGCCGACCCTGCGCTTCCTGCGCTGGCGCAAGGCCCTGAGCGCCAACCCCGCCTTCCTGCCCGAAGCCGCCGACGTCGCCCGCCAGCGCGGCGTGATCCGCTTCGAGCTGATCCTGATCGCCGCGATCCTGGTCCTGGCCGCCGCCATGGCCCGCTACGGCGGCTTCTGAGCGCCCAACCCCATTCGCGGGGGTACGACAGGCCCCGCGCTCGGCTATACTCTGCGGCCGCGCCGGAATGGCGGAATCGGTAGACGCAGCGGACTCAAAATCCGCCGCCCTTAAAAGCGTGTGGGTTCGAGTCCCACTTCCGGCACCAGCTGTTTCTAGTAGTTTCCTGGCATAAGGGCGCCTAAAGCGCCCTTTGTTTTTGCCTCGCAACCCGCAAATTTTGCTCCGCAATTCGGGTACTTGCTGGGCAAAATAGCGATCAGAGCCTCTGGTCCAACGCTGCCTCCTCGCGAAATTTTGCTTCGCAAAGCCAGACGCGGCCGTCAGGTGAACATTGGGGCGGTCGACCGCCATAGCGCGCTTTCGACCCAAAGGCCATGGATTAGACCGGCTAACCCGACCCACTGGATCCGGTAAACGCCGGCTTGTTAGCCGGCCCCAGGTTCCGTAATCTCGCGGCATGCGCCAAATTCGGGGGAGCGTGGCAGCAGATATACCCCCCGCGGATCCTTTATTAGGTAGCTTAGGGGGCAATGATGAGTTCTCGTTCACTCACTATTCTTTTTCTGATCGTCACAGCAGTGGGATTCAACCCCGCGCACGCCCAGGATATCTGCAGCAGGCTCAATGGCTCCGTGATCGTCGCACAGGATTCGAAAAACACCGTCTTGGGCAAAATCACCAATAATTTTGACAGCGACTCAATCTTCAACGAATTTGGCACCTACGGAAACGAGTTCAGTAGTGACTCGATCTGGAATGAGTTCTCAACCTTCGGGAACGAGTTCAGCTCCGACTCTCCTTTCAACGAATTCTCGTCCAGCCCACCCATGATCATCAAGGGCGGCAACGTAATCGGCTACCTTTCAGCCAACAAAAGTATTCGCAGTTCGATATCACCGAACTTGCTAAAGGCACTCTGTGAAGATGCTCTGTAAGTTACCCCTAACAATTCGTTCAACCCGATGCCGCTTCGCGGCACGGTTTAATTCAGGCGTTAGGCCGCTATGACAGACGATCTTTCTGGCGGCCCCGGCTGGGCTCGAGTGATGAGCCTCCTCGATCGTGGAGACGACACCCTTGACCTCGTTCTTCGCGGGCACCTTCACGTCGAGCAACTATTGCTCGCGATGATCGAAGAGTGGGCCATTACCCCAAGACACATCATCGAGGCAAAGTTGGGCTTCAGCCAGAAGCTCAGCTTAGTACGAGCGCTCAACCTGCATCATCCAAACGAGCCCATTTGGCATGCACTTAGTGCGCTTAACACGCTGCGCAATGACTTTGCTCATCGCCTCAGCTCTGACCACCGCGATAGAAAGATACAAACTTTCATTGATTCAACGCTCGCCGATTTCCCGCAATCGGAGGCTGACCCGGACGAACATCACGATGTCAGGGGAAAGCTGCTGGGTTGCTTTGCCTACCTAATGGCGAGCCTAGAAGCAATGAAAAAGGAGTACGCGTCTAGGGCCGCCATAGTTAAGCTTACCGGCGAGAGGGCTGCCATGCTTTCGACGCCTCGCGGTGACGCGGCCTAACAATTCACTCAAGCCGGAGCCACTTCGCGGCTCGGCTTAGACTCAGGTGTTGGCGAACGACCACTTATGGCCGGTAGCGGACACTCAAGGGCGCTCCGCAATAACAATGCGGAACAAGCCAAATCAGGGGGTTACGGACCGGAAAATGGCTCAAATTGCGGAGCGGAAATCGGGCTGCAGGCCTTGATCTATCAAGGAATGACCTAAGGACTCAAAATCCGCCGCCCTTAAAAGCGTGTGGGTTCGAGTCCCACTTCCGGCACCAGCTGTTTCTAGTAGTTTCCTGGCATAAGGGCGCCTAAAGCGCCCTTTGTTTTTGCTTCGCACCCGCAAATTTTGCCCCCCAATTCGAGCTGTGGGAGGCGGGTGCGCCTGGTCCGACGCGGACTCCTTGCGAATTCTCGCTCCGGCAAGCCCGTTCAGCCATGTAGCCGGGCGTGAGTCGGCCGGCCGAGCTGGGCAATTCTCGACTCAAGCCGGCCATCGCTATGCCAACAGAGTTCGCAGTAGAGACACACCCCTACTTCGCGAACGCGTGCTTCGCGCGGTCGCGTCGATCTTCGTCATCGACATCCCCCGTGCGCAACGTGTGTTCAAGCAGACGCTGCTTGAGCGACGCAGGAACGAGGGCTATGTCCAAGGGATGGCGCTTGGAGAAACCCCATCCGGCGAAGTACCGAGCCGCGCCTTCCAGCAATGCTTCGCTCGTATCGGCCGCCTGCGCAACCGCGACAATGCGATCGGTGGGGTAATCCAACAACAATTGACCTGCAATGTCCTCGTAACCAGGAAAGCCCGACCAGCGCCCGGTTCCGGACCCGAACCAGACGAGCAGCACGCGGATTGCCGCATCGCGATCGGGATTTGCAGATGTGAACGCAGCGCGGAGATCCGCCATAGGCAACGGCGGGATCCCCGACTGGAGATTGGCGTCCGCATCCCAGAACGGTTTGATGGACGGGGGCATCGCGGCGAGGAAACGCTTCTGACCAGCCTCAATGCGGGCAATCTCGGCCTGCTGGCCCTTCTCCATGTCCTCGAGGGAGTGCGAAAGCGGAAGCTGCAAGCTCGTCATTAGGTCGTTGAGTACCTCGGGGGAGCCCGTAATTCCGGCGCCACCGATCATCTTGCCGTCCCGGAAGACTTCCACCTGTTGGCATGAGTAGCAGAGGAGAAAGTCGTACGCGTGTCCCTCGAACTGGATTCGGAGTGCGTGCCTCGGATCGAAGCACGCCGCGATAGCCCCTTCCCATCCGGCGAGCGCCGAATCAAACGCGCCGACAGCGATCGACCTCTGCGCGTCGCTCAAATCGGATCTCCCAAGGATTTGGTATCCCTGCAGCCGCACGACATTCTTGTCGGGATCGGCCCAGGGCTCCAGGGAGTAAATAACGGCATGCCCAGTGGAGTGGAGCGCCTGTGTCGCTTCCGCAGGGAGCGCGTTTGCAAGATCCGACGCGACAGCGCAGCTTGATGCGAGCAGCCATGAGATCAACAGGAATATCTTCACCGACGCCCCCAGAATTCGATGGCACGCTCAGGATAATCAATCCTGTGGAGTTTGGCATTTCGTCGTCGACGAATCCCTCTCTCTGGCCGAAAGCGGACATCCGCGATAGGCCAGGAAGCCGGCGATAGCGATGCCTGCTTTCGGCCCATTATGGACGGCGGTTGGCGCTCCGCAATTGCGGATTCTTGGGGATCATAGAGTTGCGCGTCGCAAAGCTGCCCATTTTGCGGATAGAAAATCAGCTTCTAGCCCTTGACATATCAAGGAGTCTCGTAAGCACTCAAAATTCGCCGCATTAAAGGCCTGCGGTTCAACTCCCACTTCCGGCACACTGTTTTTAAGTAGTTCTTTTACACAAAGGGTGCCCTTTGCACCCTTTGCGCCCGTTGTTTTGCTCCGCAGCTCCTAAGTCTGCTCCGCAATTCGGGGGACTTACCGGGCCGATAGCGATCAGAGCCCCTAGTTCATCGCCGCTTCCGCGAAATCTCGCTCCGTAAAGCCGGATACGGCCGTCGCGTGGGCACCGCCAGTGCCCGCTTTCGCCCCGAAGCCGACGTTGCGCGCGGCTCGGTAGTGATGCCGGGAGAGACCGTGTCGACCGCCTAGTCGCATTCGACGGCCGGTGCTCCTCGCCGATGAATTGGGAGTAGTCGACGAAGTCTCTGAAGGATCAGTCGGTGTAAAAGCGGCTCGCCTATTAAGGTCTGTTGTTCACTCAGGTGGGAATTGGTGACTGCGCAGGGCGAAGATAGTCGATCAAGTGCGGTGGGCGTTCGTGGAGACTGAGGGATTCGAGCCACAACTCCCACACTTCGCCCCATCTTCACAGTCCGTCCACGTATTCCAACGTGAGCTGAAGGCAGGGTCGCAACTCCAGCGAAAAGGCCGCTATATTCCGGAGACCCCAGACGAAGGAGAGTGCAATGTTTCCGACCAAACAACATCTGACGATGGCGCGTACGCTCGGTGTGGCGATCGTCGCCACCTTGAGTCTTGCCAGTTGCGCCACCTACAAAGAGGAGTTCGCAGGCATCAACTCGCGCCTCGACCAACTCGACACGAAGGTGCAGAGCGCGGCCCAGAGCGCCGAGTCCGCCAATCAGTCCGCGCAGCAGGCCAATCAACGGCTGGATCAGATGGAAAGCCGTGTCCAGCAGCTCGAAACGGCGCCGCACCGGAAGCCGCGCGGTTAACCGCTTTTCGTGACGAACGGTTCGAATCCGGGATCCGGGGGCCTTCGCAGGCCGCCGGTTTCCTTTCTTCACTCAATCTTCGTTCTAAGGAATCGCCCCATCCGAACTTGCATACACCCTGCGATCCGCGCCGCTAGTGGCGCGCTGGTGTTGGCGCTTGCGTGCACGGGCTTCGGCGTGGCCAGCGCCGAAGAGGCCACCGCGCAACCGGTGGCCGCCGTCGACCAGCTTCCGCCACGCCAAGAAGTGTCCGACATGGTGGTTGAGCTCGCGGGCTGGGTGGTCGCATCCAAGGACAGCCACGGCTATCCGTTCGCGATCATGGACAAAGCCGCCGCACAGATCCTGGTGTTCGGCGGCGACGGCCGGCTTCGCGGCGCGGCCCCCGGGCTCTTCGGCTCGGCGGTCGGCGATCACACCGCCCCGGGCATCGCCGGTGTCGCGCTTCGCGAGATTCCGGGCCGCGATCGCACTACGCCTGCCGGCCGCTTTATTGGCGGTTTCGGCCCGTCCATCGACGCTGGGCGCGTGCTGTGGGTGGACTACGACTCCGCGGTTTCCATCCACCCCACCGCCACCGGCGTCCCCGCCGAGAAACGCCCCGAACGCCTTGCGTCGCCTTCGCCCGACGACAACCGCATCACTCATGGCTGCATCAACGTCTCGCCCGAGTTCTACGAGCAGGTCATGCTTCCGACGTTCGAGCGCGGCGGGGTGTTCTACATCTTGCCGGACTCGGCGCCGCTGACGGAGACCTTCCCGGAGTTCGCGCAAGGTCGTGCGAATGCCAAACGTGGCGGCGGAAAACGCGCACGGTCTGCCCGCTAGTGAAAGGCGCGTCGGCGCCTTGCTTGCGGGCGAGACAGGAACCGCTGATGCGCTCGTGGCCGGCGCCCCAATGACTCAAATTGCGGAGCGATACGGGCTGCAGGCCTTGATCTATCAAGGAAGCGCCTAAGAACTCAGAATCCGATGCCCTAAAAGCCTGCGGATTCGAACTCCGCTTCCGTACCAGAAAGCCCGCCGAAGCGGGCTTTTTTGTATCTGTAGTGCAACTCTGGCACCGCGCCGCCCTCGAATCACAACTGCTCGGCAATCTCGCGCGCCATCTCTTCGAACAGGCCCAGGTTACCCCAGCGATTGGCGACCACGGCGACGTGGACGCCGCTCAGGTCCTTGCCCTTCGGGCTGATGTAGCCGGCCGGGAACATCACCACGTAGGCCATGCCGCCGTCGGCGCCGCCGTTGTGTTCGAGACTGCCGTCGCCCGGAGCGCCCCAACCCATGCGGTCCATGTCGGCGTCGCTGTACTTGCCGTCGAGCTTGGCGGTGAGGACGGTCAGGGCGCGCGCGGTGCCACGGTAGCCGCCGGCGGCCAGGCCGGTGGTCGAGGCCACGTACGGGCCCGGCACGGGCACGCCGCCCACGAGGATGTGGTTGGCCGAATCGCGCGAATCCGGGCTGGCGGCCTGCGGCTCGATGTCGTCGCCCACGCCGGCCGGCAGCAGGTAGTGGTTGTAGACGTAGTCGCGGTAGGTCTGGCCGGACATCTTTTCGATCAGCAGCGTCCACAGGCCGAAGCCGTGGTTGGAGTACTGGCTGTTGCCGCCGGGGGCACGCAGCAGCGGACGGGTGCGCAGGAAGTGGCGGTGGATCTGCTTGTAGCTCAGATTGGCTTCGGCGGTGCCGAACAGTTCGGCGGCGCCGGGGCCGTCGCCGCTGCGGGTGAAACCGGCGCGGTGGTCGAGCAGGTTCTGCAGGGTGATCGTCGAGTACAGGTTGACCCAGTTGGGGCCGGCGAGCGTGGCCGGCAGGGTGTAGCCGTAAGGCGCGATGTACTTGTCTAGGTCGTGGCTCATGCCGGAGCTGGCCTGGCCGTTGCCGAACCAGGTGTAGACGTGATCGTTGGAGGCGATCGCCATGCCGCGGATGTCGTAGCTGGAGCCGCTGGCCTGCGCGGCCCAGGTGTAGGGCTTGACGCCATTGGAGTAGTAATCGAAATCCATCGAATAGCCTTCGCTGTACGTACCGTCCTGGTACCAGACGTAGACGTGGTTGTTGGACTTGGCGATGGCGATGCCGACGATGTCGTAGGCGGTCTTGCCGGCCGGCAGCTTGACGGTTTCGGTGGTCTGCGCGCTGTGCGCGTCGAGGTCGCTGGCGGTGCCGATCGAACGGGTGATCGCCGGCTCGTCGGTCAGGGTGGTGCGGGCGGCGTGATACCAGGTATAGACCTGGCCGTTGGCGGTGATGCCCATGCCGAGGATGTCGATCGGCTGGCGTCCCGGCGGCAGCGTGTAGGGCTGCGGGGCGTTGTACTGATCGAGATCGTTGGTGGCGCCTTCGCTGAAGGTCAGGTCGTTGTACCAGGTGAAGGTGTGGTCGTTCTGGCCGATGTCCATCTCGATGATCGGCGTATGGCGGTTGGCGCCGCGCACGATGTCGTTGGCGAAATCGTTGCCGAACACGCCATTGGCGCCGTACAGGGTCTTGGTGGCCGGGTTGATGCCCTCGGCCTGCATCAGCTGGAAGCCGGCCGGGCCGGTGATCGCGGCCTTGGTGACGCTGCCGATGCGCGAACGGGTGCTTGCGGTCATCAGCTGTTTGGTCTGGGTGTTGGCATAGCCGTAGCCCTTGTTGAACAGCAGCGCGCCGTTGCGGGTAGCCGCGACGGTGACGCCCGGCAGCTTGTCTTCCTGCATCTGCGCCCAGACCAGCGGGTCGATCTTCATTTCCAAGGGGCTGAAATTCTTGGGCGGATTGACTTCAGGATCGCTGGGGTCGGGCATTTCGCAGGTTTGGCATTGCAGGGCGAATGCGGGCGCGATGCCGGCAGCGGCCAGGACCAGGGCGGAGACGGCAAGAATCAAGGAACGAGGCATAGCTTTGCTGCGCATTGGGTAATGCTCCTGAGAGAATGGGCTTGTCGGCGCATGCAGGCCCTCTCGCGCGGCAAGGCGCCGCGGCGATAGCAGGGATTCCACTAGGGGAAGGCGCAGGAAAACGCGCTACATGCTGGTAAGGACGGAGGCCCGCAAATACTTTCAGCACCGATGGGTGCTCACCGAAACGGGCCCGATTTCCGTCTCGACCTGTATAAACGCGGGGTCGATCAAGAACCGGACAAGATTTTTTGCCACCCGGATCGGATGATCGGCCCGCAGTTTGGGACATTCACATACTCGGCCGGCACGGCCGGGCACACGCTCGCCACGCCCACATACACAAGAAAGCCGCATCGCGTGTCCCGAACAGCTCCGGCCGCCACAGCCGTGTAGCAGCGAAATGACATCATTTATGTGACTAGATTCGCGTTCCCCCGCCGCTCCCAGCCCGGATACTGCTGGACAAAGGGGAAGTCCCGGGGAATCCGTCATGAATCGCAAAGCCAGGCGCGAACGGGCGTTGGCGCTGTCGCACCTGTTCCGCCGCTACGGTAAGGGGCGCTGGATCCGGCCGCAGCGTTTCGCCAATTCGGCGCGCGCGCAGGAACTGCAGGACGCCGCGGCTGCCGCGGCGCAACCTGTCGAATCGGGCTGGAGCGGCGACGCCCCGCAGATGGCCGGCGGGCCGTCGATGTCGCGCGATTCGCAAGCGCAGCTGCTGACCCTCGCCCGCCCCGGCCTGGCGATCCGCGCGCTCAACAATATGAGCTATGGCGTCACGCCGACTTCGCTGGCCGAATTCAACGGCCTGGGCTCGACCGACGCCCAGCGCCTGCAGAACTACATCGACTGGCAGCTGGACTGGACCGCGATCGACGACAGCGCGGTCGAGGCACGCCTGAGCGCGGCCGGCTACACCACGCTGGGCAAATCGCTGACCCAACTGTGGGCCGACCATGTGGTGCCCGATCCCGCCCATGACGTACGCATGCGCCCGGCCTGGGAAATCCAGCGCGCGGCCTTCGTGCGCGCGACCTATTCCAAGCGCCAGCTGCGCGAGGTGATGGTCAATTTCTGGCACGACCACTTCAACGTCACCGCCAACGACTTCGCCTCCGGTCCGGTCTATGTGCACTACGACCGCGACGTGCTGCGCAAGTCGGCGTTCGGCAATTTCCGCGTCATGCTCGAGGACGTGGCCTGCAGCCCGTCGATGCTGTTCTACCTCGACAACGTGTCCAACAGCCGTTCCGGCCCGAACGAGAACTGGGCGCGCGAGCTGCTGGAACTGCATACCCTCGGCGCCGGCCGCTACCTGGGTTTCACCGATCCGTTCATGGTGCCGCCGGATGCCGAGGACGCCGCCTACCCCTCCGGCTACACCGACATCGACGTCTACGAGACCGCGTCGGCCTTCACCGGCTGGAGCCTGAAGAACGCGCACTGGCAGTACCCGACCGAGAACGACGGCACCTTCGTCTATCGTCAGGCCTGGCACGACGCCGGGCCGAAGTTCGTGCTCGGCCGCCTGCTCAATCCGGAACAGCCGGCGATGAAGGACGGGCGCGACGTGCTCGACCGCCTCGCCAGCCATCCCGGCGTCGCCCGCTTTGTCTGCAGCAAGCTGGTGCGGCGCTTCGTCGACGACACGCCGCCGCCGGCCCTGGTCGCCTCGGCGGCGGCGGTGTTCCGCCAGCACTGGCAGAGCCCGAACCAGATCGAGCATGTGCTGCGCCACATCCTCAACTCCAGCGCCTTCAGCAACGCCTGGGGCCAGAAGAACCGGCGTCCGTTCGAGGCCATCGTCGCGGCGATGCGCGCGGCCGGCAGCGACTGGACCCTGCGCCCGGCGCATTCCAAGTCGGACGACTTCCTGTATCGCTTCGGCTTCACCGGCCACGCGCCCTACGACTGGCCGGCGCCCAACGGCTATCCCGACACCGGCCTGGCCTGGTCGGGCGCGAGCACCTACGCCACCACCTGGAAGATGCTCAACTGGCTGACCGAGACCAGCGAGGCCAGCGTGCCCCTGCTGCCGATCCTGCAGCTCAGCCGCAGCGAGGTCGCCAGCTGGACCGCGCCCAACCTGGTCGACTACTGGTGCCGGCGCCTGCTGGGCTATCTGCCCGACGCCGCGCGGCGCCAGACCTTGATCGCGTTCATGGCCCAGAACGGCGACCCCGCCAACTACGTCATCACCGACACCGACACCTGGGCCGGCACCGATCTCAAGCGCCATTACAACCAGCAACGCCTGCGCAGCATGGTGTCGCTGGTGCTGATGACGCCCGAATTCCTGAGCCGCTGAGGAGCACGCCATGTCTTCGATCACCCTCAGCCGCCGCGGTTTCCTCAAAGCCTGCGCCGCCACCGCCGCGGTCGGCGCGGTCGGTCCCACCCTGCTGTTCTCCAGCGCCGCCGAAGCGGCCGCGAACGCGCACGACACCGTGGTGTTCCTGTTCCTGCGCGGCGGCATGGACGGCCTCAACCTGGTCGTGCCGGTCGACGGCACGGACCGCGGCTTCTACGAGCAGGCGCGCCCGGCGCTGCAGATCGCCACCAGCGGTACCTACGGCGCCCTGCCCTTGACCCTGGCCGGCGGCGCCGGCACCGGCTTCGGCCTGCACCCTTCGGCGACCGGCCTGCGCGACATCTGGAACAGCGGCCAGCTCGCGATCGTGCACGCTTGCGGCCTGCTGACCTCGGTCACGCGCAGCCATTTCGACGCCCAGCTGTCGATCGACCTGGGCACGCCCGGCCAGGGCGGTGGCGTGGGTTGGCTGGCGCGCGCGATGAACACGCAACCCGGCACCAGCGGCGCCGAGCCGATGCCCGCGCTGGCGGTGAACAACCGCCAGCCGGCCAACCTCAACGGCACCACGCGCGCGCTGACCATGGGCCGGCCCTCGGATTTCGCCCTGGATTCCGGCGCCTGGCAGTGGCAGAAGACGCGCTCGGACTCGCCCGCGAACCTGCGCGGCGTCAACGAAACCCTGGCCTCGCTGTGGAACGGCAATACCGGCCTGGAATACGGCGGTCAGCGCGCCGACGGCTCGCTGCGCGTGATCGCGCAACAAAGCTATGCCGCCCTGCCGGCCAACTGGCCCACCGGCAATTTCGCCGAACAGCTGTGGACGATCGCGCAGTCGATCCGCTTCAACCTCGGCCTGCGCTACGCCACCCTCGACCTGGGCGGTTGGGACACCCACGACGGCCAGGGCAGCGCGGGCAGCGGCTATCACTACTACCAGAACAAGATCGCCGAGCTGTCGGCGGCGCTGGCCGCGTTCCACAACGAACTGGCCGCCAGCGGCCATCTCTCGCGCGTGACCACGGTGGTGCAGTCCGAGTTCGGCCGCCGCGTGCGCGAGAACGCCAACCGCGGCACCGACCACGGCTACGGCAATCCGGTGATGGTGCTGGGCGGCGCGGTCAACGGCCGGCGCTTCTACGGCCAGTGGCCGGGCTTGAATCCGGAAACGCTGTCGGCCTACTACGGCGACGTGCCGGTCACCACCGACCACCGCCGCGTGCTCTCGGAGATCCTGGTGCGGCGCATGGGCAACAACCAGCTCGGCACGGTGTTCCCCGGCTACAGCGGCTATGCGCCGCTGGGCATCGTGCAAGGCAGCGATCTGGCCTTGCAGGGCGCCGGCGTGGGCATGGCCGCGCAACCCGCGCTGAGCGCGATCGAACCGCCCGTGGCGACGCGCGAGAGCAACCCGCGCCGCAGCTATCTCGCGCGTTTGTTGAGCGACCCGCGCATCGTGCGTCACCGTTGAACGCCGGCCCGGGCGCGGCGGCGCCGCGTCCGGGGTAGCATGTCGCATGTGCCTGATCGCCCTGTCCTGGCGTAGCCATCCGCGCTACCCGCTCGCCCTGATCGCCAACCGCGACGAATCGCATGCGCGCGCCGCCGCCGCGGCCGGCCCCGACCCCGAAGCGCCCGACGTCTACGGCGGCCGCGACCTGGTCCAGGGCGGCGGTTGGCTGATGGTGTCCACGCGCGGGCGCTTGGCCGCGGTCACCAACGTTCGCGCCGGCCTGGCCGCCGACGCCGCGCCGCGTTCGCGCGGCGCGCTGGTGCGCGGCTTCGTGCGCGGCAGCGCTTCGGCGCAGGACACCTTGGCGACGGTGCGCGAGCAGGCGCCGGATTACGGCCGCTTCAACCTGGTGCTGTGGGACGGCGAGTCGCTGTTCTTCGCCAGCAACTATCCGGATTACCGCGAACACCCGATCGCGCCCGGCATGCACGCCATGTCCAATGGCGCCTTCGATGCGCAATGGCCCAAGAGCGGCCATGCCACACGCGCCTTGGCGAACTGGCTGGCCTCGCCCGCCTCCGAATCGGCCGCGCCCGACGCCGCCGCTCTGCAGCCCCTGTTCGCCGCGCTCGCCGACACCACGCCGGCGCCGGACGCCGAACTGCCCGACACCGGCGTCGGCCTGGAACTCGAGCGCGTGCTGTCGCCGCCGTTCGTGCGCGGCGAGCGCTACGGCACCCGCTGCAGCACCGTGGTGCTGGTCGGCACGGATTCGATCGTGTTCGTGGAACGCCGCTATGGGCCGGACGCCGCGCCGGGCGGCGAGACGGCGACGGTGTTGCCGCTGAGGCCTTAAGCGCCGCTCAACATCGCTGCCTTCTGTGGGAGTGGCCTGCCATCTGTGGGAACGGCCTGCCATCTGTGGGAACGGCCTGCCATCTGTGGGAACGGCCCGCCTTCTGTGGGAGCGGCGTAAGCCGCGATCGCGCTACCGCACAGGCCCGCGTCACCATCGACGGGCCCCAGTCGCGGCTCGCACCGCTCCCACAGGCACGGCAGCGTCGTGCGGGCCGATGCCGCAAAAATGAGAAGGCCCAGGCTTCGAGTTTTACCTCGGGTGGCTGGGCCTTCCGTGTCGGAGCGGTTGCATCGGGCTCGCGCCCGTTGGTTTTTCTCCGACGCCTGAAGCTTAGCCAGGGCCGCGTTAGGCGCCGGTCAAAATTCCGTAACGGCCGCGCCTACTTCGCCCACGGCCACCAGCCGCGCCCGGTCTGGGCGTAGCGGTCGGCCGCGCGTTCGAAGCGGTTGCGCACGCTGACTCCGCCGCACAGCAGGTACAGCGGCAGGAACAGCGCGCCCAGCACCATGTACTGGTAGACGTGCGCGCGTTCATGGTCGGCGAGCTGGATCTCGGCCTCGTCGCCGTGGCCGGCGCGATGGGCATAGGTCACGCAAGGGGAATCCAGACTGTCGCCGGTATGCAGGATCACGTTGCCCAGGGTGATCGCGCCGCCCGGGCCCCAGGGCCAGCGATGGAACACCAGCGCCAGATCGCGCCTGCGCAGATGCACGTGCGCGCCGCGTACCAGCCCGACCGCACCGGCGATCAGCCCGAGCAGGCTCACCGGCGACGCCCAGACGATGCCGAGCGCGCGCCCGACGAGGCGCAACAGCGGGCTCAGGCCGTGCCCTCTTCCGGCATCAGCAGCCACAGGATCAGGTAGACCAGCAGGCCCGGAAAGGCCGCCGAGGCGATCGACACGATCGCGTAGATCGCGCGCAGCAGGGTCGCGTTCCAGCCGAAGCGCTGGGCGATGCCGCCGACCACGCCGGCGATCATGCGGTCGTGACGCGAACGGACGAAGGGTCGCGATGCTTGGCTCATACGGCTCGCTCCTGGCGACGACGGCCGCAGTTTAACGCCTCAGCGCGCGGGCGGCGCGGCCGCCGGCTTGGCGCGGATGTCGTTCAGGCGCGCGCGCAGCCAGGCCGCCGACGGCATCGCCGCCGCGCTGCCGCAGCGGATCTGGTAGGCGCGGCCGCTCATGCTGCTCTCGCTGGCGGCGCGCTCGATGAACTGCTCGGCGCTGGCGACCATGTCGCGCTTGCGCAGGTAGGCGTACTTCTTGCGCAGGTGGGCCTGGGCCTGGGCGGCGTCGTACCAGCTGCCGTTGCGCTGGAACTGGCAGCCCGAGCGCGCCAGGGTCGCGATCAGCTGCTCGATCTCGCGCTCGGCCTGCGGCGGCGGCGCGGCCGGGACGGGAGCGGCGGCGAGCGCCAGCAGCGGCAAGAGGACGGCGGCGAGACGGGGCTTCATGCCGGTATTACAACCCATGCAACCAGGGCCCGATCACGCGCGCCCAGATCGCATAGCCCTTTTCGTTCATGTGCAGGCGATCGGCCACGAACAGTTCCTCGCGCGGCAGGCCCTGGGCGTCGAGCATGGGGGTGTAGACGTCCAGATAGGCGACCTGGTGGGCGGCGGCGTATTCGCGGATCAACACATTGGCTTCGCGCACCTGCGGCAGCAGATGCGCGCGCACCGGACTGGGCTTGATCGAGACGAAGCCGATCGGCAGCTTGGGCTGCGCCGTGCGCACGCGCGCGACGAAGGTCGCGAAGTCCTGCGCGACCTGGCGCGGCGTGCGCCCCTCCTGCAGGTCGTTGTCGCCGGCGTAGAACACCACCGCGCGCGGCTGGTACGGGGTGACGATGCGGTCGGCGTAGTGGACCGAGTCGTAAACGCGCGAACCGCCGTAGCCGCGGTTGATGGCGACGACGCCGGGCAGGTCTTCATGCAGCGTGGTCCACAGCCGGAACGAGGAGCTGCCCACGAACACCACAGCGCCGGGCATGCGGCGCACGCGGCTGTCCTCGGCCTCGAAGGCGGCGATGTCGGGTTCGAATCGGGCCCAGTCGTCGGGGGCGGCGGGCGTTGCCGGCGCCGGCGGTGTTGCGGGTATCGACGGCGCAGCGGCCGTGGTCTCGACGGCCGGGACGGTGCCGCGGCAGGCGGCGAGCAGGATCAGCAGCAGCGGGACTAGCAGACGGCGCATACGCGGGCGGCTCTCGACGGACGAGGTTCTAGCCTAGCGTGCTGCGGCGACGATGTGGCAGCTGCAGATGGGGCGGCGTCGCTGCAAAAGCCCTCCCTCAACAAAGGGCGAAGACAAGCGGAGCCGTTCATGGTGAGCCAGTCGAGCCATGGACGGCGAGGCCGCGCGCTGCAAAAGCAAATCCCCCTCCCCCCCCTTTTCCAAAGGGGGAAGACAAGCGGGGCCGTTCGCGCTCTCGATCCCCCTCAACAAAGGGGGAGCAAGGCGGATTCAGCGCGAGCGCAGCTCCAGCCAGTCGTGGATCGCGCTGGGCACCTCGCGTTGCGCGCGGCTGGAGACGTAGATGCCGATGTGGCCGCCCTTGAACGAGAGTTCGGTGTAATCGGTGGTGCCGATCAGACCGCGCAGTGCGCGCGAGGCGTCGGGTGGCACCAGATGATCCTGCTCGGCGTAGATGTTCAGCACCGGCATGTCCAGGTAGTTCAGATCGACCGCGCGCCCGCCGATGTCGATGCCGCCCTTGACGAAGCCGTTGCCCTGGTAGAACTGCTTGATGAACTGGCGGAAGGCTTCGCCGGCCTGGTCGGGCGAGTCGAAGATCCACTTCTCCATGCGCAGGAAATCCTCCAGCGCGCGCTTGTCGTCGAGGATATCGACCAGGCCGACGTACTTCTGCACGAACAGCCGCCAGGGCTTGAGCGTGAGGTAGCACCAGTTCATCAGGTCGGCCGGCACGTTGCCCAGCGTATCGACGAATTGGTCGACGTCGAGGTTGCGGGTCCAGTTAGACAGCATGTTGTCGCCGGTGTGGAAATCCACCGGCGTGACCATGGTGATCAGGTTGCGGACCTTGTTCGGATTCAGGGCCGCATAGCACAGCGAGAACGCGCCGCCCTGGCAGATGCCGAGCAGGTTGACCGAGTCCATGCGATAGGCGCCGCGCAGGTAGTCGATGGCGCCGCCGAGGAAGCGCTGGATGTAGTCCTCCAGTTCGAGGTAGCGGTCGGAACGGTCCGGGTAGCCCCAGTCGAGAATGTAGACGTCCTCGCCGCGTTCGAGGAGCCCGCGCACGATCGACTTGTCCGACTGCAGATCGACCATGTAGGGCCGATTGACCAGGGCGTAGCCGATCAGCAGCGGCACCTTGGCGGTGGGCGCGGTCTCGCCGCGGTAGCGGTACAGCGCGACCTTGCCGTCGCGCCAGACCTCTTCCTTGCGGGTCGCACCGTAGTCGACGTCGTCGACCTCGCGCAGAGTGTCCAGGCCGGCGCGCAGCTTGGCCTGGACGCGCATCGCTTCCTGCGCCAGCGATTCGGGGGTGAACTGGATCGGGCCGGTCATGTCAGCGCGCTCCCTTCTTGGCGGCCGCGCTCACCTTGGTCGGCTTGCTGGCCTGCTTGGCGGCGGCCTTGGCCGCGACCGGACGCGCCGGCGGCTGCGGACGCGCGATCGCGGATTTCTTCGCCGCAGGTTTCTTGGCGGCGGCTTGCTTGGGCGCCGCCGGCTTCGACGCGGGCGCGGCCTTGGCGCGCGGCGCATCGTTCGCGGCCGGCTCGCGCGCGCGCGCGGCCGCACGCGCCGGTGCCGGTGCCTGGACCGCGTCGCGCAGGCGCCGTACTTCGCGTTCCAACTGCACGATCTTGCGGTGCGCGGCGTCGATCTCGGTACGGGTGGGAATGCCGAACAGACCGGTGGCGTGCTCGACCTCGGTCTGGATCGCGCCGCGCAGCTTCATCTGCGAATTGACCAGGGCCGCGTAGGCATCGCGGAAACGCGGCGACAGCGCGATCTCGGCGTAGGCGTCCTCGGCGGCGTCGATCCACAGATCGAACAGTGCGCGCGCGGATTGCAGCTGCCGGCCCGGTTCGCTGCGTTCGGCCAGCTTGTCCTCGAAACGCGCGAACGCGTTCTGTCCGGCTTCGGCCATCAGGGCGTTGTAGGCCTGGCTCTGCTGCTGATAGTGCAACTGCGCCTGCGCCAGCGCCTGCCAGCGCTCCTGGTGTTCGCGCGCGAAACCGAATGCGGGCGTGCCCAGCCAGGACTGGCCGTCGCGCTGCCACTGCTGCAGATAGGGCGCGGCCTGTTCCAGCCACTGCGAGAAATCGTTCTGGCCCGGGCCGCGCATGCTGCCGAACACGTCGGCGAAGGGATTGGCGCCGCTGCCGCCCAGGGCCTGCTTCCAGGCCTGGGCGATGTCGCCGGCGGACGCGTCGCGGCCGGCGAACTGCGCGGCCAGCTGCTGCATCTGGCCGAACCAGCCGCGCGCCTGCGAATTGAAGCGCTCGATGGCTTCGTTGGCCTCGCTACGGCCGCCCTGGGCCAACTGCGACCACCACTGCACGGCCTCGTTCCAGCCCGGCGCTGCGGTCGGCGCCGGCGCGGGCGCACCGCGCATCAACTCGCCCCAGGCGTTCCAGTACTGGCGCGCGACGGCGTCGAAGTCGCCTTGTCCGAAACCGCCCGGCCCAAAGCCGCCTTGTCCAAAGCCGCCCGGCGTGGAACCGCCGGAGCCGAATCCGTGATTGGCCATCGCACCCTCCAAGTTTGGTCCGATCATAACAACGCGATGTTGCGTCGCGTCAGCCTGTGCCAGGCGGCACAGGCCAGGACCGGCTCCGTACCCGCGCGTGGGGGCGCGTATTCAGGGCTTGGGAATACGCAGGGTCTTGCTGATCATCAGCGAGCCGGAAAGCGCGAACATCAGTACCAGCGGATGGAACTGCCAGGGTCCCAGCTGGACCACGCCCAGCCACAGTCCGTGGCCGATCGCGCCCTGCCAGGCCGCGACCGCCAGCACCACCACCAGCAACAGGCTGGTCGGAATCGGCGTGCCCTCGAAGTATTTGACCTTGTCGTCCTCGCCCGCCAACGCCTCGGCGGTGACGTTGTAGCGCGCCAGGCGGCTCACGCCGCAGCCGACGAAGTAACTCAGCACCGCCCAGTCCCAGCCGCCCTGCAGGCCGCAGGCGTAGGCCAGCGCGGCCGGCGCTACGCCGAAGGAGATCACGTCGGCCAGCGAGTCCAGCTCGCGCCCCAGGGTGGACGAGGATTTGCGCCAACGCGCGACCCGGCCGTCGACGGCGTCGAAGATGAAGGCCAGCGGGATCAGGGCCATGCCGATCATCAGGTCGCGCACGCCGCCTTCCTGCAGGAAGCGCATCGCGGCGAAGATCGCGCCGGTGCCGCAGAAGGCGTTGGCGAGGGTGAACCAGTCCGCAAGGTGGAAATCGCGGAGCATCGAGAAATGACGCTTCATGCGGCGCTCCTGAGCCGACTGCCGCAGGCGGCCGTCGGTGGTGGAAAGTCACAGCCTGCCAAAGCGGGGGCCGCGCAGGCAAGGACTTGACGGCTGGCGTCGGGCCGGCGGCGGCCCGCGGGCGAACGCGGCCGCTTGATTTCAGCCCGTGCGGGCCGGCAAGCGGCGCGGTGTGGGCCGCGATGTCGCGGCCGGCGATCGCGGCCCGCCGCCGCCGCGGCAAGCGCGGTTGGCTCAGCGCGGTATCGCCAGATTCGCCGCCGACACCGGCTTGCCGGCGCCGCGCGGCACGGTGTCGATCACCGCGTCCGCCAGCAGCGGCGCGCTGCCGTCCAGACGCGCGGACACGCGGTCCAGCGCCTCGTACACATAGGGCAGCAGCGGCAGATAGCGCGAACCGTAATCGGGCAAGCCGAGGAAGGCATCGAAGTGCTGGGCGTTGCGCACCTGCCAATAACGTACCTCGCGCCCGGCCGCCTGGGCCTGGCGCACATACGGTGCGCTGGTGAACGCGGTCGGGATCAGGCCGTCGTCGCGGCCGTGGATCACCACCACCGGCAGGCCCGCGCGCGGCAGCCCGGCGCGGGTTTCGGCCACGCCCTTGCGCACCCGGTCGGCGTCGGCGCCCTGCCCTTGCCACAAGGCGCGCAGGCATTGCAGGCCGGCGAAACCCGGATCGGGCGACTGCATCTTGGCGTCGACGATGCCCACGCCCGCGCCCGGCGGAATGCCGCTGGCGTCGGCCCACCACGCGGCCCGCTCGCCGGCCGTCGCCGCGCGCGGACTGAAATCCGGATTGAGCGCGGAATAGGAATAGCCGCAGGGATGTTCGCCGACGCGATAACGCCCGTAGGCCGACGCATAGGCGACCGCGACCGCGCGCCACAGATCGAAACCGACCGACAGCGCGCCCGCGCGCAGGGCCTCGTCGGTCCAGCCCTGCGCCTTGAGCTGGGCATGCGCGGAGCGCGCCTGCGCGGCCGTGTCGGCGCCTTCGACCAGACCGGCGGCCTTGAGCGAAGCGCAGCGCTGCGTCCACAGCGGCGCCGCCTGCGCCGCCAGCGGCGGTTGCGGCAGGGTGCCCAGCGCCGGATCGAGCAGCGCGCAGGGCATCAGCAGCGCGGCCTCGGTGGTGTAGTCGTAGAGCGCGCGGCCGCCCTGCGCGAGCACGCTGGGTTCGCCCGCGACCACCGCGTCCAACCAGTCGCCCTCGAGTTCGGCCGCGCGCAACACCGCGCCGCCGCCGTTGGAGACGCCGACCGCGATCACGCGCGTGTTGGCGAAGGTGAACGGCGCCGACTGCGGCAACGCCTCGTCCAGCGCGTGCAAGGCGAACTGCGCGGCCTGCTTGACGTGACGGCCCCAATCGGCCTCGGGGTTGTCGGTGGAATGCGCATGCTTGAAGGCGATGCCGGCGACGCCGGCGGCGGCGTCCGGCGGGAACGCCAGGCCGGCGTCGCGCGCGCCGATCGTGCCGTCGGCGCGCACGCCCTCGCCCGCGTCCAGATCGAAGTAATCGGTGCCCGCGCCCTTGTCGGTGTAGGCGATCGCGCAGCCCTTGGGCAGGCCCCAGGCCGCGGCGACCGAGATCGCACCGTAGATGCCGCGCGAGCCCGAAGAGGCCGCGACCACCACGCAGCGCTTGCCGGCGTCGAAGGCGTCCGGCACCTGCACCAGCACGCGGTGCGGTTTGCTCGCGCCGGGCACGGTCGCCAGCGC
This sequence comes from Lysobacter sp. CCNWLW3, assembly GCF_036697405.1. Taxonomy (NCBI): domain Bacteria; kingdom Pseudomonadati; phylum Pseudomonadota; class Gammaproteobacteria; order Lysobacterales; family Lysobacteraceae; genus Lysobacter; species Lysobacter sp. CCNWLW3. The sequence goes on from NZ_JBAHWA010000001.1 coordinate 767,395, forward strand.
GCTGTACTCGCGCCCCGGCACCGCCGCGGTGCTGCCGTAGAGCTCGCCGTAACCGCCACCGGGGGCGAGGTCGGCGATGCCGCGCCAGTTGGCCCAGATCGCGCGCCGGCGCAGTTCGGCCACGCTTGGCGCTTCGGGCTGCGCGAACGCCGGCGGCGCCAGCGCGCGCAGGCCGGCCAGGCCGAGACCGGCGGTCAGCAGGTCGTCGTCGCCGCGATGCTCGCTGACGCGTTCGGCGTTGAACATCGGCGCGGACTCCTGGGCGACGCGCGCGCCGCCGCCGGCGCAGGCGGCGAGCACGAAGGGAACGACGAGCGCGGCGCAGGCCGCGGCGATACGCAGTTTGGGCGGATTCATCCCGCGAGCGTAGCAAGCCGCCGCGCCGCCCTCATCGTACTTTCGTACAGCCCCGCCCGTGCCCGCGTCCGGGTGCGCTAGGCTAGCGGCGATGCCGACCCTGCTGATCGCCGACGACCACCCGCTGTTCCGCGCCGCATTGCGCCAGGCCGCCGCGGACGCGGTCGCCGACACCCAGGTGCGCGAAACCGACACCCTGGACGGCGTGCTGGCCGCGCTGGACGCCGAGCCCGGCATCGACCTGGTCCTGCTGGACCTGCACATGCCCGGCAACCACGGCCTGGCCGGGCTGGCCGCGATCCGCGCCCAGTACCCGGGCGTGGCGGTGGTGGTGGTCTCGGCCAACGACGATCCGCGCGTGGTCCGGCGCGCCCTCGACCACGGCGCGGCCGGTTACCTGCCCAAGAGCGCCGGCCTGGACGAACTGCGCGATGCGATCCGCGCCGTGCTCGCCTGCGAACAATGGCTGCCGGCCTCGCTGCGCGCCGCGGTCGCGCGCACCGACAGCGCCAGCGCCGACGCCGACCTGGCCGCGCGTCTGGCCAGCCTGTCGCCGCAGCAGTTCCGCGTCCTCACCCTGGTCGCCGACGGCCTGCTCAACAAGCAGATCGCCGACCGCCTGGACGTGCAGGAACGCACGGTCAAGGCCCATCTGTCGGCGATCTTCGACCGCCTCGGCGTGCGCAACCGCACCCAGGCCGGCGTGGTCCTGCGCGAACTCGAACTCAGCGACCCGGCGCGCCAGATCGCCGATTGAGCATCGCCGTAGGCTTCGTGGCAGGAGCGGTCGACCAGACATCCCCGCCCCCTGTGGGAGCGGCGTAAGCCGCGATTGCGCCCCGAGCACGACGCAAACGGCCTCCAACGAACGATCGGACGCGCTATGCCCACTGTGGGAGCGGCATCAGCCACGATTGCATGGGTTCACGCCGTCGCTGCAATGGCCTTCGGCGCTGCATTGAACGCCAAGCGGTGATACCCAAAAGACAGTTCGAGCGCTCGTCGCTATTGAAGTTTCGCGATCGCGGCTTACGCCGCTCCTACAGAAAGCGAAGCGGCACGCGCGGCAAGGGAGCGACGCCGATGGGCGCCGCTCCCGATCCGCCTCGCGCCCGTATCAGCCCGCCGTCAGTCGCGGCCGCGCCGGCGCGCGGTAATCGCACTGCGCCTGCTTGGCCGACGCCGCGCAGGTACGCTCGCGCGGCTGCAGGCTCAGCGCCTTGGCGCCGCCGCCGGACCCGCAATCGGCGAAGCAGGCCGCACGTTCGGCCTCGCACGCGGCCGGCGATTCGCCGCTGGCCAGGCAGATGTTGTACAGACGCACGCAGATGCTTTGGCACGAGGCCTGCGCGGGCAGCGCCGCGAACAACCCCAGGCCCAACGCCAGCGCGTACGAACACACGGTAGCCGTGGTCTTCATCGTTCCTCTCCTTTGAAACGCGAACCCCCTGCCCGGCGGACCCTACCCCAGGTCGGCACCTAAAAACGACGCGCGGCCGCGGCCATGCGCGATTTCTGGACGCAGCGCAAGAAAACGCCGCATTCATCGGCGTGCCGTTGCGCATCGCATCATCGTGGGCCGTTGACCGCGCCTTGGAACGACGGTGGCGCGCAAGCGGGCTCGCCTACGAGTACTCCAACTCCCGCGCCGCCAGCATGCGGTCCAGCACCGACTTCAGGGCCAGCGGCTTGAGCGGCTTGGTCAGCAGCGACAAACCGGCCTCGTGCACGGCCCGGCGCACGACTTCGCCGCTGTCGGCGCTCAGGATCAAGGTCGGCCGGTTGCCGAACGCGGCGCCCAGGCGCTCGGCCAGGGCGACGCCGGTATCGCCCTCGTCGAGGTGATAGTCGAACAGCCACAGCGAGGCCGGATCCTCGACCATGGCCTGCTGCGCGCGCGCGCCGTCGGGCGCGGTCGCGACCTCGAAGCCCCAGCGCCGCAGCAGCTCGGCCAGCGCCGCCAGCGCCTGCGGATCGTTGTCGACCGCGAGCACGCGCAGGCCGGCGCGGCCGCCGCGCGCGCGATGCGCCGCCGCGTGCGCGCCGCGCGCGGGCACGCGCGCGACCCGCACCGCGAACGCCGTGCCGCGGCCGAGGTGGCTGCGCAGGCTCAGCGGCGCGTCCAGCAACTGGGCGATGCGGTCGGCGATCGACAACCCCAGCCCCAGCCCCTGTCCGGGTGCGTCCTCGCCGCGCCGGAACTCCTCGAAGATCGCGGTCTGGTGCTCCAGGGCGATGCCCGGCCCGGTGTCGTGGACCTCGATGCGCAGGTGCCCGCCGTCGCGGCGCACGCCCAACAGCACGCTGCCCTGCACGGCATAGCGCACCGCATTGGCCAGGAAGTTCTGCAGCACCCGGCGCAGCAGTTGCGGATCGCTGTGGATCCAGGCGCGCGTGGCGACGTAACGGAAGCGCAGGCCGCGCGCGGCCGCGATCGCGCCGAACTCCGAGGCCAGCGGTTCCAGCACCTCGGCCAGCGGAAAGTCGCGCGGCTGCGGCACCAGGCCGCCGGCCTGCAGTCGCGACATGTCCAGCAGGCCGGTCAGCAGATCGCCGGTGGAATCCAGCGCGCCGCTGATCTGGGCCACGGTCTCGCGCTGCTGCGCGCCCTGCACCTGCTGCGACAAGGCATCGGCGAACAGCTGCGCGGCGTGCAGCGGTTGCATCAGGTCGTGGCCGATCGCGGCCAGGAAGCGGCTCTTGGCGTCGTTGGCGCGCTCGGCCTCGCGCTTGGCGATCTCCAGATCGGCGGTGCGCTCGATCACGCGCTGTTCCAGGGTTTCGTTGGCCTGGATCAGGCCGGCCTCGGCGCGGCGGAAGGCGGTGACGTCGGTGAAGGTGGCGACGAAGCCGCCGCCGGGCATGGGGTTGCCGCGGATCTCGACGATGCTGCCGTCGGGCAGCACGCGTTCGGACAGATGCGGCGTGCCCGCGCGCATGAAGGCCAGGCGCCGCTCCAGCGCGCGCTCCAACTGCCCCTGCAGCGGCCGGCCCGAAGGCGGCATGCGTTGCAGGGCCCAGCGCGACAGCTCGGCGATCGGGCGCCCGACCTGCAGCAGCTCGGGCGGGAAATCGAACAGTTCGGCGTAACGCCGGTTCCAGGCCACCAGGCGCAGCTGCGCATCGACCACGCTGATGCCCTGGCTCATGTTCTGCAACGCCGCCTCCAGCACGCGCTGGTTGAAGCGCAGGTCGGCCGAGGCCTCGCCGACGATGGCCGCGACCGTGTCCAGATCGCGGCCGGCATCGCGACGCGCGGCGTCCAGCAGCACCCGCGCCGAGGCCGAGCCCAGCACCGCCGCGAGTTCGCGCTCGACCCGGTCCTCGATCTGCGCGGCCACCGCTTCGCCCGTGGGCACGCCCTGCAGCAACTGGGCGACGCGCTCGCGCGGCAGGAAGCGCAGGCCGGTATCGCGCAGGGTCTGCACGTCCAGGCCGCGTTGCGCGCGGCGCGGCGCCTCGCGCCGCCACACCGCCGCGATCACCGTGGCCAGCGTGCCGACGAACAGGCTGGCGCCGACCGCGCGCCCGAGCCGGCTCCAGCCGGTCAGTCCGAACAAACCTTCCGGCGACAGCCAGCCCAGGCCGAACGGCCCGCTCTCCAGCCAGGCCGGGGCCACGCCGCGCGCGGCCAGCATCATCGGCAGCAGCAACACCCAGGCCCAGGCCGCGAAACCCAACAGCACGCCGATCACCGCTGCGCGCGGCGGCGTCTGCGGCCGCCACACCGCGAAGCCCAACGCCGGCGCCAGCGTCGCCAGCGCCGAGAACGACACCGCGCCGACGTCCGCCAGCGCTTCGCTGCCGGCGATCAGGCGGCTATACGCCCAGGCCAGCAGCATGATCGCCACGATGCCGCTGCGGCGCAGCGCCAGCACGTGGCCGCGCAGGTCGCTGCCGTCGTTGCGCGACCACAGCCCGCGCAACAGGCCCGGCGCGAACCAGTGGTTGCCGATCATCAGGCTCAGGGTCAGCGTGCTGACCACGACCATGCCGGTGGCCGCGCTGAGTCCGCCGAGAAACGCGAACAAGGCCAGGCCCTCATGCCCCTGCGACAAGGGCAGCGCGAGCACGTACAGATCCGAAGGCACGCCGCTGCCGCCCAGCAGGGCCTGCCCGGCCTTGGCCAGCGGCAGCACCGGCAAGGCGATCAGCACCAGGTACAGCGGGAACTGCCAGCGCGCGGTACGCACGTCGCGCTCGTCGCGGCACTCGACCACGCCGACATGGAACTGGTGCGGCAGGATGAACATCGCCAGCGCGCCCAGCAGCACCAGCGGCGCGAAACCGCCGGCGGGGTCCGCGGGCTGCGGCGGCGCGGCCGGCGTCGACGGCAGGTCCAGGCCGAACCATACGAACAGGCCCAGCGACAGCATCGCGGCGAGCTTGAACACCGATTCGAACGCCATCGCCAGGACCAGGCCGCGGTTGTGTTCGGCGGCGCTGGCGCGGCGGGTGCCGAACAGCATCGCGAACAAGGCCATCGCCAGGGCGACGTAGAGCGCGCTGTCCTGCCAGGCCGGCGACGCGGCCGCGTCGGGCGAGCGCGTGGTCAGCATCGCGAAACTCATGGCCACCGCCTTGAGCTGCAGCGCGATGTAGGGGATCAGGCCCAGCGCGGCGATCAGGGTCACGGTCGCGGCGAGCCAGGCGTCCTTGCCCAAGCGGGTCGCGATCAGGTCGGCCAGCGAGGTCGCGTTGGTTTCGCGCGCCAGCCGCACCAGCCTCATCATGAAACCGACGGCGAGCGCGTACAGCAGGATCGAGCCGAGGAAGGTCGGCGGCAGCGGCCAGCCGTAGCGCGCGGCCTGGGTCACGGTGCCGTAGAAGGTCCAGGAGGTGCAGTGCACCGCCAGCGACAGCGAGTAGATATGCCGCCAGTGCCGCGCCAGCACGGTCGGCCGGCGTTCGGCGTAGAGCGCGGTGCCGAACATCAGCGCCAGCCAGGCCACGCTGGCCAGGGCGACGGCGGTGAGGCTCAGCATGGGCGGAGTTGCGGCGGCATCGGCTGAGAATAACGTAGCCGGCAACCAGGGCCAGGACGTGGCGCAGGAGGCGCAGGAGGCGCGGCGGCGATGCCGGCCTTGCACGGCGCGGCGCGGGGAGAGCGATCGCGGCTCACGCCGCTCCTACAGAAAGCCGCAGGGATCGCTGGCGGCTGCTTGAAGCGGAAGGCGTATCCCCATGTGGGAGCGGCGTAAGCCGCGATCGAGCGCCCGGTCTCCCCAACCGGGCGCTCGACCACAACCCCTCTGCCCTGTCCGCATCGCACGCGGATCGGGTGGCACCCGCCCCGCTTTCGTCGTCGATCAGAAGTCGTAACGCACCGACAGCGTGTACTGGCGCGGCGCGCCGTAGAAGCCGGTGAACACGCCCAGCGCCGAGTTCAGGCTGTAACCGGTGGTTCGGTACTCCTTGTCGGCCAGGTTGGTGCCCTGCAGCGAGACCGTCCACGGGCCGCCGCTCTTCCAGGTCACGCCGGCGTTGACCAGGCCGTAGCCGTCCTGGGTGATCGGCACCGCGCCGGTGCGCACGATCTCGGTGGTCGCGACCACCTCGCTCTGGTAGCTGTAGCCCACGCGCGCGGCCAGGTTGCCGCCGTTGGACAGGTCGGTGCGGTATTCGACGTTGAGCGCGCCCGAGAATTCCGGCGCGTTGGTGAACTCTTGTTCCTTGGCGATGTTGACGCCGGCGTACATGAACTCGTCGTACTTGGCGTCCAGCCAGGCGAGATTGCCGGAGATCAGCCAATTCTGATTCGGCAGCCACTGGTACTCGACTTCCAGGCCGTCGACGGTGCCAGAACCGGCGTTGGTGAAGTCGCCGAAGAAGGCGTCGTTGGTGCCGTCGCCGTTGCTGTCGTAGGCGGTGAACACCGACAGCTGGATGTCCTGGTACTTGTTATGGAAGTAGGCCAGGTTCAGGAACATGGTCTGGTCGAGGAACGACATCTTGCTGCCGATCTCGTAGCTGTCGACGACCTCGTCGTCGAAGGGCTCGGCCGAACGCGGCACCGCGGTGGCCTGGGCGCGGATGTTGTAGCCGCCGGACTTGAAGCCGCGCGTGGCCAGGCCGTACAGCAGGATGTCCGGCGTGATCTGGTAATCCAGCGAGACCTTAGGCGAGGTGTTCTTGAAACCGATGCGCTTGTCGAAGTTGGCCGCGACCACGCCGTTGGGCGTGGTGAAGGTCGCGTCGCGGTAGCCGCGGTTGAGCACCTTGGCGCGCTTGTCCTCGTCGGTGTAGCGCACGCCCACGTCGAGCTTGAGGCGGTCGGTCAGGTCGAAGGTCCAGTCGGCGTAGGCGGCGATGCTCTTGGTGTAGACCGTGCCCTGGGTGTCGCCGAAGGAGAGATTGAAGAAGTTGTTGAGGACCTGGCCGCCGGCCTCGCCGTCGAAGGCGTAGATGCCCATCACGCCGCGCGCGCGGCCGCCGCCGTCGTAGTTGGCCTGCAGCTCGTGGCTGACCTGCTGATCGCTGTAGAACGCCTTCACGTCGGCGATCTTGTTCTGCAGGGTGTCGAAGTCGATGTTGGTCTCGGTGTCGGACTCGCGCTTGGCCAGCACGTATTTGAACGCCCAGTTCTCGTTGGCGTTCCAGTTCACCGTCGCCGAGGCGCCCTTGATGGTGGTGTCGTTGACGTTGGGCATGCCGTTGCGCACGTCGTAGCGGCTGTCCATCGGCTGGGTGCCGGGCGCGAAGCGGTTGGCGGCCAGCATGCGGGCGCCGCGCACACCGGACTGGTCGTCCATCCAGTCGAAGGCGAACTGGATGTTGAGGTCGTCGCTGACGTAGGCGCCGAGCTGGCCGCGCAGGGCCAGGATTTCCTTGTCGCTCACGTCCTGGTGGGTGACCACGTTCTCGCCGAAGCCGTCGCGGTTGAGGCTGGCCACCGCGATCCGGCCGCGCAGGGTGTCCTGGCCGCCGATCGGGCCGCCGACGGCTGCCTTGACGTCGAGCTGGTTGTAGTTGCCCACCGTCACCGAGGCGAAGCCGTCGAACGAGGTCGGCAGGCCGCGCGAGATGTACTTGATCGCGCCGCCGATGGTGTTCTTGCCGTACAGCGTGCCCTGCGGGCCGCGCAGCACTTCGATGCGGTCGACGTCGAACACGTCCAGCAGCGCGCCCTGCGGCCGCGCGATGTAGACGTCGTCCATGTAGATGCCCACGCCCGGGTCCACGCCCCACAGCGGATCGGACTGGCCGACGCCGCGGATGTAGGCGGTGATGGTGCTGCTGGAACCGCGCGCGGCGTAGATGGTCAGGTTGGGCACCTGGGCGTCGAGATCGCTGAGGTCCTCGACGTTGAGTCGGTCCAGCGAATCGGCGGTGAACGCGGTGACCGCGACCGGCACCTCCTGCAGCGTCTCCTCGCGCTTGCGCGCGGTGACGGTGACCGAGCCCAGGGTCTTGGCCTGGCCGCCTTCGGCGGCGGGCGCGGCGTCCTGGGCCCAGGCCGTCGGCGCCAACAACGCGCAGGCGATGGCCAGACTCAGACTGCGACGGCTCATGGTGGTGCGTGCGATCACGATGCTCTCCTCCCCAAGGTGACGCCGGCGGCGGTAAGACCCGACAGGCGGCGGACGGGCATTCCCGTCATGCGGCACAGACTAGGAGGCCACCGCCGCGGGCGGCAGCTGTACCTTCGGACAATGCCCCAGCGCCGCCGCGATGCGGACACTGCGCCCCTACGCGGGGACATCCGCCCGCAGACGGGATTGGGGCTGTTCAATGGATTTTCTGATCGTGCTGGCCGCGTTGTGCTTCCTGATGTTCGTGGCCTACCGCGGCTACAGCGTGATCCTGTTCGCGCCGGTTGCGGCGCTGGGCGCGGTGCTGCTGACCGATCCGGCCCTGGTCGCGCCGATGTTCACTGGCCTGTTCATGGACAAGATGGTCGGCTTCCTCAAGCTGTACTTCCCGGTGTTCCTGCTCGGCGCGATCTTCGGCAAGCTGATCGAGCTGTCCGGCTTCTCCAAGGCGATCGTGGCCGCGACCATCCGCCTGCTCGGGCGCGAGCGCGCGATGCTGTCGATCGTGGTGGTATGCGCGCTGCTGACCTACGGCGGCGTGTCGCTGTTCGTGGTGGTGTTCGCGGTGTACCCGTTCGCGGCCGAGCTGTTCCGCCAGAGCGACATCCCCAAGCGCCTGATCCCCGGCACCATCGCGCTGGGCGCGTTCACCTTCACCATGGACGCGCTGCCGGGCACGCCGCAGATCCAGAACATCATCCCGGCCTCGTTCTTCGGCACCAACGCCTGGGCCGCGCCCTGGCTGGGCAGCCTGGGCGGCGTGTTCATCCTGATCGTCGGCCTGAGCTATTTGAACTGGCGCCGGCGCAGCGCGCTCAAGGCCGGCGAAGGTTACGGCGAGCAGTTGCTCAACGAACCGGCGCCGTTCGTGGGCGGCAAGCTCGCCAACCCGGCGCTGGCGATCCTGCCGCTGCTGCTGGTCGGCGTGTCCAACAAGCTGCTGACCGCATGGATCCCGGGCTACTACGGCGCCAGCCACAGCTTCGACCCGGCGGTGATCGGCGACGCCGCGCCGGTGGTGCAGGACGTGGCCAAGGTCGCCGCGATCTGGGCGGTCGAGGGCGCGCTGCTGATCGGCATCCTCAGCGTGCTCGCCTTCGCCTGGAAGCCGGTGATGGCGAGCTTCGCCGAGGGCACCAAATCGGCGATCGGCGGCGCCCTGCTGGCGGCCATGAACACCGCCTCGGAGTACGGCTTCGGCGCGGTGATCGCGGCGCTGCCGGGTTTCCTGATCGTGGCCAATGCGCTGGGTGCGATTCCGAACCCGCTGGTCAACGAGGCCGTGACCGTGACCGCGCTGGCCGGCATCACCGGCTCGGCCTCGGGCGGCATGAGCATCGCCCTGGCGGCGATGTCCGAGACCTTCATCGCCAACGCCAACGCGGCCGGCATCCCGATGGAAGTGCTGCACCGGGTCGCGGCCATGGCCTCCGGCGGCATGGACACCCTGCCCCACAACGGCGCGGTGATCACCCTGCTGGCGGTGACCGGCCTCAGCCATCGCCAGGCCTACAAGGACATCTTCGCGATCACCCTGGTCAAGACCCTGGCGGTGTTCGTGGTGATCGGCCTGTACTACTCCACCGGTCTGGTCTGAGACCGCACGGCCAAGGCGGCCGCGCGCGTGTTGTAGGCTGGGCCCATCCGTCCGGACCGCAGGCCGCCATGCCGACCACCACCTCCGCGCCCGACCGCCGTCGCGCGCGCAACGGCAACGATCTGCGCGGCGTGCAGCGCCTGACCATCGACGCGATCACCGGCGTCACCGACCTGGTCGAGGCGATGCACGCCAACATCAGCGCCCTGCCGGGCGTGCTCGGCAAGCCCGCCGCCGGTCCGGCGCCCGGCATCGCCGGCCTGGTCTATCGCAGCGTGCGCGGGGTCACCCGGTTCGTCGGCGACGGCCTCGACCTGGCCTTCGCCAAGCTCGCGCCGCTGCTGGACGTGGTGCGGCCGCCGCCGCAACGCGAGGCCGTGGTCGCCGCGCTCAACGGCGTGCTCGGCGACCATCTGGACGCCACCGGCAATCCGCTCGCGATTCAGATGCGCCTGCGCCACGACGGCCATGCGCTGACGCTGCACCGCGACGCCCTCGCCCGCGCCCTGCCCGAGGCCGGCGGCAAGCTGCTGATCCTGGTCCACGGCCTGTGCATGAACGACCTGCAATGGCGCTACGCCGGCCACGACCACGGCGCCGCGCTCGCGCGCGAGCTGGGCTATACGCCGCTGTACCTGCACTACAACAGCGGCCGCCGCATCTCCACCAACGGGCGCGAGTTCGCCGCGCTGACGGAGCAATTGCTGCGGCATTGGCCGGTGCCAGTGGAGCGCCTGAGCATCCTCTGCCACAGCATGGGCGGCCTGGTCGCGCGCAGCGCCTGCGTGGCCGCGCAGGAGCAGGAACAGGCCTGGCTCGCGCGCCTGGATCGCCTGGTCTTCCTGGGCACCCCGCACCAGGGCGCGCCGCTGGAGCGCGCCGGCAGCTGGGTCGACACGCTGATCGCGCTGAGCCCCTACACCGCGCCGTTCGCGCGCCTGGGCAAGGTCCGCAGCGCCGGCATCCAGGACCTGCGCCACGGCAACGTCCGCGACGAGGATTGGCAGGACCGCGACGGCGACGGCCGCGCGGACGGCCGCGTGCCCTCGCCGCTGCCCAAGGGCCCGCGCTGCTACGCGATCGCCGCCAGCACCGCCAGCCAAGCCAGCGACGAGGACGCCCTGCCCAAGGGCGACGGCCTGGTTCCGACCGCGAGCGCGCTGGGCCGGCATCGGGACCGCGCCTACGACCTGCGCATCGCCCAGACCCGCCAGCGCATCGCCTACGGCGTGCATCATCTGGAGCTGTTGAGCGATGCCGGCGTCTATCGGCAATTGCTGCGCTGGCTGGCCTGAGCGGCGCCTACGCGCGATTCAATCGACCCGCGGCGCCGCATCCCAGGCCACCCCGAGGGTGAAGCCGCGGCCCGCGCCCGGCTCGAAGTAGCGCGCATTGCCCTCGTTGACGATCACCGAGCCCACGTAGTCGCGGTCGAACAGATTGTCGACGCGCGCGAAACCGCGCCAGCCGCGCGCGTTGCGCGGGCGCCAGTCCAGCCGCAGCGCGTAGCGCGCATTGCCGGCGACGCTGTCGGTGTTGCGGTCGTCGACCGCGATGCGATCGCTGAAACGGCCTTCCAGCGCGGCATCCAGGACGCCGTCGCGCGAGCGCCAGGCGATCTCGGCGTAGCCGTCGGCGCGCGGCACCCCGGGCACGCGGTTGCCGGCCGCGACCGTGCGCGTGGCGCCCTGCACGCGGTAGGCGAAGCTCTGCTGGAAACGCGCGTCGATCCAGTTCGCCGCCAGCGCATAGCGCCAGCGCGCGCCCCAGGTGCCGTCCAGGCCCAGTTCGATGCCGTCGCGGCGGGTGCGGCCGGCGTTGGCGAAACTGGCGCGGCCGCCGCGGCTGTCGGCGGGCACGATCTCGCGCTCGCCTTCGACCCGGTACGCGGCCAGGCTGAAGCGCCCACCGTCGTAACGCCAACGCATTCCCAGCTCGGCGGTGTCGAAACGCGCCGGCCGCAGCTCGCGATTGAAGCCGGCGCTGCCGTCGGCGCGATAGGCCAGTTCGGTCGCGGTCGGCGTTTCGAAGCCGCGGCCGAGGCTGGCGAAGACTTCGCCTTGCGCGAATGCGCGCGCCACGCCCAGCGCCGCCGAGGTTTCGCGGTAATCGGCGCCGCCGCTGTCGTCGCCGTTGCCCGGCGCGAAATAGCGGTCGTCGGAGCGGAAGTCCAGGCGCGCATGCCGCACCGCGCCCAGCACCGTCCAAGCCGGCGCCGGCGCGTAGTCGCCGATCGCGTACAGCTCGCGGTCGCAGATGCGGTTGCGCTCGTCGCGGCGCAGCCGGCCGCGCACGCCCAGGCGATCGCCGACGAAATTCTCGTAACCGCGCCGGTCCTCGTCCAGGCGCGCCAGCTCGACGCCGAGCGCGAACGCGCCGCGCGCGCCGCGCCAGCGGTGTCCCGCGTCCACGCCCAGCGAACTGCGCCCCAGGTCGATCACGCCGCCGGCGCTGCCGGGCGCGGCCTGCGCCGCCACCGGCAGGGCCAGGTACTGCTGCACGTCGCGCTCGATGCGGTAGCCGCCGATCCAGGCCTCGCGCCCCGGCGCATAATCGCGCTGCCAGCGCAGGCCGGCCTGATGATTTTCGATGCGTTTGCGGGTATCGAACCTGCGCGCGACCGCGTCGGTGCCGTGCACGTCGGCGCGCAAGCCGGCGCGGTCCAGGCCTAGCGGATCCTGGGTGTCGGGCTGCGACAGCGAGTTCAGCACCAGACGAACGCGTTCGCCCTCGCGCGGCGCCCACTCGGCCACGGCATCGAACTGCGAGCGCTGCGCGGCCGCATGGTCGCGCTCGCCGTCGGTTTCGAAACGGCTGGCGCCGACCCGGCCGCGCCAGCGTCCGTCGTCGCTGGCGGCATCGGCGACCGCGCTCGAACGGCGGCTGCCGTGATCGCCGGCCCAGGCCTGCAGACTGGCGCCGCGCAGGCGCTCCAGATCCGTGGCGGCCACGATCGCGCCGCCGGCGGCGTTGCCGTATTGCAGCGCCAGCGGGCCGCGCAGCACTTCGATCCGGTCCAGCGCATCGAGCGGGAAATTCGCCGCCTGCCCCTGCCCGTCCGCGGCCGAGGCGGGAATGCCGTCCACCACCAGGCGAATGCCGCGGATGCCGAAGGTCGAACGCGCGCCGAAGCCGCGGCTTTGTATCTGCAGGTCCTGGGCGTAGTTCTGGCGATCCAGCACGCTGATACCGGGCACCCGCGCCAGGGCCTCGGACAGGTTCACCTGACGCTGGCCCGCGCGCAGGGTCTCGCCGTCGATCGCGGTGACCGCGCCTGGGAAGGTGGATAAGGGACGCCGCGGCGCGACCACCTCGACCGTGTCCAGCGTGCGCGCGTCGGTCCCGGCTTGTTGCGCCGCCGCCGGCGCGGCCACCGCGCCCAGGGTCAGAGCGCAGGCGACCGCCAGGCGCCGCCACGCTGGCGGGAATGCGTGCAACTGCGTCGGGTTCGATACGAAGGGCGGCATGCGATGGCGGTCCGAACGGCTGCCGGCATGATGCCATCCCGTTCGCACCGCGCCTGCCACCGGCGTCACGCCGTCGCCGGTGGCCGGACCGGGCTTACTCCTTCTCGCTGTTCAGATCGAAGCAGTGCCTGCCGGTCGGGTGCGGCCATTCGCGGTCGTACCAGTTGTCCTTGCCGTCGGCGCCGGTATCGGTATCGAAGTTGGCGCACAAGCGATACGCGCGGCCCGGACCCGGCTCGTACACGTAGGGCAGGCCGCTGGTCGGATCGGTATAGCTCAGACTCACTCCAGGCTGGTCGGCCAGCGCCTTCAGATTCGGCGGCAGGCGATCGTGCTGGCGGGCGTAGTTGTTCACCGCCCTGCTGATCTCGCCGAAATCCCGCGCACGGCGCTGGTCCAAACGGATCAGGCGCTGCGCGCCGGGCCCGCCGGTGATCCACAGCGCCGCCACCACCGCCGCCAGCATCACCGCGGCGGTCAGGATCAGCAGCCCGCGCCCCACCGCGCGCCCGCCGGGGCCCTCGGTCTCCTCGCGGCGCAGGTCGCGCAGGTAATAGCCGAACACGGTGCCCGCGATCGCCGCGACCACCAGCACCTTGAGCACGAAGCGCAGGCTGAGTTCGCCGTCGAGCAGGTTGTAGACCAGCGCGGTCATGTCGCCGATCAGCACCGAGGCGGCCACGAACAAGGTCAGGTAGGTCAGCCAGCGCCGTACCGGCGACAAGCGCTTGATCGGGTAGCGCGCGACTTCGCGGGCCAGGTAGGCGCTTACGAACGCGAACACCGGGAAGGCGATGATCACGGCCGCCACCGACCAATGCAGCTCCGGTCCCAGTCGCATGTTTATCAGGCGCCCGGCCATGTCCGCCGGATCGGGCAGCCAGGTATTGATCAGATCGAACAGCAGGCTGCCCAGATTGAAGGCGACGAAGTACAAGGTCGCGAACAGCACCAGGTAGAGGAAGGCCTCGCGCGCCGACAGCGAGGCGCGCGGCCTGGGCACCGGCACCACGAAGCCCACGTCCGCGTAGGCGTCGAGCACGCCGCGCGTCTGCTCGGCCGTCCATCCGGCCTGGCCCAGGGCCTGGGCGATCGCTTCCTTGGTTTGCCCGCGCAACAGCGCTTCGCGTACGAACAGTTCCAGTTCCTGGGTTCCCGCCGCCATGCCTGCGCTTCCGCTGGTGAGTGCCGTGAATCTAGCAGCTTGGCGGCCCGGTTCCGCGACGGTCGGCTGAGTGGAGGGATACGCTACCGCGGGGCGCGCGCGGAGCTACGCGGCTCTGCTACCGGCCCGGCCGCCACGGTAGGCTCCCAGTGGCTCGCGGAGCCCGGGCGCCCGCAAGCCTCATACCTGCCCCATGCGGCAGATGCACCGCCGGCTCTGTCCGTCTCCAGGCAGTTGTCCGCTCGGACAACATCGCGCTGCCGCTGCCTCCGCACGCCGTCATGCCCGATCGGCGTGGCGGCGTGCGGGATCCGACGGGAGCTCTGGTGCTCTCGCGCCGATCGCCGTACTCAGTTCACCGTGCAGGTGAAGCTCAGCCTTGCGGTCTCGCCGGCAGCTAGCTGGCCCAGGGCGATGCCCGCGATCAAGTCGTTTATCGTGAAACTCCCCGGCGGGACGCCGTTACCGGTGATGGTCACCGTATTGCCGCCCGGGCAGGTGATGCCCGCGCCCGGCGCATCCCTCACCACCGCGCCGGTCACCACGGCCGGCCCCTGGTTGGTCACCGCCAAGGTGTAGGTAGTAGCGGCGCCCGTGGCCACGACATCGTCGGGCAGATCGCTGGGCTGCGCCTGGGTGAAGGTGTTCGACTTGGTGATCGTCAGGTCGGCGATCGTGCGCCCGTTGGAGTAGGTGCAGGTGATGTCGTCGGCCGGGGCGAGATTGGCGAGATCGAACGAGATGCCCGCGCCGTTGGGCAACACCGTCGGCGACCCCGCGTTGGCGTTGCTGCAGGCGATTTGCGAAGTGTAGTTACCCAACGCGCTGGCGCTGCCGGCGGCCATCGCTTCGGTGAGGACGTAGTTCCCGCCGGCATCGGCGCTGGCGAAATCGGCGGTGCCGGTGGCGGCGGCACCGGTGCCGGCCGTGTTCACGCCGGCGTTGGTCGTGGCGCCGCCGCTGGGGCCGGCGATGTTCAACGCGAACTGGTCCGATGCATCGATGCGCCCGTTCGGCAGGGCCTTTTGCAGGCGCACGCGCGGACGGCTGTTGGTGTAGGTGCACGTCGGCGGCGTGGCGGGCAGCGGCGTCGCGAAACTGTCGGCCGCGACCGTGACCGTGCCGGTGTTCAGATCGACGACGGGCGCGGTGGCGAACCCCGTGCAGGCGATGGCGGTCACCCGGTAACCGGTCGGAATGGTCGTCTCCTGGATCGTGGCCACGGCATCGCGGTTGATTACCAGCAACGGCTGCGTGCCCGCGACGGTCCAGGCGTCGAACGCGACCGGCGTGTTGGCGGCCGTCGTGGTGATGCTGGCGCTGGTGTCCACGGCCGCGGTGCCCACTACCGTGTCGGCATTGGCGGTGGTGAAACTGAAGGTCTGGTTGCCGGCCTGGCGATTGGTCTGCTTGACCAGGCAGATCGACGGCGAAGCGATGCTGACATTGCGGACGAACAGGTCGTCGGTGGCACCATCGCTGGTGGCGTTCTGCTCGCGGCTGGTCTGGATCCTCAGCACGCCGCCTGCCGACAACATGTTGGCGGGCAGCCTGATCCGATAGGTCACGGTGGTGTTCACGCTGGTCCAGCTGGCGGCGGAAACCTGGGTGAGCGTGGCGCCGTTGGAGGCTGTCGGGGCCGGCGCCACTGCCGGAGTGGCTCCGAACGGCGAGGTCCTGAAGGTGGCGTAGACGACGTTGTTGTAGACGACCTGCATGTCCACCTGGTTGCCGTTGACGCCCTGCACGCCGCCGCCATTGCCCCACTGGGTGGCGATGGTGATCTCGCTGCCGCCCGCCACGCCGCCGGCGATCGTCTGCTGGATCGAGTTGTAGGCGCCGAGGTTGGTTCCCATGTCGTTGTTGTGGAAGACGCCGCTGCCGCCCAAGGTCCAGCCGGACGCGCCTTGCGCCGTCGTCGTGGTCCAGGGGGCTATCGTGCCGGCGAAGGTGGGGTTCACGACCGGCGCCAGCGCCGTGCAGGTCTGGGCGAAGGCCGGCGTGGCGCCGAACCCCAGCGCAAGCGCCAGCAGGCAGCCGGCGTGGCGTAGCCAGCGCGCCGCGCCCGCCGCAGCCCGGTCCGGACGGCCCGGGTCGCGCCGGTCCGATCCGCGCCGCTTCGCTCCACGCCGGTCCGATGCCTCCCCGATCCGGGGCGTGGGGCTGATAAAGCTGGCTGGCATTGGGCTGTCCCGACCGAGGGCGACGCCCCTCTCCAATCCCAATGTCTCCATTCGCTGCCGAATCAGGACATGTCCTGGCACCGGCGCCACAAAAGAAAAGCGGGCCGAAGCCCGCTTTTCCGGAGACAGCCATGGCGCACGGCGATTACTCGGCCACGACGCCCTCGCCTTCCTCGACGGCCTTCATCGACAGGCGGATGCGGCCCTGCTTGTCGACTTCCAGCACCTTGACCTTGACCACGTCGCCTTCCTTGAGCTTGTCGCTGACCTTCTCGACGCGCTCGTTGGAGATCTGCGAGACGTGGACCAGACCGTCCTTGCCCGGCAGGATCGTCACGAAGGCGCCGAAGTCCATGATCTTGGCGACCTTGCCTTCGTAGATGCGGCCCGGCTCGACGTCGGACACGATCTGGTCGATGCGCGCCTTGGCGGCCTGCGCGGCGGCGGCGTTGACCGAGGCGATGACGATGGTGCCGTCGTCCTGGATGTCGATCTGGGTGCCGGTTTCCTTGGTGATCGCCTGGATGGTCGAACCGCCCTTGCCGATCACTTCGCGGATCTTGTCCGGGTGGATCTTCATGGTCAGCAGACGCGGGGCGTACTCGGACAGCTCCGAACGCGAGGTGGTGATGGCGTTGGCCATCTCACCCAGGATGTGCAGGCGACCGGCCTTGGCCTGGCCCAGCGCGACCTTCATGATCTCTTCGGTGATGCCCTGGATCTTGATGTCCATCTGCAGGGCCGAGATGCCCTCGCTGGTGCCGGCGACTTTGAAGTCCATGTCGCCAAGGTGATCCTCGTCGCCCAGGATGTCGGACAGGACGACGAAGTTATCGCCTTCCTTGACCAGGCCCATCGCGATGCCCGCGACCGGCGCCTTGATCGGCACACCGGCATCCATCAGCGCCAGCGAGCTGCCGCAGACCGAAGCCATCGAGGACGAACCGTTCGACTCGGTGATTTCCGAGACCACGCGGATGGTGTACGGGAATTCTTCCATCGTCGGCATCACGGCGAGCACGCCGCGCTTGGCCAGACGGCCGTGGCCGATTTCGCGGCGCTTCGGGCCCATCATGCGGCCGGCTTCGCCCACCGAGAACGGGGGGAAGTTGTAATGGAACAGGAAGTGTTCCTTGTACTCGCCCGAGACGGCGTCGATGATCTGACCGTCGCGCGCGGTGCCCAGGGTGGCGACCACGATGGCCTGGGTCTCGCCGCGGGTGAACAGCGAGGAGCCGTGGGTGCGCGGCAGCACGCCGACCTTGGACGCGATCGGGCGCACGGTGTCGAGGGCGCGGCCGTCGATGCGGACCTTGGTGCTCAGCACCGAGTTGCGCATGGTCTGGTACTCAAGCTCGCCGAATTCCTTCGACAGCTCCGAGTTGGCCCAGCCTTCGGCTTCGGCGCGGCCGGCCAGCGACTGCATGACGTCCTTCTTGATCGCCGAGATGGCGTCGCGGCGCTGCAGCTTGTCGCGGACCTGGAAGGCGGCGGCGAGCTGGTCGCCCACGGCCTCCTTGAGGGCGGCGATCAGGGTTTCGTTCTTGGCCGGAGCTTCCCAGGTCGAGGCCTTGGTGCCGGCTTCGACGACGAGCTCGTTGATGATGTTGATGACCTTCTGCATTTCGCGATGGCCGAACATCACCGCGCCCAGCATGACGTCCTCGGACAGCATCTTGGCTTCGGATTCGACCATCAGCACCGCGTTGGAGGTGCCGGCGACGACCAGTTCCAATTCGGAATCGGCCAGCTCGCTCACGGTCGGGTTCAGCAGGTACTGGCCGTTCTTGTAACCGACCTTGGCCGCGCCGATCGGGCCCTGGAACGGGGTGCCGGCCAGCGCCATGGCGGCCGAAGCGCCGATCAGCGCCGGGATGTCGCCGTCGATTTCCGGATTCATCGACATCACGGTGGCGATGATCTGGACTTCGTTCTTGTAGTCCTCGGGGAACAGCGGACGGATCGGGCGATCGATCAGGCGCGAGATCAGCGTTTCCTTCTCGGTCGCGCGGCCTTCACGCTTGAAGAAGCCGCCCGGGATGCGGCCGCCGGCGTAGAACTTCTCCTGGTAATCGACGGTGAGCGGGAAGAAATCCTGCCCCTCGCGCGCGCTCTTGGCGGCGACGGCCGTCACCAGCAGTACGGTGTCGTCCATCTTGACGATCACGGCGCCGCTGGCCTGGCGAGCGATCTCGCCGGTTTCCAGCGTCACCTGGTGGTTGCCGTACTGGAAGGTCTTGGTAATTTTTGCCACGTTGGGTTCCTTCGGTTCGATACGTTCCGGTCGAGGCCCTTGCCTCACCCGGTCGGCCGCCGTAACGGCCTGCGGTTTGGTGTGCACCCTGGCCCGGGCGTCCGCCCTGGCCGGGTTGCGCGGCCCGGACTGCCGGGCCTGGGCCGAAGCGGACTGGACCGGAGCGGTCCTGGGCCGATCGGCTGGCGCTGCGTCCTGCATCGCCGCGGGGCGCGGTTCCGAAGATTCCGGTCCCGCAAAAGAAACCGCGGCGCATCGCTGCGCCGCGGTCGGTATCGGTTAGCGGCGCAGACCGAGCTTTTCGATCAGGGCCTTGTAACGCTCGTTGTCTTTGCGCTTCAGGTAGTCGAGCAGGCTGCGGCGGCGGTTGACCATCTGCAGCAGGCCGCGCCGGCTGTGGTGGTCCTGCTTGTGCAGCTTGAAGTGACCGGTGAGCTGCTCGATGCGAGCGGTGAGCAGGGCGACCTGGACTTCCGGCGAACCGGTGTCGTTGGCGCCGCGCTTGTTGTCTTCAATGATCTTGCTGGTGTCGATCGACATGATGTTCTCTTCCGATGCGTGGCCTGCAGAAGCGAATCGGTCGCGGCCTTGCCGCCCCGACGCACCGCCTGGCTCGCCGTTTGCTATGGATTAGGGATGCCGTTCAAGCGCGAGTGCTTGGGAAGTGCTTGAAAAGCGGCGGAATTGTATCAGCCCGCGGCGGCGAATGCGACCTGAATCGCGAGCGGCCGCGCAATGGGCTCCGGGGCCCGCGAACGCCGCGAGTTCATGCGCTCGGCCGCTGCCTGCGCTGGAGGCCGTCAATCGGCCGCCGCGTCGCGTTCAGTTTCGCTCCCGGCCCGATCCCGCGCCTGCGCCGCCGCTTCCGGCGCGGCTGGCGCGCGTTGGATTTCGGCCTGGGCCTGCGGCCGTCGCTGCCGCAGGGCCTGAAGCTGCGAGCGCCGCGGCGCCTCCCGGGCATCGTCCCCACCCTGCCCGGCCGCACCGGACTGCGCCCGCACGCGCCGCAGGCCCTCGATCATGGCGCGCACGTCGCCCTTGAGCTGCAGGCGCCACTGGCCGTCGATACGGCGCAGGCTGACGATGTCCATCAGGGTCATGGGCGTGTCGGTCAGACCGGAACGCATGACCGTGCGGGTGACCGCATGGTACTGGTCCTCGCCCTCGGCGATGCCACCGATCACCTGCACGCTGTCGATGCTGACCCCGCCCACAACGCGCATGGTGCCGGCCATGAAGGCCGCGAAGAACTCGTTGTCGTCCAGGCGCTCGATCTGCTCGGGGGTCTTGCCGCCGAACAGGGCCGCCATGCGCGGATCGGCGGTGGCGCCGGAGATCCTGTCGCCCAACAGTTCGCGCAGGTCCTTGAGCGCGGCCGGGTCCATCAAACGGGCCAGGCACGGCCAGTCCTGGCGGCGGCTGCACTCGGCCGAGGCGTCGATCACCGGCTGCGGGCGGCGGGTGTCGACGCTCTCGACGGGCTGGGCCGGCGTGGCGGCGGCCGCCCAGACGGGCATCGCGACGGCGATCAGCGCCGTCGCCAGCCTCAAGTTCATGCGCTTCATCGTCGCTCCCCCGGCGTCCCTGGACGCGCCGAACGCCGGCGGCCCTCAGGCGTCCGGGTCGGACGCCTGTTCCTGGGCGACGGTAGCCGCGCCCGGGCTGCCGCTCAAGACCGCCCAGCGGAACAGACGCTGCGGCTGCAGGCGCTGCCGATCGTCGCGCTGGCCCAGGCCCAGGCAGCGGCCGTCTTCGCCGAACACCGCGACCAGGCCCGGCTCGCCTTCGGCGCAGGGCACGGACTGGCCGTAGCCGATCCGGCGCTGGGCCTGCGCGTCCAACTGCACGCGCTCGAATCCGGCCAGGCCGGCCTCGATCGGCAACAGGCAGGCGTCGAGCGCGGCCTCGCCCTGTTCGGCCAGGGCGCGCAGCTCGTCCAGGGTGTACATGCGCGGCTGCACGAAGGGCTCGACCCAGAGCCGGCGCAGCGTCGCCACATGGGCGCCGCAGCCCAGGGTTTCGCCGAGGTCGCGCACCAGGCTGCGCACGTAGGTGCCGGAACCGCATTCGACGTGCAGGCGCAGGCGCGCGCCGTCGCGCTCGATCACGCGCAGCGCATGCACGCTGACGTCGCGCTCGGGCGCCTCGATGGCTTCGCCGCGGCGGGCCTTGGCGTACAGCGGTTCGCCGCCCTGCTTGAGCGCGGAATAGATCGGCGCGCGCTGGCGGATCTCGCCGCGCAGCGGCGCCAGCGCCGCTTCGATCGCGGCTTCGTCCAGTTCCGGCACCGGGCGCTCGAGCAGGATCGCGCCGTCGGCGTCGTCGGTGTCGGTGACCGCGCCCAGCACGGCTTCGGTTTCGTAGGCCTTGCGCGCCCCCAGCAGCAGGCCGGCGATCTTGGTGGCCTCGCCGAAGCACAGCGGCAACAACCCGGTCGCGAGCGGATCCAGGCTGCCGGTATGGCCGCCCTTGTCGGCGCGGAACAGATGGCGCACCTGCTGCAGGGCCTGGTTCGAGCTCAGGCCCGGCGGCTTGTCGAGCAGCAGCAGCCCGTCTAGGGCCCGGAACACGGTGCGAGGCTTCTTGCTCATGCGGGCATTGTAGGAGCGATGGCGGCGTGCACCAGTCCGGCGGGCGGACGCTGGGGCGCGAGGCAATGGGAGGGAATCGCCCGCCGCCCGCGGTGGGAGCGGCGCGGGTCGCGATCGCGAATCCGCGATCGCCTGGCTGGCTGGAGCAAGGTCGGCCGCCGATCGCGGCTCACGCCGTTCCCGCAGGAGATCGGCGTGGCCCGAAGCCGGAGACGCCCCGGCTCAGTCCTGTTCGGACTCGGGTTCCTGCGGCGGCAGATCGCGCAGCAGGTTGTCGATGCGTTCGCCGCGGTCGACCGAGTCGTCGTAGTGGAAGTGCAGCTCCGGCACGTGGCGCAGCTTCATGGCCTTGCCGAGCTGGAAACGCAGCTGCGGCGAGAGCAGCTTCAGCGCCTTGACCGCTTCCTTGGAACGCTCGGCCTGCAGGGCGGTCACGAACACCTTGGCATGGGCCAGATCGCGCGTGACCTCGACATCGGACACGCTGACCGACGGCAGAGCATGCTCGCGCACGGCCTCGTGCACGATCCGGCCCAGCTCGCGACGGAGCTGGGCGGACACGCGATCGCTGCGATAGAACGTCTTCTGCGCCATTTCGATTACAGCGTACGCTGCACTTCGATGCGCTCGAAGCACTCGATCTGGTCGCCCGGCTTGACGTCGTTGTAGGCCTTCACGCCGATGCCGCATTCGGTGCCGTTACGCACTTCGTCGACGTTCTCCTTGAAGCGGCGCAGCGATTCCAGCTCGCCCTCGAAGACCACCGCGTTGTCGCGCAGCACGCGGATGGGCTTGGAGCGCTTGACCACGCCCTCGACCACCATGCAGCCGGCGACCGCGCCGAACTTGGAGCTGCGGAACACGTCGCGCACTTCGGCGATGCCGATGATCTCTTCGCGGATCTCGACGCCGAGGATGCCCGAAGCCACCTGCTTCACCTGGTCGATCACGTCGTAGATGATCGAGAAATAACGCAGGTCGACGCCGTTGCCCTCGATGATGCGGCGCGCGGAGGCGTCGGCACGGACGTTGAAGCCGATCACGGTGGCCTTGGCGGTGGCCGCGGCGTTGGCGTCGGACTCGGTGATGCCGCCCACGCCGGAGCTGATCACGTTGATGCGGATCTGATCGTTGGACAGCGCCATCAGCGACTGGCGCAGCGCCTCGACCGAACCCTGCACGTCGGCCTTGATGACCAGGTTGAGGCTCAGCTGGCCCTCGCCCTTGCCCATCTGGGCCATGATGTCTTCCATGCGGTTGCCGGCGGCGGCGACCAGGCGCGATTCGCGGCGCTTGGTGTCGCGCTGCTGGGCGACGTCCTTGGCCAGGCGCTCGTCCTCGACCACCACGAAATCGTCGCCGGCGTCGGGCACGCCCGACAGGCCCAGCACCTGCACCGGAATCGACGGACCGGCGAATTCCACCTGCTTGCCGTTCTCGTCGAACAGCGCGCGCACGCGGCCGTACTGCACGCCGCAGACCAGGTAGTCGCCCTTCTTGAGCTGGCCCTGCTGGACCAGCACGGTGGCGACCGGGCCGCGGCCCTTGTCGAGCGCGGATTCGATGACCGTACCGGTGGCGCGGCCGACCGGCACCGCCGACAGCTCCAGCACTTCGGCCTGCAGCGAAATCGCGTCGAGCAGGCTGTCCACGCCCTGACCGGTCTTGGCCGACAGCTCGACCATCTGGGTGTCGCCGCCGAAGTCCTCGGCCACGACCTGTTCGGCCAGCAGTTCGTTCTTGACCCGCAACGGATCGGCGTCGGACTTGTCGACCTTGTTGATCGCCACGATCAGCGGCACGCCGGCCGCCTTGGCGTGCTGCACGGCCTCGCGGGTCTGCGGCTTGACGCCGTCGTCGGCCGCGACCACCAGCACCACGATGTCGGTCAGCTTGGCGCCGCGCGCGCGCATCGAGGTGAAGGCGGCGTGGCCCGGGGTGTCGAGGAAGCTGATCACGCCGCGGTCGGTTTCGACGTGGTACGCGCCGATGTGCTGGGTGATGCCGCCGGCTTCGCCGGAGGCGACCTTGGTGCGGCGGATGTAGTCCAGCAGCGAGGTCTTGCCGTGGTCGACGTGGCCCATGATGGTGACCACCGGCGGACGCGCGACGCGGTCGCCCTGCTGCTCTTCGACGTGCGCGATCAGCGCGTCCTCGGCGTCGTTGCCGTTGGCCTTGATCACGGTGTGGCCGAGTTCCTCGGTCACCAGCGCCGCGGTGTCGTGGTCGATGCTCTGGTTGATGGTCGCCATGACGCCCATCTTGAACAGCGCCTTGACCACGTCGCCGCCCTTGAGGGCGAGCTTCTGGGCCAGATCGGCGACCGTGATGGTCTCGCCGATCGCGACTTCGCGCACGATCGGCGCGGTCGGACGCGAGAAGCCGTGGGCGCCGCCGCCGGAGCGGCTCTGCTCGGCCTGACGGCGCGGCTTGGACTTGCCGCGCGTGCTGCTGGTGCGGCGGGCGCGGTCGGAGGCGCTCAGGTGCAGCTGACCGGCGAAGCGGTTGGCGGCATCGTCGTCCTCGACGCCGGCGACCATCGCGTGCGAGCCGCGGGTCTTGTGGCGCGGATTGTTGCGGTCGTCGACGCGGGCCGGCTCCGGACGGGCGGGCGCCGGCTTCGGATGGCCATGGCCGTGCGTGGTCGGCGGCTTGCGCACCGGCGCCTCGTCGTTCTCGGCGGGCACGACCGCGCTGACGTCGGCGAGCTTGGCCTTCTGCTCTTCCTCGGCCTTGGCGCGGGCAGCCTCTTCGGCTTCGCGACGCGCGGCGTCGGCGGCTTCGGCGCGACGCTTGTCGACCTCGGCCAGCTTCTGCTGCTCGGCCAGGTTGCGCTGCTTGGACTCTTCGAGCTTGCGCAGGATCTCGGCGCGCTCGTCGGTCGGGTCGCCCTGGGCCTCGTTCGGCTTGACCAGGGTGACCTTCTTGCGCACGACCACGTCGACGGTGGTGCGGTTCTTGCCGCCACCGACGGTGAGTTCCTGCTTGCGGCTGCGGTTGAGCGTGATCTTCTTCGCCGCTTCGCTCTCTTCGGCGGGCTTGTCGACCTTGCCGTGCGAGCGCTTCAGGAAGCCGAGCAGCTTTACTTTCTCGATGCTGGTCACGACCTGGTCGGGGCCGCTGAAGCTCATGCCGGCCTCGGCCAGCTGCTCCAGCAACTTCTCGACCGGCGTGTTCACCAGTTCGGCCAGCTTGCGGATGGTGGTTTGCTGCGACATTCGGTGTCCGTTTCCTTCGTGGCGCGGGACGTGTCCCGCGCGTGATGGCGCCATTCTAGCCCCGCGCAGCGCCCAACACCTCGGCGCCTCGCAGACCCGGATGGCCTGCCCGCGGACCGGGCCCATGCCCGGTCCAGCGAAGCCGGATCGGGGCGCTAGCCGCGATCCGGGGTGCCGGAAGACGCCCGCCAGGGACCTCTTCCGGCCTGAAGCTAAATCCTCACTCGAACCAGTGCTTGCGCGCTTCCATGATCAGGGCCGCAGCGCGGGCTTCGTCCATACCTTCGATATCGGTCAGCTCGTCGGTCGCCAGGTCGGCCAGATCGTCGCGCGTGACCACGCCGCGGCCGGCCAGCAGGTAGGCGAGCTCGTCGTCCATGCCCTCCAGCGACAGCAGGTCCTCGGCCGGCTGGTGCTCGTCGAGCTCCTCCTCGGCGGCCAGGGCCTCGTTCAGCAGGGCGTCGCGAGCGCGGGCACGCAGTTCCTCGACGATGTCCTCGTCGAAGCCCTCGACCGCCAGCAGTTCGCCGACCGGCACGTAGGCGATTTCCTCGACCGTGCTGAAGCCTTCCGAGACCAGGATGCCGGCGATTTCCTCGTCGACTTCGAGCTTGTCCTGGAATAGCTGGCGGGCCGAATTCTGCTCGGCTTCCGACTTGGCGGTGACCTGGTCCTGGGTCATGACGTTGAGCTGCCAGCCCGACAGGCGGCTGGCCAGGCGCACGTTCTGGCCGCCCTTGCCGATCGCCTGGGCCAGACGGTCCTCGGCCACGGCCAGGTCCATCGAATGCTTTTCCTCGTCGACGATGATCGACTGCACTTCCGCCGGCGCCATCGCGTTGATGACGAACTGGGCCGGGTTGTCCGACCACAGCACGATGTCGACGCGCTCGCCGTTGAGCTCGTTGGACACCGCCTGCACGCGCGAACCGCGCATGCCGATGCAGGCGCCGATCGGATCGGTGCGGTTGTCGTGCGCGAGCACGGCGATCTTGGCGCGGTCGCCCGGATCGCGCGCGCAGGCCTTGATCGAGACCAGGCCCTGGCCGACTTCCGGCACTTCCAGCTTGAACAGCTCCATCATGAATTCCGGGGCGGCGCGGCTGATGAACAGCTGCGGGCCGCGCGGCTCGGTGCGCACGTCGAACAGGTAGCCGCGCACGCGGTCGCCGGCGCGCAGCACGTCGCGCGGAATGCCCTTGTCCTTGGGAATGATCGCCTCGGCGTTGCCGCCCAGGTCGACGTAGATGTTGCCGCGCTCCACGCGCTTGACGATGCCGGTGACCAGCTCGCCGACGCGGTCCTTCCAGGCGTCCACGACCTGGGCGCGCTCGGCCTCGCGCACGCGCTGCACGATGACCTGCTTGGCGGCCTGGGCGGCGATGCGGCCGAAGTCCGGGTTCTCGATCTGCTCCTCGATGTAGTCGCCGACCTCGACGCCCTCCACCTCGTCGACCGCGTCCATCAGGCGCACCTGGCGGTCGGGCGATTCCATCACCACGTCGTCGGCCACGACTTCCATGCGGCGGAACGTTTCGTAGCTGCCGTCCTTCTGGTCGATCGAGACGCGCACCAGCACGTCTTCGTCGTGATAGCGCTTCTTGGCGGCGGACGCCAGCGCGGCCTCGATGGCCTCGAAGATGACCTCGCGCGGCACGCCCTTTTCGTTGGCGACTGCGTCAACTACCAGCAACAGTTCCTTGCTCATCTCGTCACTCCGCACGGGTCGGCTCGCGGGCCGCCGGCTCTAGGGTTGGTTAATGCTCGTTAGACTGCCAATTCGTCGCGAAGCCGGGCTCTTATGAGGTCTTGGGCTTCGTCTGTTTGTTCTTGCCGTCCTTCGGCTTGGGCTTGCCCGGCTTGGTAGGCGCCAGACCCAGCGCGGCCCAGTCCGGAACCAGACGCGCCTTGTCGATGTTCGAGAACGGCACGCTGAAACGCGCGCCGTCGATCGCGAACACCACCTGCGCGCCTTCCACCCCGACGATCTCGCCCTGCAGCCTGCGCCGGCCCTCGTGCGGCAGCTTCAGGCCGACCTTGGCGGTCTGGCCGGCGAAGCGCGCGTAATGGTCCAGCGCGAACAGCGGGCGGTCGATGCCCGGGGACGACACTTCGAGGGTGTAGTTGCCGCTGATCGGATCTTCGACGTCGAGCTGGGCCGACACTTCGCGGCTCACCGCTTCGCAGTCTTCGATGGTGACCAGGCGCGGCTCGCCGTCGGCGCCGCTGGCGTCGTCGGCGGGCACGTCGATGTACAGGCGCAGCACCGCGCTGCCGGGCGACGGCAGATACTCGGCACCGAGCAGCTCCACGCCCAGCGAACGGATCGTCGGGGCGAGCATCGCGGCGATTTGGACGGCTTTATCCGACACGCGCATGACTCCTGCAGCTTCGATCGACCGACAGCGCTTGCGGGATCGATCTCTTCGTTGAACGTTGTTTGACGAAATCCGAACGCGAAAAACAACAAGGGGCCCGGTGGGCCCCTTGTCCGTACAACTGGATTTCGGTGTGTTGGCGCGAGCAGAGCGCCATCACAAAGCCCGACCTGGTTCGAAAAGAAAGCCTCAACGATGAGGCTTTCTGCCGACCGCCGATGAACCGGCGATCGCGAACCTAAGCTGGTAGCGGGGGCAGGATTTGAACCTGCGACCTTCGGGTTATGAGCCCGACGAGCTGCCAGACTGCTCCACCCCGCATCAGGCCGACCATCATAACGGCCGGCTAACCTTACTGCAAGCCCGCATTCACTTTTATTTTCAACATCCAGTGATTGGGGTTTGCCGCGACACACAACATATAGGCGTCCGGCCGCTTTTCAAGCGCCGGCCGCAACAATATTTTTTCAGCCCGCGAAGGCCTTCTGACACCAGGCCATGATCGGGTTCCAGGCCAGGCCCAGCGCCAGCAGGGCCAGGGCGTTGACGCCGAAGACCACGTTCAGCGGACGGTCCTCGCGCAGCGGCGGCAGCTCGCCGTCGGGCTCGTCGAAGTACATCGCCTTGATCACGCGCAGGTAGTAGAAGGCGCCGACCACCGCGAACACGATGCCGACGATCGCCAGCCACATCATCCCGCCCTGCAGGGCGGCGCGCAGCACCGCCAGCTTGGCCCAGAAACCCAGGAACGGCGGCAGGCCGGCCAGCGAGGCCATCACGCACAGGACCAGGCCGGCCATCCACGGGCTGCGGGCGTTGAGGCCCTTGTAGTCGTCGATACGGTCGGCCTCGAAACCGCGGCTGGACAGCACCACGATCGCGCCGAAGGCCGCGGCCGACATCAGCGAGTAGCTGATCGCGTAGAACATCGCCGCCGCCAGGCCCTGCTCGCCGCCGCCGGCGATGCCCAGGAACAGGAAGCCCACGTGCGAGACCGTCGAATAGGCCAGCAGGCGCTTGAGGTTGGTCTGGACCAGCGCGCTGAGGTTGCCGATCGCCAGCGACATCACCGCCAACCAGGCCAGGGCCAGGCGCCAGTGGTCGTCGAGCGGGCCGGCGCCGACCTCGAGCAGGCGGTAGGTCATGCCGAAGGCGGCCAGCTTGGGCGCCGAGCCGATGAACAGGGTGATCGGGGTCGGAGCGCCCTGGTAGACGTCCGGCAGCCACATGTGGAACGGCGCGGCGCCGAACTTGAAGGCGATGCCGGCGACCACGAACACCACGCCGGTGATCAGCATCAGCGAGGACGGGTTGCCGTAGGCGCTGGCGCCGATCTGGCCCAGGTCCAGCGAGCCGGTGGCGCCGTAGATCAGCGACAGGCCGTACAGCAGCAGGCCAGAGGCCAGCGCGCCCAGCACGAAGTACTTGATCGCCGCTTCCGAAGCCAGGGGGCTGTCGCGGTCGATCGCGACCAGCGCATAGGAGCACAGCGCCAGCATTTCCAGGCCGAGGTAGATCATCACCAGGCTGCCGGCCGAGACCAGCAGCATCATGCCGGCGGTGGCGAACAGCATCAGCACCGCGACCTCGCCCTTGTACAGCTCGCGCTCGCGCAGGTAGGACCAGGTGTAGACCATCGACAGCACGCTGACCACGCCGATCGCCAGCTTGAGCACGTCGGCGGCGGTGTCGCGCACGAACATGCCGCTGAGCACGGTGCCCTGCCCGCCCACGCCGAAGGCGATCAGCGCGGTGGCGGCGATCAGCACGGCGATCGCGAAGGCGTGGCTGACGATGCGACGGCGCTCGGGCACGAACAGGTCGATCATCAGCAGCGCGAACGCGCCGACGATCACCACCAGCTCGGGCAGCAAGGGCATCAGGTCGGCGAGTCCTCGTACAGGCATGTTCATGCGTTACAGCCCCATCTGCAGCTTGGAGGTGGCGATCTGCGTCGCCAGGTTGGCGATCGCCGGTTCCATCAGGTCGGTCAGCGGCTTGGGCCAGATGCCCAGCAGCAACACGCCGGCGGCGAACACGCCCAGCACCAGGGCCTCGCGCGGGTTGATGTCTTCCAGCTCGGCGACATGGGCGTTGCCGACCTCGCCCCAGATCGTGCGCTTGACCAGCCACAGGGTGTAGGCGGCGCCGATGATCAGGGTGGTCGCCGCGGCGAAACCGATCATCGGATGCTTCTGGAACGCGGCCAGGATCACCATGAACTCGCCGACGAAACCCGAGGTGCCCGGCAGGCCGGAGTTGGCCATCGCGAACAGCACCACGAACGCGGCGAACCAGGGCATCACGTTGGCCACACCGCCGTAATCCTTGATCATGCGGCTGTGCATGCGGTCGTAGAGCACGCCCACGCAGGTGAACATCGCGCCCGACACGAAGCCGTGGCTGATCATCTGCACCATCGCGCCCTGCAGGCCCAGGCGGGCGGCGTCGGCGTTGCCGTAGTCGCGCACCAGGGCGAAGGAAATGAAGGTACCCAGGGTGACGAAGCCCATGTGCGAGACCGACGAGTACGCGATCAGCTTCTTCATGTCGTCCTGGACCAGGGCGACCAGGCCGACGTAGACCACCGCGATCAGGCTCAGCGCGATCACCAGCCAGGCCCACTCCTGCCCCGCGTCCGGTACCACCGGCAGGGTGAAGCGCAGGAAGCCATAGCCGCCGATCTTCAGCATGATCGCGGCCAGGATCACCGAACCGGCGGTCGGCGCCTCGACGTGCGCGTCCGGCAACCAGGTATGCACCGGGAACATCGGCACCTTGACCGCGAAGGCGATCAGGAACCCGAAGAACAACCACATCTGCTCGGTCGCGGTCAGCGACAGCGGATACCAGTCGGCCAGCTGCCAGCTGCCGCTCTTCAGGTACAGGTAGATCAACCCGACCAGCATGAACACCGAGCCGAGGAAGGTGTACAGGAAGAACTTCACCGCGGCGTAGACGCGGCGCGGGCCGCCCCATACGCCGATGATGATGAACATCGGGATCAGCATGCCCTCGAAGAACACGTAGAACAGCATCGCGTCCATGGCCGAGAACACGCCCACCATCAGGCCCTCCAGCACCAGGAAGGCGGCGTAGTACTGGCTCACGCGCTTGTCGACCGAGCCCCAGGCGCTGATCAGCACCAGCACGGTGACCAGGGTGGTCAGGCCGATCAGGGCCACCGAGATGCCGTCCGCGCCGAGGTGGTAGCGGATGTCGTAGGCCGGGATCCAGGCCCGGTCCTCGATGAACTGCATGCCGGCGTTGGCCGGGTCGAAACCGGTGAACAGCAGCACGCTCAGGACCAACGTCACCAGGCCGACGGCCAGCGCGAACCAGCGCGCGGAACCGGCGCGCTGGTTGCCGAACGCCAGGGTGGCCAGGCCGCCGACTATCGGCAGCCAGATGATCGCGGAGAGCAAGTAGGTGCTAAGCAAGGGTACGGTGCTCTGCAAGGGCTCGGGGCTCACGTCTCGGTCCTTGTCTGTTAGCGCCAGTAACGAATCAGCACGGCCAGCAGTGCAATCAGGCCGAGGATCATCGCGAAGGCATAGTGATAGAGATAACCGGATTGCGCGCGGCGCACGATCCCGGCGACGAAGTCGACCACGCGCGCGCTGCCCTCGACGATGCCGCCGTCGATGACGCGGCTGTCGACCTCGCGCGAGGCCTTGCCCAGGCGCACGCCGCCGCCGGCGAAGCCTTCGATCCAGAGCTTGTCGAAGTAGTACTTCTCTTCGAGCACGTGCACCGGCCAGGCGAACAGCTTGCGCGCCTTGGCGGGCAGCTCGGGCTTCCACCAGTACATGACCGTGGCCAGGGCGAAGCCGGAGAAGGCCAGCCAGAACGCGGGCGCGGTGAAGCCGTGCAGCGCGAACTTCAGCGGGCCGTGCCAGGCCTCCTTGCCGACCAGGGCGATGGTGTCGCGCGCCGGTTCGAGATCGATCGCGCCGAGGAAGAACGGCAGCTGCTGGACGTGGCCGGCCCAATCGGTGCCGAACAGCATCGGCCCGGCGGTGAAGTAACCGATCAGCACCGACGGGATCGCCAGCAGGATCAGCGGCAGGGTCACCACCCAGGGCGACTCGTGCGGCTCGTGCGCGCCGTGGTGGCCGTGGTCGTCGTGCGCATGCTCGTCATGGGCATGCGAATCGTGGGCATCGTGATGCGCGCCGTGACCGTGATCGGCGTGGGCGTCGCGGAAACGCTCCTTGCCGTGGAAGGTCAGGTAGAGCAGACGGAAGCTGTAGAACGCGGTGACGAAGGCGCCCAGCAGCACCGCCCAATAGGCGTACTGCGAGACCCAGGTCGCGTGCGCGCCGCTGGCGGCGTGGTGCGCGGCCTCGATGATGGTGTCCTTCGAGTAGAAACCGGCGAAGAACGGCGTGCCGACCAGGGCCAGCGTGCCGAGCAGGCTGGTCCAGTAGGTGATCGGCATGTACTTGCGCAGGCCGCCCATCTTGCGCATGTCCTGCTCGTGGTGCATACCGATGATCACCGAGCCCGCGGCCAGGAACAGCAGCGCCTTGAAGAAGGCGTGGGTCATCAGGTGGTAGACCGCCGACGAGTAGGCCGACACGCCCAGCGCCACGGTCATGTAGCCCAGCTGCGACAGGGTCGAGTACGCGACCACGCGCTTGATGTCGTTCTGGACGATGCCCATCAGGCCGGTCCAGAAGGCGGTGGTGGCGCCGATGAACAGCACGAAGTTGAGCGCGGTGTGCGACAGCTCGAACAGCGGCGACATGCGCGCGACCATGAAGATGCCCGCGGTCACCATCGTCGCGGCGTGGATCAGCGCCGAGATCGGGGTCGGGCCTTCCATCGAGTCCGGCAGCCACACGTGCAGCGGCACCTGCGCCGACTTGCCCATGGCGCCGATGAACAGGCAGATGCAGATCGCGGTCGCGGCCGACCAGACCACCGGCTCGGCGGTGACCTGCCAGCTTTGGCCGAACAGGCTGAAGCTGCCGCCCCAGATGCCGATGGTGCGGCTGGCGATCTCGCCGGCCTTGGCGAAGACCACGCCGTAGTCCAGCGAACCGGTCGCCCACAGCACGCCGGCGATGCCCAGCAGGAAGCCGAAGTCGCCGACGCGGTTGACCAGGAAGGCCTTGAGGTTGGCGAACACCGCGGTCGGGCGCTTGAACCAGAAGCCGATCAGCAGGTACGACACCAGGCCCACCGCTTCCCAGCCGAAGAACAGCTGCAGGAAGTTGTTGCTCATGACCAGCATGAGCATCGAGAAGGTGAACAGCGAGATGTAGCTGAAGAAGCGCTGGTAGCCCGGGTCCTCGGCCATGTAGCCGATGGTGTAGATGTGCACCAGCAGCGAGACGAAGGTGACCACCACCATCATCATCGCGGTCAGCTTGTCGATCATGAAGCCGACGTTGGCCTCGATGCCGCCGACCTGGAACCAGGTGTAGAGGTTCTCGTTGAACGGCAGCGCGGCCTGCGCCACCAGCTGCCACAGCACGTAGCACGACAGCGCGCAGCTGACCGCGACGCCGAGGATGGTGACGGTGTGCGAGCCGGCGCGGCCGACCTGGCGCCGGAACAGACCGGCGACGATCGCGCCCAGCAGGGGCGCGAGCACGATCGCGAGCAGGACGGACTTGGAGAGTACGACGGGTTGCATGCCGGTCAGCCCTTCATCGAGTCGATTTCAGCGACGTTGATCGTGCGCCGGTTGCGGAACAGCGTGACCAGGATCGCCAGGCCGATGGCGGCCTCGGCGGCGGCGACGGTCAGGATGAAGAACACGAACACCTGACCGGCCGGGTCGGCCAGCTGGCGCGAGAACGCGACGAAGTTGATGTTGACGGCGAGCAGCATCAGCTCGATCGACATCAGCAGCACGATCACGTTCTTGCGGTTGAGGAAGATGCCGGCGACGCTGATGCAGAACAGCACCGCGCCCAGCGCGAGGTAGTGGCCCAGGGCCAGGCCGGCTCCAGAAAAGAATGTGCCGAAGAATTCGCTCACGGCTTGGCCTCCTCGACGGGCGCTTCGGGTTCGGGCGGCGGCGGCTTGACCGCGTCCATCTTGACCATGCGCAGGCGGTCGCCGGCGCGCACGCGCGCCTGCTCCGACGGGTTCTGGTGCTTGGCGCCCGGACGGCGGCGCAGGGTCAGCATCACCGCCGCGATCACCGCCACGGTCAGGATCACCGCGGCGACCTCGAACGGCAGCAGGAAATCGGTGAACAGCGCGCGCGCCAGCCAGGCGGTGTTCTCGCCGCCGGAGGCGTCGGCGGTCAGCGGCGTGGCGACGTTGGCCTTGACCCCGATCAGGGTCAGCATCTCGACCAGCATCACCACCGCGACCAGCAGGCCGACCGGCAGATAGCGCACGTAGCCCTCGCGCAGAGGCGCAACGTCGATGTCGAGCATCATCACCACGAACAGGAACAGCACCATCACCGCGCCGACGTAGACCAGGATCAGGGCCACGCCGAGGAACTCGGCGCCGGCGATGATCCACACGCAGGCGACCGAGAAAAAGGTCAGCACCAGGCTGAGCGCGGCGTGCACCGGGTTCTTGACGCTGATCACCGCCACCGCGGCGGCCGTGGCCGCGAAGGCGAAGACGAAGAAGGCGATCTGGGCGAGATCCATATCAAATACTCAGCGGAAGGCGGCGTCGGCAGCGCGGCGCTCGGCGATCTCGGATTCGAGACGGTCGCCGATCGCCAGCAGCTGCTGCTTGGTGACGATGTTCTGTCCGCGCTGGTCGAAGTGGTATTCGTGGATGTGGGTCTCGACGATGGAGTCGACCGGGCAGGACTCCTCGCAGAATCCGCAGAAGATGCACTTGAACAGGTCGATGTCGTAACGCGTGGTGCGGCGGGTGCCGTCCTCGCGCTTGGTCGAGTCGATGGTGATCGCCAGCGCGGGACACACGGCCTCGCACAGCTTGCAGGCGATGCAGCGCTCTTCCCCGTTGGGATAGCGGCGCAAGGCGTGCACGCCGCGGAAGCGCGGCGACTGCGGCGTCTTCTCCATCGGGTACATCAGCGTGTACTTGGGCTTGAACAGGTACTTGAGCGTCAGCCCAAGGCCCTGCGCGAGCTCGATCAGGAGCAGGCTCTTGAAGTAGGAAACGATGCGATTCATATCGAAGAGGCCTGTCCTTACACGTTCGGCAGGAACACTTTGTAGTACGCCATGACGGCGACCACGCAGATCCAGGCGATGGTCAGCGGAATGAACACCTTCCAGCCCAGCCGCATGATCTGGTCGTAGCGGTAGCGCGGGAACGAGGCGCGGAACCAGATGAAGCAGCTGGCGAAGAAGAACACCTTCGCGAACAGCCACCACCAGCCGTCGACCGAGAGGAACGGAATGCCCAGGCCCTGGAACGGGCTCAGCCAGCCGCCGAGGAAGAAGATCGAGGTCAGGAAGCTGATCAGGATCATGTTCGCGTATTCGGCCAGGAAGAACAGCGCGAACGCCGAACCCGAATACTCGACCATGTGGCCGGCGACGATTTCCGATTCGCCCTCGACCACGTCGAACGGCGCGCGGTTGGTCTCGGCCACGCCGGAGATGAAGTACACCACGAACAGCGGCAGCATCGGCACCACGAACCATTCCAGCGCGCCGGCGTTGCCGGACTGCGCCATCACGATCTGGGTGAGATTGAGGCTGCCGGCGCCGACCATCACGCCGACCATGGCGAAGCCCATCGCGATCTCGTAGGACACGACCTGGGCCGCAGCGCGCATCGCGCCGAGGAAGGCGTACTTCGAGTTCGAGGCCCAGCCGGCCAGGATGATGCCGTACACGCCCAGCGAGGTCATCGCCAGCAGGTACAGCAGGCCGGCGTTGGCGTTGGACAGCACCGCCTGCGCGTCGAAGGGCACCACCGCCCAGGCCGCGAACGCGGGCGCCAGGGTCAGCAGCGGCGCCAGCTTGTACAGGAAGGGCTCGGCGCGGGCCGGTTGGATCACTTCCTTGAACAGCAGCTTGAACACGTCCGCGAAGGCCTGGAGGATGCCCATGCCGACGTACATCGGACCGCGGCGCACGTGCATCCAACCGATCAGCTTGCGCTCCCAGACCACGTAGAACGCGACCGTGATGATCACCGGCATGGCGATCAGCAGGATCTTCAGCACGATCCAGGCGACCGCGCCGGCGTTGCCGAACGACAGGAACCATTCGCGGGTCGGGTCGACCAGTTGGGTAGTGAACATACCGTCCGTCATGGCTTAAGCCCTCCCCGCCTGGACGCGGCTGGCGCCGAGCGGCGCGGTGGCGCCGTGGCCGCTTTCGATCCAGACCGTGCCGCGTGCGACCTTGTCGCTGGTGGCGACCGGCAGGGTGGCGGTGCCGGCGGCGGCGGCGAACTTGCCGACCACGCCGTCGGCCAGGCCGGCGGCCTGCGCGTCGAGCGGATGCAGCACCGCGCGCGGTGCGAGATTGAGCGGATGCGACTGCAGCGCGGCCGAGCGGCGCACGGTGGCGTCGCTACGATAGATCGCGATGCTGGCGGCGACTTCGAAGCCCTCGCCCGCCGCGTTGGCGGCCTTGCCGGCGGCCGGCTTGAACGAACGCGGCTGGATGCCGGCGCGCAAACCGGCCAGGTCGGTGAAGTCGAAGCCGGCGGCGCCGAGCTCGCCGCCCAGCGCGCGCAGCACGCGCCAGCCGGCGCGTGCCTGGCCCGGCAGCTTGCCGCCGGCGCTGGCGCCCTGGTCGCGACCGTCGAGGTTGGTCAGGCTGGCGTCGATTTCCGGCAGCAGGCCGATCGGCAGGATCACGTCGGCGACCGCGAGGGTCGAACGGCAGGCGTAGTGACTGAAAGCGACCACCTGGGCCTGGCCCAGCGCTTTCAGCGCGACGGCGGTGTCGGCGAAGTCCAGGCCCGGCTCGATGCCGTAGATCAGGTAAGCGCCGCGCGCGTCGGCGAGCATGCCCTGGGCGTCGCGCGCGCTCGGCAGCACGCCGTGGCGGCTCAGGCCCAGCGCGTTGGCGCCCTGCGGGATGCGGCACAGCGCGGCGCCGGTGGCGGCGGCGAAATCGGCCGCGGCGGCGCGGATCGCGGACGCGTGCGGACCGTTCTCGGCCAAGGCGCCGAGCACGATCGCGACGCGGCTGCCGGCCTTGGCGGCGTCGCGCAGGCCGGCGTCGGCGAGCGCCGCGGCCAGCTGCGACGGCGCGACGATGTGCTTGCCGGCGATGTCGAAGGTGAAGTCGAAGTCGACCGGATTGACCACGTGCACCTTGGCGCCGCGGGTCCAGGCCTTGCGCACGCGCTGGTGCGCGAGCGGCAGTTCGTGGCGCAGGTTGCTGCCCACGATCACGATCACGTCGGCCTGCGACAGCTCGGCGACCGGCATCGCGAAGGCTTCGGCGACGGCGGCGTCGGACAGGTCGTGCTGGGCGATGCGGTGATCCAGGTTGCCGGTGCCCAGGGCGCCGGCCAGGCGCGCGAGCAGCGCGCCCTCCTCGTTCGAGGTCGCCGGATGGGCGAGCACGCCCAGCGCGTCGGCGCCGTTGTCGCGCAGGATCTTGGCGGCGCGCGCCAGCGCGTCCTCCCAGGTGGTCTCGCGCCACTCGCCGCCGTCCTTGACCATCGGCGCGGTCGCGCGGTCTTCGGCGTACAGGCCCTGGTGCGAATAGCGATCGCGGTCCGACAGCCAGCATTCGTTGACGGCTTCGTTGTCGCGCGGAACGCTGCGCAGCACGTCGCCGCGGCGCACGTGCAGGAACAGGTTGCTGCCCAGCGCGTCGTGGTAGCCCAGCGATTCGCGCGCGGTCAGTTCCCAGGGACGGGCCTGGAACTGGAACACCTTGTTGGTCAGCGCGCCGACCGGGCAGACGTCGATCACGTTGCCGGACAGCTCGGTGGTCAGCGGCTTGCCGTCGTAGGTGCCGATCTGCAGGTTCTCGCCGCGGTACATGCCGCCCAGCTCGTAGGTGCCGGCGACTTCCGCGGTGAAGCGCACGCAGCGCGTGCACTGGATGCAGCGGGTCATCTCGGTGGCGACCAGCGGGCCCATGTCTTCGTCGGGCACCACGCGCTTGCGCTCGGCGAAGCGGCTGACCGAGCGGCCGTAGCCCATCGACAGGTCCTGCAACTCGCACTCGCCGCCCTGATCGCAGATCGGGCAGTCCAGCGGATGATTGACCAGCAGGAATTCCATCACGTTGCGCTGCGACTTCAGCGCCTTCTCGCTGCGGGTGACGACCTTCATGCCGTCCATCACCGGCGTGGCGCAGGCCGGCGCGGGCTTGGGCATCTTCTCGACTTCGACCAGGCACATGCGGCAGTTGGCCGCGATGCTGAGCTTGTCGTGGTAGCAAAAACGCGGGATCGGGATACCGGCCTTGTCCGCGGCCTGGATGATCATCGAGCCCTTGGGCGCGGCCATCTCGACGCCGTCGATGAAGACGGTGACGTGGTCCGGCGGCAGGTTCGGGTTTACGGGCTGCGCACTCATGCGGCTACCTTCTCCACCGTGCCTGCGGCTTCATCGTCGACCAGGAAACGCTTGTTCACGATCGCGTACTCGAACTCGTTCCAGTAGTGGCGCAGGAAACCCTGCACCGGCCACGCCGCGGCTTCGCCGAAGGCGCAGATGGTGTGGCCCTCGATCTGGCCGGCGGCGGCGCGCAGCATCTGCAGGTCTTCCAGCGTGGCCTGCTTCTCGACGATGCGGGTCAGCATGCGGTACATCCAGCCGGTGCCTTCGCGGCAGGGCGTGCACTGGCCGCAGCTTTCCTTGAAATAGAAGCGCGCGATGCGCTGGCAGGCGCGGACCATGCAGGTGGTCTCGTCCATCACGATCACCGCGCCCGAGCCGAGGCCGGAACCGGCCTTCTGGATCGCGTCGTAATCCATGGTCAGCCCCATCATGGTCTCGCCCGGCAGCACCGGCATCGAGGAACCGCCCGGGATCACCGCCTTGAGCTTGCGGCCCTCGCGCATGCCGCCGGCCATCTCCAGCAGGTCGGCGAACGGCGTGCCCAGACGGATCTCGAAGTTGCCCGGCTTGGCGACGTGGCCGGACACCGAGAAGATCTTGGGACCGCCGTTGTTGGGCTTGCCGAGGTTGAGGAACCACTCGGCGCCGTTGCGGATGATCGCCGGCACCGAGGCGTAGGTCTCGGTGTTGTTGATCGTGGTCGGCTTGCCGAACAGGCCGAAGTTGGCCGGGAACGGCGGCTTGTAGCGCGGCTGGCCCTTCTTGCCCTCCAGCGACTCCATCAGCGCGGTTTCTTCGCCGCAGATGTAGGCGCCGGCGCCGAGCGCGCCGTAGATGTCGATGTCGATGCCGCTGCCCAGCACGTTCTTGCCCAACCAGCCGTGCTCGTAGGCTTCCTTCAGCGCCTGCTCGAAATGCTCGAACGGCTCGTGATGGAATTCGCCGCGCAGGTAGTTGTAGGCCACGGTCGAACCGGTGGCGTAGCAGGCGATCGCCATGCCCTCCACCACCGCGTGCGGGTTGTAGCGCAGGATGTCGCGGTCCTTGGCGGTGCCCGGCTCGGACTCGTCCGAGTTGCACAGGATGTACTTCTGGGTACCGCTGCCCTTGGGCATGAAGCTCCACTTCAGGCCGGTCGGGAAACCCGCGCCGCCGCGGCCGCGCAGGCCCGAACCCTTGACCATGTCGACCACCTGGGCCGGATCGATCTTCTCGCTCAGGATCTTGCGCAGCGCCGCGTAGCCGCCGGTCTTGAGATAGTTCTCGTACGACCAGGGCGTATCGAAATGCAGGGTCGTGTAGACGACCTGATGCTCCTGCGGAGCCGGGCCGACCGGACCGTAGCCCTGGGAATAGTCGTGGTGATCGTGGTGCGCCATCTGGCCCTGCCTCACTTCAGCCCGTCGAGAATCTCGTCCACCTTGGCGGTGTCGAGCTTCTCGCGGTAATGACCGTTGACGACGACCACCGGCGCGCCGCAGCACGCGGCCAGGCATTCCTCCTCGCGCTTGAGGAAGATGCGGCCGTCGGCCGTGGACTCGCCGAGCTTGCAGCCCAGCTTCTTTTCGGCGTGCCGGACCAGGTCCTCGGCGCCGTTGAGCCAGCAGCTGATGTTGGTGCAGAAGGCGACGTTGTGGCGGCCGACCTTCTCGGTCTCGAACATCGAATAGAAGCTCGCGACCTCGTAGGCCCACACCGGCGGCAGGCCCAGGTACTTGGCGACCGCAGCGATCAGCTCGTCGCTCAGCCAGCCGCCGTTCTGCTCCTGCGCGGCGTGCAGGCCCTGCAGCACCGCCGAACGCTTACGGTCCGGCGGAAACTTGCTCAGCCAGTGATCGATATGCGCGCGCGTCTTGTCCGACAGCACCGCCATCGGATCGACATGCTGCGCGGTTTCGAAATTGCCAGTCGCTTTCATAGAGGTGAAGCCGGAAATCGGGAATAGGGAATAGGGAATCGCGAGGAGCGGAAAGACAAGGGAACGAGGTAAGCCACCCGCTTATGCCCGGCGCCGATTCCGGCAGCCAGAGCTTCGCCGATTCCCCATTCCCGATTCCCGATTCCCGGATTCATCGGTCGATCTCGCCGAACACGACGTCGTAGGTGCCGATCATGGCCACCACGTCGGCCAGCATGTGACCCTTCACGATCTCGTCCATCGAAGACAGGTGCGCGAAACCCGGCGCACGCAGCTTGCAGCGGAACGGCTTGTTGGCGCCGTCGGAGACCAGGTAGCAGGCGAACTCGCCCTTGGGCGCCTCGACCGCGGCATAGGTCTCGCCGGCGGGCACGCAGTAGCCCTCGGAGAACAGCTTGAAGTGGTGGATCAGGGCTTCCATGTCGTCCTTCATTTCCTCGCGCTTG
The DNA here is from genome assembly GCF_036697405.1 of Lysobacter sp. CCNWLW3. Lineage (NCBI taxonomy): Bacteria > Pseudomonadati > Pseudomonadota > Gammaproteobacteria > Lysobacterales > Lysobacteraceae > Lysobacter > Lysobacter sp. CCNWLW3. The sequence goes on from NZ_JBAHWA010000001.1 coordinate 806,936, forward strand.
GGCGGCGCGACCTTGAAGTTGTCGACGATGACGGGGCCCGGATTGACCTTCAGCCAATTCACGCACTGCTTGATGATGCGGTTGGACTCGCGCATTTCCGCGATCCGGACCAGATAGCGGTCGTAGCAGTCGCCGTTGACGCCGACGGGGATGTCGAAATCCACTTCGGCGTACTTGGCGTAGGGCTGCTTCTTGCGCAGGTCCCAGGCGATGCCGGAGCCGCGGACCATCGGCCCGGTCATGCCCCAGGCCAGCGCCTGTTCCGGCGAGACCACGCCCACGCCGACGGTGCGCTGCTTCCAGATGCGGTTGTCGGTGAGCAGGGTCTCGTACTCGTCGACGCGCTTGGGGAAGTCGTTGGTGAACGCGTCCAGGTAGTCCAGCAGCGAGCCTTCGCGCCATTCGTTGAAGCGCTTGAGGCTGGCGCCCTTCTTCCACGGCGATTCGCGGTACTTGGGCATGCGGTCCGGCAGGTCGCGGTAGACGCCGCCCGGGCGGTAGTAGGCCGCGTGCATGCGCGCGCCGCTGACCGCCTCGTAGCAGTCCATCAGCTCTTCGCGCTCGCGGAAGGCGTACAGGAACACCGCCATCGCGCCCAGGTCGAGCGCGTTGGAACCCACCCACATCAGGTGGTTCAGGATGCGGGTGATCTCGTCGAACATGGTGCGGATGTACTGCGCGCGCTCCGGCGCCTCGATCCCCAGCAGGGTTTCGATCGCGCGCACGTAAGCGTGCTCGTTGCACATCATCGACACGTAGTCCAGGCGATCCATGTAGCCGATCGACTGGTTGAAGGGCTTGGACTCGGCCAGCTTCTCGGTGCCGCGATGGAGCAGGCCGATGTGCGGATCGGCGCGCTGCACGACTTCGCCGTCCATTTCCAGGATCAGGCGCAGCACGCCGTGCGCGGCCGGATGCTGGGGACCGAAGTTCAGGGTGTAGTTGCGGATCTCGGCGTTGTTGAGGCCCGAGGTCGCGCTGGCCTTGCCCGGCGGTTGTGCGCTCACTTCTTCACCTCCGAGCGCTGCGCGGCTTCGCCGGCGGCGGTCTGGTAACGGGCGTCGTCGCGGATCACGCGCGGCACGCCCACGCGCGGCTCGATCGACACCGGTTCGTAGACCACGCGGCGCTTGTCGGGGTCGTAACGCACTTCGACGTTGCCGATCAGCGGGAAGTCCTTGCGGAACGGGTGGCCGACGAAACCGTAGTCGGTGAGGATGCGGCGCAGGTCCGGGTGACCTTCGAAGATGATGCCGAACAGGTCGAAGGCCTCGCGCTCGAACCAGTTCACGCCCGGCCAGATCGAGGTCAGCGAAGACACGGTCGGCAGGTCGTCGTTCTGCGCGAAGGCGCGCAGGCGCAGGCGGCGGTTGTGCTGGTACGACAGCAGGTGGGCGACCGCGGCGTAGCGGCGTGCGGGCGCGGTGGCTTCGCCGTTGGGCGACTCGCCCCAGACGAAGCGGCCGGCGCTCTTGCCCTCGACGCCGCGCGAGAAGCCTTCCGAGGACACGTCGGTGTCCCACTCGTCGCTGCCGTAGCTGAGGTAGTCGACGCCGCTGACGTCGACGCATTGCTCGAAGCCGAACTCGTCGCGCAGCGCGCGCGCCGCGTCCAGCCAGTCGGCGGCGCCGGTTTCCAGCGTCACTTCGCCGCGCGGCAGGGCGACGACGACGGAGGCGCCCGGAAAACGGGCGCGCAGGCGATCGGCGAAAGCGTTCACGGTCTCGCTCATGTCAGCGCATGCCCTGCTTGTGCTCGCCGAAGTTGGTGCCGCGGCGGATCTTGCGCTGCAACTGCAGGATGCCGTAGACCAGCGCCTCGGCGGTCGGCGGGCAACCCGGCACGTACACGTCGACCGGCACCACGCGGTCGCAACCGCGCACCACCGCGTAGGAATAGTGGTAGTAGCCGCCGCCGTTGGCGCAGCTGCCCATCGAGATCACCCACTTGGGGTCGGGCATCTGGTCGTAGACCTTGCGCAGGGCAGGGGCCATCTTGTTGACCAGGGTGCCGGCCACGATCATCACGTCGGACTGGCGCGGCGACGGGCGGAACACCACGCCGTAGCGGTCCAGGTCCAGGCGCGAGGCGCCGGCGTGCATCATCTCGACCGCGCAGCAGGCCAGGCCGAAGGTCATCGGCCACATCGAGCCGGTGCGGGCCCAGTTCCAGAGCGTGTCCAGATTGGTGGTGACGAAACCCTGCTGCAGCAGCGGGTTCTCGCCTTCCGGGCGCAGGATGTCGTCGAGGCGGCCTTCCGGGATCGGGTTGTGCATCAGGCCCGAAACGGTGTCGCTGACGGTTTGGATCACTCCCATTCGAGCGCTCCCTTCTTCCAGACGTAGACGAAGCCGAGCAGGAGCATGCTGGCGAAAATGCCCATCTCGATCAGGCCGACCGGACCGAGTTCGCGAAACACGGTGGCCCAGGGCACGATGAAGATGATTTCCAGATCGAAAATGATGAACTGGATGGCGATGAGGTAGTAGCGCACGTCGAATTGCATGCGCGCGGCCTCGAAGGCCTCGAAGCCGCATTCGTAGGGAGACAGTTTCTCCAACGTCGGGCGCTTGGGCCCGAGCGTATTGCCTACCACCAACAGGGCGACGCCAATGACGCTGGCGACGATCAGGAACAGCAGGGTCGGCAGGTATTCGGCCAGCACTCGGTGTTCTCTCGGCTACTTGGCCGCGTTTCCGCAGCCTTGGCTCGGCGGTATGGTCCTGTTCGGAATGCCGATCAGGCCAGTGGCGCGGCCCGCCGTGCGTGCCGCACCTCGGGTAGTTGGTGCGTGTTGCTGCAGTTTAGGTGTGGTGCCCAAAGGGGGACTCGAACCCCCACGACTTGCGTCGCTACCACCTCAAGGTAGTGCGTCTACCAATTCCGCCATCTGGGCAATCAAACCTGGCCATCCTGGCCGTTGCTTCGTCGGTACCGCGCGAAGCCCTTTCGGTCATTGCTGACCGCGCCCCGGTCGTCCGTTCCGGGCCGCTGAACGCATTGCACTATGTTACCGCGCTTTGTCAGCCGCCCGAAGCCGGTTGCGACTGCGGCGGGGCCTGCTGCGGGGCCGGAGCGGCTGGAACCGTGGACCCGCTGGCGGCCGGCGCCTGCGGCGCGGCGGTCGCCGGCGCGCTGGGCACCGTCGAGGCCGGAGCGGCCGGGGTCGCCTGCGCCGGAGCGCTGGGCACCGTGGCGCCGGCGGCCGGCTTGGCCGGGGTATTGGCGATATCGGCGGCCAGGCCGGCGTCCTGCGAGGCCGGAGCGGCACCGCCAGCAGCGCCACGCGAGGCCTGCCAGGCCATGAACAGGCTGATCGCGAAGAACAACACCGCCAGCCACTTGGTGGTCTTGGACAGGAAGTTGGACGAACCGCGGGCGCCGAAAACGGTCGCCGAAGCGCCGCCGCCAAAGCCCGAGCCCGCCTGCGCGCCCGCGCCGCGTTGCATCAGGATCAGCGCGACCATGGTGATCGCGATCAGCACATAGATGACGTTGAGAATCAACAACAGCATCGTCGAATTCTTTCTTTGGCTACGTTGTGACGACCGTCGGGCGGGCCCGAAAGTTCGTCAGGGCGCCGCCGCGGCTGCGATGGCGTTGAAATCGGCGGCGACCAGGGAGGCCCCGCCGACCAGGCCGCCGTCGACGTCGGGCTGGGAAAACAGCGCGGCGGCATTGTCGGCCTTCACGCTACCGCCGTACAGAATGGGTAGCGAGCCAGCAATTCTAGCATCGTGTCCGGCGATTTCGCTACGAATGAATGCGTGCACGGCCTGCGCCTGCTCCGGGCTGGCGGTCTTGCCGGTGCCGATCGCCCAGACCGGCTCGTAAGCCAGGATCGCGCCTTCCAGGGCGGCCACGCCGAGCAGGTCCAGGACCGGGCCCAGCTGCTCCTGCAGGCGGTACTCGGTTTGGCCATCCTCGCGTTCGCTCAGGGTTTCGCCCACGCACAGGATCGGCACCAGGCCGGCGGCCTTGGCGGCGGCGAACTTGCGCGCGACCAGTTCGCTGCTCTCGGCGTGGTACTGGCGGCGCTCGGAATGGCCGACCAGGCCGTAGCGAGCGCCCACGTCCTTGAGCATCGAGGCCGAGACCTCGCCGGTATAGGCGCCCTTCTCGTTGCTGCTCACGTCCTGCGCGCCGAAGTCCAGGCCGCGCCCGGCGTAGTGCTCGATCAGCTCGCCCAGGTAGGGCAGCGGCGGCAGGATGATGCGCTCGACCCCGGCTGGCGCCGCGGCGGCGGCGACCTGGTCCAGCAACCCGAAGGCGAACTCGCGGCTGCCGTGCAGCTTCCAGTTTCCGGCGACGATCCTGCGGCGCATGGCCACTCCGTGGTACGAAAGGACGCAAGTTTACCGCAGCCCCGCGCCGCGCACGGCGGGGTCCCCCGACACGACCGGCAACGAAGCCCTCCATGCCCGAAACCGCAAACACCCCCTACGCCCTGATCACGGGCGCCTCCGCCGGCATCGGCGCCGCCCTCGCCCGCGAATACGCGCGCCGCGGCGTGCCGCTGGTGCTGACCGCGCGCCGCGAGGAGCGCCTGCAGGCCCTGGCGGCCGAACTGCGCGACCGCGTCGCGGTGGAAGTGATCGCCGCCGATCTGGCCGACCCCGCCGCGCCGGCGCGGCTGCAGGCCGAAACCCGCCGGCGCGGCCTGGCGATCGGCCACCTGGTCAACAACGCCGGCTACGGCGTGCCCGGACGCTACCTCGCCGACGACTGGAAGGTCCATGCCGATTTCCTGCAGGTGATGGTGACCGCGGTCGCGGAATTGACCCATCGCTACCTGCCCGAGATGGAACGGCGCGGCCACGGCCGCATCCTCAACATCGCCTCGCTGGCGGGGCTGGCGCCGCCCTCGGCCGGGCATACCCTGTACGGGGCGGCCAAGAGCTTCGTGATCCGCTTCAGCCAGTCGCTGGCGCTGGAAAGCCGGCCGCGCGGCGTGCACGTGACCGCGCTCTGCCCGGGCTTCACCTACACCGAGTTCCACGACGTCAACGGCATGCGCGAGCGGATCTCGCGCCTGCCCAAGTGGCTGTGGCTGGACGCCGACACGGTGGCGCGCCTGGGCGTGGATGCGGTCGAGCGCGGCGATGCGCGCTGCATCACCGGCACCGCCAACAAGATCGTCGCCGGTTTGACCAAGGTCTTGCCCGAGCGCGTCGCGACCGCCCTGGTCGCCCGCCGCGCCGGCGATTTCCGCGACGCCGAATGAGCGCCGGCGGCGCGCGGTTGCGCAGTTTCGCGCCGGTGGCGGCGGCCGACGCGCGCGTGCTGGTGCTGGGCAGCATGCCGGGCGAGGCCTCGCTGGCGGAGGCGCGCTACTACGCGCATCCGCACAACCGGTTCTGGCCGATCATGGGCGAGCTGGTCGGCGCGGCGCCCGCCCTGCCCTACGAGCAGCGGCTGCAACGGCTGCTGGACGCGGGCATCGCGCTATGGGACGTGCTCGCCAGCTGCGAACGCGTCGGCAGCCTGGACACGGCGATCCGGGCCCCGCAGGCCAACGATTTCGCGGGCTTCTTCGCCGCCCATCCGCGCGTGGCGACGGTGCTGTTCAACGGCGCGCAGGCCGAGACCAGCTTCCGCCGGCTGGTGCTGCCGGGCTTGGCGGCGCCCCTGCCCGCGCTGCGCAGGCTGCCTTCGACCAGTCCGGCCAATGCCTCGCACCGGCCCGAGGCGAAGCTGACGGCTTGGCGGGAGGGCTTGCTCGAGGCGGGGATCGCGGTGGCCGATTCAGGCTAGGGCTGGATGCGTCTGTCCGTGGAGCTCGATCGCGACTTACGTCGCTCCCACGAAAGGCAGCGCGACTACGGGCTCTCTGTGGGAGCGACGTAAGTCGCGATCGAGCGCCGGCGCCGCCCCGCCCCTGGCCTCAAACGCAGTGGCCCGGGCTGCCCCGGGCCATTCTTCCATCGCGTGAATGCGCCGACTTACTTCAGCTTGATCTCGCGCAGACGCTCTTCCAGATAGCCCTGCGCGGTGATCGGCTCCGGGTAACGCTTGGGGTTGTCCGGGGTAATCGTCGAGGGCAGCACGTCGATCAGGAAGTCCGGATTCGGGTGCAGGAAGAACGGCGTCGAGTAGCGCGGCTGGCGCGCCTTCTCGCCCGGCGGGTTGACCACGCGGTGGGTGGTCGAGGGGTACACGTGGTTGGTCAGGCGCTGCAGCATGTCGCCGATGTTGACCACGATGGTGTCGGCGTCGGCGGTGAACGGCACCCACTCGCCCTTGCGCGACTTCACTTCCAGGCCTTCCGAGCTCGCCCCGACCAGCAGCGTGATCAGGTTGATGTCCTCGTGCGCGCCGGCGCGCTCGTTGGGAATGTTGTCGGCGGTGATCGGCGGGTAGTGGATCGGCCGCAGAATCGAATTGCCCGAGTCGGTCTTGTCGGCGAAATAGTTCTCCGCCAGGCCCAGATGCAGGGCCAGCGCGCTGAGCACGCGCGAGCCCAGATTGTCCAGGGCCTGGTACAGGCCGTAGGCCTGCTCGCGGAACTCCGGGATTTCCTCCGGCCACAGATTGGCCGGCATCTCGGCGGCGTACTTGGAGTCGCGCGGAATCTCGCGGCCGACGTGCCAGAACTCCTTGAGATCGAAGTGCTTGGAGTCCTTGGCGGTTTCGACGCCGAACGGGGTGTAACCGCGCGCGCCGCCGCTGCCGGGCACGTGGTACTTGCGCTTGGTTTCTTCCGGCAGGGCGAAGAAGCGCTTGAACAGGTCGTAGGACTGGTCGATCTGCTCGGCCGGAATGCCGTGGCCGCGGATGCCGGCGAAGCCCCACTCGCGGTAGGCCGCGCCGAGCTCGGCCACGAAGGCCTCGCGGTCGGTGTCGAAGCGGCGGATGTCCAGGGTCGGAATCTGAGAGGTCATATCTGGTCTCGTAGGTTCATTGCGCCGCCGCGCGCACGGCTTCGGCCAGGCGCTGCAGCGTGTCCAACATCAGTTGACGATCGTCCGCCTCGACGGTCACGCGCACCACCGGCTCGGTGCCGGAGGGCCGCAGGAAGGCGCGGCCGCGGCCGGCCACGGCGGTCTGCGCCTGCGCCAGCGCGGCCTGCACCGCCGGCGCTTCGGCCGGCCTGGCGCTGCCTTCGTAGCGCACGTTGATGGTTTTCTGCGGCACTTTGACGAAGCCCTGCAGGGCCTGGGCCAGGCCGACGCCGCGGCGCCGCAGCACTTCCAGCACCTGCAGGGCGCTGACGATACCGTCGCCGGTGCTGGCGCGGTCCAGGCACAGCAGGTGGCCGGAGGCCTCGCCGCCGAGCACCGCGTCGTGGGCGATCAGCTGCTGGTGCACGTAGCGGTCGCCGACCTTGGCGCGGAAGAAGCCGATGCCGCGCTGCTGGAACGCGCGTTCCAGGGCATAGTTGGTCATCAGCGTGCCGACCACCGGGCCGCGCAGGCGGCCGCTGTCCTGCCAATCGCAGGCCAGCACGTACAGCAGGTCGTCGCCGTCGCGCACGGTGCCGTCGCCGTCGACGAACAGGACCCGGTCGCCGTCGCCGTCGAAGGCGATGCCCAGATCCGCGCCGCTGGCCCTGACCCGCTCGGCCAGGGTTTCCGGATGGGTCGAGCCGACGCCGTCGTTGATGTTCAGGCCGTTGGGATCGATGCCGATCGCGTCCACGCGCGCGCCCAGCTCGCGCAGCACCAGCGGGCCGAGCTGGTAGGTGGCGCCGTTGGCGCAGTCCATGGCGATGCGCATGCCGCCCAGGTCGAAGCCCTTGGGCACCGAGCCCTTGCAGGCCTCGATGTAGCGGCCCAGCGCGTCGCGGGTGCGTACCGCCTTGCCCAATTGCTCGGAGGGCACGGTGCGGAACGGCTGCTCCAGCGCGGCCTCGATCGCCAGTTCGGTGGCGTCGTCCAGCTTCTCGCCTTCGGCCGAGAAGAACTTGATGCCGTTGTCGTAGTGCGGGTTGTGCGAGGCGGAAATCACGATGCCGCCGTCGGCGCGCATCGAATGGGTCAGGTGGGCGACGGCCGGGGTCGGCATCGGCCCCATCAGCTGCACGTCGACGCCGGCCGCGACCAGGCCGGCTTCGAGGGCGGCCTCGAACATGTAGTTGGAGATGCGGGTGTCCTTGCCGATGATCACCACCGGGTTGCGCCAGTCGCGGCGCGCCAGGGCGTGGCCGTAGGCGTTGCCCAGGCGGAGGACGAAATCGGCCGAAATCACGCCTTCGCCGACGCGGCCGCGGATGCCGTCGGTGCCGAAGTACTTGCGGCTCAAGCGGCGGCCTCCGCATCGTCTTCCGGCTGCGGCTGCTTCATCAGCAGGGCCAGCAGATGGGCCAGGCGTTCGCGCAGTTCGCGGCGGTCGCAGATCTGGTCGATCGCGCCGTGGGCGACCAGGAACTCGCTGCGCTGGAAGCCTTCGGGCAGCTTCTCGCGCACGGTCTGCTCGATCACGCGCGGGCCGGCGAAGCCGATCAGGGCCTCGGGTTCGGCCATGTTGATGTCGCCCAGCATCGCGAACGAGGCCGAGACGCCGCCGGTGGTGGGATGGGTCATCACCGAGATGTAGGGCAGGCCGGCCTCGCGCAGGCGCCCGAGCGCGGCCGAGGTCTTGGCCATCTGCATCAGCGAGAACAGGCTTTCCTGCATGCGCGCGCCGCCGCTGGCGGAGAAGCAGACGAAGGGGCAGCCGATCTCCAGCGCGGCTTCGGCCGCGCGCGCGAAGCGCTCGCCGACCACCGAGCCCATCGAACCGCCCATGTAGGCGAAGTCGAACGAACAGGCCACCAGCGGGCGCTGCTTGAGGGTGCCGCGCATCGCGATCAGGGCGTCGCGCTCGCCGGTGGCTTTCTGCGCGGCCTTGATGCGGTCGGAGTACTTCTTCTGGTCCTTGAACTTGAGCACGTCGGTCGGGCCCAGCTCGGCGCCGATCTCGCTGGTGCTGCCGGGGTCGAACAGGGCGTTCAGGCGCACCCGGCCGCGGATCGGCATGTGGAAGCTGCACTTGGGGCAGACCTCGAGGTTTTCCTCGAGCTCGGGCCGGTAGAGCACGGCGCCGCAGCGGTCGCACTTCTCCCACAGCCCTTCGGGCACGCTGCGGCGCTTGTTGGCGCCGGCGGAGTCGGTGCGGATGCCGGTGCGGCTGCCGGGCATGAGTTTTTTGAGCCAGGACATGCGGTGCGTTTTTCCCGTTCAGGCTGCTAAGGGTGCCGGTCCACGGTCCGTGGCGGAACCCGGCCTAGCGGGTCAGTTTAGCGCAGCCGGGTTTGGCCCAGGCAGGGGCGAGCCCCGAACGCGGATCTAGGCGTCCAGCGCCTGTCGCAGCGGCGTCAGGAACGCGGCGGCCGCCGCGACCGCGCCTTCGACGTCGGTCTCGGCGATCGCCGCGACCAGGGCGCTGCCCACCACCACGCCCTCGGCCTCGCGCGCCATCGCGCTGGCGCTGGCAGCGTCCTTGATGCCGAAGCCAGCCACCACCGGCACCCGGCTGCGTTGGCGGATCTCGCTCAGGCGCCGATTGGCGGCGACCGCGTCGAGGCGGTCGGCGCCGGTCACGCCGGCGAAGCTGACGTAATAGAGATAGCCCTGGGCGTCGTCGCAGAGCAGCGCCAGGCGCGCGTCGGTGGTGGTCGGCGAGGCCAGCAGGATCAACTGCAGGCCCGCGGCGGCGAAGGCGGCGCGCAGCTCGGCGGCCTCCTCCGGCGGCAGGTCGACCAGCAGCACGCCGTCGACGCCGGCCGCGACCGCTTCGGCGGCGAAGCGCGCGCTGCCGCGGATCTCGATCGGGTTGAGGTAGCCCATCAGCACCACCGGGGTCGTATCGTCGCGCTGGCGGAACTCGCTCACGCAGCGCAGCGCGTAGGACAGACCGGCGCCGCGCGCGATCGCGCGCTCGGAACTGCGCTGGATGGTCGGGCCGTCGGCCATCGGGTCGGAGAATGGCACCCCCAGCTCGATCACGTCGGCGCCGGCGGCGGCCAGCGCGTGCATCACCGGCACGGTCGCCTCCAGCGAGGGATCGCCGGCGGTGACGAACGGGACCAGGGCCTTGCGGCTATGCGCCTTGAGCGCGGCGAAGCGGGTGTCGATGCGGTTCATGCGGTGGCTGCGCTTTCTGCTGGTAGCCCCTCTCCCACTGGGAGAGGGGTTGGGGTGAGGGTTCGGCGCGAATGCGCGGCGCCGTACTCGCGCCGGACCCTCATCCGCCCTACGGGCACCTTCTCCCAGGGGAGAAGGCAAAAAATCAAAACACGATGCCTTCGCGGCCGGCGATCGTATGCACGTCCTTGTCGCCGCGCCCGGACAGATTGCACAACACGATTTGGTCCTTGGGCATGGCCCGCGCCAGCTTCACCGCCTGGGCGATGGCGTGGCTGGATTCCAGCGCGGCCAGGATGCCCTCGGTGCGCGCGAGCTGGTGGAACGCCGCCAGGGCCTCGTCGTCGCTGACGCCGACGTATTCGGCGCGGCCGGCGTCCTTGAGGAAGGCGTGCTCGGGGCCGACGCCGGGGTAGTCCAGGCCGGCGGAGACCGAATGGGTTTCGATGATCTGGCCTTCGTCGTCGCACAGCACGTAGGTGCGGTTGCCGTGCAGCACGCCGGGACGGCCGGCGGCCAGCGAAGCGGCGTGGTGGCCGCTGGCGATGCCCTCGCCCGCCGCCTCGGCGCCGACGATGCGCACCGAGGGGTCGTTGAGGAAGGCGCGGAACAGGCCGATCGCATTGCTGCCGCCACCGACGCAGGCGGTGATCGCGTCGGGCAGGACGCCGTATTCGGCCAGCATCTGCGCCCTCGCCTCGCGCCCGACGATGGCGTTGAAGTCGCGCACCATGCGCGGATACGGGTCGGGGCCGGCGACCGTGCCGATGATGTAGAAGGTGTCGCGCACGTTGGTGACCCAGTCGCGCATGGCCTCGTTGAGCGCGTCCTTGAGCGTGGCCGAGCCGCTGGTCACCGGCACCACGGTCGCGCCCAGCAGCTTCATGCGGTAGACGTTGATCTTCTGGCGCTCGATGTCGGTCGCGCCCATGTAGACCACGCATTCCAGGCCCAGGCGCGCGGCCACGGTGGCGCTGGCGACGCCGTGCTGGCCGGCGCCGGTCTCGGCGATGATCCGGGTCTTGCCCATGCGGCTGGCCAGCAGGGCCTGGCCGATGGTGTTGTTGATCTTGTGCGCGCCGGTGTGGTTCAGATCCTCGCGCTTGAGCAGGATGCGGGCGCCACCGACCTCGTCGCTCAGGCGCTGGGCGTGATAGATCGGGCTGGGCCGGCCGACGTAGTGGGCCAGGTCGCGGTCGAAGGCTTCGATGAAGGCCGGATCGACGCGGGCGGCGTCGTAGGCCGCAGCCAGTTCCTCGAGCGGGCCGATCAGGGTCTCGGCGACGAAGCGGCCGCCGTAACGGCCGAAGTGCCCGGAGGCGTCCGGATAGGCGTGGTAATCGGTAATGGCGGTCACGGCGGGACGGATTCGGGGAGTGCCGCCACTTTATCGCAAGCAAGAGGGGCCTATAGCGCATAAAATAGGACCGACCCGTCAGAAAAACTCACCTATCGCATGAGCCGCGCCCTGCCCCCGCTCAACGCCCTGCGCGCCTTCGAGGCGGTGGCGCGGCTGGACGGCGTCGGCCGCGCCGCGGCCGAGCTGCACGTGACCCACGGCGCGGTCAGCCGCCAGTTGCGCGTGCTGGAGGACGCGCTGGGCGCGGCCCTGTTCCTGCGCGAGGGCCGCGGCCTGGCCCTGACGCCGGCCGGACAGCGGCTGTACGAGGCCGCCGCCGAGGGTTTCGCGCCGCTGCGCGCGGCCTGGGCCGAGTTGCAGCGGCGGCCGGAGCAGGCGCCGCTGGTGCTGGGCTGCCCCGGCAGCGTGCTGGCGCGCTGGATGATTCCGCGCCTGGACCGGCTAGCGCGCGAGCGCCCGGCGCTGCGTCTGCATCTGGCCGCCAACGACACCGCCCCCGACGCCGCCCTGGCCGGTTTGGACGCCGCCGTGTTGATCGCCGCGCCGCCCTGGCCCGCCGACTGGACGGTGCGCGAACTCGCGGTGGAGCGCATCGGCCCGGTGCTGAGCCCGCGCTGGCCCGGCGCCGCGGCGCTGGCCTCGGCCGCGCCGCAGGCCTTGAGCGCGACGGAATTGCTGCACACCGCCTCGCGACCGCAGGCCTGGAGCGACTGGGCCGCGCGGGTCGGCCTGGACCCGGCCTCGCTGCGCCCGGGCACCGGCTTCGCCCATCTGTACTACCTGCTGGAAGCGGCCAATGCCGGCCTGGGCGTGGCGATCGCGCCGCAACCGCTGGTGGCCGAGGATCTGGCCGCCGGGCGCCTGCTGGCGCCCTGGGGCTTCGTCGACACCGATGCGCGCTGGGTCTTGGCGGCGCCGCGCAGGCGCGAGGATGCGCGGGTGGCGGAGTTGGCGACGTGGCTGGGCGAGGCGCTGGCGCAGGATTGAGCGCGGCCGTGCGCTGTTGACGGCGCAGGCTCCGCGCTTCGGCCGGAAGCACTCCGCATGTTTTCTGTGGGAGCGACGTGAGTCGCGATGCGCGGTCGCAGATCGCCGCAGAACTTCGGGATCCCGGTACTCCGATCGCGACTCACGTCGCTTCCACAAACAACGACCGCTCCCGCAGACGGCCAGCGCAGGCGGCCCTTCAGCCGCCGTGGCAATCCGCGCGCCGCACTTCCTCGACGAAGCGCCGCATCAGCTCGCCGTCCTTGCGGCCGGGTGCGCTTTCGATGCCGCTGGACACATCCACGCCCCAGGGCCGGGTGGCCAGGATCGCTTCGTAGACGTTGTCGGGCACCAGCCCGCCGGCGAGCAGGTAGGGTTTGTGCATGCCGGCCGGAATCCGCGACCAGTCGAAAGTCTGGCCGCTGCCGCCGCTGCCGCCGGCGACGTGGCTGTCGAGCAGGAAGCCGGCCGCGGCCGGATAGCGCGCGTGCAGGGCCAGGCCCTGCGCCGCCGCGGGATCGCCGCCTCCGCCCATCGCCACGGCCTTCATATAGGGCACGCCGAACGAACGGCAGAAGGCATCGTTTTCGCCGCCGTGGAACTGCAGCAGGCTGGGCCGGACCTGGCGCACGACCTCGCGCACCTGCTCGGCCGGGTTGTCCATGAACAAGGCCACCGCATCGACCAGCGGCGCCAGCGCCTGGCGCATCGCGCGCGCCTCTTCGGCCTCGACCCGGCGCTTGCTGGTCTCGGCGAAGACGAAGCCGATCGCATCGGCGCCGAGTTCGCAGGCCAGGCGCACGTCGCCGGGGCGGGTGAAGCCGCAGAACTTGATGCGGGTGCGGAACAGGGTCTTGGGCGCGTGGCTCACAGGCATACCTCCGCGGGCAGTCGCCAGTCCGCAGGGTAGCGCGGACCGACGAACACCAGCCCCGCCGAAGGCGCGGTGGGCCCGGCCACGGTGCGGTCGCGCCCGGCCAGCAGTTGCGCGATCCATTCCTCGGGCCGCTCGCCGCGTCCCACCGGCAGCAGGCTGCCGACGATGTTGCGCACCATGTGATGCAGGAAGGCGTTGGCCTGCACTTCCATCTCGACGATGTCGCCGTCGCGGCGCACCGCGATGTATTGCAGCTCGCGGCGCGCGTGCGGGGCCTGGCAGTGCACGGTGCGGAAGGCCGAGAAGTCGTTCTCGCCCAGCAGCGCCTGGGCGGCGCGGTGCATGGCGTCGGCGTCGAGCGGACGGCGCTCCCAGCTCAGGTACTGGCGTTGCAGCGCCGGCCGCACCGGCCGGTTGAGGATGCGGTAGCGGTAGCGGCGCGCACGCGCGGAGAAGCGCGCATGGAAGTCGTCGGCGACCGGCACGCACCAACGCACGCACACCGACGGCGGCAGGCGCGAAGTCGTGCCCAGCACCCAGCCGCGCGGCGCGCGTTCGGCCGGGCCGTCGAAATGCACCACCTGGCAGGACGCATGCACGCCGGCGTCGGTGCGGCCGGCGCAGGTCACGTCGATCTGGCGGCCGGCGACGAAGGACAGCGCCTCCTCGACCGCGCCCTGCACCGTGGGCTCGCCGCGCAGATCGGGCTCGCCCGGCCGGCTCAGGCGCTGCCAGCCGGAGAATTCGCCGCCGTCGTATTCGATGCCCAAGGCGTAGCGGCGCAGCGCGGCCGGACCCTGGTGCGCCGAATCCGCCGCGTCGGGCGCTGCCGCCGGAACCTCAACAGCCACCGCTTACTCCAGTTCGCGCAACATCCGCGCGGCCTGCTGGCGCGCGGCCAGATCGCCGTTGACCGCGACCTCGCCGAGCAGCTGACGCGCGCTTTCGTGATCGCCCAGGTCCATGTAGGCGCGCGCCAGTTCCAGGCGCTCCTGGCCCGGCTGCGCGGCCAGCAAGGGTTCCTGCACCGGCTGCTCGCCATGACCGACCGCGGCCACGTGCCAGGCCGGGACCTTGCGCTCGTTGGCGGGCGCGGCCTGCGGGGTGGTCCAGAACGGGGCCGTGGCCCCAACGGGCGTCGCCGCGGCCGGGGTCGGCGCCGCGACCGGCTCGGCCGCCGCGGGCTCGGGCGCCGGCTCGGCGAAGGCGTCGGCGATCGAAGGACCGGCGGCGCCGGCCGCGAGCGGCGCGCGGAACACCGGCTTGGACGGGCGCCGGCGCATGAACCACGCGCCGAACGCCGCCAGCAGCAATACCGCGCCGGTGATCGCCCACGGCAGCATCGCGCCGCCCTGGGCGGCGGCCTGCTTCTGATTGGAGTCGGCCAGGCGCTGCTGCGCCGCGGCCAGTTCGGTGTCCTTGAGCTGGATCAGCTGTTGCTGCTGCTTCTGCAGTTGCTCCAACTCGGCGACGCGGCCCTTGAGGTCGCTGAGTTCGGCCTCGCGTGCGGCCAGCGATTCCTTGGATTCTTGCAGTTCCTGTCGCAGCATCTGGCCCTCGCCCCCGGCATTGATGCCGGACTGTGTACCCGCCCGCGCGGCGCGGCTGGCGCCGGGCGGGACGATTTCCAGACGCGCACCGGCCGAGGCCGCCGCGTCCGTCGCAGCGCCGGCGCTGGTGGCGGCCGCACGCGGCGCCGTCGCCAGCGGTACCGGCTCCACCGCCGGCTGCGGCGCCGGACGGCGCGCCTGGCGCCACTGCTGGATCTGGCTGCGCACCAGCGCGCTGGCTTCGCCGGCGTCGATGCTGGCCACTTCGTTGCCGCTGGGCACACGCAGGATCGCGCCTTGCTTGAGGCGATTGACGTCGCCGCCGATGAAGGCGTCGGGGTTGGCGCGCAACAGCGCGACCATGGTCTGGTCCAGGCTGGTGCCCTCGCCCAGGTCCAGCCCGCTGGCGATGCGCGACAAGGCGTCGCCGCGCTTGACCTCGATCGACCCGTCCGCGCCGCTCGGCGGTGCGGCGTCCAAGGACGGTACCGGGGTCGGCGCGGGCGGCGCGATCGCGATCGCGGTCGGGCGCTCGGGGAAGGCGTTGCCGGGCGTGGCCGGCACCGCGTCGACGGCGGCCGGGTCCGGCACCACCGCGGCCGGATCGGTCGGGGTGTCGCTGGCGATCACCGCCGCCGGGTCCAGCGGACGCTCGATCAGATTGGACGGCGCCGACACCGGCGCCTCGATCGGCGGTTGCAGCGGCGCCGATACGGTCTTGGGAGTGTCGATCAGCGCCGAGTACTCGCGCACCAGACGGCCCTGGCCCCAGTCGACCTCGACCAGGAAGGTCACCAGCGGCTGGTTCACCGGCTGCTGGCTGGTCACCCGGATCACCGGGTTGCCGCGCGCGTCCAGGGCAACCTGGAACTGCAGGTCCGAGACGATGCCCTGCGGCGGCATCAGGCCGATGCGGGTGAAGGTCTCCGGCGAGGCCAGGCGCGCCTGCAGCTGTTCGAGTTCGGCGGGGTCGCTGGAGACGATCGGGATCTCCGCCAGCAGGGGCTGGTCGGAACGCGATTTGACCTCGATCTGGCCCAGACCGAGCGCGCAGGCGCCGCCGCTGGCCAATGCCAGCGCCAGTGCCAACGCGGTACGCGCGAAACGATGCTTCACTTCGAATGTCACTCCCTGTCCCCTGGCGGCGACTCTAGCCGCCGCCACGGTTAATACGCAATGCGGCCGCGATACGGTCACATTACGCCCTGCACCTGGTTTTAGGCGGCCTGTCGGCCGCCCCGGCTCAGGCCGCGTGCTGCGCGCGCTGCTCGGCCCAGACCAGCTCGGCCAGTTGCACGGCGTTGAGCGCCGCGCCCTTGCGGATGTTGTCGGCCACCACCCACATCGCCAGACCGCGCGGGTGCGAGATGTCGTCGCGGATGCGTCCGACATAGACCGGATCCTGGCCGGAGGCGTGGGTGACCGGGGTCGGATAACCGCCGCCGACCGCCTCGTCCACCACTTCCAGGCCCGGCGCGCCTTCCAGCAGCTTGCGCGCGTCGGCCGCGCTGAGCTTCTCGCGGGTCTCGATGTGCACCGCCTCGGAGTGGGCGTAGAACACCGGCACCCGCACCACGGTCGCGTTCACGCCGATCGAGTCGTCGCCGAGGATCTTGCGGGTCTCCCAGACCAGCTTCATCTCTTCGGTGGTGTAGCCGTTGTCGGTGAAGTCGCCGCCGTGCGGGATCACGTTGAACGCGATCTGCACCGGGTAGACCTCGGCCTTGGTCTCCTGAAAGTTCAGCAGGCCCGCGGTCTGGCGGCCCAGTTCTTCCAGCGCGCGCCGGCCGGTGCCGGACACCGACTGATAGGTGGCGACATTGATGCGCTCGATGCCGACCTTGCGGTGGATCGGCGCCAGCGCCACCAGCATCTGCATGGTCGAGCAGTTCGGGTTGGCGATGATGCCGCGCGGGCGGTTGGCGACCTGCTCCGGATTGACTTCGCTGATCACCAGCGGGATGTCGTCGTCGTAACGGAAGGCCGAGGAGTTGTCGATCACCACCGCGCCGGCCGCGGCGAACTTGGGCGCGTATTCCTTGGACACCGAACCGCCGGCCGAGAACAGCGCGATATCGACGCCGGACGGATCGAACGTGGCCAGGTCCTCAATGACCAGGGTTTTGCCTTCGAACTGAATTTTCTCGCCCGCCGAGCGTTCGCTCGCCAACACATGCAGCCGGCCGATCGGGAATTTCCGCTCGGCGAGGATCTTCAGCATGGTTTCACCGACCGCTCCGGTAGCACCGACCACGGCGACATTGCAGGACGTCTTGGCGTTCATCAGTTTCGATTTACCTGGCTTGGGGGCCGCCGGACCCATTTCCGGCGGGTGTTGCTTGAAAGCGGGGATTCGCGATTGGGGATTCGGGATTCGCAGGAGCGATTCGGGCCACTGGCCGCTCCGATCCCAATCCCGGCCTCCCGATTATCGGCTAAGCGCAGCGACAATGGCGGATCGGCGTTCGCAATCGGCGAACGCGACGCGCGCGGCGGGTTCAGGCGCCGCGTTTTCGGGCGTGGGCCAGCGCGTCGGCGTTGAGCGGCGACGGCGGGCGGCCGGCATCGGGACCGTGGCCCAGGGCGGCGGTCAGGTTGGCCACCGCCAGCGCGACCATGGCCCGGCGCGTGGCCAGGCTGGCGCTGGCGATGTGCGGGGTCAGGACCACGTTGCGCAACGCCAGCAGGCGCGGATTGACCGCCGGCTCGCCTTCGAACACGTCCAGGCCCGCCGCGGCCAGGCGCCCGCCGGCCAAGGCATCGGCCAGCGCCTCTTCGTCGATCAGTCCGCCGCGGGCGATGTTGGTGAGGGTGGCGTGCGGACGCAGCCGGGCCAGCGCCACGGCATCGACCAGATGGTGGTTCTGCGGCGCGTACGGCAGCACCAGGATCAGATGATCGGCGCGCTCGAACAGGGCCTCGAAGCCGACGTACTCGGCGGCGTGCTCGCGCTCCACCGGCTCCGGCAGGCGGCTGCGGTTGTGGTAGAGCACGCGCATGCCGAAGCCCGACGCACGCCGGGCGATGCCGCGGCCGATCCGGCCCATGCCGAGGATGCCCAGGGTGGCGCCGTGGATGTCGCCGCCCAACAACGATTCGAAGCTCCATTGCCGCCAATGGCCATCGCGCAGCCAGCGTTCGGCCTCGGTGATCCGGCGCGCGGCCGCCATCATCAGGGCGAAGCCGAAATCGGCGGTGGTCTCGGTCAGCACGTCGGGCGTGTTGGTGGCCAGGATCCCGGCCGCGCTCAGCGCCGCCAGGTCCAGGTTGTTGTAGCCGACGCCGACATTGGCGATCGCGCGCAGGCGCGATGCGCCGGCCACCTGGGCCGCGCCGATCGCGTCGTTGAGGGTGACCAGGGCGCCATCGGCGCCGCTTAGGGCCGCGGCGACCGCATCCGGGCCGTGCTGGGTGACCGCATCGGTGCGGACGACATCGAAGTGCTGGTCCAGCCGCGCGACGATGTCGGCGAACAGCGGTTGCGAGACCCAGACGCGCGGACGCTCAGCCATCCGCATCGCCGGCCGGGATCCGCGGCGTCACCTCGCCGACATCGCCGCATTGGGCGCGGTGGCGCAGGGCCTGGTCCATCAGCACCAGCGCGACCATGGCCTCGCAGATCGGCGTGGCGCGGATGCCGACGCAGGGGTCGTGGCGGCCGGTGGTGACCACCTCGACCTCGTTGCCGTGCACGTCCAGGCCGCGCCCGGGCAGGCGCAGGCTGGAGGTCGGCTTGAATGCGGTCGAGCAATGCAGCTGCTGACCGGTGCTGATGCCGCCGAGGATGCCGCCGGCGTGGTTGGAGGCGAAACCGGCGCGCGACATCTCGTCGCGGTGCTCGGTGCCGCGCGCGGCGACCGCGGCGAAACCGTCGCCGATCTCCACGCCCTTGACCGCGTTGATGCTCATCAGCGCCGCCGCCAGTTCGCCGTCGAGCTTGCCGTAGATCGGCTCGCCCCAGCCCGGCGGCACGTTGTCGGCGATCACGTCCACGCGCGCGCCGACCGAGTCGCCGGACTTGCGCAATGCGTCCATGAACGCCTCCAGCTCGGCGACCTGGGCCGCGTCGGGCCAGAAGAAGGGATTGTCCTCGACCACGCTCAAGTCGTAGCCGTTGGGAAATATCTCGCCGATCTGCGACATGAAGCCGCGTACCCGCACCCCGTGGCGCTCGGCCAGCCATTTTTTGGCGATCACGCCGGCGGCCACGCGCATGGTGGTCTCGCGCGCGGACGAACGCCCGCCGCCGCGCGGATCGCGCAGGCCGTACTTCTGCCAGTAGCTGTAGTCGGCGTGACCGGGGCGGAACTGCTCGGCGATCGAGCCGTAGTCCTTGCTGCGCGCGTCGGTGTTGCGGATCAGCAGCGCGATCGGGGTGCCGGTGGTGCGGCCCTCGTAGACGCCGCTGAGGATCTCGATCTCGTCGGCCTCGCGCCGCGCCGAGGTGTGGCGGGTCTTGCCGGTGGCGCGGCGGTCGAGGTCGTGGCGGAACTCCTCCGGCGCGATCGCCAGCCCCGGCGGGCAGCCGTCGACCACGCAGCCGATCGCCGGACCGTGGCTCTCGCCGAAGGTGGTGACCCGCAACAGGCGGCCGAAGGTGTTGTTCGACATGCGTCTCTCTCGTCAGCCGCGGCGCGCGCGATTCACAGCGCGCACGCCGCCAGTTCGGTTTCGGCTCACGCCGGCCCCGCGTCAGCCGCCGCGCTGGCTCGCGAGTTCGGCGATGCGGGCGTGATGCTCGACCAGATCCTCGCGCTCGGCGACGAAGATGCCCATCTGCCCGACCTTGAACTCGACCCAGGCCAGCGGCAGCTGCGGCAGCAGCTCGACCAGGGCGCGCTCGGCCTCGCCGACCTCGCAGATCAGCAGGCCGTGCTCGCTCAAATGCGCGGGCGCGTCGCGCAGGATGCGCAGCGCCAGGTCCAGGCCGTCGTCGCCGGCGCGCAGGCCCAGTTCGGGCTCGTAGGAATATTCCTTGGGCAGCGCATCGGTTTCGGCGTTGGTGACGTAGGGCGGATTGGTCACGATCAGGTCGTAGACCTCGCCCTGCAGGCCGTCGAACAGGTCCGACTTGCGCAGCTCGACGTTGTCGGCGTGCAGGCGGGCCTTGTTCTCGGCCGCCAGCGCCAGCGCGTCGTCGTTGATGTCGGCGCCGTGCACGACCCAGTCCGGGTGATAGTGCGCGGTCGCGATGGCGATGCAGCCCGAACCGGTGCACAGGTCCAGCGCGCGCTCGACCTGACGGCCGCCCAGCCAGGGCTCGAAACCGGACTCGATCAGCTCGGCGATCGGCGAACGCGGCACCAGGGCTCGGCGGTCGCTCTTGAAGCTCAGGCCCGCGAACCAGGCCTCGCCGGTCAGGTAGGCGGCCGGAATGCGCTCGCCGATGCGGCGCTCGAACAGCGCCAGCACGGCATCCTTCTCGTCCGGGGTCACCTTGGAGGCGCCGTAGACCGGGCTCAGATCGTGCGGCAGGTGCAGCGCGTGCAGGACCAGCTGGGTCGACTCGTCCAGGGCATTGTCGTAGCTGTGCCCGAAGGTCAGCCCGGCCGCGCCGAAGCGGCTGGCGCCGTAGCGGATCAGGTCGATGACGGTCAGTTGCTCGAAGGAAACGGAGGGCACGGCGGGTCCGGAACGTAGCAGGGCCGGGCATTATAGCGGCCCACCGTCCTCCCACGGCTTGGGCGCCCAAGCGGGAGCGCGGCCGCGGACCGGGATCGCTCGGCGGCGGCGCTCAGAGCTGCAATTCGCAGGACGCGGCCTCGGCCTGCGCCGCCACCGCCGACACCAGCGACCGGTAGACCATGGCCCCGACCGCCACCTGCGCGGCCCCGGCCAGCAGCAGCAAGCCGAACACCAGCCCGGTCTCGGGCACGTGCAGGGGCAATTCCATCATCAAAGGCAGGCTGACCATGGCCAGCCCCAGCAACCAGGCGATCGCCACCAGCTTCCGCGCCGCCCGCAAGGAGCGCGCCGCCACCGCCGCAGCCCCCTGCCCCGTGCCGTCGAGCAGCCGCCGCCCCGCCAGCGCCACCAGGCAGGTCGCCAGCACCGAGGCCCGGATCTGCAGCATCCCGGCCGTGATCGCGCCCCACTTCGACAGCTCGACGATGTTCAGGTTGGTGCCGCTGATGCCGAGCACCGCGATGGCGATCGCCAGCAGCAGCACCGCAAAACCGGCCAGCACCCCGCCTTCGACCATGCGCGCGGAGGCCGACCAATCGAAGTCGGCAGCGGCGTCTGGAGTTGAGTCCTTTCGGGTCATGGCACGGGTACCGCCCCTTCGATCCTGGTCCGATTGTCGCTTGATCCGTTCCCGAACGTCGAGTTGTCCAGGCCGGTCGGCGTGAGGCCGCAGCAAGCCGACTTACTGAACCTGTACCGGCAAGCTGCAAGCCCTGAACCTAACCGTCATCCTCGACCCTGCCGTGAATCGGTGGCGACTTCATTACTGGATCTGCTCCGGCAGGCTGCAGGCCTTGTAGTAAATCTGGCACTCCTTAGCACCGGACTCCTCGCACATCTTCATGCCATTAGCCGCAGCGATCTCAACGGTCGGACCGCTCTGGGAGCGGGAGTATCCGAAGCCCGCGATCACGACGGCACACTGGTTGTCGTAGACCAGATTGATCCTGCAGTTCTGTCCGCCCTTGGCGCGACAGTCCGCGAGCGCCCCGTTCTTGGCTTGTCGCTTGCTACTGGCCGCTGCCGATACTCCAATCCCAACGTTGCTCTCCCCAAAATCGAAAGCAATCGCGCCCCAGCGGCTTCGCCAACGCGGCCCGCCACCGCTTTTCTGGCATTTTGTGAGTCTGACATAGGCATGCAATTTATGACGCCCTGCTCCGGCCCAGGAGCCTGAACATAACCAGCAGGACATTGCCCCTCGGCACGCGCGCACAAGCTCGTATTCAACAAAACCACTCCCACGACGCAGCTCGCTCTCACGTTCATCTGCCCGCCCTGCGCGCAATCGACAGTTCAGTAGAACGCGTCATCTGATCCGAACCGGAAGACTACAACCGGAGTAATAGACGCGGCATCCTGCATCCAGCTCGTCGCATCTCTTCATTCCAACCTCGGTCGCGATTCGAACGGACTCCGCTCCTTGCGATAAGTACTTGGAATCGCCGGCGATCGTCACCGCGCATTGGTTGTAATAGACCAGATCGACCTTGCACGATGCCCCTCCCTGCGCTTTGCATCGAGCGAGCGCTTCCTTCTGAGCGGCCCGCTTCCTAGGCATATCCGACGCCGCACCGAAGGCAGATTTCGCACCGTCGGTCGCGATGGCTCCCCATCGCGTAGCCCACTTGGGAGCGGGCCCACTTGTCGATTCCGACTCCCCGCTTGGAATCGGGGCGCAACCCAACACTCCAGGACCGTTCTGTGGGTAGAAACCGGGAGGGCAGGTTCCGCCCTCCGCACGAGCCACATTTGCTGAAGACAAGATCAGCGCACCAAAGAAAATGAACGCGTCCCTCATTCTCGATTTCTCCTTGAGTCGGTAGCGACACGATCTCGCATCGGTGAGCCTACTGCGCCGCCGTAGGGAGAGCTCGCTGGATTGAGAGTCCCCGTGCCAACAGCGCTTCTGGGCTGAGCAGCCTCCACTGGCGGGGAATAGGCCCCTTCTTGACTCGCCTGAGTAGATTTCCCACCTCCTGCGCCCCCAAAGGCCGAGAACGTCGCAAAACTCCCCAGCGTCCCCTGGAAAAACATCGCAGCCGCCGGCGGCACCGTGACGATCAACACCGTCAGCAACAGCCCTATCCCGCCCTGCTGCATGGCCTGGGTCGTCAGGCCTTCGACGTCCGTGCCCAGGATGCCGTTGACGGCCTTGGCCATCCACAGCGCCACCGCCACGCGCGAGGCCAGTTCCAGCGCGATCGCGGTGACGGCGCTGAGCATCGCCATCGAGAACAGGGTGCCGAGGCCGTACATCAGCCATTTGCGGAACAGGTCCTTGGTCTGATCGAAGATCAGGCACAGGATGAACAAGGGCCCCAGCCCGACGAACAGGGCCAGGGTGAACTTGTAGAGCAGCAGCATCGCGCCGGCCGTCATCGGCGGGCTGGCGGTGCCGAAGCCGGCGAACAGCATCGCCCGCACCTTCTCGTCGTACATCTGCTGGTCGTCGTCGACGATCTGGACCGCGTCGATCGCGCTCAAGGCGACCTGCATGTAAGCCAGGTTCTCGTCGATCGCATCGGCGGAACTGCGGCCGTCGTCGCCGGTGAACATCCCGTGCACTTCGCGATCCAGGTCGTTGGTGAAGACCTGGTGCAGGTCGCCGCCGAACACCGACATGGTGGTGGCCACGCCGACGATCACCGCTATCCGGGTGAGGCTGGTGACCAGCGCGATCATGGGCTCGCGCGACTGGCCGGTGACGATGCGATAGCCGGCGACCAGGATCCACAGCGTGACCAGGGTCAAGGCGATGCCCGTGGCCCACGCCATGAACTGGCCCATCAGCGCCAAGCCGAATTCGTCGACCTTGACCGACAGGTAATCGTTGACCAACTTGAAGAAGGCGAACTCGCCTATGCCGGCCGCGCGCGGCGACCAGGCCTCCCATGCGGCGCCGACGGCGCCGCCCCACTCCCAAACTGCCTGCATCGTGCGCTTCCTGCTGGGGCGCAGGCCCCGGATTGGCTAAGACCACAACATCCCTTTGCGCCGCGGCGGGCTCAGGGCCTCAAGGCCGCCTTGAGCGCCGCGGCCTGCACCACCTGCCCGACTATGCCTTGCACGCCCTGCCCCTTCTTGCCGCGCATCGCGCGCTTGGCCAGGCGCGCCTGATCCCATTTCAGGGACTCGATGTAGCTGTGGTAGGCGGTCATGCGCGCCTGCCAGTAGTCCAGATCCATCGACATGCGCACCACGAAGCGCTGCACTTCGTTGTCGTTGGCGGCCAGGGCGCCCTGGTCCTTGCCGCCCTGGTCGCGCTGGCGCTGCACCGCCTGGAATTCGCGGTTGCGCTGGATCAGGGTTTTGAGCATGCGCACGGATTCGTTGTACTTGGCGTTCTCGGCCTGGACCATGCGTTCGCAGATCTTCTGCTGTTCGTCGAGCACGGCGCCGTCCATCTTCGGCTGCGCCGGCCTGAAGACCTTCATCACCAGCCCCTGCGCCGCGCCTTCGGCGCCGCCCCCGGCCCCGGCCGGACAGCTGTCCACCAGGCCGTAGTTGGGGTCGCGCTCGGGAAAGCCGTCCTCCATTTGCGGATCGCCGAAGTTCAGGCGCTGCAGACGGATCAGCTGTTGTTGGTAGTGGCTGTAGGTGTCGGTGTAGTACTGGTAGGTCTCGCCCCAGCGCTTGGCCTGCAGGCCGAACTCCTTGGCGTCCGCGAAGGTTTGCCTGAACTGCCCCAGGATCAGGCTCGGGTCCTCGACCACGACTTGCGCGGCCGCGGGCCCCGAGGCCAGGCCGACGACGGCCAAGAGAGCCAGCGCGCAGCGGCGCGGGCGCGACAGCGAAGGGAAACTCCATTTCATCGTATTTTCCTCGCGCGACTCATTTCGCGGCCGGCAACGCGTTTAAAGTTAATACGTAATTAATGCACACAAACTCATTACATCGGATCGCCTTCGAATTCATAATCGACGCGGCCACGATTGCATTTGTGATGGGTTTCGCGCCGCAAAACAAGAGGTGTTTTCCACCAGCGCCGAGCAAGTACAGCCAGCGCATGCAAATCCAACAGATAATGCGTGCCGACCCTCACGGATAATATTCAAGAAGCCACAGCATCGAAGCCGAGTCGCGATTATTTCGATGCCGAGGCAAGCCGGCCGGAGCACTCGCCCGCACGCGCTTCGCTCCCACTTCCACCGGCCATGGGGCCAGCGCCCGCCGACTCGGTACCGCCCCCGAAACGCGCGCGCTGCGGCGCTATGCCGCACCCGCCCGACGCGGCCGGCCCGGTATCATGTTCGGGATACCCCCGTCGGACCGGCCATGTTCAATCGCACCACCGTCATCGTTCTCGTCGCCGCGCTGGCCGCTGCGCTCGGTCTGTGGGCCGCGCAACGCCACTTCGGTTCGGCCGCGCCTTCGCAGTGGCCGCAGACACAGGCGGTGCGCCTGTTCTCGCCGGCACGCGAACTGCCCGATTACTCGCTGCGCCAGTCCGACGGCACGGCCCTGGTGCCGGGCGAGCTCAAGGGGCACTGGACCCTGGTGTTCCTGGGCTTCACCCACTGCCCCGACATCTGCCCGACCACCCTGGGCGAGATGGCGCAGGCGCAGAAGCAGTGGGCCGCGATCCCGGAGGCGCTGCGGCCGCGCGTGCTGTTCGTGTCGGTGGACCCTGAGCGCGACACCCCGGACCGCATCGGCGAGTACGCCCACGCCTTCCATAAGGACACCTTGGCCGCGACCGCCGACCTGCCGGCGCTGGAGCGCTTCGCCAAGTCGCTGAGCATGGTGTTCGCGAAAGTGCCGCCGCCCGAGGGCGTGCCGGCCAACCAGTACTCGGTCGACCACAGCGCCTCGATGGCCGTGCTCGATCCGCAGGGCCGCATGGCCGGCCTGATCCAGCCGCCGCTGGACCCGAAGGCGATCGCCGCCGACATGGCCGCCCTGACCGAGGCCATGCCGTGAGCCTGCTGACCCGCTTCACCTACGTACTGCCGCACCGCGCCCTGTCGTCGATCGCGCGCGCCCTGGCCTACTCCCAGCGCCCGACGGTCAAGCAGTGGCTGATCGACACGGTCACGCGCAAGTTCGGCGTCGACCTGTCCGAAGCCGCCGAATCCGACCCGCGCGCCTACCCCAGCTTCAATGCCTTCTTCACCCGCGCGCTCAAGCCCGGCGCGCGCGTCGCCGATGCCGACCCGCGCAGCCTGCTGATGCCGGCCGACGGCCGCATCAGCCAGTGCGGGCCGATCGTGGCCGGCGACATCTTCCAGGCCAAGGGCCAATCCTTCACCGCCGCCGAACTGCTGGGCGACGAAGCCGCGGCCGAGCCCTTCGAGAACGGCGTGTACGCGACGGTGTACCTGTCTCCGAAGGACTACCACCGCGTGCACATGCCCTGGGCCGGCAAGCTGCGCGAAACCGTGCACGTGCCGGGCCGTTTGTTCTCGGTCGGCCCGGACGCGGTGCGCAACGTGCCGCGCCTGTTCGCGCGCAACGAACGTCTGGTCTGCCACTTCGACACCGATTTCGGTCCGATGGCGGTGGTGATGGTCGGCGCGCTGCTGGTGTCGGGCGTGGAGACGGTGTGGAGCGGCGTCGAGATCCCGCGCTACGCCGACACCGTGACGGTCAAGGACTATCGCGGCGCCGACATCGCGCTGGACCGCTTCGCCGAGATGGCGCGCTTCAACTACGGCTCAACCGTGATCGTGCTGCTACCTCCGGGCGTGGCGACCCTGTCGCCGACGCTGGCGGCGGAAACCGCGGTGCGCCTGGGGCAGACGCTGGCCAAGCGGGTCGATTGAGGGCGCTTGCGGTTTCGGCGCGAGCGCCGGAATCCGCGCTCGCGCTCCGCCCCAGCCCCTCTCCCGCGAGAGAGGGGCCGAAGCTTGGCGAGACGACGCGCTCAATACACCGGCGTGGCCACGTAGGCCATGCCGGCGCCGGTTTGCGGATCGATCGCCTGGCCGCTGATGCGGCCGAAATCGTCGATGTCGGTGGCGGTGGTCAGGCGCGGGCCGTCGACGGGGAAATCCGGGATCAGGTCGCGTAGCCGGTACACCTGGCCGTCGCGCCACAGCACGGCATCGCAGGCCGACATGCTCGGGTTGGTGCAGGAACGCCCTACCGCGTGCCGCCACAGGTTCAGGCCGTTGCCCTGTGCGTTGAGATGGCCGGCCAGTTTCGGCAGCGCGCGCATGCCGCCATGACGCGTCCACAGGAACGCGCCCCAGTCCGGCGCGCCTTCGTCGGTGAGCGATTGATTGCCGAAGCCGACCACGTCGCCTTGCGGATTGATCGCCATCGGCGTGTTCCAGGCCGCGCCGCCGATGTCGCCCAGGACCGTGGGCCGGCCGTGTTCCCACAAGACCGCGCGGATCGCGCTGAACTTGCCGATCGCGTCGTCGCAGATGCCGGAGATGCCGACCACCTGGCCGCGGTCGTTGATCGCGGTCGCCGCGCTCACGGTGTCGCCGGCGGCGACCACCGGCGGCAGTTCCCGGATGCCGTTGCGGCGCGGCTCCCACAGCGCGGCGCGGAACTGGAATTTCTGCGGCAGCGTACAGCCGGCCGGGTCGCGCACCGCGGTCTCGGCCCAGCCCACGACCTGGCCGAAGTTGTTGGCACCGGTGGCGAAGCCGTGGGTGCCGCCGAAGGTGGGCAAAGCCTGCATGCGCCCGTTCTCCCAGACGAAGCCCAGGCATTGATAGCGCGGCGCGCCCGCCGGCCGGCCGAGCAGGAAGGCCGAGCAGCTCCAGTCCTCGTTCTCGCTATCGATCACGTTGGTCTCGGCGATGCCGGTGACGATGCCGCGTACGTTCTTCACCGGCCAGACCACCGCGCTCTGGCGCTCGGGACTGCCCAGGGTGCCCAGGTCGGTGATCTGCCGGTCGCGCCATAGCACGGCGTGACGATGCGAAGGTGCGGGCGCGGTCAGGGTGGAGCGGCCGGCGACCCAGCCAAGATCGTTGACGCTGGTGGCGGTGCTGGACCCGCCCAGCGACGGCAGGTAGTCGATGCGATAACGCGGTGGCGCGGCCTGGGCGGCGCCGATGGCGAACAGACTCAGACTCAACAGGGAAACGGACGGCGAGAGCTTCATGGCAGGGCTCCTTCGGGCCGAGCGCGGTCGTCGCGATGCGCGAGCGCGATCGGCGTGGACGTATCGACAATGCTGCGATTGCGCGCCGGCGGCGCAGCGTCTGTATGCGCTGGGATACGAGCGATTACTCGCCGTTTTCGGACGACTTCATGTCGCGCGGCGCAGGCGGATTTTCAGGCATCGCCCGTATGCGGAAAGATGTGCGCGAGCTGCGGATTGATGCTGCGAAGAACGTCGATTGGCGATGTTCCTGCTCGCCCAACTCGCGATCGAACGCCGCGATCGATGCCGGGTCGCGGATCAGCGCCTCCCTGCGGTGGATCGGCATGCGCGCGCGCCGTGCCGCTGCAAAAGCCGGCCACTTGTGGACACGACATCGACGCCGGTCGCAGCGCGCCGGCAGGCGCTACATCGAGCGCGCGGTCCGCTGGCTTTGCTGCTGCTCCTGCTGCTCGGCCGGCGGCATGGGCGCGGCGTCCAGGCGCTGCTGCAGCTCTTCACTGCGAACGCGCAGCGCCTCGCCCAGGGGCATCGATGCGATCCGGCGACCGGGATCGGCCAGTTCGCCCTGCACCACCAGCACATTGGGCTCCTGCCCGGGCGGCGAGCGCCCCAGCATCACGTGGTCGATGCGGTCGAAACGGTGCTGCGCGGCCAGGCAAGCCACGTTGAGATCCAGGCATGCGCGCGCATCGCCGCTGACCGCGCCCAGCTGGCCGTCCAGGCCGCGGGCCTGATCGCGCGCCTGCCGCAGCAGCGGATGGTCCGCGCGTTCGGGCGCCACCGGCACGTCCACGTCCACGTCCAGGCTTGCGCGCAGTCCGGGCGCGCGCGGGTCCACGTGCAGCAGCTGACTGACGTTGCCGTCGCGGGTCAAGTTGAGGTCGGTCGTGCCGTCGCGGTTGCGCACGCGGCTGAGGTCGTTGCGCGCAACCTCTGACCACTGCCCGTCCAGGTAGGCGCGACCGGCTCCGTCGCGGTTCCAGAGCACGAAGTCGTCGCCCTGGGCGTACAGCCCGGCGGTGGCGCGGTTGCGGCCCTCGGCCTGCGGGCGGCCGTAGGCATAACCCGCACCGCGGTCCAGGGCGTCGATGAACGCCGGCGCCTGTTCCTTCTGCAGGAACAGCTCCTTGACGGTGGTGTACTCCGCGCGCTGGTTGGGACGGCTCGCGTCCTGGCCCAATTGCGAAGGATTGGCCAAGGGATCGGCCAGCACACCCTGCCATGCGGTGTGCAAGGGGCTGCGCGTATCGGCGTTGCGTAGCGCGACCACCACCTCGGCACCGGCCAGGGTGGCGTCGCGGCCGGACTCCATGTAGTCGCCGTTGGCGCGCAGCATGCGGCCGATGGCCTGATTGACGTCGGCGACGCTGTCGTGGGTGCCGTTGTTCATGTCGCGCAGCAGGCCCGGCGCCCAGCGATCGCCGCTCTGATTCTCGACCTTGGCGACCATGGCCGCCAGGCGGATCTGGTCGTCGGGCGTGGAATTGCGGAACAACGCGGTCTGACGCACTTGCGCCAGAGTGCCGGTCATCAGCTCTTCGACCTGGGCCGCGTCGCGGTCGTGGATGTAGGTGACACCGGCATCGGAGCGCAGGAAGGCATTGAGGTTGCGTTCGATGCGCGCATCCATCGGCCGGCCGTTCTGGGCGTCGATGGTGTCGCCGTCACGGGCCAGGTCGGCGGCGGTCTGGCGGCGCTCGGCCGCGCTGAGCGCGGTGCCGGCCGGCTGGGTCGCGGCCCAGGCTTGGTAGGCGTCCAGCAGGGACGGGATCACTTCGGGGTGCTGGCCCAGATCGGTCTGTAGGGTGCCGATGGAATAGCCGCTGTTGCCGACCGGAGACATGCGGCCGGTGTCGGCGTCGCGGTTGCCGGCGAAGGACAGGCGCGTGGATACGTCGCGCCCGCCCACGCTGCCTTCGGAACCCACGCCGATGGCAAAATAGGCGACCGCGCGCAGCTCGGCGTCGGTCAGCGCGCGCGGCGCGGCCGCCGCGGCGGCGGGCGCAACTTGGTCTGCGGGTACGTTCATCGCGTCGCCTCCTTGGCGTGGTCGCGCTCAGTCTTGCTCGGCGTCTTCCTCGCAGCCGCTGGTGTCGTCGGGCACGGCCTGGCCGGCGCCGACCGGATGCAGTTTCAGATAGGGCCGATAGACGTCACCGGACTTGCGGTACCAGCCCAGCACCGCACCTTCGCGCGCCAGGTAGGCCGATTCCTCGCCATAGTTGGGGCAGGCTGGGATTTTGCCGCCGCCTTCGCCTTCGCTGCACAGGCGCAGATACAGACGGCCGTCGCGCAGTTCGCCCTGCAATTGGCCGCTGTCGCCGCGCGCGCGAGTGCCGTCATCCCAGCGGCCGCCGGCGCCGCTGCCGGACTCGGCCAGTTCCAAGTGAGCGCTGTGCTGCCAGCCGCAGGACTGGCGATAGGCCCATTGGCCCGAGAATTCGTTCTTCGGCGCCGCCATCACGACTGCCGCCGCAGGCACGGGCAGCGGCTCGGCGGAGGTCTGGTCGGGGGCCGCCGTCGCGGCCTGAGCCGTTTCGACAGCGGCGGCTTCGGGGCCGGGCGACTTGGCGGCGCAGGCCGGCAACGCCAGCATGGCGGCTAAGACGAAAGCGCTGAAACAACGTCCTGTAATCATGGGCCACCGAGGCTCCTGTCGGTGGGCCAGTAGTAGCACGAGGCTCGAACGGGCGACAAGACAGATCGCAGGCGCATAAAGCATGCCGCGGCCGGCTGTTCACCCGAGCGCGGCGATGCCTGCAGCGGGGCACCGCGGACGTTCGGGGCCGGCGCAGCAAGCCTCCCAGGAACCGAGGATCGACGTACCGTCATGACGATTACAGTACCGGCACCTGCAACCGGGTGCAGCTATCGGCCCTGCCCCAACTCGGCCAGCTCGCGTTCGAACTGCGCGACCAGGGCCGGATCGGCGTCCTTGCCGTGCCGATCGAGGAAGCGCCGCAGTTCGGTGCGGTATTCCGCGATGAACTCGGGGTTGTCCGGGCTCGCCTCCAGTTGCGCGGCGGCCCTGTCCACGGGGCCGCGCGCCTGCATGATCAGCCAGCGGCGCCCGTAGTCGGACTCGTCGCTCATGATCGCGATGTTGCGCTCGAAACCGGGCACGTACTTGACCACGAACTTCTGGCCCTGCGGCGGCAGCAGGATCTCGTTGCGGATCGGGTAGATGCTGGCCGACATGGTGTCGAACTCGACCTTGACGTCGCGCCCGTCGGCGGTGCGCAACACCGCCCAGTAATCGGAAATGTACTGGTCGTTGAGGGTGGAGCTGGTCAGCTCCGAATGCACGATCACCGCCGTGCCGCGGCTGCCGTAGGCATTGAGGAACCAGGCATTGAAGATGTGACCGGTGAAGAAGTTCAACTGGCCGCCGATGAAGACCGCCAGCAACAACAGCAGCCAGCGCGCCTTTCCGGTCCAGCGCAACAGCAGCAGGCTCGCCGCCAGGGCGACCAGCATCAGGCCCAGCCAGGACCAGAACGGATGGTGCGCAAGTACGTAGAAGAACGCGGACACAATGGTCATGCGGCGAATGCGATCCGTGGTCGGTCGCTCCCATGGTCGCATCGATGCGTGTCGATTGGCATTACGTCCCCGCCCGGGTCCGATCGTCGCGCGCCGACAGGCCGATCCAGGCCTGCGCCAGCCAATAGCTGGCCAGCACCATCGCGCCGGCGGCCGCGAACGGGACGGCGAAGCGGTCGATGGCCAGGCTCGCGTCCGAGACCACGAAACTCAGGCCGCCCAGGGCCGCCAACGCGGTTGCGCGCGTGCGCCGCCGCCACCACACCGCCGCGGCCTGCGCGGCCATCGCCGCCAGCACCGCCACATAGACCACGACCGGCACGCGCAGCTCGCCCGGCAGGTGCGGCCACAGCACCGCGAGCACGGCGCCGGCCAGCGCCGCGTAGGCCAGGAACGGCCACAGGGCCGCCAGCGCCGGCGCCCTGCGCGTGAGCGCGAACAGATAGGCCAGATGCGCGCACAGGAAACTGCCCAGCCCGAACACGAACCAGTCGCCGGGCAGCATCAGGAACACATCGCCCAGCGTCGACAGCGCCAGACCGATCATGATCGCGGAGCGGTACTTCGAGCCGCTCGCCGGCATGCGCCAGACCATCGCCAGCACCAGCAAGGTCGCGCTGGGCTTGGCCAGGTAGTGCAGCCAGGGCATGGGAGCCATCGCACCGACGATCGCGAGCACCGACGCCAGCGCGACGGCGAGCAGCCAGTACCGCGCGCCGTCGTCGCCGGAAGCCGCGCTGTCGTTTCTATCGATCGGTCCCAAGCCCTAGCCCCTCAGCCTGCGACGCGGCCCGTCGCCTCATCGATGATCGCCTGCATATAGCAGCGCAGTCGCGCTTCGCAGCGGCGGGTTGAGACGTCGATCGAATTTTCGGCGCGCGCGCGATCGCTCCATCGCCGACGCCGAACGCTCGGCCTGGCCGCGTCCGGCGCCGAAGGCGCTCGGGGCCACCAACAGGCCCGCCGGTATCTCCATCGACCGGTTCAGTCGCGGTGGCCAGGACCAGGGCGCCTTCGCGCCCCGATCCGCCTGCTTTGCGTCGGCGGCGTCCATGCCGGCGAGCTTACTTGCAGTCGTCGACTTTCAGCGTCTGACCTGGCCGGATCGCATAGCGCGGCGCCCTCAGGCCGTTGCGCTTGGCCAGCTTGCCGGTATCGCATTGGAACTTCTGCGCGATCGAGGTCAGGGTTTCGCCGCGCTGCACGCGATAGCTCTTGGGCTTGGCCCTGTCTTTGCCCTTGGCCTTCGCCGGCTCCGGGTTCGCCGGCGCGACAGCGGCGGCAACGGCACCGGCCATGCCCGCCTCGGCCGAGTCGACCATGGTCACCGGGCCGGTGCGCACGATCGCCGTGCTCGGGTCGCTGAGCATCAGGGTGCGGGCCAGATCGGCGCGCGCGCCCTGCACGCACCAGCGGTTGTACAGGCCGACGATCTTGGTGGTGGCGTTGAGGCTGGTGCCGGCGGCCAGGTAGCTGTCGGCCTGGTAGCGCGGGTTGAGGTTGCGCAGCGCGCGCATGTAACCGTCGCGGCTGCCGCCGTTGCCCAGGCAGATGGTGAGCTGGTAGATCGAGCTGGGCTGGCTCAGGCGCAGGTTGGCCGGCTTGGGATCGACCTTGGGGAAGCTCAGGCCGTATTCCTTCGGGTGCAGGAACAGCCAGGCCGCGGCGATCACCATCGGCACGTAGTCGCGGGTTTCGGCCGGGAACTGGTTGTAGACCGATTCGTCCCAGAAGTTGCCGCCGCCGCTGGCGTTGAACACGCGCTGGGCGCGGCCTTCGCCGCCGTTGTAGGCGGCCAGCGACATCTCGATGCTGTTGTTGAGCGCGCCCAGGCGCTCGTTGAGGTACTCGGCGCTGGCCTGGGCCGAGGCGCGCGCGTCGTAGCGGGTGTCGAAGCCGGTGCCGTCGTCGCCCAGGCCGAAGCGCTTGCCGGTGGCGTACATGAACTGCATCGGCCCGGCCGCGCCGGCGCGCGAGGTCGAATGCACGCGGCCGTTGGATTCCTTGGCCATGATCCCAAACAGCAACGCCTCGGGCAAGCCGGCGCGCTCGTACTGCGGCCACATCATCTGGCGCAGGTACTGGTAGTTCTCGTGGCTCTGGATCAGCGAGCCGCGCATGTCGGTGAGCCAGCGGCGGATGCCCGCCTGCACGGCCGGGTTGTACTGCACCATCTTGACGAAGCGCTGGCCGTCGGCATTGAGCAGCGCGGCGGCGCGCGCGGCCTGCGGCACGTCGGCGGCGAGCGAGCCATCCGAGTCCAGCGGGACCTCGTCCTCGTCGTCGCCGGCGTCGGCGCGCGATTCGGCATCGGCATTGGCCTTGAGCAGGCGCTTGTAGCTGGTCAGCATGGTGGTCAGCTGGCAGCCCTTCTGCTTGTTGCAGGCCGTGATCACGTCCTCCATGTCCTCCAGCGCGGCGTCGCTGAGCTTCTGGCCCTCCGGATCGGCGTTGCGGATCTGCACCAGCGCGGCGCGGTACTTGGCTTCGGCGGCCTGCATGCGCTGGTTGAGCGCGTCGACCGCGGCCTGATCGCGCTTGGACAGCGCCGAGGCGTCGAAGGACAGCGCGGCCAGCGCGAGAACGGCGGCGGGCGCGAAGGCGCCGGAAAGACGGACAAATGAGGGCATGGACGGCAAGGGCAGCGAAGGTCCAGGCAGGGTAGCCGCGGGGTCCATGCGGGGCAAGGAAGCGTGAGCGCGAGCACCCTGCCGGTTCATACAGCCCCTCCCGCGCCGACACGGCGATGCGACGCTGCCGCTAGAATCGTCCCAACTTCCAACGGACGCGGACATGGACTCGACGCAGAACGCCATCCTCCTGGGCAAGGCGGTGACCACGCCCGAGAGCGGCCCGGTCTACCTGCAGGCCAAGCTGGGCAATCGCCATGGCCTGGTCGCCGGCGCCACCGGCACCGGCAAGACGGTGACCCTGATGACGATCGCGGAAGGGTTCTCGCGCCTGGGCGTGCCGGTGTTCCTGGCCGACGTGAAGGGCGACGTCGCCGGCCTGGCCGTGGCCGCGACGCCGAACGACAAGCTGCTGGCGCGCGTGGCCGAGCTGGGCGTGCCGGATTGGACGCCCGAAGCCAGCCCGACCGTGTTCTGGGACCTGTTCGGCAAGCTCGGCCATCCGGTGCGCACCACCGCCAGCGAAATGGGCCCCACCCTGCTGGCCCGCATCCTGGAGCTCAACGACACCCAGTCGGGCGTGCTCGACATCGTCTTCAAGCTCGCCGACGACCGCGGCCTGCTGCTGCTCGACCTCAAGGACCTGCGCGCGTTGCTGGCGCTGGTGGCGGAGGAGCGCAAGGACATCTCGACCTCCTACGGCCTGGTCAGCACCCAGTCGGTGGGCGCGATCCAGCGCGCCCTGCTGCGCCTGGAGCAGGAAGGCGGCGACGCCTTCTTCGGCGAGCCGGCGCTGGAGTTGAGCGACCTGATGCGCACCGCGCCCAACGGCCGCGGCATGATCAACATCCTGGCGTCCGAACAGCTGATCATGAAGCCGCGCCTGTATTCGAGCTTCCTGCTGTGGCTGCTGTCGGAGCTGTTCGAGAGCCTGCCCGAGGTCGGCGACCTCGACAAGCCCAAGCTGGTGTTCGTGTTCGACGAGGCCCACCTGCTGTTCGACGACGCCCCGCCGGCCCTGCAGCAGCGCGTGGAGCAGGTGGTGCGCATCATCCGTTCCAAGGGCGTGGGCGTGTACTTCTGCTCGCAGTTCCCCGACGACGTGCCCGACGACATCCTCGGCCAGCTCGGCAACCGCGTGCAGCATGCGCTACGCGCCTTCACCCCGCGCGACCAGAAGGCGGTCAAGACCGCGGCCGAGACCTTCGTGCCCAACCCGGCCCTGGACGTCGCCGAGGCGATCTCCAAGCTCGGCACCGGCGAGGCCCTGGTCTCGACCCTGCAGGACAAGGGCGTGCCGATGCCGGTCGAGCGCACCCTGATCGCGCCGCCGCGTTGCCGCATGGGCGCGATCAGCGAGGCCGAACGCGCGCAGCTGCGCGCCGGCAGCCCGGTCGGGCACAAGTACGACACCGAGATCGACCGCGAGTCGGCCTCGGAAATGCTGGCCAAGCGCGCCGAAACCGCCGCCGCCCAGGCCGAAGCGCCGCCGGCCAAGACCCGCGAACAGGACGAGGCCGAGCAAGGCGGCTTCGGCCAGGCGGTCAAGGACGCGGTATTTGGCACCAAGCGCCGCCAGGGCATGGTCGAGACCATGGCCAAGCAGACCGCGCGCACCGTCGGCAACCAGATCGGCCGGCAGATCCTGCGCGGCCTGCTGGGCGGCATCTTCGGCGGGCGCAAGTAGGCGCGCCCGGCATAGGCGGCGCCGCTTCCACAGCCGTCCCTTCCCAACCTCAGTTTCGATCGTCAACCAGGAGCGTGTCCGTATGAACCCGAAGTTGCTCGTGCTCGCCAGCGTCGTCCTGATCGCCGTCGCCGGCTGCGACCCCAAGAAGCCGGCCGAACCTGCCGCCGAAGCGCCCAAGGCCGAAGTCGCGGCCGCGCCCGCCGCCATGCCGGAACCGGCGCCGCCGGCCGCGCCCGCGCTGGATCCCAAGGCCTTCGCCGGCACCTTCAGCGGCACCCTGCCCTGCGCCGACTGCCCGGGCATCGACACCAAGCTGGAGCTCAAGGCCGACGGCACCTATGCCATCGAAACCAGCTACCAGGAGCGCAAGGACGGCAACAGCAAGAGCGACGGCACCTGGACCGCCGAGGAAGCCGGCCAGCGCGTGCGCCTGGATCCCAACAGCAAGAGCGAGGAAGACGCCCTGTACCAGGTGGTGTCGGCCGACGAGATCCGCGCGCTGGACAAGGAAGGCAAGGCGATCGACAGCCAGGCCAACCTCAGCCTCAAGCGCCAGCCCGCGGCGCAGTAACGGCGCATGGGCCGATGGCGACCTCCCGCGGAGCACAGCACCGCGCTGATCACGCGGGAGGGCCACGCCCGGCTCAAGCAGGAGCTAGACGAGCTGTGGCGCGTCAAGCGTCCTGAAGTGGTGAAAGCCCTGGCCGCCGCGGCGGCCGAGGGCGACCGCTCGGAAAACGCCGAGTACATCTATCGCAAGAAGCAGCTGGGCGAGATCGACCGGCGGGTGCGCTACCTGAGCAAGCGCGTGCCCGCGCTGCGCGTGGTCGAGACCGCACCTTCGGATCCGCAGGCGGTGTATTTCGGCGCCTGGGTCGAAGTGGAGAATGTCGCCAGCGGCGAGCTGCAGCGCTACCGCATCGTCGGGCCCGACGAGACCGACGCGCGCCTGGGACACATCAGCATCGATTCGCCGCTGGCGCGGGCGATGCTGAAAAAGCGCGTCGACGACGAGTTCGAGGCGGCCTTGCCGGGCGGCGCCACTCGGTTCGCGATCGTGGACGTGCAGTACGAGGCTTGAGCTGCGGGGGATCGTGCCGGGCGCTGGGTGGCATGCCGCTGAAGTCACTGGATTCCCGCCTTCGCGGGAACGACGAATCGCAGCGGCGCGGACGATTCGAACGGAGCCAGGCGAATCGGAACCGCGCCAGACGGTTCGGAGCGACGCAAGCGAAGGTTTCTCCACGCCCTCGCCCGACGCACTCCCCCGAGCCGTTCGTGATGAGCCCGTCGAACCATGAAGGGCGGCCCGCGTCCTGTAACGGCGCAAGCGGGGGTCTCTCCACGGCCTGGCGCTAAGCTGCGCCCATGCCTCGCACCGCCTACCGTATCCGCCGCGCCGATCCCGCCGATGCGGCGCCGATCGCCGATCTCGTCAGCGGCCTCACCCGGCGCTGGATCGCACCGGACTGCGATGCCGCCGGCGTGCTCGTCCTGCTCGCCTCGATGACCTCCGCCGCCACCGCCGAACGGCTGGCCGGCGCTTACCGCTACCACGTCGCCGAATCGACATCGGGCCTGCTGCTGGGCGTGGTCGCGATCCGCGAGCCGCAGCACCTCTACCACCTGTTCGTAAGCGACGCCGCCCAACGCGGCGGGATCGCGCGCGCCTTGTGGGAACACGCACGCGCGGAACTGTTCGCAGCCGGCGGCGAGGTCGCGATCACCGTCAACGCCTCGCGCCTGGCCGTGCCGGTCTATCGCCGCCTGGGCTTCGCGGCCGAAGGCGCTGAGCAGGTCCACGCCGGCATCCCGTCGACGCCCATGCGCTGGCTTCCGCACCCGACGCCGTTGCCGCAGATGTAGCTTCTGGGCGGTGTCGCCGATGCGGATCGACGACGCATCGCCCACTCGGGCCGCGCCGCGCAAGCAAGCCGCCGCCGATCAGCCGCCCTGCCCCTGCTCGTCGAGCAAGGTGTCCGGGCTGGGCGTTTCCTCCATGTACACCGGCGCCGACTTGCTCGCCAGTTTGCGCTCGGGCTCGTAGCGATAGGCCTCGTCGCCTTGGCCGCTGTCGTTGACGCGGCCGCGCTGGACGATGCGGGTGCCGGTCAGCAGGTTCCAGCTGAACTTCAGGCTGTCGTGGCTGTTGGTGCGGCTGTAGCGCTGCGCGTCCAGGCCGATCAGGCGCATGCGCCGGGTTTGGGCGTCGTAGCGATAGCGGTAGGTGGTCGCGGTGGCGGTGGTGCCGCCGGTGAGATCCTCGACGATCAGCACGCCCTTCTTCAGCGACAGCGAGGCCGCGCCCAAGGGCCCGACCTCGAGTTCGGCTTCGCCCGTGGGCGTATGCCCCAGATCAAATTCGTCTTTGTAGCCCAGCATCACCTTCAGCAGGCGCTTTCCGTCGTTGCCGCCGACGTAGGCGGTATCACCGAGGCCGTCGCCGTTGAAATCGCCGTCCAGGCGGGTCTCCACCCGCGAATCGTCGGGCAGGTAGTCCAACAGCATGCGTTCGGTCATCGGTTCCAGCTTGGGTTCCTGCGCCCACGCCGCCCCAGCCAGCGCCAGCGCCAAGCCCATCCCCACCCACATCGTCCTGCCGCGCTTCATCGTCCGTCCCCCTGTGTCGATCCCTTGCGCGGATCCTACCCCCGCGCCGCTTGCACAAGCTCACGCGAAACCGCCGCGGCCCAGGCCAAAGGCGGGGATGACCGCCGCGACGCGACCCGCCTAAGATGCTCGCCAGCCCAGGGCGCTGCCCGGAGACGACGATTGGACCTGGAAACCAGCCTGCGCGGCCTGCTCAGCGCGATCGCGATCGGCCTGTTGATAGGCGTGGTGCGCGAGCGCGCCCATGCCGGCGACCGCACCGCGGTGGCGGGGGTGCGCACGCATGCGGTGGTGGCGATCGCGGCCGCGGTCGCGGCCTTGTTCGGCGTCGCGGTGCTGACCGCGCTGCTGCTGACGGTCGGCGCCCTGTCCCTGGCCAGCTATCTGCACACGCACCGCGACGACCCGGGCCTGACCGGCGAGATCGCGCTGCCGGCGACCGCCCTGCTGGCCGCCTATGCCCAGCATCAGCCGGCCTGGGCCGCGGGCCTGGGCGTGATCGTCGCCGGCCTGCTGTTCGCCAAACGGCCGCTGCAGGCCTTCGCACGCCAGCTGGTGTCCGAACGCGAGCTGCAGGATGCGCTGCTGCTGGCCGCGGCGGCCCTGATCGTGCTGCCGCTGCTGCCCGACCGAGCGATCGATCCCTGGGGCGTGCTGGTGCCGGCCGCGCTGTGGCGCCTGGTGGTATTGGTGATGGTGGTGGGCATGCTGGGCCACATCGCCCTGCGCAGCGTCGGCGCGCGCTGGGGCCTGCCGGTGGCGGGCTTCTTCTCCGGTTTCGCCTCCTCGACCGCGGCGGTGGCCGGTTTCGGCGAACGCAGCCGCGACGAGGCCGCCCTGAGCGGCGTGTCCGCGGCCGCGGCCCTGCTGGCCAACCTGGCCTCGCTGATCCTGTTCGCCGGCGTGATCGGCACCGCTTCGCCGGCCTTGCTGCGCGCCAGCGCCTGGCCGCTGGGCGCGGCGGCGGCGATGCTGGCGATCGCCGCCGCGCTGGGCCTGCACCGCAGCGGCGCCAACGGCAACTTGCCCAAGGCGCCGCCCGCGCGCGCGTTCCGGCTGAGCCAGGCCCTGCTGCTGGCGGCGGTGATCGCGGCCGTGCTGTTGTTGTCGGCGTGGATGCGCCATCTGTTCGGCGACGCCGGCGCGCTGGTCACGGCGATGCTGGTGGCGCTGGCCGAGCTGCATGCGGCGGCCGCCAGCGTCGCCCAACTCAGTCAGGCCGGCGACCTGAGCCTGGAACACGCGCGTTGGGGCGTGGTCGGCCTGCTCGCGGCCAGCGCCGCGGCCAAGAGCGTGGTCGCTTTCGCCAGCGGCGATCGCCGTTACGCCCTGCATGTCGCGGCGGGCCTGCTCGGCATGGCCGCGGCCGGCGCCGCGGCGACCTGGGCGACAAGCTAGGCGGAACTCAGTCCTCGAACGCGACTTCGCCGTAGAGGTCGTGCTCGTCGCTGCCCAGGATCTGCACGTCGACGAACTCGCCCGGCTGCAGGCCGGCCTCGAAACCGTTCTGGATCTGGACTAGGCCGTCGATGTCCGGCGCGTCGCCCATGCTGCGCGCGATCGCCAGCTCGCCGTCCAGGGCATCGACGATGCAGCGCTGCACGCTGCCGACCTTGGCCTCGAGCTTGGCCGCCGAGATCTCGGCCTGGCGCTCCATGAAGCGCGCCAGGCGTTCCTGCTTCACTTCCTCGGGCAGCGGATCGGGCAGCGCATTGGCCTGGGCGCCGTCGACCGGCGAGTAGGCGAAGGCGCCGACGCGGTCGAGCTGGGCCTCGTCGAGGAAGTCCAGCAGTTCCTCGAACTCGGCCTCGGTCTCGCCCGGGAAACCGACGATGAAGGTGCTGCGGATGGTGATGTCCGGCGCGATCGCGCGCCAGCGCTGGATCCGCTCCAGGGTCTTGTCGACCGCGCCCGGGCGCTTCATCAGCTTGAGCACGCGCGGGCTGGCGTGCTGGAACGGAATGTCCAGGTACGGCAACAGGATCGGCATGCCGTTGGCGCCGGTCTGCGCCATCAGCGGAATGATCTCGTCCACGTGCGGGTACGGGTAGACGTAGTGCAGGCGCGTCCACAGGCCGAGTTCGCCCAGGCCTTCGCACAGCGCCTTCATGCGGGTCTGGTAAGCCTTGCCGCGCCATTCGCGCTCGGCGTACTTCACATCCACGCCGTAGGCCGAGGTGTCCTGCGAGATCACCAGCAGCTCGCGCACGCCGCCCATGGCCAGCTTCTCGGCCTCGCGCAGCACCTGATCGACCGGGCGCGAGACCAGGTCGCCGCGCATCGAGGGAATGATGCAGAAGCTGCAGCGGTGATTGCAGCCTTCGGAAATCTTCAGATAGGCGTAATGCTTGGGCGTGAGCTTCACGCCGATGCCTTCCTCGGCCCCGAACGCGCGCCGCGGCACCAGGTCGATGAAGGGGTCGTGCTTGGGCGGCAGCGCGGCATGCACCGCGGTCATCACGCTGGCGTAGTCCTGCGGGCCGCTGATCGAGAGCACGTCGGGGTGGGTTTCGCGGATCAGCTCCGAGCGCTTGCCCAGGCAGCCGGTGACGATGACCTTGCCGTTTTCGGCGATCGCCTCGCCGATCGCGTCCAGCGACTCGGTCACCGCCGAGTCGATGAAGCCGCAGGTGTTGACCACCACCACGTCGGCGGCGTCGTAGCTCTGGACGATGTCGTAGCCCTCCACGCGCAGCTGGGTGAGGATGCGTTCGGAGTCGACCAGGGCCTTGGGGCAACCGAGGCTGACGAAACCGACTTTGGGATTGGCTAAGGACATGCGTGCGGGGGCCTGGCGGGACGCTCGGACGCGCCTGCGCGCGGAGCCGGACGTACTGGCTGAGTAGTGGGTGCGGATGCCCGCGAGGACGGGCGCAGCGGAAACGGAGCCGGCGCCTGACGCCACCGGGGTCGCGAATTATAGCCCCGGCGCTAAACTGGACTCGATTCCCGCAGCTGAACGGAGGCCGCCATGGGCCAGTGGACCGATCTGGACACCCCGCACGGGCCGATCGCGGCCTGGCGCGCCGAACCCAGCGGGCCCTCGCGCGGGGCGCTGGTGGTGCTGCAGGAGATCTTCGGGGTCAACCAGCACATCCGCGACGTCGCCGAACGTTTCGCCCAGGCCGGCTACGTCGCGCTGGCGCCGGACCTGTTCGCCCCGATCCAGCCGCACATCGAACTGGGCTACGACAAGGACGACCAGGCGCGCGGGGTCGAATTGCGCAACGCGCTCGGCTTCGACCGCGCCATCGACATCGCCGGCGCGGCCGCTCGGCACCTGCAGGGCGAAGGCCTGCGCACCGGCGCGGTCGGCTACTGCTGGGGCGGCAGCCTGGCCTTCCTGTGCAATACCCGCCTGGGCCTGCCGGCGGTGAGCTATTACGGCGCGCGCACCCTGCCGTTCCTGGGCGAGCCCTTGCGGGCGCCGATCCAGTTCCACTTCGGCGAGCGCGACGCCAGCATCCCGCCCGAGGCCATCGACGCCCATCGCGCGGCGCTGCCGAACGCGCCGATCTACCTCTACAACGCCGGCCACGGCTTCAATTGCGAGCCGCGCCCGGACTATCACGCCGACAGCGCGGACCTGGCCTGGAGGCGTACCCTGGACTTCTTTGCGGACGCGCTGAAATGAACCCCTGGCACCTGCATCCGCAACTGGCGGACGACACCCATCCGCTCGCGCAATTCAAACTCTGCGAGCTGCGCCTGATGGACGACGCCAACCATCCCTGGCTGATCCTGGTGCCGCGGGTCGAGGACGCGGTCGAGCTGATCGACCTGGACGAGGCCCAGCAGGCCGAGCTGACGCGCG
This sequence comes from Lysobacter sp. CCNWLW3, assembly GCF_036697405.1. NCBI lineage: Bacteria > Pseudomonadati > Pseudomonadota > Gammaproteobacteria > Lysobacterales > Lysobacteraceae > Lysobacter > Lysobacter sp. CCNWLW3. The sequence goes on from NZ_JBAHWA010000001.1 coordinate 848,812, forward strand.
AGATCGCCGTCGCCAGCCGCGCCCTGCAATCGGCGTTCTCGCCGCACAAGCTCAACGTGGCCGCGCTGGGCAACCTGGTGCCGCAGTTGCACGTGCACGTGATCGCGCGCTTCCGCGAGGACATCGCCTGGCCGCGCCCGGTCTGGGGCATGGCCACCGCGCAGCCCTACTCGCCCGAAGCCCTGATCGCCCGCATCCGGCGCCTGCAGGACGCGTTGGCGACGTGAACGCGCGCGCGCCGGAGGTGCTGGCGCTGGCCGACGACGCCTGGTTGCTGCGCTACGCCCAGGGCGATGCCGCCGGCATCGACGATGCAACCAACGCGCGCGTGCATGCCGACGCCGCGCGCGTGCGCGCGGCCGCCCCGGAGTGGCTGCGCGACCTGGTGCCGGCCTACGCCAGCCTGGCGGTGTTCTTCGACGACGCGACGATCGATGCGACACAGGTGCGCGACTGGCTGCTGAGCCGGCTGAGCGCCGCCGATGACGCTGGCGCGCGCGCGTCGGCCGCGCGCGCAATCGACATCCCCGTGGTCTACGGCGGCGAATACGGCCCCGACCTGGACTCGGCCGCGGCCGAGCTCGGCCTGAGCCCGCAGGCGCTGGCCCAGCGCCATGCGGCCGGAAGTTATCGCGTGGCGATGATCGGCTTCGCGCCGGGCTTTCCCTATCTGTCGGGCCTGGACCCGGCGCTGGCGTTGCCGCGGCTGGCGACCCCGCGCACCCAGGTCGCCGCCGGCAGCGTCGCCATCGGCGGCGCCCAGACCGGCATCTACCCGCGCGCCAGCCCCGGCGGCTGGCGCATCCTCGGGCGCACGCCGTTGAGCTTGTTCGATCCGCAGCGCGATCCGCCGACCGCGCTGCTGCCGGGCGATCGCGTGCGCTTCGTCGCCATCGACGCCGCCCAGTTCGCGCGCCTCGCCCAAGGCACGCCCGCATGAGTCGCCTGATCCACGTGCTCGCGCCCGGGCTGCTGACCACGGTGCAGGACCTCGGCCGCGACGGCTGGCGCCACCTCGGCGTGGCGCGCGCGGGCGCGCTGGACCCGGTAGCCGCGCGTCTGGCCAATCGCCTGCTCGGCAATCCCGACGATGCCGCGGTGCTGGAACTCACCCTGCAGGGGCCGAGCCTGCGCTTCGATGCGCCGGTGCGCATCGCCCTGTGCGGCCGCCCCGTGGATGCGCGCTTCGAGGATACGCCGCTGGCCTTCGGTCGCCCGATCGCCTTGCCGCCCGGCACTTTGCGCCTGGGCGCGGTGCGCGGCGGCGCACGCGCCTGGCTGGCGGTGGACGGCGGCTTCGCCGTGCCGCCGGTGCTGGGCAGCCGCAGCACCGACCTGCGCGGCGGCTTCGGCGGCCATCAGGGCCGCGCGCTGCGCGCGGGCGACGAACTCGTGCTGGGTCCGGGCGACGCCGATGAACCGACGTCGGTGCAGATGCCCGCTTGGTGGATCGATCCCAGCTTCGATGCGTACGGGCGCGATGCGCCCATCCGCTATCGCCCCGCCCAGGGCGCGCCCGCTGCCGCGCTGGCCGCACGCGCCTGGCGCGTGGACGCGGCCAGCAATCGCCAGGGGCTGCGCCTGCAGGGCGAGGCCCTGCCCGCCGTCGCCGCCGGCGGCGGCGTGTCCGAGCCGGTCGCGCCGGGCACGGTGCAACTGCCTCCGGACGGCCATCCCATCGTCTTGCTGGCCGACGCCCAGACCGTCGGCGGCTACCCGCGCCTGGGCCACGTGATCGCCGCCGATCTGCCGCGCCTGGCGCAGTTGCCGCCGCACGCGCCGCTGCGCTTTCAGGCCTGCGACGCGGCCACGGCCGAGGCCGCGTCGCGGCGCGCGCGCGCCGAACTCGCACGCCTGCGACTCGCCATCGACGCGCGCACGCGTTGAGCCCTCGTCCGCCGCCGCGCACCGCGCAGGCTCCGACACCGCCCCCTGCCCGCCGGAACCGGATCGGGCCGGCCTTCTCGCCCCGCCGCGGTAGTGGGAAGATCGTGGCCGAGCCCAACCACCTTCGAGGCGCCACCCTGCGCAAATGAACGAGCTCGTGGCCCGCGCCCTCGCCCTGTTCGACGACTGCGCCAATTTGTCCGCGGCGGAGCGCGAACGCCGGCTGGCGCAGCTGGCCGAGCGCGATCCGGCGCTGCACGCCGCCTTGTGCGCCCTGCTGGCCTCGGACGCGGACGGGAACCAGCGGTTCCTGCGGACGCCCTCGCAAACCATGGCCGGTATCGAACATGCCGTGCACGCTGCCGACGACGCCCGCGATCCGCGCATCGGCACGCGCCTGGGCGCCTGGCGCATCGACCGGGCGATCGGCCGCGGCCGCATGAGCACCGTCTACGAAGCGCACCGCGACGACGGTCAGTACCAGCAGCGCGTCGCGCTCAAGTGCATCCGCGCCGACCTGAACTCGGCGCAACTGGCTTCGGCCTTCCGCGACGAACGCATGCGGCTGGCGCAACTCGACCACCCCGGCATCGCCGGCGTGGTCGACGGCGCCATCGACGCGCAAGGCGAGCCTTGGCTGGCGATGCGCTACGTCGACGGACTGCCGATCGACGTCTGGTGCGACCGCCGCCGCGCCGGCATCGATCAACGCGTCGCGCTGCTGATCCAGGCCTGCGAGGCGCTGGTCTACGCCCATGCGCACGCGGTGCCGCACCGCGACCTCAAGCCGTCGAACCTGCTGGTGAGCGAGGACGGCCGCGTGCACCTGCTCGATTTCGGGCTCTCCAGCAGCGGCGGCGCGGCCGACGCGCTCGCTTCCGACTATGCGGCTCCGGAGACGCGCGAATTCGGCGTGCAGGGCCCGGCAGCCGATCTGTACATGCTGGGGGTGCTCAGCTACCGCCTGCTCAGCGGGCAATGGCCGGTGCCGCCGCAGGCGGCGCGCGCGCGGGACTTACCGACCGCCGCGCCGCAAGCGATGGACCGCCTGCTCGACGGCGCCGACGACGGCGTCGCCCGCCTACGCGGCCTGCGCGATGCGCGCGCCCTGCAACGGGCGCTGGCCGGCGACCTGTCGGCCATCGCGCTCAAGGCCGTCGCCGCTAAACCGCAGGACCGTTATGCCAGCGTCGCGGAGTTCGCGCGCGAGCTGCAGGACTGGCGTGCGCATCGACCGGTCGCCGCGCGCCGCAGCGGATGGGCCGCACGCACGCTGAAGTGGAGGCGCCGCAATCCGGTCGCCGCCGGACTGATCACGGCCTTGCTGCTGGTCTCGATCGCCGGCGTCTTCGCGATCGTCTGGCAATCCCGGCGCGCGGAGCGCGAAGCCGCGGCCAGCCATGCGGTCAGCGATCTGTTCGCCAGCACCCTGGGCAGCGCCACCGTGTCGGGCCTGGGCAGCACGCCGTTTTCCTCGCGTGCGCTGCTGGAGCGGACCGAACGTCAACTCGATGCGATGCCCCTGGGCGATCAACCCGGATTGCATGCGCGCAGCCTGGCGACCCTGGCCCGCAGCTATGCGGTGATCGGCGATTACCGGCACGCCAAGGTCCTGGCCGACCGGGCCGAGCGCGTGCTCGGCGACGAACAGGACCAGGACGGTTTCGTCGCCGCGACGCGGCTGTCGATCCTGTGCACCCAGGCCCATTACGCCGAGACGATACGCTTGGCGCGCACGCTCATCGCCGGACTGGGCGAGCGTCAGGACGAGGTCGCGCGCACCTCGCGCGTGGTCTTCGGCGCGCAGTTGGCGCAAGCGCAATGGGACCTGGGCGACACCGCGACCGCGGTAGGCACGGTGAGCGACCTGGTCGCGCAGGCCGAGCGCCTGGGCCCGGGCCACGAGGAACTGCTTGCGCAGACACTGATCCTGCGCGCGGACTTCCTCAGCCGCCTTCTGCGCCCAATACCGGCCGACGCCGACGCCCGCCGCGCGATCGCCCTGGCTCGGCCGCTCAATCCGATCCTGGCCGACGATGCGCTGGAAAAGCTAGTGCGCGTGGTCCAGATGCAGCCTAACCTACAGGCGCGCGAGCTCGCCCGCGAGTTGGTCCAGCGGCGCAAGCGCACGCTGGGCGCCGCCCACCCCAAGACCGCCTATGCGCTCATCCGCCTGAGCATCTTCCCCGGCTCGCAGGTGTCGGACTCCGAGATCGTCCAGGCCCAGAACGCGATCCGGGCCGCCTACGGCACCGATCACCCCATGTACGTCTACGTCCTGTCGGCCGGCTGGAAAACGGCCCGAGAGGATCGCAATCAACAGATTGTCCGCTTGCGCGAGGCGGTGCTCAAGTTGGAGCGCAAACTGCCCGCCAACAACGAGCGTCTGCTCATGACCCGCTACAACCTGGGCCTGTCCCTGTTGTACGACGGCGACACGCCGGCTTCGCGTCAGAACACCGCCGAAGGCCTGGAGGTGCTGCGCCAGACCGTCGCGAACCGGACGCGCGCCGGTCTGCCCAGCATGGTCGAACGCCATCTGATGGCCACGTTCCTGATCGACTACGGCAGCGACGAACGGCTGCCGGAACTGCAGCGGCTGCTCGCGCAACTGCGCGCCGAGACCATCGCCCTGTTCGGCGCCCACGATTACCGCCTGCGCGAAATCGACTACGCCCAGTCCAAGCTGCTGTTCCGCCAGGGCCGTCTTGGCGATGCCGACCGCGCCTTCGCCGATCTGCTGGCCGCGGATCGCGATTTCGTCGCCACCGGCGGCACCGGCACCGGCGCGTTGAGCGATTTCCAGACGCGCAGCACCGACCTGATCTGGGCGCTGCTCTACCGCGGCGTGTACGCGCTGGAAACCTGCCGCAAGGCGCAGGCGCTGGACTACCTGGAACAGGCGGTCGCGCTGAGCGCCACCGCGCCGCTGCGCAGCGCCGACGCCGATCGGGTCGCGCGCGCTTACCTCAGCGGCGCTCGCAAGGGACGGATTCCGGATATCGCCGACCATGTCGTGGGGGCGGCGGATCGCGAGCGCGTCAATCGCGCCGCGCAGGCCTGCCGGAACGCGCACGGCGCGCACGGGCAGCGCGCGCGCTGAAGGCGTCCGTGCGACGCGCCCGCGACCGCCCGGCGCCGGCCCCGGGCCGATCCGGACGGCACTGGTCAAACCGAGCGTCAGCGCCGAGGATCGGCGGGCGCGCCGCTCCGGCCGGCGCCGCTCCCCACCGCTGCTACGGAGACACCGCAATGCATGTCCTGCGTCTGCTGTCCTTGTCCGCCTGCGTCGCCGCCGCCTTGCTGGCCGGCTGCAAGAAAACCGAGACCGCTGCCCCCGCCGACGGCACCGCCGCGCCCGCCGCCAGCGCCGCCGTCAATGCCGATTGGCAGCCCGCCGTCGATGCCTTCATCCAGGGCTACTTCAATCGCTACCCGACCTTCGCCGCCGGCGCCGGCAAGCACGAGTACGACGGCAAGCTGCCCGATTGGTCGCCCGAGGGCCTGGCCGCCACCTCGGCCTGGCTCAAGCAGGAACGCGCCAAACTGGCCGCGTTCGGCGACGACAAGCTCGACGCCGACCAGCGCTTCCAGCGCGAATACGCGCTGTCGGTGATCGACGGCCAGTTGTTCTACCTGGAAGACTCCGGCTTCCCGCACAAGAACCCCGCCTTCTACGCCGGCGACCTGTCGCCGAGCATGTACCTCACCCGCCCCTACGCGCCGCTGCCGCAGCGCATGGCCGCGTTCGCGAGCTATCAGGAAGCCCTGCCCAAGGCCGCCGAACAGATCCGCGCCAACCTCAAGGGGCCGCTGCCGGCCAGCTACATCCAGTACGGCAACATCGTCTTCGGCGGCCTGGCCGAGTTCTTCAGGAACGACGCCCCCAAGGCCTTCGCCGAAGTCCCCGACGCCGCGCTGCAGGCGCGCTTCAAGGCCTCCAACGCCAAGGCCATCGAGGCCATGCAGGGCTTGTCGGACTGGTTGAGCGCGCAGAAGCCGCAGGCGACCCAGGATTACGCGATCGGCGCCGAACGCTTCGCCAAGATGCTCAAGGCCACCGAGCGCGTCGACATCCCGCTGGACCGGATCAAGGCCATCGGCGAGGCCGACCTGGCGCGCAACCTGGCCGCGCTCAAGGCCGCCTGCGACCAGTACGCCGCCGGCCAGACCATCAACGCCTGCATCGACAAGGTCAACGCCGACAAACCGCAGGGCGGTGCGGTCGAGGGCGCGCGCGCCCAGCTGGTCGATCTGCGCAAGTTCCTGGTCGACAAGGACCTGGTCACCATTCCGGGCACCGAGGAGGCGCGGGTCGAGGAAGCGCCGCCGTTCAACCGCACCAACTTCGCCTACATCGAGATCCCGGGCCCGTACGAGAAGAACCTGCCCTCGGTCTACTACATCGCCCCGCCGGATCCGAAGTGGCCCAAGGCCGAGCAGGACGCCTACGTGCCGGGCAAGGCCGATCTGCTGTTCACCTCCGCCCACGAAGTCTGGCCGGGCCACTTCCTGCAGTTCCTGCACGCCAACCGCTCGCAGTGGAAGTTCGCCCAGTTGTTCGTCGGCTACGCCTACGCCGAGGGCTGGGCGCACTACACCGAGGAAATGATGTTCGACGCCGGCGTCGGCGGCGCCACGCCCGAGATCCACATCGGTCAGCTCAGCAACGCCCTGCTGCGCGACGTGCGCTTCATCTCGGCGATCGGCCTGCACACCGGCGGCATGACCGTGGCCCAGTCCGAACAGATGTTCAAAGAGAAGGCGTTCCAGGATCCGGGCAACGCCCGCCAGCAGGCCGCGCGCGGCACCTACGACCCGGGCTATCTCAACTACACCCTGGGCAAGCTGATGATCATGCAGCTGCGCGAGGACTGGACCGCCAGCCGCGGCGGCCGCAGCGCCTGGAAGGCCTTCCACGACCAGTTCCTGAGCTACGGCGGCCCGCCGGTGCCGCTGGTGCGCGCGCAGATGATGGGCGGCCCGGCCGAGGCCAAGCTGTGGCAGGCGCCGGCCGCGGCCGCGCCGGCGGCGGCCCCGGCCAGCACCGAAAAACCGCAGCCCGCCCCCGGCGGTTGAACCCGGCGCAGCGGGCGGCCCGGGCCGCCCGCTGCATGGCACACTGGGCGCTCACTCGGGGGAGCGACTTATGAGATCGAATATCGTCGGCGCGGCGGTGCTGATCGTGATCGGCAGCGTGTTCCTGCTCGACAACCTCGGCCTGGCCGACATCAGCCTGGGGCGCCTGATCCGCACCTGGTGGCCGGCGATCCTGATCCTGGCAGGCATCGGCATGCTGTTCAGGCCCGGGCGCAGGCACCGCGACCCCTGAGGCCCGCTGCGGCGCCGCTTTCAGGCAAAATCCGGGCGTGGACGACCGCAGCGCCAAACCGCGTATCGACTTCAACTGCGACCTGGGCGAGGGCTGCGGCGACGACGCCGCGATCCTGCCCTACGTCAGCTCGGCCAACATCGCCTGCGGCGGCCATGCCGGCGACGAGGCGACCATGCGCGCCACCCTGCGCCTGTGCCGCGAGCACGGCGTCGCCGTCGGCGCGCACCCGGGCTATGAAGACCCCGAACACTTCGGCCGCCGCGTGCTGCCGCTGGACCGCGACGAGATCGGCATGCTGATCCTCAGCCAGCTCGCGCGCCTGGCCGCGATCGCCGCCGACGAGGGCCTGCGCCTGAGCCACGTCAAACCGCACGGCGCGCTCTACAACCTGGCCGCCGACGACCGCATCGTCGCCGAGGCCATCGTCGGTTCGGTCGCGGCCTTCGACCCCAAGCTGGCGGTGTTCGGCCTGTCGGGCTCGCAGCTCACCGCCGCCACCGAGGCCGCCGGCCTGCGCGCCGTGCACGAAGTGTTCGCCGAGCGCGGCTACGCACCCAACGGCCGCCTGTTGCCGCGCGGCACGCCCGGCGCGGTGCTGGAAACCCTGGAGCAGGCGATCGCGCAGGTGCGCAGCCTGGCCACGCGCGGCGAAGTCGTGTGCGCCGACGGCAGCCGCCTGCCGCTGCGCGCCGACACCCTGTGCCTGCACGGCGACCGCGCCGACGCACCGGCGTTCGCGCGCGCGGTGCGCGCCGCGCTCGAGGCCGACGGCATCCGCATCCTGGCGATCGACGCCGCGTGATCGCAGCCGCCGCCCCGGCCCGCAGCGATATTCCATCGCGTCCGCCGCGCGGCGACGCCGCCCCTTCCCCTCCCGACACGGACGCCGCCGCCGCCGGCAGGCCCGCTGCCGACAGGATGCATCCATGAACTATTGGCCCTTGCTGGGCGTCGCCGCCGTCGTGCTGGGCTTCGCCCTGCGCCTCAATCCCGCCCTGGTCGTGGTGGTCGCCGGCTTCATCACCGGCCTGGCCGCCCAACTCTCGCCGCTGGACGTGCTGGAGGTGCTGGGCAAGGCCTTCACCGACAAGCGCTTTTTGCTGCTGTTCCTGCTGACCCTGCCGGTGATCGGCCTGCTCGAGCGCCACGGCCTGAAGGAACACGCCCAGGCCTGGATCGCGAAACTGCGCCGCGCCACCATGGGCCGGCTGCTGATCGCCTACCTGCTGATGCGCCAGTTCTTCTCCGCGCTGGGCCTGACCAGCCTGGGCGGCCATCCGCAGACCGTGCGCCCGCTGCTGGCGCCGATGGCCGAGGGCGCGGCCCAGGCCCGCCACGGCGAACTGCCCGAGGACGAGCGCCAGCGCATCCGCGCGATGTCGGCCGGCACCGACAACGTCGGCCTGTTCTTCGGCGAGGACATCTTCATCGCCTTCGGCGCGGTGCTGCTGATCCAGAGCTTCTACGCCGAGCACGGTATCCGCCTGGACCCGATCCAGATCGCGCTGTGGGGCATCCCCACCGCGATCTGCGCGTTCCTGATCCATTCCTGGCGCGTGCTGCGCTTCGAGCGCCGGCTGGCGCAACGCATGGCGCAGACCGAGCCCGGAGCGCCATCGCCATGATCACCCTGACCTACGTCTACTGGCTGCTCGGCGCCTACCTCGCCGCCCTGGCCTGGCGCGGCTGGCGCGACCGCGACAACCCGCGCCGCCATACCACCGCCCTGTTCTGGGGGCTGGTCTCGTTCCTGCTGTTCGCCGCCGAACGCCTGCCGCCCAAGGTCGTCGGCGCGATCGTGGTGCTGCTGGCCTTGCTGGCCGGCTTCGGCGGCCTGCGCATGGGCCGCTACCAGCAAAGCAGCGCCGAGGAGAAACACAGCGAAGCCCGGCGCCTGGGCAACCGCCTGTTCTGGCCCGCGCTGCTGATTCCGGCGGTGACCCTGATCGGCGCGATCGGGCTCAAGCGGTTGTCGTGGCACGGCACCCCGCTGATCGAAACCGCCAACGTCACCCTGGTCTCGCTGGCGATCGCCTGCGTGGTCGCGTTGGCCGCCGCCTGCCGGCTGACCCGGCAGACGCCGTGGAGCAGCGTCGAGCAATCGCGGCGCCTGGTCGACTCGATCGGCTGGGCGGCCCTGCTGCCGCTGCTGCTGGCCTCGCTGGGCAGCGTGTTCGAGGCCGGCGGCGTCGGCCAGGCCACCGCCGCGGTGGTGCGCTCGGTGATCCCGGTCGACAACCCCTTCGTAGTGGTGGTCGCCTACGCCTTGGGCATGGCCTTGTTCACCATCATCATGGGCAACGCCTTCGCCGCGTTCCCGGTGATGACCGCCGGCATCGCCCTGCCGCTGCTGGTGCAGCAGCACGGCGCCGAAGCGGCCTCGCTGGCTGCGATCGGCATGCTCTCGGGCTACTGCGGCACCCTGATGACGCCGATGGCGGCCAACTTCAACCTGGTGCCGGCCGCGCTGCTGGAACTCAAGGACCCCTACGGCGTGATCCGCGCGCAGTGGCCGACCGGCGCCTTGCTGTTGGCCTGCAATGTGCTGCTGATGTACTGGATCGCGTTCCGATGAGGGTGCGCCAACCGACCGTGCTGTTGACCGGCTTCGCGCCCTTCGGCGGCGAAACCAGCAATCCCAGCTGGGAGGCCGTGCAAGCGCTGGCCGGCAAGTCCGTGCGCGGCCACCGTATCGTCGCGCGCTGCCTGCCCTGCGTGTTCGGCGCTTCGCTGCGCGAGCTGCGTGCGGCGATACGCGAAACCCGGCCCGCGCTGGTGCTCTGCGTCGGCCAGGCCGGCGGCCGCGCCCAGCTGTCGCTGGAACGCATCGCGATCAACATCGACGACGCCCGCATCCCCGACAACGACGGCGCGCGCCCCATCGACGAACCGGTCGTGGCCGGCGGTCCGGCCGCCTACTTCAGCGACCTGCCGATCAAGGCCATGCTCGTGGCGCTGCGCGCGGCTGGCATCCCCGCCGAGGTCTCACAGACCGCCGGCACCTATGTCTGCAACCACGTCTTCTACGGCCTGATGCACGCCCTGCGGCGCAACCCCGGCGTACGCGGCGGCTTCGTGCACATCCCCTATTCGCCGGCCCAGGCCGCGCTGCACCCCGGCGCGCCCAGCTTGGCGATCGAGGTCGTCTCCGCCGGCCTGCGCATCGCACTGGCGACCGCGCTCGGCACCGGCGCGGACCGCAGAATCGCGGCGGGCGCCGAGCACTGACCCGCGCGTATTCCCCCACTTGCCTCCCCCTTTGCAAAAGGGGGATTGAGGGGGATTTGCTCTTAGCCGCAGCAAAAGCAAATCCCCCTAGCCCCCCTTTGCCAAAGGGGGGAATGCAAAAACAGAAATTCAAACCCACGTTCCGCTTCCGTTCGCCCGCGACCGGCGAAGATGCCGCATCGCGTGCGATCATGCCCCTGCCCCCGGAGAACGCCATGCATCCTCGTCTGTCCGCCGCCCTGCTCTGCACCCTGGCCGTGTTCGCCGCGCCCGCCGCCCAGGCCGGCCTGTTCGACAAGAACCCCGACCAGGTCGCGCAGGAAGCCGTCGCCAAGAACCTGCGCGCGGTGACCCTGTGGGTCGAAGCCAGCTGGGGCTTTCGCAACCAGGGCGCCGCCAACAACCTCAGCCGCGCCCACCAGTCCTTCACCACGCGCGGTTACGACGTGGTCAGCGTGGAGCCCTATATCGAAAACGGCGACCTGCAGGGCTTCTTCGTGACTTATCAGAAGCCCTGAGTCACGCGCGCTTTTGGGCAGGAGCGGCGTGCACCGCCCCTGCCAGAGCCTTCGTCTTTTCGGGCCAAATACGCCGCGATCGCTCCGGCGCTGCGCGCCTTATGCCGCCGCTGAGGCCAGCGATCAGGCCGCGTCGGATCGGGCCACGACCACGCGCGTGCCGGCGATCAGGTCGTGCGCGCAACGGCGGTCGCCACGGAAAATCATCAGCGTATCGATCAACCCGCCGAGCATGCCCACGAAGGGTATGGAGCTGACCACGCTGACCGGCAGATAGCGCCGCAGCAGCAGGTGCCCCAGGCTGGGCTTGCTGCCGTCCAGGGCGACGATCTTGATCTTGCACACCCGCTTGCCCCAGGTCTGTCCGCTGGTGTGCAAGGGATAGCCCTGCAGCAGAACGAACACCGCAAAACCGATCGCCGACCACAACAGGATCACGCCCACCGGCATGAACTGCCGGCCGGCGGCCGCATTGTCCATGACCTGACCGAAGTACCCGCCGAAATAAGCGATCGGCATGAACACCGCCATGCTGAAGATCGTGTCGAGGATCGCCGCGGCCAGGCGCGTGACGCGATCGGCCAACTCGCCGTCCGCCGCTACCGGCTCGATCAAGGCCGCTTGCGGGCTGCGGTACGGGTTCTCGTCCTGACTGTGATCCATACGGTCCGATTCCTGGAAGTGGGGCGAACGCCGCTCAAGTGCGCGGCAAGGTCACGCCGGTCTGGCCCTGGTACTTGCCGCCGCGATCCTTGTACGAGGTCTCGCAGACTTCGTCGGACTGGAAGAACAGCATCTGCGCCACGCCTTCGTTGGCGTAGATGCGCGCCGGCAGCGGCGTGGTGTTGCTGAATTCCAGGGTCACGTGGCCTTCCCACTCCGGCTCCAGCGGAGTCACGTTGACGATGATGCCGCAGCGCGCGTAGGTGCTCTTGCCCAGGCAGACCACCAGGGTGTCGCGCGGAATGCGGAAGTACTCGACCGTGCGCGCCAGGGCGAAGGAATTCGGCGGGATGATGCAGACGTCGTTCTCGATGTCGACGAAGCTGCCCGGGTCGAAATGCTTGGGGTCGACGATGGTCGAGTTGATGTTGGTGAAGACCTTGAACTCGCGCGAGCAGCGCACGTCGTAGCCGTAGCTCGAGGTGCCGTAGCTGACGATGCGCTGGCCGTCGGCGGCGTGCTTGACCTGGCCGGGCTCGAACGGCTCGATCATGCCGTGCTGCTCGGACATGCGACGGATCCAACGGTCGGACTTGATGCTCATGCAGGGGTCTCGGGGCGTACTGGGGCGAAAGCGCCGTGACCGCCGATTGTAAGCGAGCCTGCCCCGGGCCGGCCTTAGGCAGGCGCGCCCGACCGCCCCGGCCCGCCGGGCCCTCCTCAGCCCAGCAGCGAGGCCGAAATCGAGGGCGCGACCCGCGGCCGCAGCGCCAGCCGCACCGCCAGATTGCGCGCCGCGGCGCGGTAGGCCCGGGCCGCGGCCGAGTCCGGCGCGGCCACGACCACCGGCACCCCGGCGTCGCCCTGCTCGCGGATCGCGATCTCCAGCGGCAGGCTGCCCAGCAGCGGCACCCCGTACTGGGCCGCCATGCGCGCCCCGCCGCCCTCGCCGAACACGTGCTCGGCGTGGCCGCAGTTCGAACACACGTGCACCGCCATGTTCTCGATCAGGCCCAGCACCGGCACCTGCACCTTTTCGAACATCTTCAAGGCCTTGCGCGCGTCCAGCGTGGCCACGTCCTGGGGTGTGGTCACGATCACCGCGCCCGCCACCGGAATCTTCTGGGCCAGGGTCAACTGGATATCGCCGGTGCCCGGCGGCAGATCCACGATCAGATAATCCAGCTCGCCCCAGCGCGTCTCGTTGAGCAACTGGGTCAGCGCCGACGTCGCCATCGGCCCGCGCCAGATCATCGGCGTGTCCTGCTCCACCAACAGCCCGATCGACATCGCCGCGATCCCGTGCGCATGCATCGGCTCGATGGTCTTGCCGTCCGGGCTGTCCGGCTTGCCGCTCAGGCCCAGCATGGTCGGCACGCTGGGCCCGTAGATGTCGGCGTCCAACACCCCCACCCGCGCCCCGTCGGCCGCCAGCGCCAGGGCCAGATTGACCGCCGTGGTCGACTTGCCCACCCCGCCCTTGCCCGAACCGATCGCGATCAGATTGCGCACGTTCTCCAGCGGCGCCAGATTGGGCTGCACCGCATGCGAAGTGATGCGGCTATTGAGCTCCAGGCTGGCCAGGGCGCTGCCCTGCGCCGCGAGCACAGCCGCTATGCCCTCGCGCAGCGCCGCCTCGATGCCCTGCACCGGGAACCCGCAGCTCAGCGCCACCGCCACCCGCCCATCGGCGTCCGCCGCCCGCACTTTGACGCCGGCCTCGGCAAGGGTGAAGGCGGTGTCGGGCAGCGGCAGGGCTGCGATCTGGGTTTGAAGCTGGTCGCTCAAGGGGTCACCTAAGTCACAAGAAAGTGTCGGCAGGGCTAAAACCCGTACTTCTACATGATACGTCTCGCCCATGCTTTGGCGAGTAAAGCGCCTTTCCAGAGACACTTGGATAACCGGCACTGCACGGGAGCAGATGCGCATCCCTGGACTAGCCAGAGCACCGGCACAGATAAACGCTCCATTGGCGCGCGCCGATCACGACCGACCGATCGACAGTTGCGCGGGCACGACATACGGGGCAATGCTCCGAAGATGCAGGCGCATTCAACAGATAGCCCCCCAACAGGCTCCTCGCTCGCACCCCAAGAACGGAGGCATAGATGCGTTACATCGCCTGCTCTTTCGGGCTATCGCTCTGCATCAGCTGCAACCCGACACAACCGGCCACACCCGACGCCATCCGGCTCTCCGCCCAAAGCTGCGAAGTTTATGCAGATTCAATGGCGATCAGATTATCGAGCAACACCGGCCTAAGAATAGCGATGTTCGACCAACTCGGAGCCGCCTTTCATATCGGGGAACCACCGTTCTCATTACTTTATAGCCGGACTTCAATAAAAATCCCGAAGAACGGCCACATCCATATTTCATCCGGCTCGAAAAAAATAGAGATCGAGGGCGTAGACGCGAGGTGCGCTGCGTGGCTATCCCGTAACCTCCCCCAATGACTCGCGCTGTCGAATGATTAAAATCCATCCGCATTAACTCGGGCCCATTGGCGTCGCTCCCATAAACACGTGAGCTGTGATTACTGATGCGCGGCGAGCACGTAGCGAAGTGGCGCGTTGTCAGGCCCCAGGCGGCGCTTGAACCAGTCCGAGCCGCTGCTGCTGTTTTGGCGCCGGGCTCCCAATTTGCGTTCTCTCCGAAGAGGTTTTTTCTACGAGCGGATCAGGAGGGCTCGTTTTGAGATCGCAACGGCCATGGGTGGTGACCTCCCTACCTTCCTGCGCCAAACCGGTTCGGCGCACTTTGCATAATCGGTCTATTCGACAAGCACATGCAAAGCACGTTAACGCCATGTTACGTTCGGGTTCGTCGGGGGATTGACGACGAATAAATGGCCAGGGACAGGCCCACCATCCAAAAAGTTAGGGGACAACTCATGGAAGCAACCGAGAAGCGGCTGCCGCGCAGCCGACTGACTGCTGCACTTTTGGCGGCATTAATTGCACCCGCGGCTGGCGGTGCGTTCGCGCAAGACGCGGCACCCGCCCAGGCTGAAGCCGCTAGCGACACGCCGACCGACGTCGACGGCGTCACGGTGGTGGGCTCGCGCATCAAGCGCGCACAGATCGAAGGCCCGGCGCCGGTCACCGTCATCAGCCGCGACGATATCGACAAGCAGGGCTTCCAGACGGTCAGCGACATGCTGTCGTCGCTGACCCAGAACACTACCAACTCATTCACCGGCGACCTCGCCGTCAACGGGTTCACGCCGAACGCCCAGGTCGTCAACCTGCGCAACCTCGGCCCGGGCTACACCCTGGTCCTGGTCAACGGCCGCCGCATCGCCGACTATCCGCAGCCCTACAACAGCGATCGTTCTTCGGTGAACGTCGGCGCCATCCCGTCCTCGATCATCGAGCGCGTGGAAGTGCTGGCTGGCGGCGCTTCGGCCATTTACGGCTCGGATGCGGTCGCAGGCGTGGTCAACATCGTCACCCGCACCAACTTCGACGGTAACCTGCTGCGCGGCACGGTCGGCACGACTGGCGCTGGCGGCGGCGACAGCGTCAATCTCGAGTATTCGGGTGGCCGCATCGGCGACAACTGGAACCTGACCTACGCGCTGCAGTACAGCTACAACGAACCGATCTTCGCCTCGCAGCGCGATTTCATGGACGACCTGCGCGACGGTCCTCGCGGCAATCGCGTCGGCCCGAGCCTGTCGCTGGTCGCTATCGATCTGCTCAATCGTAACCGCGCCGCGTACTATCCCGGACAAGAGGTCTGCGACCGCTTCGGCTTTACGCCCTACCTGTCCGCTACCCGCGGCCAGATCTGCGGCTCCTACGATTCGGTGGCATCGCAATCGATCTCGAACAAGCGCGAAGCCATGTCTGGCTATGCCTATGGCACCTACGACTTCAGCAACGGCATGCAGGCTTGGAGCAGCCTGATGCTGAACAACTCCGACTCGACGTCCAGCAGCGGTACGGAGTTCTGGGGCACCGGCGGCGACCCGTTCCTGCCCGCCAGCTTCTACTTCGACGAAGGCCTGGGCACCTACGTCCAGCTGCAGCGCGTGCTGACGCCGAAGGAAGTCGGCGGCAACACCGCGGTGACCACGAAGTATCACGAAAAGAGCTACGACTTCGCCACCGGCTTGCGCGGCGACTTCGGTGACCGCTTCGACTGGGATCTGTCGACCTCTTACGGCCGGTACGACTACAAGTCTGATTCGCCGCGCCTGCTCGCCCAGAGCGTGCACGACTACTTCCTCGGTCCGCAGACCATCGACGACTACGGCTACGCGCACCACACGCTGAACCTGGATCGCTGGCACACGCCGCTGACTCCAGAGCAGTATCGTGCGATGTCGACCCGCGTGATCAACAAGGGCCACACCTCCTCGGCGCAGGCCAACTTCGTCGTCAGCGGCGACCTGTTCGAGATGCCCGCTGGTCCGATCGGTTTCGCCGGCACCGTGGAGTTAGGCCGCCAGACCATCGACCTCAAGAGCGACCCGCGCACCGACCCCAGCCGTACTCCGGACGCGACTACGCCCTACAACCTGGTCAGCTCGGGCAACATCAAGGGCGAGCGCGACCGCTACGCGATCGGCGCCGAGTTCCGCGTGCCCCTGCTGGACACCTTGAGCGCTCAGCTGGCCGGCCGTTACGACAAGTACGACGACATCACCGAAGTGGACGGCGCTTTCACCTATGGATTGGGCCTGGAGTTCCGCCCGATCGAGCGCCTGCTGCTGCGTGCTAATTACTCCACCAGCTTCCGCGCGCCGGACATGCCGCTGGTGTTCGCGCAGGGCGTGGCTTCGTTCGCCGGTATCGTTGACTACTACGGCTGCCGTTCGGACGGCGACACCGTTACCGAATGCCGTAGCAACAACCACCCGAGCCAGTATCAGACCCTGAACCAGACCGTCGGCAACCCCGACCTGCAGGAAGAAAAAGGCAAGTCGCTCACCGCCGGCTTCGTGCTCGATCTGATCGAGGGCATGTCGATGTCCGTCGACTACTACAAGATCACCTTGGACGATCAGGCCACGCGACTGAGCCTGGACTACATTCTGCAGAACGAAGCCAATTGCCGCATCGGCACGATGCCGGACGGCTCACCGATTCCGCAGGGGCAGAACTCCGCATTCTGTCAAGACATCCTGTCGCGCGTGACCCGTCAGGTTGCTCCGGGCAATCCCAATGGCCGTATCGTCAATGTCCGCGCCGGTTACATCAACGCGTCGCGCTCGGAGAACACCGGCATCGACGCGACTTGGCGCTACCGCTTCGACACCGACCGCTGGGGTAACTTCGATTTCAACCTAGCCTACAGCCTGAGCCTGGGCGAGAAGTACAAGCAG
The DNA here is from genome assembly GCF_036697405.1 of Lysobacter sp. CCNWLW3. NCBI lineage: Bacteria > Pseudomonadati > Pseudomonadota > Gammaproteobacteria > Lysobacterales > Lysobacteraceae > Lysobacter > Lysobacter sp. CCNWLW3. Next base: position 865,775 of record NZ_JBAHWA010000001.1, read on the forward strand.
TTCGAGGAAGACGATCTGATCGACTACCGCGACCGCCTGGACAACGACAACCAGCGCAGCCGCGTGCGCGGCAGCGTGACTTGGGAAAAGGGCGACTGGACGACGACGGTGTTCGGCCAGCGTCTGGGCTCGGCGCCCAATGAAGCGGAAGCGGCCGGCCGCGATGCGGTGACGGGCGTTTATTACGGTGCGCGTCTGCAGCCATACATGCTCTACAACCTCTCGATCGAGAAGAAGTTCGGCGAGAACGTGGAAGCGGCGTTCATCGTCAATAACGTGCTTGACAACACGCACCGCAAGGATCCGAGCAACACGGCGTATCCCTTCTTTAATCCCTTCATCGGTGCCGACCCTTACGGCCGCGCGTTCTTCCTGCGTCTGTCGTACAAGTTCTGATACCCCGCAACCCGCGACACAGAAAGGCCCGGCGCAAGCCGGGCTTTTTCTTTTGGGGGAGCCCGACCTAGCGAATCGCGAACGCCAAGACCGTCCTACCGGGCACCTGAATACGTATCGACCTTGGCCTGCCGAATTGGATCAATACGCCGGCGAGCTCAAAAAGACCACCATCAATTGCAATAAATAGCATATTTAGCATGCTAATTCTGTTTAATTTCAATAAAAACAATAATTTACCGAGATCCAATCGCAGCACAAAAAAGTGTGATCGCGTGATGACACAGGCGTTAACCCCATGTTAAGTTCGCCAACAAGGGGACAGCTCCACGCCAAGGTCGGCACACAGACGTAACACGTCAAGTTCATTTTGGGGGACAACCTAATGGCAGTTCGCAACGCAACCGGCCTGCAGCGCAGCAGGCTGACGGCGGCGCTTATCAGCGCCCTGCTCCTGTCAACCGCCGGGGTGGCGGTCGCTCAGGACAGCAACACTCAGAACCAAGAGCCGGAACAGAAGGCCACCGATATCGACGGCGTGACCGTCGTCGGCTCGCGCATCAAGCGTTCCGAAATCGAAGGTCCGGCACCGGTCACCGTCATCACCCGCGACGACATCGACCGTGAAGGTTTCCAGACCGTTGCGGACATGCTGCAAACGCTGACCCAAACCACCACGAACTCGTTCACCGGCGAACTCGCCGTGACCGGCTTCACGCCGAACTCGCAGGTCATCAACCTGCGCAACTTCGGTCCGGGCTACACCCTGGTGCTGATCAACGGCCGTCGTCCGGCCGAGTATCCGCAGCCGTATAACCGCGACAACTCGTCGGTCAACGTCGGCGCGATCCCATCCTCGATCATCGAGCGCGTGGAAGTGCTGTCGGGCGGCGCATCGGCCATTTACGGCTCCGACGCGGTCGCCGGCGTGGTCAACATCGTCCTGCGCACCAATTTCGAAGGCAACCTGCTCCGCGGCACCGTCGGCACCTACAGCCAGGGCGGCGGCGACAGCGTCGACCTCGAGTACTCCGGCGGCCGCACCGGCAACGACTGGAGCGTCACCTACGCTCTGCAATACTCGGCCAACGAGCCTATCTTCGCCTCCCAGCGCGACTTCCTCGACGACCTGCGAGATGGACCTAACGGCACCGATGTCGCGCCCAGCCTGTCGCTGATCGCGATCCGCCAGTCCAATCCCAATGCCGGCTTCGCCGCGTACTACCCGGGCCAGGGCGTTTGCGATCGCTTCAACTACGACACCTTCCAGAGCCCGACCCGCGGCCTCATCTGCGGCTCGTACACGACCGTGGGCGCGCGCTCGATCGTCAACAAGCGCGAGGCCATGTCGGCTTACATCTACGCCGACAAGCACCTGAGCGACAACCTGCAGCTCTGGGGCAGCCTGACCGGCTACAGCTCGACCGCCTCCGCCAGCTCGGGCACCGAGTTCTGGGGCACGTCCGGTGATCCCTTCAACACTCTGCGCCCGACCGGCTCGCAAACCCGCGGCGCCGCGACGACCGCCTACTTCGATCCGCAGTTCAACTCGCTGATCCAGTTGCAGCGCATTCTCAATCCGTTCGAACTCGGCGGCGAAGAGGCCATCACCACCAACTTCGACGAGAAGACCTACGAGGTCGCAGGCGGCCTGCGTGGCTCCTTCGGCGAGCGCTTCGACTGGGACCTGACCGGCGCTTACGCTCGCTATGAGTACGAAGCCGACCGCCCGCGCCTGCTTGCGCAGGCCGTGCACGATTATTTCCTTGGCCCGCTGCTCGGCTACAACGGCAACTTCCCGGTCTATCGCCTCAACCGCGAACGCTGGGAAACCCCGCTGACGCCCGAACAGTACCGCTCGATGTCGACCCGCGTGATCAACAAGGGCGTGACGACCTCGCAGCAGGCCAACTTCGTGGTCTCGGGCGACCTGTTCCAGCTGCCGGCCGGCGCGCTGGGCTTCGCCGCTTCGTTCGAAGCCGCGAAGCAGACGCTCGACTTGAACAGCGATCCGCGCACCGATGCGCTGCGCCCGATCGACTCGCAAACGATCTACAACCTGCGCAGCTCGGGCGAAACGCACGGCGACCGCAGCCGTTACGCGGCCGGTGTGGAGTTCCGCGTTCCGATCTTCGAGAAGCTGTCGACCAACCTGGCCGCCCGCTACGACAAGTACGACGACATCACCGAGGTCGACGACGCCATCACCTGGAGCGCGGGCATCGAGTTCCGCCCGTTCGACAACCTGCTGATCCGCGGCAACTACGCCACAAGCTTCCGTGCGCCGGACATGCAGTTGGTGTTCGCCGAAGGTGCAGCCGGCTTCACCTCGGCGCTCGACCAGTATGCTTGCCGCGCAGGTATCGGCCCCGGCCAGGCATTGGGCCCGCGCACCACGACCGCTTGCAATCGCTCCGGCGACCCCACGATCTACAGCATGCAGAACTCGGTGTCGGGCAACTCGCTGCTGAAGGAAGAGGAAGGCGAATCCTGGACCGCAGGCTTCGTTTGGGACATCTTCGACAACCTGTCGCTGACCGCCGACTACTACGACATCAAGCTGGAAGACCAGGCGAGCGTGCTGTCGCTCGCGTACATCCTGGGCAACGAAGCCAACTGCCGCCTCGGCACTCGGCCGGACGGCACGCCGTTCGAGTTCGACATGAACTCGACCTTCTGCCAGAACATCACCAGCTTCGTGACGCGACAGTCCGCTCCGGGCACCGCGCTGGACGGTCGCGTCGCCAACGTCGCCACCGTGGCCATCAATACGGCGCTAACCCGCAATACCGGTGTCGATGCCTCGTTGAAGTACAACCTCGATACCGATCGCTTCGGTGAGTTCAAGTTCGATCTCGGTTACAGCGTCACGATCAAAGAAGAGTTCAAGCAGTTCAACGACGACGACCTGATCGACTTCCGCGATCGCCTCAGCAACGACAATCAGCGTAGCCGCGCACGCGGCAGCGTCAGCTGGGAGAAGGGCGACTGGATCACGACGGTCACGGGTGTTCGCTTCGGCTCGGCGCCGAACAGCGCAGAGCGTGCGCACATCTCTACCGACGAAAACAAGTTCGGCCGTCGTCTGCAGCCGTACATGTTCTACAACTTCACGGTGACCAAGAAGTTCGGCGAGAACTTCGCCGCGTCGCTGATCGTCAACAACGTGCTGGACAACACCATTCGCTACGATCCCAGCAACACCGCGTACCCGTTCTTCAGCCCGTTCATCGGTGCTGATCCGGCGGGCCGTCAGGTGCTCGTGCGTTTGGCTTACCAGTTCTAACTGTTCCAGCAGCGTGTCCCCAGAAGCCCGGCGCAAGCCGGGCTTCTTTTTTTGCCCCGCCGGGGCCGGCCCGCCCCGCTTCCATACGCCGCCGGATGCGGTATAAAGAAGGTCAGCCGCGGGGACGCTGCGGCCAGAACCATGCCTATCCCTGGGAGGGGAACATGCGCACCAAACTGCTTGCACTGCTCCTGCTCGCGCTGCCGATGGCGGCGTTCGCGCAGAACACGCCGCTCGGACACTGGGTCACGATCGACGACAAGACCCAGAAGCCCAAGTCGGTGGTCGAAATCTACGAAGCGAAGGACGGCAGCCTCGCCGGCCGCGTCACCAAGGTGCTGCAGTCCGACCGCGGCCCGAACCCGGTCTGCGACAAGTGCTCGGGCGACCGCAAGAACAAGCCGGTCGAGGGCATGGTCATCCTGTGGAGCGTGCGCAAGCACGGCGATACCTGGGAGGACGGCAAGATCCTGGACCCGGCCACCGGCAAGATCTACTCGGTCAAGGTCACGCCGGTCGAAGGCGGCAAGAAGCTGGACGTGCGCGGCTTCATGGGCTTCTCGCTGCTGGGTCGGACCCAGACCTGGGTCCGTCAGTAAGCTTCCGCGCGGTAACGGCGATACCGACGACCCGGCCTAGGCCGGGTCGTTTCGTTTCGGCCGGCGGAATGGGCTGAGGCGGGGTGGCGCGGCGGTCGGGGGCTCATCGCGGCTTACGCCACTCCCGCAGGGCGGGCGGCTCAAGCGGCTGCGGAGCGGGCTGCACGGGACCTGCGGCGGCCGCATGCCATAATTCACGACCTCCCACCGCAACGCCGCCCATGTCCCGCGAGTTCGTCGTTACCTGCGCCCTGCCCTACGCCAACGGGCACCTGCACCTAGGCCACCTGGTCGGTTACACCCAGGCCGATATCTGGTGCCGCGCGCAGCGCATAGCGGGCCATCGCGCCTGGTACGTATGCGCCGACGACACCCACGGCACGCCGATCATGCTGGCGGCCGAGAAGGCCGGGGTAACACCTGAGTCCTTCATCGCCGGCATCCAGGCCAGCCACGAGCGCGACTTCGCCGATTTCGGCGTCGCCTTCGACCACTACGATTCGACCAATTCGGCGCGCAACCGCGCGCTGACCGAGGCGTTCTACGCCAAGCTCGACAACAACGGCCACATCTCGCGGCGTTCGGTCGCGCAGCTGTACGACCCGGTCAAGGGCATGTTCCTGCCCGATCGCTACGTCAAGGGCATCTGCCCGAACTGCGGCACGCCCGACCAGTACGGCGACAACTGCGAGAACTGCGGCGCGACCTACGCGCCGACCGAGCTGAAGGAGCCGCGTTCGGTGGTCAGCGGCGCGACGCCGGAGCTGCGCGAATCCGAACATTTCTTCTTCGAGGTCGGCGGCTTCGAGGCCTTCCTGCGCGAATGGCTGAGCGGCGACGTGGCGATTGCCGGCGTCAAGGCCAAGCTGCTGGAATGGCTGGACGCCGAGGGCGGCCTGCGCGCCTGGGACATTTCCCGCGACGCGCCCTACTTCGGTTTCGAGATCCCCGGCCACCCGGGCAAGTACCTGTACGTGTGGCTGGACGCGCCGATCGGCTACCTGAGCAGCTTCGAGGCCCTGTGCGAGCGCGAGGGCCTGGACTTCTTCTCCTACCTCACCCGCGACAGCCAGGCCGAACTGCACCATTTCATCGGCAAGGACATCGTCACCTTCCACGGCCTGTTCTGGCCGGCGGTGCTGCACGGCGCCGGTTTCCGCGCGCCGACCCGCCTGCACGTCAACGGCTACCTGATGGTCAACGGCGAGAAGATGTCGAAGTCGCGCGGCACCTTCATCCAGGCCCGCACCTACCTGGACGTGGGCCTGGATCCGGAGGCGCTGCGCTACTACTTCGCCACCAAGACCGGCGGCGGCGTCGACGACGTCGATCTCAACCTGGCCGACTTCGTCGCGCGCGTGAACGCCGACCTGGTCGGAAAGTTCGTCAACCTGGCCAGCCGCTGCGCGGGCTTCATCGAGAAGCGCTTCGACGGCCGGCTCGCCGAGGCGCTGCCCGAGCCGGCGACCTACGCGCGTTTCGTCGAGCAGTTGCAGCCGATCGCGCAGGCCTACGCGCGCAACGAGGCCGCCACCGCGCTGCGCCTGACCATGGCCCTGGCCGACGAGGCCAACAAGTACATCGACGAGCGCAAGCCCTGGGTGCTGGCCAAGCAGGACGGCGCTGACGCCGAGCTGCAGGCGGTCTGCACGCAGGGCCTGAACCTGTTCCGCGTGCTGGCCGCGGCGCTCAAGCCGGTGCTGCCGCGCGTGTCGGCCCAGGCCGAGGCCTTCCTGGCCGCGCCGGTCGCGCTGTGGAGCGATCTGGACGCGCCGCTGCTGGCGCGCCGCATCCAGGCCTACACACCCTTGTTCACCCGTATCGACCCCAAGCAAATCGAGACCATGATCGAAGCCTCCAAGGAATCCTTGAAGCCCGCCGACACCGAAACCGTCGCCGCGCCCGCCGCCAAGGCGGCCGCCGTCGCGCCTGCCGCCACGCCCGCCGCGGCCCCGGTCAGCACCGTCGCGACCATCGGCATCGACGATTTCGCCAAGCTCGACCTGCGCGTGGGCAAGGTGCTGGCCTGCGAGTTCGTCGAAGGCTCCGACAAGCTGCTGCGTTTCGAACTGGACGCCGGCGAGTTGGGCACGCGCCAGATCTTCTCCGGCATCCGCGGCTCCTACGCCGAGCCGGAGAAGCTGGTCGGCCGCAACGTGGTGTTCATCGCCAATCTGGCGCCGCGCAAGATGCGCTTCGGCCTGAGCGAGGGCATGATCCTGTCGGCCGGTTTCGACGGCGGCGGCCTGCACCTGCTCGACGCCGACGGCGGCGCGCTGCCGGGCATGCCGGTGCGGTGAGGCGAGCAAAGAGCGGACAGGAGTGAGGAGCGAGTAGAAGCACTCCCTCAGTTCTCCCTCCTCTCAACTCACTTCTGCCCCATGGACCTGATCGAACGCCTGGACCGCCTGCTGCCGCAGACCCAATGCGGCCAGTGCGGCTACGCCGGCTGCCGCCCCTACGCCGAAGCGATGGCTCGGGGCGAGGCCGGCATCGACCATTGCCCACCCGGCGGCGACGCCGGCGCGCGCGCCTTGGCGCGCTTGCTGGGGCTGCCCGCGCGCCCGTACAACCGCAGCCGCGGCACGCACAAGCCGGCGCCGGTGGCGGTGATCGTCGAGGCCGACTGCATCGGCTGCACCAAGTGCATCCAGGCCTGCCCGGTCGACGCCATCATCGGCGCGGCCAAGCACATGCATACGGTGATCGAGCCGCTGTGCACCGGCTGCGAGCTGTGCGTGCCGGCCTGTCCGGTGGACTGCATCGTACTGGAGCCGGCGCGGCCGGCGCTCTGAGTCCCCGCTACGGCCAGCCTGGCAGGTTGCGGCGAGCGCGGGCGAAGCGCATCGCTTCCGCGAATCGTGGATACCGCCGCATCGGTGCGGTTCGCTTGCGCTCACCGCACCCTACGGCCGCCAACCTCAGCGCTTGCCGGCCTGGCCCTTGGCCGGGCTCGGTGCGCCGGCGGCCGGCGCTGCGGGCGCCGCGGGCGCCAGATCGGCGGTGCCCGGCGCGCAGGCCGTGCACAAACGCTCGATCTTGTAACCCTTGGCGCGCAGCTTCTCGACCACGCCGTCCTCGCCCAGCAGGTGCAGCGCGCCGACCACCACCAGGGTGTCGTCCTTCTTGGACTCGTCCAGCATCTTCTGCAGCTGCGGCACCCAGGCGTCGTTGCGCTCGACGTTGACGATACGGTAGGTCTGCGGCGTCTTCTCCCTCATCTCGGTGCGGGTCAGCGCGTCGAGCTTGGCCACGTCGCCGGCGCGCCAGGCACCATGCATGTCGGCGAGCATGCCGGGCATTTCGGTGGGACGATCGAGGAAATCGCGCAGGCCCTCGATCTGTTCGGGCATCGGCGAGCTGTCCAGCACCGTCAGCTGCGCTTCCATCGTTTCCAGACCGCCGGTGGGCTTCTTGGCCGTGCTCGCCTGCTTCATCAGGTGCAGGTCCAGGCCGAGCTGGGGGCTGAAGCCCATGGCCTGCGACACGCCCAGCATCAGCGACAGGTTCACGAACCAGGGCTCGTAGCCGTCCAATGCCGCCACCGGAACGCCCTGCTTGCCCATCAACCGGCTCAGCTTCTCGCGCAGTTCGGCGGGCAGCACCTGGCTCAGGGTGCGGCCGTCGGGATAGCCGGCGGCGACCATGAACTTGGCGGCCGCGCCCGGATCGGTCATCTGTTCCGGCGGCACTTCGAACATCACCTTGTCGGCGGCCGCGAACGCGGCGTCGACGTCGGGCGACAACGGGTAGTCGTCGCTCTTGAGCAGGTGGAACGAACCCAGCAGGTAGACCGCGTTGTCGGCGTCGGACACCTTCCACAGCAGCGGCACCGGCGGCGCCGGCGGCGCCTTGGCCGGCGCGACGGCGGCCGGCGCTTTCGCGGGCGCGGTGTCCTGCGCGGACGCGATGGCCGAGCTCAGGGCGGCGAGGATCAGCGCGCAGGGCAGCAGGCGCTTGAGATGCGGATTACGGAGCATGGGTCATCGTCCTTGGAGAGTCGGTCAGTGCGCGCCGGCGTAGGCCTTCTCGCCGGCGGTGATCGCCAGATCGAGACGGTTTTCCTGCGGCGGCAGCGGGCAGGTCGCGAACGCGGTGAACGCGCACGGCGGGTTGTAGCTCTTGTTGAAGTCGAGCATGACACGGCCGCCGATGCCCGGCTTGGGCGCGTCGAGGAAACGCCCGGCGCCGTAGCTGCCGTGGCCGTTGGTGCGGTCGGCGAAGACCAGGAATAGCTCGTCGCCGCCCTCGTCCAGCGCTTCGATGCGATAACTCTTGCCGTCGCGCTCGAACTCGACGTAGCCCGGGTTGGGCACCTGCTCGGTGGTGCCGACGATGTTGGCGATCGCGATGGTCTTGCCCGGCGGATGGGCGACGAACTTGCTGTCGACCACCCAGCCCGCGTCGGCCTGCCAATACGGAATGTCCTTGAAGCCGCTGCGGGTGGGCGCGTCGGCGTGCTTGACCCGCAGGGCGTAGCGGTCGCCGCGCTTGATCACGGTCAGGATGCCCTTGCCCTCGTCGAAGCCGAGCTTGCTGGGGCCGGCCGGGTCGGTGTCGATGCGCAAGGCGGTCGCGCCCTTGAGCGGCTGGTCGTCCAGCGTGAACACGGTGCCGCGCTCGGGCACGAAGCGCACGCTGCCGTTCTTCTTCAGGTCGATCATGCCGAAGTGGCCGGGGCCCATCGCCAGGCGGATGCCGTTGTCGGGCTCGCTGCCGAAGTAGTGCGGGCCCGGATCCAGCCAATGCAGGCCGACCAGGCTGGTCCAGCCGTCGGGCTTGGTCAGGTTGGCCTTGCGCTCTTCGCGCCAGACCTGCTGTTCGCCGACGAAGGCCGCGCTGGTGGGCTTGGACAGCGCCTGCGGTTCGGCTTCGGCGTTCTCGGCGGCGGCGGTGCCGGCGCCTGGGGCGTCGAGGTCGCTTTCGGAACGTTCGCCGCCACCGCAGGCGGCGAGGGCGAGGCAGAGCACGATCGGATACAGCAGCAGCGGTCGCGGCATAGTCGGCAGTCGCATTCTCAACGTCCTCGCAGGAACCATCGGTCGATTTCGGACAGGCTGAAACGGGCCCAGGTCGGCCGGCCGTGATTGCATTGGCCGGAACGCTCGGTCGCTTCCATTTCGCGCAGCAGCGCGTTCATTTCGGGCAGGCTCAGGCGCCGGTTGGCGCGCACCGCGCCGTGGCAGGCCATGGTCGCCAGCAGTTCGTCGCGCGCGGCGGCCACGCGCCGCGATTCGCCGTGCTCGCGCAGGTCGGCGAGCACGTCGCGCAGCAGCGCCTCGACGTCGCCGTGCGCGAGCAGGGCCGGCACGCTGCGCAGGGTCAGCGATTGCGGGCCGCTGCGGGTCACGTCGAAGCCCAGCGCGGCCAGGGTCTCGGTTTCGCGTTCGGCGACCTCGGCCTCGCGCTCGGACACCGCCAGTGCCGCCGGCACCAGCAGCGGCTGCGTGCGCAGGCCTTCGCCGTCGTGGGCGTGCTTGAGCTTTTCGTAACCGATGCGTTCGTGGGCGGCATGCATGTCGACCACGATCAGGCCTTCGGCGCTTTCGGCCAGCACGTAGATGCCGTGCAACTGGGCGATGGCGTAGCCCAGCGGCGGCAGGCTGGCGTCGTCGCTGTGCGGCAGGGCCGGACGCGGCGCGCTCGCATCGTAAGCGGGTGCGGACGCGTAGCCGGAATAGACCGACGCCGGCGTCTCCTCGCGCGGCGCGCCGTACAGGGCGGCATAGCCGTTGCGGGTTTCCTCGACCTGGAAGCCGAGCGGGCGCGTGGGCGCGCTCCAGTTGTAGCTGGGCTGCGCGCCCTGCCCCGGCGCGCTCGCGCCGGAGGCGAACGCGGCCGGTTCGGCGCCCGGCTGCGGCACGATGCCGGCGCGGGTTTCGGCCAAGGCGTCGTGCAGAGTGCGGTAGACGAAGTCGTGGATCAGGCGCGAGTCGCGGAAACGCACCTCGTGCTTGGCCGGATGCACGTTGACGTCGACCCGGCGCGGATCGAGTTCCAGGAACAGCACATAGGCCGGCTGGCGGCCATGGAACAACACGTCCGCATAGGCCTGCTTGACCGCGTGGGCGACGCTGCGATCGCGCACCGCGCGGCCGTTGACGTAGAGGTACTGCTGGTCGGCGCTGGCGCGGTTGTAGGCCGGCTGGGCGATCCAGCCGTGCAGCCGCAAGCCCGCGCCCGAGTGATCCACGCGCAGGGCGTTGCGCGCGAACTCCTCGCCCAGGGTTTCGTTGATGCGCGCGTCCGAGAGCAGATCGCCCTCGCCCTTCCAGCGCCGCGAGGGCTTGCCGTTGTGGGACACGCGCAGTTCCACGTCCGGACGCGCCAAGGCCAGCTGGCGCAGCCATTCCTCGATGTGGCTGAGTTCGGTGCGCTCGGCCTTGAGGAACTTGCGCCGCGCGGGCACGTTGAAGAACAGGTCGCGCACCTCGACCGTGGTGCCTTGCGGGTGCGGCTTGGGCGTGACTTGCCCGACCCGGCCGCCGTCGACCTCGAGGGTGGCACCGTGTTCGGTATCGACCCGGCGCGAAACCACCGCGAAACGACTGACCGAGGCGATCGAGGGCAAGGCCTCGCCGCGGAAGCCCAGCGTGGCCACGCCTTCGAGATCGTCCAGGGAGGCGATCTTGCTGGTGGCGTGGCGCGAGATCGCCAGCGGCAGCTCGTCGGCGGCGATGCCGGCGCCGTCGTCGCGGATCCGGATCAGGCGCACCCCGCCCTCTTCCAGGTCGATGTCGATGCGCGTCGCACCGGCGTCGAGCGCGTTTTCGACCAACTCCTTGACCACCGAAGCCGGACGTTCCACGACCTCGCCGGCCGCGATCTGATTGATGAGGGTGTCGGGGAGTTGACGGATAGCCACTGAGCGACCGGGCGCCGCTGCGGCGCCGTGAGAGTACGGCCTGGATGATAGCCGCTCGCCCACGGCTTCCGCGATCCGTTTGACGCTTTCGCGACGCAGGCCCGTTCCGCCGCAGGAGGGCGGCGGAACTCGCACAGGGGTCGGTCGGGCTCAGGCAGCGCGCACGCCGCCGTGCGAAGTCAGGGGCTGCCGCCGCCCCCGCCCATCGCCACCGGTTGCGCATCGGCGCGCGCGGCGTACAGCGTGCCCGGCGGCGGCTGGCGGGTGAAATAGGTGTTGACGCCGTCGAGCACGGCGCGCGCAAGCGCGCGCTGGTGCGCGGGATCGGTCAGGCGGCGCTCTTCGTCCGGGTTGGAGATGAAGGCGGTCTCGACCAGCATCGCCGGCATGTCCGAGGTCCGCAGCACGGCGAAATTGGCGCGCTCGATATGCGGTTTGTGGTTGTTGCCCACGCGCTTGAGCCCGTCCAGCACGTGCCCGGCCGCGTCTTCGGATGCCTTCATGTGGCCGCTCTGGGTGAGGTCCAGCAACACCGAGGTCAGGGTGTTGTCGGCTTCCTGCAGGCGCACGCCGCCGACCAGGTCGGCCGAGTTTTCCTTGTCCGCCAGCCAACGCGCGCGCTGCGAGGAGGCGCCCTTCAGCGACAGCACGTAGACCGAGGAGCCCCTGGCCGCGCGGTTCTCGGCGGCGTCGGCGTGGATCGACACGAACATGTCGGCCTTGGCCTGGCGCGCCAGCTGGGCGCGGCGCGGCAGCGGGATGAACACATCGCTGTCGCGGGTCAGATAGGCCTTGAGGCCGGGCGTGGCGTTGATCTGGCGCGCCAGTTCGCGCGCGATCGCCAGGGTCACGTCTTTCTCGCGCTTGCCGGCCAGGCCGACCGCGCCGGGATCCTGGCCGCCGTGGCCGGGATCGATGGCGATGATGAGCGGGCGCATGCCGCGGCCGCGCATCACGTCCTTCATGGTCTTGACCGCGCCGGGCGTGACGACGTCCCCGGCCGGCGGCAGCGGCGCGGTCGCGCCCGGCATCGGGGCCGGCACGCCGGTGGCGATGCGGGTGGGCACGCCGGTGGCGACGGTGGTCGGAACCGGCGGTTGGGTAGCGGCAACGACCGGCGCGGCCGACGGCGGCGCGGCCGACGGTGGCGCGGCGGCCGGCGGCGAGGCGCTGGGCGCGTTGCGCGCGGCGAGTTCGGAGATCAGGCGGGTGGTCGCGGCCGCGGACGCGGCGGCCTGGTCGACACCGCGGCTCTCGGACACCACGGCCGTCGCGGCCGTCGCGGCCGGCGGCGGCGACTGCGGCGCCGGCACGGATTGGGTCGATGGGACGTGGACGGCGACGGCGGAAGCCGGCGGCGCGGCGATCGGCTGCGGCTCGACGTCGTCGCCCGGCCATTCCAGCACCAGACGCGCGCCGTTGGCGGCCGGCTCGATGCGCGGCTTGAGCGCGGCGACCGGCTGGGCCAGATCGAACACGATGCGCACGGTGCCCGGAGCGGGCTGGCCGGTACGCACGGATTTGACGATGCCCGCGCCGGCCGGCAGGCGCAGACCCTTGGCCAGCGACGAGGCCGGCAGATCCACCGCGAGGCGGTCGGGGCCCTTGAGCGAGATCAGCTTGAATTCGCTGCTACGGTCCAGCGCGATCTCGGCGCGGGTGCCGGTGGCGCCGCTGCCGACTTCCAAGCCCTTGATTTCACTGGCGTGCGCGAGATTCCAGGCCAGCGCCGTGAGCAGCGCCATGCCGAGCAGGAATTTCTGAACGGTGGCCCCTTTTACGCGCATGGGCTTAGTCAAGCACCAGTGCCTCAGAAATGCAAGCACTTTTCCCTTACGAATCCGGTACCTGCCACCACTTCCTGTGGAAACGTTCAGGAGTCGGCCGCAAGCTCAAGGGTGCCCGCCAGGGCCCCGACCCATTCCGCGCCGGCTGCGGACCCCGGAACCAGCCGGGCCGAACGCCCTGCCCCGTCCACCGCCAGCTCCACCCGCAGGTCGGCCGGCGGCAGTCCGCCGCGGCCGCGGTCCGGCCATTCGATCAGCCACAGCGTGGCCTCGTCGCCGTCGAGACCGAGAAACTCAAGTTCGCCCACGTCGCCGATGCGATACAGGTCCAGGTGCCAGGCTTCGCCGCCGCCGGCGAGCGGATAACGTTCGACCAGGGTGTAGGTGGGGCTGCGGATCGCGCCCTGCACGCCGAGCGCGCGCAACAGCGCGCGCGCGAGCGTCGACTTGCCGGCGCCGAGATCGCCGCTCAGGTGCACCACCGCGCGCGCCGGCCGCGAGCGCGCGAGCGCGGCGCCCAACGCATCGGTCGCGTCGGCATCGCGCAACGACAGTGCGATCGCATCGTGCTCGCGCGCGGGCGTGGCAGGATTCGACGACATCAAGACGCATTCTCCGGATTGGCCAATCGCCGCAACCACGGCATCAGATCGCTGGGCAGCAAACCGCGTTCGCCGCCGTCGCGCGCGGCGGCATCGGCGGCAGCGGAGTGCAGCAGGGCGCCGCAGACCGCGGCATCGAAAGCACTCAATCCCTGCGCGCGCATCGCTGCGATCGTACCGCTGAGCACATCGCCCATGCCGCCCACCGCCATGCCGGGATTGCCCGCGGCGATCACATAGGGTTCCGCATCGGGTGCCATCACAATGGTGCCCGCGCCTTTCAACACGATGGCGCAGCCATAACGATCGCGCAAGGCGTGTGCCGCGGCGAAACGATCGGCCTGCACCTGCGCGGTGTCGATGCCGAGCAAGCGCGCCGCTTCGCCCGGGTGCGGCGTGAGCACGCAGTCCGAATGCAGCGCTCGCGGATGCTGCGCCAACAGGTTCAAGGCATCGGCATCGAGCAACAGGGCTCGCTCGCCCTCGAGCACGCAGGCCTGCAGCTCGCGCGCCCATTCGCCCCGCCCCAGGCCAGGCCCCAAGGCCACGACGTTCGCGCGCTCCAGCGCCGCGCGCAGCTGCGCCACATCGCGCACCTCGCGAGGCATCGCCTCCGGAACCCGCGCCAGCAAGGCCGGCACGTGCTCGCCGCGCGTGGCGATCTCGACCAAGCCGGCGCCGCTGCGCAACGCTGCCTGCGCGCACAGCACGATCGCGCCGCCGCTGCCGTGATCGCCGCCGACGCACAGGACGCGCCCGTTGCGGCCCTTATGGCTGTCGCGCGTGCGTGGCGACAGCCATCGGCCCAGATCGCTCGCGCGCACAGAACGCGCGACCGGCGCGCTGTCGAAAAAGTCCGCGCCGAGCTGCAGATCCGCCAGCACCCGCTCGCCGACACAGTCGAGCGCCGAACCGGTACTCAATCCGAGCTTGCGTGCGATGAATTCGATCGTGCAATCGGCGACCACCGCCGGCGCATGTGCGATGCCGCGCTCGGCGTCGACGCCGCTGGGAACATCCAGCGCGAGCACGGGCGCAGATTGCGCATTGATAGCCTCGATCAGGGCGGCCGCGTCCTTGTCCGGCGCACGCGTCAGACCGATTCCGAACAAGGCATCGACGACCAGGTCCGCGTTCAAACCGCCGCCCGCATAGAGGTCGCAGCGGCCGCCGGCCGCCGCGTACGCGTCGGCGGCGCGCCGGGCGAGCTCGCCGCGCGGCGCGTGCGCCGCCAGCTGCGTCACTCGCACGTCGCGCCCGCTCGCATGCGCGTGCGTCGCCAATACATAACCGTCGCCGCCGTTATTGCCGGACCCGCACACCACCACGATGCGTTGCGCCTGCGGCCATCGCCGCAGCAGTTCGCGCCAGGCCGCCGCGCCCGCGCGCCGCATGAGTTCGTAGGCATCGCCCAGCGCCACGCTGGCGCGGGCCTCGACCGCGCGCAGGGCCGCAGTGTCGTAGAGTGCTGAATCGAAGGGAAAATCGGCCTTGGGCATCGCACGATTCTATACTTGCCCCATCGTGAGCCCGCACCCTGCCAGCCCCGACCCCACGCCCGCCGCGCCCGATTACGCGGCGCTGGGCCTGCGTATCCGCGAACTGGCGCGCGAACTGGGCTTCCAGCGCTGTGGCATCGCCGGCATCGAGCTGGGCCCCGACGAGGACTACCTGCGCGACTGGCTGGCGCAGGGGTTGTACGGCTCGATGGACTGGATGGCGCGCCACGGCGAGTTGCGCTCGCGCCCGCAGGAGCTGATTCCGGGGACTCTGCGGGTGATCTCGGTCGGCCTGGACTATGGCCGCAACGACGACGACGACGCCTGGGCCACGCTGGCCGATCGCGAGCGCGCCTACGTCGCTCGCTACGCCCTGGGCCGCGACTATCACAAACTGATGCGCCAGCGCCTGCAGCGCCTGGCCGACCGCATCGGCGAGACCGTGGGCCCGTTCGGGCATCGCGTGTTCGTCGATTCGGCGCCGGTGCTGGAACGCGCGCTGGCCCGCAACGCCGGCCTGGGCTGGATCGGCAAACACACCTGTTTGATCGACAAGGACGGCGGCTCCTGGTTCTTCCTCGGCGAGATCTACGTCGATCTGCCGCTGCCGATCGACGCGCCGGCGAGCGCGCACTGCGGCACCTGCGTGCGCTGCATCGAGGTCTGCCCGACTCAGGCCATCGTCGCCCCGCACCGGCTGGATGCGCGCCGTTGCATCGCCTACCTGACCATCGAGCACGAGGGCGCGATCCCCGAGGAACTGCGGCCCGCGATCGGCAACCGCATTTTCGGCTGCGACGACTGCCAGCTGGTCTGCCCCTGGAACAAGTTCGCCAAGCGCACCGACGAGCCGGACTTCCGTGCCCGTAACGACCTCGACCGCGCCAACCTGGCGCAGCTGTTCGCCTGGAGCGAGGCCGAGTTCCTGCAACGCACCGAGGGCTCGGCGATCCGCCGCAGCGGACACGAGCGTTGGCTGCGCAATATCGCGGTGGCGCTGGGCAATGCGCCGGGCACGCCGGAGGTGATCGACGCCTTGCGCTCGCGCCGCGACGCCGACAGCGCGGTGGTGCGCGAGCATGTGGAGTGGGCGCTGGCCCGGCATGGCGAGGGTTGAGGCAGTGACGCGCGCTTTGGGGTAGGAGCGGCGTGAGCCGCGACCGCGAATACACGCAGACTCGCGAGCCTGCGCGGCGATGCGTTTCCGGCGTGAGTGGCCGTTCGACGGCTATCGCGGCGACGCGCCGAAGTCACTGGATCCCCGCCTTCGCG
This sequence comes from Lysobacter sp. CCNWLW3, assembly GCF_036697405.1. Lineage (NCBI taxonomy): Bacteria > Pseudomonadati > Pseudomonadota > Gammaproteobacteria > Lysobacterales > Lysobacteraceae > Lysobacter > Lysobacter sp. CCNWLW3. Next base: position 882,081 of record NZ_JBAHWA010000001.1, read on the forward strand.
GGGATGACGAATTGGAGAGCGTCGCTGCGCGGGCCGCCCGCAGGACGGTGCGGTGCGCCTTCGGCTTACCGCAGCCTACGAGAACCTGCGCGCACGCTTTGGCGGCCGGATGAGAACCTGCGGGCCGCGCCGTGGCGGCCGGCCCGACTCAAGCGCGCAGCTGTGCGATCAGCTCGCGCGTGACCGGATCGTCGGCCTCGGCTTCGCCGGCCAGCGCCGGAACCAGACGGCTGGCGACCTGCTTGCCCAGCTCGACGCCGAACTGGTCGAAGGCGTTGATGTCCCAGAACACCGACTGCAGGTAGACGCTGTGCTCGTACATCGCCAGCAGCGCGCCCAGCGAGCGCGGGGTCAGCGCGTCGAGCAGCAGGGTGGTGCTGGGCCGGCTGCCGGCGTAGCTGCGGTGCGGATCGTCGCTGGCCTGGCCGTTGGCGAAGGCCTCGGTCTGGGCCAACAGGTTGGCGTGCAGCGCGCGGTGGTTCTCGGCATAGGGCGTGTCGGCGCGGACCACGCCGATGAAATCGCCGGGCACGATCGAGCTGCCCTGGTGCAGGGCCTGGAAGAAGCTGTGCTGGGTGTCGGTGCCCACCCCGCCCCACCACACCGGCACGGTGTCGCCGGCGATAGCGCTGCCGTCCAGGCGCGTGGACTTGCCCAGGCTTTCCATCACCAACTGCTGCAGATAGTTCGAGAGCAGCTTGAGGCGGTCGTCGTAGGCCAGCACGGCCTGGGTCGCATAGCCCAGGCCGTTGCGGTTCCAGATCGCGGTCAGCGCGTGCCAGGCCGCCAGGTTGCGCGGTGGCGGCGCGTCCAGCACGTGTGCGTCCATTTCGGCGGCGCCGGCCAGGAAGGCTTCGAACGCGTCCATGCCGATGGCCAAGGCGATCGGCAGGCCGACCGCCGACCACAGCGAATAGCGCCCGCCGACCCAGTCCCACATCGGCAGGATGCGCTCGGGCGGAATCCCGAACGCGGCCGCCGGGCGCTCGAGGTTGGCGCTGATCGCGTACAGGCGCTCGCCCGCGTACGCGCCCAGCCAGTCGCGCACCAGCGCGCCGTTGAGCAGGGTTTCCTGGGTGCCGAAGGTCTTGGAAATCAACAGCGCGGCGGTGCGCGCCGGGTCCAGACCGGCCAGGGTGCGCTGGGCGGCATGGCCGTCGACGTTGGACAGGAAGTGCACGCGGAACCGGCCCGGCGCGGCGCCGCTGAGGGCGTCGGCGGCCAGGCGCGGGCCGAGGTCGGAACCGCCGATGCCGATGCTGACGATGTCGGTGACGTCGCTGGCGGCCAGCGCGTCGACGATCTCGCGCATGCGCACGCGCGCCTGCAGCGCCTGGGCGTGGGCGTCGCGCGCGATCTGCGCCTGCGAGAAATCGCCGCGCAGCGCGGTGTGCAGCGCCGGCCGGCGTTCGGTGACATTGACGGTCTCGCCGTCGAACAGCGCGCGCAGGCGCGCGCGGAAACCGGCGCCCTCGGCGGCGGCGAACAGCGCGGCCAAGGCTTCGCGGTCGTAGTGCTGGCGGGCGAAGCTGGCGTAGATCGGGCCGACCCGCAGCGCGAAGTCCTGCGCGCGTGCCGGGTCGGCAGCGATCAGCTGCGGCAGCGTGGTGCCTGCGACGCGCCCCGCCTGGGCGCTCAGTAGGCTCAGTCGGGATGCGTCGCTCATGCGTTCTCTCAGGCCGCCTGGGCCGGCATCGAAGTGTTGGTGTGGGTCAGCTGGTTGTGCCGATCCACGTAGACCAGGGTCGGCTTGAACTTGGCCGCCTCGGCTTCGTCGCAGACGCCGTAGGCGCAGATGATCACCAGGTCGCCGGGCTGGGCCTTGTGCGCGGCCGCGCCGTTGACCGAGATCACGCCGCTGCCCTCTTCGCCGCGGATGGCGTAGGTGACGAAACGCTGGCCGTTGTTGACGTTGTAGATGTGGACCTGTTCGTACTCGCGGATGCCCGAGATATCGAGCAGGCGGCCGTCGATCGCGCAGGACCCTTCGTAGTGGAGCTCGGCGTGGGTGACCGTGGCGCGGTGGATCTTGGCCTTGAGCAGGTTGAGTTGCATGTTCTCACTCCGTCCGCGGACGTGCGGGCGCGAAAAACCGAAGTCTAGCAGCGCATGGCGCACCGCAACATAGGCGGCCCACGCCGGCCCTGGAACGGTGTATTTGCGTTCAGGCGGCGAATTCGAGGTTGTCGATCAGGCGGGTCTTGCCCAGCCGGGCCGCGATCAGGGCGACCCGCGGCGCATCGCCGGGGCCGGTTTCCGGCAGGCCCAGATCCGGGCGCCGGATGGCCGCGTAGTCGACCACGAAACCCGCGGTCTGCAGGCGCTGCACGGCCTCGGCCTCGACCGCCTCGCGCGGCGTGCCGGCCTGCAGGGCCTGGCGCATCCATTGCAGGCAGCGGTGGATCTCGGCCGCGCGCGGGCGCTCTTCGTCCGACAGGTACTGGTTGCGCGAACTCATGGCCAGGCCGTCGGCCTCGCGCAGGGTGTCGCCGGCGACGATTTCGATCGGGAACGCCAGATCGCGCACCAGGTAACGGATCACCGCCAGTTGCTGGTAGTCCTTGCGCCCGAACACCGCCAGATCCGGCCGGACCTGGTTGAACAGGCGCGCGACCACGGTGGCGACGCCGTCGAAATGGCCCGGGCGGTGCGCGCCCTCCAAACCCTCGGTCACGTGCGGCACGCGCACTTCGACCGTGGCCTGCGGACCGTAGGGGTACATGGTCTCCACCGTGGGCAGCCACATCAGGTCGGCGCCCGAGGCCGACAGGCCGGCGGCGTCGGCCTGCGGCGTGCGCGGATAGCGGCCGAAATCCTCGTTGGGCCCGAACTGGGTGGGGTTCACGAACACGCTGACCACGACCCGGTCGGCGCGCTCGCGCGCCAGCTTCACCAGCGAATGGTGGCCGGCGTGCAGATTGCCCATGGTCGGCACGAAGGCGACGCGCAGCCCGTCGCGGCGCCAGGCGTCGATGGTGGAACGCAGTACGGCCAGGTCGTCGACGGTCAGCATGCCTTGCTCGGTATCGGGTCGAGGGAATCGGACGGCGCGAACACAGCCCGCGCCGCAGGCTGCGAATTACACGCGCTAACGCCGGCGATCACAACGCCTGCGCCGGAACGCTGGGTTCGCGCCGCCGGCCTCAACCGGCGTAGGAATGCGCCTCGTCCGGGAAACGGCGCTCGCGCACGGCCTCGGCGTAGGCGCGGAACGCGCCTTCGATGGAGCCGCCCTCGGCCAGGAAATCCTTGACGAACTTGGGCCGGCGGTGGCCGGAGTTCACGCCCAGCAGATCGTGCAGCACCAGCACCTGGCCGTCGCAAGCCAGGCCCGCGCCGATGCCGATGGTCGGAATGGCGAGGTCGGCGGTGATCGCGGCGGCGACCGGGTTGGGCACGCATTCCAGCACCAGCAGCGAGGCGCCGGCGTCCTGCACCGCGCGCGCGTCCTCGCGCAGGCGCGCGGCGGCGGCCTCGTCGCGGCCCTGGACCTTGTAGCCGCCCAGGCGCAGCACCGATTGCGGAGTCAGGCCCAGGTGCGCGCAGACCGGAATCTCGCGCTCGACCAGGAAACGGATCACCTCCAGCTTGTGGCCCGCGCCTTCCAGCTTGACCATCGCCGCGCCCGCCTGCAGCAGCGCGGTGGAGGCCTCGAGCGCGCGCTCGGGGGTGGCGTCGGACTGGAACGGCAGGTCGGCGATCAACAGCGCCTTGGACAGGCCGCGGGCGACGCAGGCGGTGTGGTAGGCGATGTCGGCCACGCGCACCGGCAAGGTGCTGTTGTGGCCCTGCACCACCATGCCCAGCGAATCGCCGATCAGCACCAGATCGATCCCGACCGCGTCCATGGTGCGCGCGAAGCCGGCGTCGTAGCAGGTCAGCATGACCAGGGGGCGGCCGTCGCGCTTGGCGTCGGCGAGCATGGGCACGGTCCAGGCGGTCTTGCGCGGGCTTTCGGTGGGGGCCGAGGTGTACATGGTCGTCAGGGTCTCGCCCGGCCGATCGCCGGACGCTCGCTGGGGGTAGCCCTATAACTTACCGCCTAAGCCAGGGTTTGTATGTCGCCGATCTCGAGCTGGGCCAAGGCATCGCGTGCCGGCCCTACCCCCGGAATATGCGCGTCGGGCGCGATCTCCAGCAGCGGCAGCAAGGCGAACGCGCGCTGGTGCAGATGCGGATGCGGCAGGCGCAGGCCGGGTTCGTCCAGGCCGAGTTGGCCGTACAGCAGCAGATCCAGATCCAGCGTGCGCGGGCCCCAACGGTCGCTGCCGTCCTCGCGGCGGTCGCGGCCCGCCTCGCGCTCGATCGCCAGCATCGCCGCCAGCAAGGCTTGCGGCGCCAGCGTGGTTTCCAGCATGGCGGCGGCGTTGAGGAAGTCCGGCTGCGCGGTCAGGCCCCAGGCCGGCGTGCGGTACAGCGAGGACACGCGCAGCAGGCGCGTGCCCGGCAGCGCGGCCAGGGACCGGAAAGCGCCACGCAGGATCGCGGCGCTGTCGCCCAGGTTGCTGCCCAGGCCGACGAACGCGACCTCGGCGGCGCTCATTCGCCGTCGTGGTGAGCGGCGCCGGCGTCGGCCCCGCCGCCGGTGCGGCGACGGCGGCGACGCTTGCGCGGCGCGCTGCCGGGCTCGGCGTCCGAGGACGCAGGCTGTGCGTCCAGCTGTGCGGCCAGTTCGTCGCCGGGCTTGCCCTGGGCCTCGCGCCAGAACGCGACATCGGCCGCGTGCTCGTCGGAGGCGGCCAGGCGCAGATTGAGGAAATCGTAGGCGGCGCGGAAACGCGGATGCGACAGCAAGCGGAACACGCGCTTGCGCTGACGCTGCGAGAAGCGCGTCTGCAGCAGCCAGATCTCCTGCATCGGCAGCGAGAACCGGCGCGGCAGCGCGATGGTTTCCAGCTGATGCACGGTGACCCGGTCGGCGGCGCGGCGCTGGGCCTCGACCGCGTGCATGCCCTGCGCCTGCAGCGCCATCAGCGCGCGGCAATAGGCCGGCCACAGCAGCATCGCGAACAGGAACGCCGGCGAGACCGGCTCGTCGTTGGCGACCCGGGTGTCGGTGCCCTGCAGGCCTTCCAGCAGCATGCGCCGCAGCGCGCCGCTGCGATTGGATTTGAGCGCGGCCGCGGTTTCCGGCAGCAGCGCCGGCAGCAGGCCGTAGCGCTCCAGGCCGAGGAAGCTCTGCACCGCGTGCCCGGACAGGAACAGCTTCAGGCATTCCTCGAACAAACGCGCCGGCGCGGCCTCGCTGAGCAGCGGCGCCAGGGCCGGGATCGGCGCCGCGGTCGCGGCCTCGATCTCGAAGCCGAGCTTGGCCGCCAGGCGCACCGCGCGCAGCATCCGCACCGGGTCCTCGCGGTAGCGCGTTTCCGGATCGCCGATCAGGCGCATCAGGCGGTTTTCCACGTCCTCGAAGCCGCCGACGTAGTCGCGCACCGAGAAATCCTCGACCGCGTAGTACAGCGCATTGGCGGTGAAGTCGCGGCGGACCGCGTCGTCCTCGATGCTGCCGTAGACGTTGTCGCGGACCAGGCGGCCGCCGTTGTCGGTCTCGCGGTCGCCGCTGCCGTCGTCGATGTTGGCGCGGAAGGTCGCGACCTCGATGATCTCGCGGCCGTAGACCACGTGGGCCAGACGGAAGCGCCGGCCGATCAGGCGGCAGTTGCGGAACAGGCCCTTGACCTGCTCCGGGGTCGCGTCGGTGGCGACGTCGAAGTCCTTGGGATGGCCGCCGACCAGGATGTCGCGCACCGCGCCGCCCACCAGGTAGCCGCCGAAACCGGCATCGCGCAGGCGGTACAGCACGCGCAGCGCGTTGGGGCTGATTTCCTTGCGCGAGACGTTGTGCTGCTCGCGCGGGATCACCCGCAACATGGGGTGGACGTGGTCGTGACCGGTAGGATTTTCGGGCTGCATCGAGCGGTCGTCGCCGCGGTTGGGATCGCTGCTGCTGGGCAGTGGATCGCTGTGGAAAGGGTGAACGGCGGCCGGCCGAAGCCGGTTGCCGAGCGCTATTCAGCCCCCTATACTAGCAGGCCGCATACGATTGAGAGTCGGATGCGGGTTTACCCAGCTCCCTTCGTCTAGAGGCCTAGGACGTGGCCCTCTCAAGGCTAAAACACGAGTTCGAATCTCGTAGGGAGCGCCAAATTCGGAATGCGGGCCGTCCGCGGCCTTCCGCCCTCGCCGGCGGAAACGTTCCAAAAGCAGAAGCCCGCGCAGCGATGCGCGGGCTTTTTCTTTGCCCGAGCGGTCGCCGCCCGCGCGCCAATTGAGAGTCGCTCGCAACAACCGCGAGGCGGCGCGATCGGCTAGGTTTGCGCCCCCGCCTGTCGCTAAACTAGTCGCGACCGCTCACCCACGGAAGACCGTTCCATGCCCTTCGTCGTCACCGAGAACTGCATCAAGTGCAAGTACACCGACTGCGTCGAGGTGTGCCCGGTCGACTGTTTCCACGAAGGCCCGAACTTCCTGGTGATCGATCCGGACGAATGCATCGATTGCACCCTGTGCGAGCCGGAATGCCCGATCAACGCGATCTACCCGGAAGACGACGTGCCGGCCGGCCAGGAAGCGTTCGTGAAGCTCAACGCCGAACTGGCCAAGGCCTGGCCGGTGATCACGACCCGCAAGGACGCGCTGGCCGACGCCAAGGACTGGGAAGGCAAGACCGGCAAGATCGACCTGCTGGAGCGCTGAGCGCTTCGGACTTCGGACTTCGGACTTCGGACTTCGGACGAGGCTACGCCTGCGGCGCCGGCCTCGACTCGTCATCCCCGCGCAGGCGGGGATTCAGTGACCGGGTCGGCGTGCGCTGACGACGCAACTCGATAGAGCCTTGCGAATCACCGGCCCTGATCGCCCGCCGGGACGCTCGCCTACGCGCTGAAGTCCCTGGATCCCCGCCTGCGCGGGGATGACGAATCGATAATCTCGCCGCGATTCGGAACCACGCGTCCAGGCAACAATCGGGCGTCTCGCCGCGACTCGAAGCCGCGCGCCTGGGCAACACCCGCCGCAACTGCCCCTACCTCCCCCTTTGGAAAAGGGGGATTGAGGGGGATTGGCTTTTGGAGCCACGCAAGCCCGTCACGGCCCGACAAGCGCACCACGAACGACTCGAAAGTCGCGCAGCCGTGCTCCGTTGCACCAACGTGTTCTGCCCCAGCAAAACAAAACGGGCGCCTCGCGGCGCCCGTTTGCCTAACCCGGAATCGAACCAGGCTTACTTGCTGCCCAGCGCTTCCTTCAGCGCCGCGATCAGCTTGATCGGCGGCTGGCCGCTGGCCGGCAGGCCGCGCGGATCGACCGCGGACACGTAGGCGCCGGCTTCGACCGCGCTCACGCGGACCAGGAAGTTGGCGCCTTCGTAGTTGACGTCGTAGGCGCCCAGCAACTGGGCGCGGCTGGCGACGGTCAGGCCTTCGACCTTGGCCAGCGCTTCGCCGACCTTGGCGTAGGCCTCGTCGCGGCTGCCGGCGGTGGTGAAGCCGATCGGCGACGCGGCGCTGGCGACCGCGGCCGGCGCGCGCTCGGAGGCGCTGACCGAACCGTTGGGGATCGCCATCGCACCGTCGGTGCGCGGGCGGTCCAGATCCGGCGGCACTTCCAGCGGACGCTGTTCGGCGTTCTCGGCGTACAGCGGGTTGGTGCCCTTGCGGAACCAGCTGCAGCCGGCGGTGGCGACCAGGCCGATCAGCAGTGCGCCGACTGCGACGCGGGACAGGGAAACATTGGAACGCATGGGCAAATCTCCTGCGGGGTTCAGGCTGCGAGCGTAGCGCGGCAGTCGTGTTCGAGTTCGCGTGCCAGCGCATGGGCGCTGGCCGCGGCGTCTTGGTGGGCGGCCGACAAGGCGGTCAGCGGCAGGCGCAGGCCATGGCCGAAGCCCTGGCGGGCGAGCACGGCCTTGACCGGGATCGGATTGGATTCGACGCCGAGGAAGTCGTACAGCGGCGCCAGGCGCGCGTCCCAGGCCTGGGCCTCTTCGCCGCGGCCGGCCCGGGCCAGGTCGGCCAAGCGCCGGAACGAAGCCGGGACCACGTTGGAGGCGACCGAAATGATGCCGTCGGCGCCGGCCAGCATCGCCCGGCAGGCGGTCGGGTCGTCGCCGCTGAGTACGGCGAAGTCCGAGGCCCGCAGCGCGAGCAGCGCGCTCATGCGCTCGGCCTCGCTGCGCGCTTCCTTGATGCCGACGATGCGCGGATGACCGGCCAGCTGGGCCACGGTCTCCGGCAGCAGGTCGCAGCCGGTGCGGCCGGGCACGTTGTACAGCACCACCGGCAAGGCGCCGTCGTCGGCGATCGCGCGGTAGTGGGCGACCAGGCCGGGCTGGGTCGGACGCACGTAGGGCGGCGTCACCACCAGGGCGGCGTCGGCGCCCAGCGCGGCGACGCGGCGGGTCAGTTCGATGGTTTTGGCGGTATTGGACAGGCCGGTGCCGGCCAGCACCGGGATGCGCCCGGCGACCAGCTCCACCGCGGTGCGCAGCAGGGTGTCGTATTCGGGGTCGTGCAGGGCCGCGGCTTCGCCGGTGGAACCGGCGACCACGACGGCCTGGGTGCCGCCGTCGAGCTGCGCGGCCAGCAGGGCGCGCCAAGCGTCGAGGTCGAGTTCGCCGGCCGCGTCGAACGGCGTGGCCAGCGCGGTGATGCTGCCGGAGAGTCGCAAATGAGGGCCTTCGCGCGGAGCGCTGTGTGAGCGGCGGCACGGTACGCCGCCAACAACCGATGTTACTGCCTTGCGATGTTACTTGCGGGCCGAAAGCGCGGGCAAGTATGCTGGCTTCAAGCCGCAGCCCGTGCGCGGGCCGCCGTTCAGTATCCGAGCCACCCGCTCCCCTTGCAGGCGCCGCCTTGACCGATTCCGCTGCCCGGCCGTCGCCGAACGAAAATCACCTCCTGATCAACGCCTATACGACGCATCCGGAGTCGCCGCTGTTGTCGGTGACGCGGCGGATCGCCGATTCGGGCTGCAACCTGGTCGACGCACGCCTGTCCACGGTGGGCCGCGACGTCTCCGTGACCGCGCTCGCCGTAGGGTCCTGGGACGCGGTCGCCAAGCTCGAGGCCATGCTCACCCGCCTGGAGCGCGAGGAAGGCCTGAAGCTGGTCTGGTACCGCACCGGGCCCAAGCAGGTGCAATCCAATCTGCTGCCCTACATCGTCGAGGTGGTCGCGGCCGACAAACCGGGGATCCTGTTCCAGCTCGCCGACTTCTTCGATCGCCAGGGCATCACCATCGAGAGCCTGCACTGCTCGCGCTACCGCGCCATGCAGACCGGCGCCGACATGTTCTCCGCCCAGGTGACCATCGGCGTGCCGTCGAGCATGCACATCGCCGCGCTGCGCGACGATTTCCTGGAGTTCTGCGATCACTTGAATCTCGATGCCATCATGGACCCGATGAAGTTCTGAGGATCAGACAGCACGCATGCTCGACACCGGCAACCGCCTCGACAAGACCGTCTCCTCCCTGCCCCTGGTGCTGTCCAGCGGCCAGACCGTGCAGCTGAAGGACTACGCCGGCCAATGGCTGGTGCTGTACTTCTACCCCAAGGACAGCACGCCGGGCTGCACCACCGAGGGCCTGGACTTCAACGCCCTGCTGCCCAAGTTCAAGAAGCTGGGCGCGACCGTGCTGGGCGTGTCGCGCGACTCGCTCAAGTCGCATCAGAATTTCTGCGCCAAGCAGGGCTTCAAGTTCGACCTGATCAGCGACAAGGACGAGGCCCTGTGCCAGGCCTTCGGCGTGATCAAGGAAAAGAGCCTGTACGGCCGCAAGTACATCGGCATCGAGCGCAGCACCTTCCTGATCGACCCCAAGGGCGTCATCGCCCAGTCATGGCGCCCGGTGAAAGTGCCGGGTCATGCCCAGGCCGTGCTCGACGCACTGAAGGCTGCACAGACCCAGTGACCGCCCCTTCGATCCTCGTTGCCCGCCGTCCCGCCCCGCGGGCCACGGCGGCGCTGCCTTGCGCGCAAGGCCGCATCACCGCGTTCCACCCGACGTGTCCGCACCGCGCCGCACCCACCTGCCATGAGGCATCGGAATGACCCGAAGCAAGCGCATCTACGTTCTCGACACCAACGTGCTGATGCACGACCCGACCGCGCTGTTCAAGTTCCAGGAGCACGACGTGTACCTGCCGATGCAGGTCATCGAAGAGCTCGACAACGGCAAGAAAGGCACCTCCGAAGCCAGTCGAAACGCGCGCCAGGTCAGCCGCTTCCTGAACGAGCTGATCGAGGTCGAGGGCACCGACAAGATCTCGGTCGGCATCACCCTCAAGCGCCCGCAGGGCCTGCAACTGCGCGGCGAACAGAGCATCGGCAAGCTGCGCTTCCAGACCGGTTCCTTCGACGCCGGCAAGCGCTTCGGCGCGGTGATCCCGGACAACCACATCCTCGGCGCCATCCTCGCCCTCAAGGAGAGCGAGCCCGGCGTGCCGGTGGTGTTCGTGTCCAAGGACATCAACCTGCGGATCAAGGCGGCGATCGCCGGGATCGCCTCGGAGGACTACGAGAACGACCGCGCGCTGGACGATTTCAGCCTGCTCTACACCGGCGCGACCGCGCTGCCGGAGGACTTCTGGCAGCGCCACGGCAAGGACCTCAAGTCCTGGACCGAGAAGGGCCGCACCTACTACGAGATCGCCCGCACCAAGGACGACGACTGGTACCCGAACCAGTTCCTGTTCCTGCCCGGCGACGAGGAGTCCGAGCTCAAGGTCAGCAAGGTCGGCGACGACCGCGTGACCCTGCAGATCGTCGACGACTACCGCCACAACCAGCATGCGGTGTGGGGCATCATCGCGCGCAACCGCGAGCAGAACTTCGCGCTCAACGCGCTGATGGATCCGGAGATCGACTTCGTCACCCTGCTCGGCACCGCCGGCACCGGCAAGACCCTGCTTGCGCTGGCCGCGGGCCTGGCCCAGACCATGGACCAGCAGCGTTACCGCGAAATCATCATGACCCGCGCCACTGTCAGCGTCGGCGAGGACATCGGCTTCCTGCCCGGCACCGAAGAGGAAAAGATGACGCCGTGGATGGGCGCGCTGACCGATAACCTGGAAGTGCTGACCCACAACCAGGAAGGCGGCGCCTGGGGCCGCGCGGCCACCAACGACCTGCTGGCCTCGCGGATCAAGATCCGCTCGATGAACTTCATGCGCGGGCGCACCTTCCTCAGCCGCTGGTTGATCCTGGACGAGGCCCAGAACCTCACCCCGAAGCAGATGAAGACCCTGATCACGCGCGCCGGCCCCGGCACCAAGATCGTCTGCCTGGGCAATGTCGAGCAGATCGACACGCCCTACCTCACCGAGACCACCTCGGGCCTGACCTATGCCGTCGATCGCTTCAAGGGCTGGGCGCACAGCGCGCACGTGACCCTGCGCCGCGGCGAGCGTTCGCGCCTGGCCGACTACGCCTCGGAAGTGCTGTAAGCGCGGCACGAAAAAGGAAGCCGGCCTCGCGGCCGGCTTCCGGGTACTCGCATCCTTGCGCTCGCTCGTTCCGTCAGCGTCCGGGCACGCGGCAGCAGGTCGCGTTGACCTGGTATCCGAGCACGCTCAGCAAGGAACCGACCAGATCGCACTTCCAGCCCACCGGCTGACCGGCGACCACGTTCGGCTCGGAATTGCTGATGCCGATGCCGAGCACGCCGCCGCAACCGCCGCCGGCGGCGGTGTAGCCGGTCGGGCAATTGACGAACTTGGTCTGCAGACCGCCCAGCAGGGCCAGGTTGCCGGACTCCTGCGCGATGGTGCAGTCGAGCGCGGTGGCTTCGGGTTCGATGTAGTAACCGGTCACGTCGATCACGACGTCCGACTGCTGCGTGCTGTACAAGTTGAATTCGGCCGGACAAGCAGGACGGCACAGCCGGATGTGCGACTCGTTGGACATGGTCATGCCGGCGGTGTAGTTCAACGAAGACGCGTTCGGCCTGGCCTGGTCGAACGGATAGGCGGTGAAGTGGCCGTAGATGGCCGGGAATACCGAAGTGATTTTCACGGTCAGCGCCGAGACGTTCTGCGGCAGGCCGCAGTCGGACGAAGCACCGCCTTGCGCGGTAAAGTCGGTGGTAGTGAAAGCGCGGAAGCTGCGCGTACCGTCGGGCGACATCGGTCCTCCCACCACGCGCGTGTCGACGATGCGGCATGGGTTGATCGGCGTATACACCAGATCGCTGCCCGGCGATCCCAGGCTCATGGGCTGTACGCTCGGCTGGCTGCTGGCCGCGCCCATTCCCCCGCCTAGCAGAGCGGCATTCATCTGCTCAAAGCTGGGAGCGCTGGCAGCCGCCTCCAGGTTGGCGATATCGGCGCTCTGCATGGTGGCCTCCATACGCTCGCTCCAGCCGGCCCCCATCGCTCCGTAACTGCGTTCCACATAGGGCGACCATCGGTCGACGATGTCCTGCGCCAGTTCTCCCCGCATGCCTTCCGGCGCCAAACCGGTCGTGTTGGTGCCGAACAGGCCGACACCCACGGCCGCCGCCGGCAGGACCACAGCCAGCAGGGCGATCAGTACTTTGCCTTTCTTACGCATATAACCCCCGTATCCGTAATTTTGAGAGGGCGCCAGATTGCGTTTGACCAGCGGAGATTAATCACCAGAAACACCGAATGCGGGCGCATGCATCGGTAGCGATAATGCTTATCCGGCGTCTGATAATGCCGCAACGTCTGATTTCACTAACGTGAATAGCTGCGCGGGTGACGAAATACGGCATATCGCGCCCATACGCGCCTCGGCGTGTGACGCGTTACTCAATCCACACCAATCGTGCCTCGTACCGCTATCGCGTTAGCGAAACACTCGGGCATGATCCCTGACACTCTTAGGGGAGATCACCCATGGCGGCCCTACCGGAGCGCATACGGCGCGCCCGTACTTTGTCCCGGATTTCCCAACTCGCCCTCGCCAACCTGGTCGGCGTGCAGCGCAGCGCGGTAGCCCAGTGGGAACGCAAGGACGGCAGCCATCCGTCGATGCATCATTTGATCGCGATAGCCTTGGCCACCGGGGTTTGCCTGGAATGGCTGGGCACCGGACGCGGCCCGGTGAAACCCGGCGACGACGCCTGGACCCCGGCCATGCGCACCGACGACTACGCCCAGGACGATATTGAATCGGAGTGTTTGGACTCGCTAAGGAAAATACCTTTCCAGATCAGAAAGCAAATCGTCGGACTTATTACCCTGGTATCGCGGAATTATTGACGCCCCGATCTGGGTATAAACCCCCACGAGCGGACCGAAAATACAGGGCGTGAAAACACCGCATTAATGACCGGTATTTTTGGCCGGCCACCGGTGTCCGCAAATCCGCGGTTTGCGCGAAATACCGGCCCGCTCCGCGGATCGACGATGCGATATCGTCTCCGGACCCGTCCCGAAGCCGCGCCCCGCCCCACGATGACCCCTGCCCCGATTTCCGCCCTCACCATCGCCGGCTCCGACTCCGGCGGCGGCGCCGGCATCCAGGCCGACCTCAAGACCTTCGCCGCCCATCGGGTGCATGGACTGAGCGCGATCGCCGCCCTGACCGCCCAGCACACCCGCGGGGTGAGCGCGGTGCACGTGCCGGACCTGGGCTTCCTGCGCGCCCAGATCGACGCCTGCTTCGAAGACTTCAGGATCGGCGCGGTCAAGCTGGGCATGCTCGCCAACGCCGCGGTCATCGAAACCGTGGCCGAGTCACTGGAGCGTTATCGGCCGCCGCGGCTGGTGCTGGACCCGGTCATGGTCGCGACCTCGGGCGCGCGCCTGCTCGAACCCGAGGCACTGACCGCGTTGCGCACGCGGCTGCTGCCGCTGGCGACCGTGATCACCCCCAACCTGCCCGAGGCCGAGTTGCTGCTGGGCGCTGCCATCCCCGATCAGGCGGCGATGCGCGAAGCGATCGCCGCGCTGCGCGCGCTGGGCGCGAAGGCGGTCCTGCTCAAGGGGGGCCATCTGGCCGGAGACGGCGACGTGGTCGACTACCTCGGCGACGATCGCGGCCTGCACGCGATCGCGCACCCGCGGCTGCGCCTGGAGGCGCACGGCACCGGCTGCACGCTGGCCTCGGCGATCGCGGCGCAGCTAGCGCTGGGCCGCGATCTGCGCCAGGCCTGCGATGCGGCCGCCGACTACGTGCACGCCGCGCTGCGCGGCGGCTACCGCCCCGGACGCGGCGATATCGTCGTCCTCGACCACTACGGCGCCGCCGCGCATGGCTGATCCGATCCAAACGCTGGAACTGCCGCTGCAATCCGAGGACGGCCACCGCTGGCAACTGCTCGCGCGCCTGCCGCGCGCGCCGCAAGCGAGCCTGCTGTGGCTGCCCGCGCTCGGCGTCGCCGCCAAGCACTATCTGCCCTTCGCCGAGGCCCTGGCCGCGCGCGGCATCGCGGTGTTCGTGCACGAATGGCGCGGCAACGGCGGCAGCAACCTGCGCGCGAACCGCGCCCACACCTGGGGCTACCGCGAACTGCTGCTGCAGGATCTGCCGCGCAGCGAGGCGGCGCTGAGTGCGCAGTTGCCGGATCTGGCGCGCATCCTCGGCGGCCACAGCCTGGGCGGACAGCTCGCCTGCTGCCGGCTCGGCCTGCTCACGCGCGAGGCCGCAGCCGACCGGCCGACGCGCCTGTGGCTGGTCGCCAGCGGCGCGCCGTACTGGCGCGCGTTTCCGCCGCGTTCGCGCTGGTGGCTGCCGTTCGCCTATCGCTTCCTGCCCTGGCTCGCGGACCAGCGCGGCGCCCTGCCCGGCCGCAAGGTCGGTTTCGGCGGCGACGAGGCGCGCGGCCTGATCCGCGACTGGGCGCGCAGCGCGCTCAGCGGGCGCTACGCCGCGGCCGGCGTCGATATCGATCTGGAGGCCGCGATGGCGCAGGTCGAGATCGAGGCCCGGGCCCTGGTGCTGGACAGCGATTGGCTGGCGCCGGAATCCTCGCTGCGTTTCCTGTTGTCGAAGCTGCCGCGCACGCAGGCGCAGGTCGATACGCTGGGCGCGGGCATGTTGGGCACGCGCGCCGACCATTTCGCCTGGATGAAGCAGCCCGGCGCGATCGCCGCGGCGCTGATGCGCTAGGCGCTGGAGCCGCCGCGCGCGGCCTTCCGGCTGGTTTTACGCTGAATTTACGCCCGCCGCCGCGGGTGGAATGGAGGTTTTACGGCTGCGGTTTCGACAATGGCGATGTGGCCGATCCGGCTTCGTTCGCAACTCGGAACCCGAAATGTCGATGCAACCGCTGCGCCTGCGCGAGGCGTCCATCCCCCTGATTTTCGCCGTCTGCGGCGGCGCCGGCCTGCTTGCGCTGGGCGCGCGCGCCGATGCCGCCACGCTTGCCGGCAACGCCGCATTGACCACCGATTACGTATGGCGCGGCAGCACCCAGACCCAGGGCGATCCGGCCGCGCAAGCCGGTTTCAAGTTCGCCGGCGATTCCGGCTTCTACGGCTCGGTGTGGGGTTCCAACGTCGAGTTCGCGCCGGCCACCCACGCCAGCAGCGAACTCGACTTCACCGCCGGCTGGGCCGGCAAGCTCTCCAACGACTTTGCGCTGGACGTCAACGTCCTGCACTACCGCTATCCCTCGACCACGGTCGATCTCAACTGGACCGAGCTCAACGGCACCCTGACCTACGCCGACAACTACTGGCTGTCGCTGGGGTATTCGAACGAAGCCCTGGGCAGCCGCGACAGCGGCGTCTACACCCAACTGGGCGCGAAGTTCCCGATCAACGACAAGTTCCGCCTCGAAGCCGCCGCCGGCTACTACTACCTCGACGAGGTCTACGACGAGAGCTACGCGCATGCGCAGCTCAGCGCGGCATGGGCGATCAAGGCGCCGCTGGAGCTGCGCCTGAGCGCGCACGCCACCGATTCGGGCGCCAGGAAGATCTTCGGCGACGACTTCGCAGGCGACCGCATCGAAGCGGCGCTGCAGGCGTCCTTCTAAGGAGTCACGACTATGCCCGGTTGGCTTGCCCTGGTGTGCGCGGTGTCGGCCCTGGTGGTCGCCGCCTACCTCCTCTATGTCGTCCTGCGCCCGGAAGACTTCTAGGCACGACGGCGACGCGCGGGGCCGGGACGGCTCCGCGGCGGCTCTCCTCGCGCGGGGCCATCGAACCTGGCGGTTCGAATCGGCCCCGCGCACCATCCGCGCCGCTCCTGGACGGGTCGGCGCGGATCACCTTCCGTTGGGTTGACGACGATGATCGACATCTTTCTTGTATTCGCGCTCGCGATCGGCCTGGGCTGGCCCTTGGGCCTGTATCTGGCCCGCGTGATGCGCGGCGCGCCCTCGAAGCTCGACCGCGTGTTCGGGCCGTTCGAGCGCGCGATCTACCGTGCGCTCGCCACCGACCCGGCGCGCGGCATGAGTTGGCGCGGCTATGCCCGCGCCTTCGTGCTGAGCAACCTGGTGCTGGCGGCGCTGGTGTGGCTGCAGTTCATGACCCAGGCCTGGCTGCCCCTGAACCCGGACGGCATCCCCAACCTGCGTTGGGATACCGCCCTGCACACGATGGTGTCGTTCCTGACCAACACCAACCAGCAGCACTACTCCGGCCAGGCGCAGCTGAGCTACCTCTCGCAGATGGTCGGCATCGTCGGCCTGCAGGTGGTGACGCCGATGATGGGCCTGGCGATGGTCGTGGCCACCTTGCGCGGCCTGTTCGGCGGGCGTCAGGCGCTGGAATCCTGTCAGGAGGCGGGCGATGCCGCCTGCGATGCGCCCGCGAATCAAGAGCCGACGACCGGGCCGGTGTACGGCGCGCGCCGAGCGGCCAAGCCCAGCCTTCCCAGCGAGGGCGAAGCGCGCGACCTGGGCAACTACTGGGTCGATGTAACCCGCGCCACGCTGCGCTTCATGCTGCCGCTGTGCCTGCTGTGGACGTTGATGCTGACCGCGCAGGGCGTGCCCGCCACGCTCGCGGCCGGCCCCAGCGTGCAACCGATCGACGCCACGGTGCAGATGAAGCAACAGAAGATCCCGCTGGGGCCGGTCGCGCCCATGGTCGCGGCCAAGCAACTGGGCACCAACGGCGGCGGCTGGTACGGCCCCAACAGCACGGTGCCGCTGGAGAACCCGACGCCGTTGTCCAATCTGCTGGAGATCCTCGCGATCGTCCTGATTCCGGTCGCCGTGACCTTCATGATCGGCCCCTTCACCGGCCGCCGCCGCCTCACCGCGATGGTGTTCGGCAGCATGCTGCTGATGTCGGCGATCTCCACCGGCGCCGCGGTATGGTCGGAGGCCTACTCGCCGACCGGTGCCGACAGCGCATTGATGGAGGGCAAGGAAGTCCGCTTCGGCGCCACCACCTCGGCGCTGTGGACGGCGGTCACCACCCAGACCAGCAACGGCTCGGTCAACGCCATGCACGACTCGCTGGCGCCGCTGACCGGCGGCGTGGCCCTGGTCAACATGCTGGTCAACGCGATCTGGGGCGGCATCGGCTGCGGCCTGCAGCAGTTCCTGGTCTACCTGTTGCTGGCGGTGTTCCTGGCCGGCCTGATGACCGGACGCACGCCCGAGCTGTTCGGCCGCAAGATCGAAGCGCCCGAGGTGCGCCTGCTGGCGCTGCTGATCCTGCTGCAACCGCTGGTGGTGCTGGGCTTCACCGCCGCGACCCTGGCGCTGCCGTCGATCACCGGCAATTCCAATCCGGGCTTCCACGGCATCTCGCAGGTGTTCTACGAGTACACCTCGGCCTTCGCCAACAACGGCTCGGGTTTCGAAGGCCTGGGCGACGCGACCTACTGGTGGAACCTGAGCTGTTCGGCGGTGCTGGCGCTGGGCCGCTATCCGGCGCTGATCCTGCCCCTGGCGGTGGCCGGCCTGCTGGCGCGCAAGCGCGTCGCGCCGGAAGGCAGCGGCACCCTGCACGTCGAAACGCCGACTTTCGCCCTGACCCTGATCGCGGTGATCGCAATCCTGACCGTACTGCAATTCATGCCTGCGCTGGTGCTGGGCCCGGTGGCCGATCACCTGTCGCTGGCCGCCGTGTCGACCGCCGCCGCGCCGTCGCCGGCTCTCTGAGGTAATGACCGTGAGCGAACACATTCATCTGGGTACCCAACGCCGCCATGCCGCGGCCGGGCTGGACGGCGCGGCTGTGCGCATCGCCCTGCTCGAATCCTTCCGCAAGCTGTCGCCGCGCCAGGCCCTGCGCAGTCCGGTGATGGCGGTCGTGCTGCTGGGCACGATCCTGTCGGCGCTGATCACCGCGGCCGTGCCGGGCAAGCTCGGCTTCGGTATCGCCGTCACCCTGGTCCTGTTCGTCACCGTGCTGTTCGCGAACTTCGCCGAGGCCGTGGCCGAAGCGCGCGGCCGCGGCCAGGCCGCGTCCCTGCGCGCCGCGCGCCGCGACCTGGTCGCGCGCCGTCTCGACGACGCCCGCGCGGAGACGCGCGTCGCCGCCACCCAGCTCAAGCCGGGCGATCTGGTGATCGTGTCGGAGAACGAGCTGATCCCGGCCGACGGCGAGATCGTCGAAGGCGTGGCCACCATCAACGAATCGGCGGTCACCGGCGAATCCGCGCCGGTGCTGCGCGAGGCCGGCACCGACCGCTCCGGCGTGATCGGCGGCACCAAGGTGCTGTCGGACCAGATCGTGGTGCGGGTCAGCGCCGAGCCGGGCGGCAGCTTCCTCGACCGCATGATCGCGCTGGTCGAGGGCGCCAACCGCCAGAAGACCCCGAACGAAATCGCCCTGACCATGCTGCTGGCGGCGATGACGCTGACCTTCCTGATCGTGGTCGCGAGCCTGCCGCTGCTGGCCGGTTTCGTCGGCGCCAAGCTCGACCCGCTGCTGCTGATCGCGCTGTTGGTATGCCTGATCCCGACCACGATCGGCGGGTTGCTGCCGGCGATCGGCATCGCCGGCATGAACCGGGCGCTGGCGGCCAACGTGCTGGCCAAGTCCGGCAAGGCGGTGGAAGTGGCCGGCGACGTCGACGTGTTGCTGCTGGACAAGACCGGCACCATCACCCACGGCGACCGCCAGGCCACCGCCTTCCATCCGCTGGCCGGCATCGACCGCAGCCAGCTGCGCGACGCCGCGCTGTTGTCGTCGCTGGCCGATCCGACCCCGGAGGGCAAGTCGATCGTGCGCCTGGCGCGCGAGCAGCAAAGCACGGTCGCCGAACCCGAGCGCGCGCACTACCTGCAGTTCACCGCGCAGACGCGCATGTCCGGCGTCGACCTGGAAGACGGCCGCGCGATCCGCAAGGGCGCCGGCGACGCGATCGGCCAGTACGTGCGGTCGCAGGGCGGCCAGATCGTGCCGGAACTCGCCGCGCGCATCGAACAGGTCGCGCGCGGCGGCGCCACCCCGCTGGTGGTGTCCGAAGGGCGCCATATCCTGGGCGTGGTCGAGCTGTCGGACGTGGTCAAGCACGGCGTCAAGGAACGTTTCGCCAGGCTACGGGCGATGGGCGTGCGCACGGTGATGATCACCGGCGACAACCCGCTGACCGCCGCCGCGATCGCCGCCGAGGCCGGCGTCGACGATTACATCGCAGAGGCGCGGCCGGAGGACAAGCTCGCGCGCATCCGTGCCGAGCAGGCCGGCGGCCGCCTGGTCGCGATGGTCGGCGACGGCACCAACGACGCCCCGGCCCTGGCCCAGGCCGACGTCGGCCTGGCCATGAACTCGGGCACCCAGGCCGCCAAGGAGGCCGGCAACATGGTCGATCTGGATTCGGATCCGGCCAAGCTGCTGGCGGTGGTCGAGGTCGGCAAGCAGCAGCTGATCACGCGCGGCGCGCTGACCACGTTCTCGCTGGCCAACGACGTGTCCAAGTACTTCGCGATCCTGCCGGCGCTGTTCGCCGCGGCGATCCCGCAGATGGCCGCGCTCAACGTGATGCGCCTGTCCAGCCCGAGCAACGCGGTGCTGGCGGCGCTGATCTTCAACGCCCTCATCATCCCGGCGCTGATTCCGTTGGCCCTGGCCGGGGTGCGCTTCAAGCCCGCCAGCGCGGTCGTGCTGCTGCGCCGGAACATGCTGATCTACGGCGTCGGCGGCGTGTTGCTGCCGTTCGTGGGCATCAAGTTGATCGACATGATCCTGGCCGCGATCTCCTGATCTCCGACGCCCATACGCTTCCTAGGAATTCCGATGAGCACCACATCTGCTCCCCAAGCCATCGTCGTCGACGACCGCATCGCGCCGCGCGCGCCCCTGCTGTTCGCCCTGCTCGTCCTGCTCGGCTTCGGCCTGCTGTACTCCCTGGTCGGCACCGCGCTGGGCCGGCTCGCCTTTCCCTGGCAGGCCACCGGCAGCCTGGCGATGCAGGACGGCCAGGCGCGCGGTTCGACCCTGGTCGCGCAGCCGTTCGCCGACGCCCGCTACTTCCAGCCGCGTCCGTCGGCGGCCAACTACGATCCCATGGCCGCCGCCGGCAGCAACCAGGCGCGCAGCAACCCGGATCTGCGCAAGCGCATCGCCGAGACCGCGGCCGCCGTCGCCGCGCGCGACGGCATCGCGCTGGCCGAGGTACCGGCCGAACTGACCACCCAGTCGGGCGGCGGCCTGGACCCGCATCTGTCGCCGCGCGCGGCGCAGGTGCAGGTCGCGCGTGTCGCCAAGGCGCGCGGCCTTTCCGCGGCGGAGGTCGACGCGATGGTGGTCGCGCACACGCAGCCCCGCCAATTCGGCCTGCTCGGCGAGCCGCGCGTCAACGTGCTGGAACTCAACCTGGCCCTGGACGCCCGCCGCTAGGCGCCGCCTGGTTCCTCTCCCCGACACGGGAGAGGACCGGGTCGCGCGGCAGGCATCCGGCTCTCCTGGCAATACCGGCGAGACTTCGCCGGCATCTTCACTACGCCGCGCGCGAACCGGAGCGCACAATGCCGTCCATGACCGATGCCCGCAGCGCTCAGGCCGACGCCCTGATCGGCGAACTCCAACGCCAGGGCGCCGGCCGCCTGACCATCTTCCTCGGCGCCGCGCCCGGTGTAGGCAAGACCTACAGCATGCTCGGCCGCGCGCGCGAACTGCAGCGCCGCGGCACCGAGGTCGTGATCGGCATCGTCGAGACCCACGGCCGCGCCGAAACCGGCGCCCTGCTCGAGGGCCTGGAGCTGTTGCCGCGCAAGCGCATCGAATACCAGGGCCGCACGATCGAGGAGATGGACCTCGACGCCCTGCTCGCGCGCCGGCCCAAGCTGGCGCTGGTCGACGAACTGGCGCATCGCAACGCGCCCGGCAGCCGCCACGAGCGGCGCTGGCAGGACGTGGTCGAGCTGCTCGACGCCGGCATCGACGTCTACAGCACGGTCAACATCCAGCACCTGGAAAGCCTCAACGATGTCGTCCACCGCATCACCGGCGTGCGCGTCGGCGAGACCGTGCCCGATGCCCTGTTCGACCGCCTGCGCGACATCGTCCTGGTCGATCTGCCGCCGCGCGAACTGATCGAACGCCTGCAACAGGGCAAGGTCTACGTGCCCGAACAGGCCGCGCACGCGCTGCAGGCCTTCTTCTCGCCCAGCAACCTGACCGCGCTGCGCGAACTGGCGATGCAGACCGCCGCCGACCGCGTCGACAGCGACCTGCGCGAGGCCCAGACCGCGCGCGGCCTGCCCGGCGTGCCGCTGCGTCGCGGCGTGCTGGTGGCGATCGACGGCCGCGGCCAGTCCGAATACCTGGTGCGGATCGCGCGCCGCCTGGCCGAACGCCGCGATGCGACCTGGACCGTGGTCACGGTGCAGACCGGCGCCGCGCCGCCGGACGCGCAGCAACTCGAACTCGACCGCGCCTTCGCGCTCGCGCGCCGGCTCGGCGGCGACGCGGTGGTCTTGCACGGCGCTAGCATCGTCGACGCCCTGCTCGACCACGCCGCGCGCACCGGCGTGAGCGCGATCGTGCTGGGGCGCACGCGCGAGCGCCCGGTCGCGCGCATGTTCAACCGCACCCTCACCCAGCAACTGATCCAACGCGGCGCGCACTACGAACTGACCATCGTCAGCACGCCGGAGGCGCGCGCCAAGGCGCGCCGCGCGCTGCGCCCGCTCAGCGGCCTGCTGAACCGCTCCGACGCCGGCCTGGCGGTGATCGCGGCGGCGATGGCGACCGCTCTGGCCTGGATCGCCGAACGCTGGATCGGCCTGGACGACCTGTCGCTGATCTTCATCGTCGCGGTGGTCGTGGTGGCCGCGCGCACACGCATGACCGCGGCGGTGATCGCGGCGGTGCTGTGCTTCTTCGCCTACAACTTCTTCTTCATCGAACCGCGCTTCACCCTGCTGATCGGCGCCAGCCAGGGCGTGACCACGGTGGTGCTGTTCCTGGTCGCGGCGCTGGTCGCCGGCCGGCTGGCATCGAAGCTGCGCATGCAGGTGTTGGCGCTGCGCGCGGCCAACGCCCACGCGATCGCGCTGCAGACCCTGGGCCGCCAGCTCGCCGCCGCCGCCGACCTGGGCCAGGTGACCCAGGCCGGGCGCGACGCGCTGCGGCGCTCGCTGGGCGCGGACGCGATCGTGCGCATCGGCGACGCCGGCCTGCACGGCGCCGACCTGCCCGAACTGAGCGACAAGGACCGCGCCGCCGCCGACTGGAGCCTGCGTCACCGCCAGCCGGCCGGACGCTACACCGACACCCTGGCCGGCTCGGACTGGTGGTTCCTGCCGCTGGCCAGCGGCGGCGACGGCGGCGTGATCGGCCTGCGCTTCCCGCAGCGCACCGGCCGCCTCGGCCCAGAGCAGCAGCGCCTGGCCGAAGCCATGGCCGAGGACATCGCCCAGGCGGCGGTGCGCACGCGCCTGGTCGCCGACCTCGAGAACGCGCGCGTCAGCGGCGAGACCGAGCGCCTGCGCTCGGCGCTGCTGTCGTCGGTGTCGCACGACCTGCGCTCGCCGCTGGCGGCGATCATCGGCGCCGCCAGCAGCCTGGACAACTACGCCGAGGCGATGAGCCGCGAGGACCGCCACAGCCTGCTGGAAACGGTGCGCATCGAAGGCGAGCGCCTGGACCGCTACATCCAGAACCTGCTGGACATGACCCGGCTCGGCCACGGCGGGCTCACCCTCAACCGCGATTGGATCGGCGTCGACGAACTGATCGGTTCGGCGGTCACGCGCCTGCAGCGCTACCAGCCCGGCGCGCGTTTCGAATTGCAGCTGGAGCCCGAACTGGGGCCGATCTGGGTGCATCCGGCCCTGGTCGAACAGGCGCTGTTCAACGTGCTGGAAAACGCCGCCAAGTTCTCGCCCGCGGGCGCGGCGGTGACCGTGGAAGCGCGCCGCGTCGACGGCCAATTGCGCATCGACGTGCGCGACAGGGGCCCCGGCATCCCCGAGGACGAGCGCAAGCGCATCTTCGACATGTTCTACAGCGTCGAGCGCGGCGACCGCGGCCGCCAGGGCACCGGCCTGGGCCTGGCGATCTGCCAGGGCATGATCGGCGCCCATGGCGGCAGCGTCGAGGCGCTGCCCGGCGCCGATGGCCGCGGCACCACGATCCGCATTACCCTGCCTCCCATCGAACCCGCCGCGCCCGCCACCGCATGACCGAGGACACCGCCGCCAGCGCCGCCACCCAGACCGCACGCGTGCTGGTGGTCGACGACGAGCCGCAGATCCGCAAATTCCTCGACATCAGCCTGCGTGCGCAGGGCTACGCGGTGGAAACCGCCGACACCGGCGGCGGCGGCCTGGAGGCGCTGGCCACGCACGGCGCCGATCTGGTGATCCTCGATCTCGGCCTGCCCGACCGCGACGGCCATGAAGTGCTGCGCGAGCTGCGCCAATGGTCGTCGGTGCCGGTGATCCTGCTGACCGTGCGCGCGGGCGAAGCCGAGAAGGTCGCCGCGCTGGACGCCGGCGCCAACGACTACGTGACCAAACCCTTCGGCGTGCAGGAACTGATGGCGCGCGTGCGCGCCCTGCTGCGCTCGCACGCGAGCCAGGGCGAGGCCCTGCCGGTGTTCGACGATGGCCGCCTGCGCATCGACCTGGCCCGGCGCGAGGTCCGCCTGGACGGCGAGAGCGTCGCCCTGGCGCGCAAGGAATACGCCCTGCTCGCCCTGCTGGTCCAGCACGCCGGGCGCGTGGTCACCCAGCCGCAGCTGCTGCGCGAGCTGTGGGGGCCGACCCATCAGCACGACACCCACTACCTGCGCATCTTGGTCGGGAAGCTACGCCACAAACTGGGCGACGACGCGGCCGCGCCGCGCTACATCGTCACCGAACCGGGCGTGGGGCTGCGCTTCATCGAACGGCCTTGAGCTGGGCGGGAGCGGGCGTCGGCTGAACCGACGCGGGCTTGATCGCGCTTTTCGGGTGCGCGCCCATGCCGTCCATGAGCGGCGGGCCCGCGCACGATCGGATTCGCATCCGCTGGCGAGCCGATGCGCTTAAGTCGCTGGATCCCCGCCTTCGCGGGGATGACGGATCGGAATATTCGTGAGGACGGGCGTTCGCTGCGATAAAACCGGCGCGCGCGGCGACAAACGGATGCTCGCAGCGTGCGTGAGCTCTCCGAGTCGTAGGTGGGAATCTGTCGAATCCAGAGCGGGGTGGGCCGGCGCAGGAGCGGGGTCGCACCGTCGGCGAGCCGATGCGCTTAAGTCGCTGGATCCCCGCCCTCGCGGGGATGACGGATCGGAATATTCGTGAGGACGGGCGTTCGCTGCGATAGAACCGGCGCGCGCGGCGACAAACGGATGCTCGCAGCGTGCGTGAGCTCTCCGAGTCGTAGGTGGGAATCTGTCGAAT
>NZ_JBAHWA010000001.1:906894-1165399 GCF_036697405.1 Lysobacter sp. CCNWLW3
CCAGAGCGGAGGCCGGCCCAGGAGCGGGGGCGCACCGTCGGCGAGCCGATGCGCTTAAGTCGCTGGATCCCTACCGGGCGGCTGCGGGCCGGCTAGCCCCGACAGTCAAAGGCGGTCATGACGGATCGGAGTAGCGGCAAGAACCGGTGCCCGCCGCGATGCGCGAGCTAGCCGAGCCGTTCGCGATGTGCCCCTCGGCCCATGCATGGCGAACCCGCGTCTTCGCCCCAAAATGCCGGCTCATCCGCTCTTGCGGCCCGGTCGTTGCCGGCTGCGATGCATGCGCGCGGAAAAACAAAAGGCCGGCAATCGCTTGCCGGCCTTTTGCTTTCTTATAAGTGGCGCGCCCGGAGAGATTCGAACTCCCGACCACCAAGTTCGTAGCCTGGTGCTCTATCCAGCTGAGCTACGGGCGCGCAGTCGAAGAAGTATGACGGAACCGCTGCAAATCGTCAAACCTTTCGATGCGTTTTCTGCATCCGATTTCGTCGTCGAAACCACCGAACGGCGAAACCATCCGCAGACAAAAGCCGCCCCAGGGCGGCCTTCGTTGCAACTGGCGGAGACTGAGGGATTCGAACCCTCGATGGAGCTTTTGACCCCATACTCCCTTAGCAGGGGAGCCCCTTCGGCCTCTCGGGCAAGTCTCCGCGGAAACACGTACAGCCTTTGCGGGCGGGAAGCATAACGGCTCGTCCCGCGCGCGGCAAACTTTTTTATCAGCCTGCCGCGTTTTTGCCCGAATCGTCGGCCGGTTCTTCGCCGCGCTGGATGCGCTGGTAGATCTCTTCGCGATGCACAGCGACATCTTTCGGTGCGGTAATACCGATACGCACCTGGTTGCCCTTGACGCCGAGCACGGTGACGGTCACCGAGTCGCCGATCATCAGGGTCTCACCGACGCGACGCGTCAGGATCAGCATTGGAAAACCTCCTCGTGCCGGCAATTCGTTTGCCGGCGTTGGCGACATTCCGCACGAACCATCACGGAAAGCGCTTACAGTTTTGTACACAAACGTGAACCATCTTAGCCAGCGGCCAAAATCGGCCGCAAGCGATAGAAGTCACTGTTCGCCGTTCAGATTAACCTACTCTCAACCCAGCCCGCGACACCAGCCAGGGCCTGAGACAAGGCCGGACCGTCATCTCCGCCGCCCTGCGCCATGTCGGCGCGGCCGCCGCCCTTGCCGTTGATCTGACCGGCAACGTGGGCGAGCAGTTCCCCCGCCTTGACCTTGCCGGTCGCGCTTCCATTCACTCCTGCGACCAAAGCCGCCTTCCCCTCGCTGGCACCCGCCAGCAGGATCACCGCGTCGCCCAGCTGCTGCTTGAGGCGGTCGACCGCCTCGCGCAGGGCCTTGGCGTCGAAGCCTTCCAGGCGGGTCGCGATGACTTTGACCCCCTGGATCTCGGCCGCCGAGGCGGCCAGGTCGGAGGCGGCCCCGGAGGCCGCCTTCGCCTTGATGGCTTCGAGTTCGCGCTCGAGTTTCTTCTGCCGGTCCAACAGCGACCGCAGCTTGTCGGACAGGTCCGACGGGTTGCCGCCGAGCAGGCGAGCGGCCTCTTCCAGGCGCTGCTCCTCCTCGGCGACGTGGTCCAGGGCGCCCTGCCCGGTCAGCGCCTCGATCCGGCGCACGCCGGCCGATACGCCGCCCTCGGCGAGGATCTTGAACAGGCCGATGTCGCCGGTGCGCGACACATGGGTGCCGCCGCACAGCTCGGTCGAGGTCTGGCCCATGCGCAGCACGCGCACGCGGTCGCCGTACTTCTCGCCGAACAGCGCCAGGGCGCCGAAGTCCAGGGCCTCCTGCATGCCCATCTGGTGCACTTCGGCCTCGTGGTTGCCGCGCACTTCGGCATTGACCCGGCGCTCGATCTCGGCCAGTTCGGCGTCGGTCAGGGGCTGGAAATGGGCGAAGTCGAAGCGCAGGCGGTCGGGCGCGACCAGCGAACCCTTTTGAACCACATGGTCGCCCAGCACCTGGCGCAGCGCGGCGTGCAGCAGGTGGGTGGCGGAATGGTTGAGCACGGTGGCGGCGCGGCGCGGGGCGTCGACGGCGCCGAGCACGCGGTCGCCGCGGCGCAGGGTGCCGGCGCTCAGGCGGCCGACATGGCCGTGGAACTGGCCGGCGAACTTCTGGGTGTCGCGGACCGCGAAGCGGGTGCCGGCCTCGTCCAGCTCGCCGGCGTCGCCGACCTGGCCGCCGCTTTCGGCGTAGAACGGGGTGCGGTCGAGGATCACCACCGCCTCGTCGCCGGCCTCGATCAGCTCGACCGGGCGGCCGTCCTTGAGCAGGGCCACGACCTCCAGGCCGCCTTCGGTCAGGCGCTCGTAGCCCAGGAACTGGGTCGGCGCCAGCTGCGCGGCCAGTTCGGCCGGCATGGTGGTGGCGTTGCCGAACTTGCCGGCCTCGCGCGCGCGGCGCTTTTGTTCTTCCATGGCGGCGTCGAAGCCGGCCATGTCCACCGACAGGCCGCGCTCGCGCGCGATGTCGGCCGTCAGGTCGACCGGGAAGCCGTAGGTGTCGTACAGGCGGAACGCGTCGGCGCCCGGGATCGCGTCCTGGGAGCGCGCGGCGACCTCGTCGAAGATGCGCATGCCCGAGTCCAGGGTCTCGGCGAAACGCTCTTCCTCGGCCTGCAGGGCGCGCTCGACCAGCTCGCGCTTGGCCGGCAGTTCCGGATAGGCCTCGCCCATCACTTCGACCAGGGCGGCGACCATGCGATGGAAGAAGGGCTGCTTCTGGCCCAGCATCCAGCCGTGGCGCAGGGCGCGGCGGATGATACGGCGCAGCACGTAGCCGCGGCCTTCGTTGGAGGGCAGCACGCCGTCGACGATCAGGAACGCGCAGGCGCGGATGTGATCGGCGATCACCCGCAGCGACTTGTTGTCGAGATCGGTGGTGGAGGTGAACTCCGCGGCGGCCTGGATCAGGCGGCGGAACAGGTCGATTTCGTAGTTGCTGTGCGCGTGCTGCAGCACCGCGGCCAGACGCTCCAGGCCCATGCCGGTGTCGACGCAGGGCGCCGGCAGCGGCACCAGGCTGCCGTCGGGCTGGCGGTCGAACTGCATGAAGACCAGGTTCCAGATCTCGATGTAGCGATCGCCGTCCTCGTCGGGCGAACCCGGCGGGCCGCCGGCGATGTGCTCGCCGTGGTCGTAGAAGATCTCGGTGCAGGGGCCGCAGGGGCCGGTGTCGGCCATCTGCCAGAAATTGTCGGAAGCGTACGGCGCGCCCTTGTTGTCGCCGATGCGCACGATGCGATCGGCGGGCACGCCGATCTTCTTGTTCCAGATATCGAAGGCTTCGTCGTCGGTGTGGTAGACCGTGACCAGCAGGCGCTCGGGCGCCAGGCCCCAGACGCCGGTCAGCAGTTCCCAGGCCCAGGCGATCGCGTCTTCCTTGAAATAGTCGCCGAACGACCAGTTGCCCAGCATCTCGAAGAAGGTGTGGTGGCGCGCGGTGTAGCCGACCTGGTCGAGGTCGTTGTGCTTGCCGCCGGCACGCAAGCAGCGCTGGACGTCGGCCGCGCGCACGTAGCCGAGCTTCTCGCTGCCGAGAAACACGTTCTTGAACTGGACCATGCCCGAGTTGGTGAACAGCAAGGTCGGGTCGTTGGCCGGCACCAGGGGTGCAGACGGAACGATGGTGTGAGCCTTGCTGCGGAAGAACTCGAGGAAATCGCTACGGATTTCGTTGGTGGTTTTCATGCCTGACGCGCGAACTCGATAGGACCGGGCCGGACTGGCGGTCCAGGGCCTCTGCCCTCACGATGGGGGCGTCGACTGGAACAGGCAACCCAAAACCCGAAAGCCGCGTAGCCTAACAGGCTCCGGGCCCGGTTGCGCGGGGTCCGCAGGCGATTTGGGCTTGCGTTCAGTCGTCCGGATCGAAACGAGTCGCTTTTCGCACCCGTTCGCCGTCGAAACCGCGGCGCATCAGGAAGTCGGCGGCCTTGCGGCGCAGGGCCAGATCCCCGTCCAGAGCGGCCCCGAAGCGGCGCCGGACCAGGTCGCGGGCGTTTTCCAGCCAATCGCCCTCATAGCTGTCCAGCGCGCGGGCTATGGCCTCGCCGTCCAGGCCGTGGGTGGCCAGCTCGGCGCGGACCCGGACCGGGCCGTAGCCGCCGCTGGCCCGGCTGCGGACCAGGCTTTCGGCGAACCGGGCGTCGTTCTGCCAGCCCAGGCCCGACAAGGCCTCGATGGCGGTCTCGACCTCGGCGGCGTCCATGCCGCGCGAGGTGAGTTTGCGTTGCAACTCCTTCCTGGAATGCTCGCGCCGGGTCAGCAGACCCAGGGCGCGTTGGGTCGGGCTCTGCTCGCGAGCGCCGCGGCGACGCCCGGCGCGGCCGCCCTCGGGGCGGTCGGCATCGGCGGGGCCGGAGTCGGGCTCCCGATCCTGCGGCGGTTCCTCGTGCATGTCCGCTGGCTCTCAAGCGCGCGGCGCCGGCGTCGGCCGCCGGCGCCCGCTGTTTCAGTCGTCCAGGCCTTCGGTGTCGGCCTCGTCGCGCTTGACGTCGGTCGGCACGAACTTCTCGCGCAGGGCGGCTTCCAGGCGGGTCGCGACCTCGGGGTTCTCCTTGAGGTACTGGCGGGCGTTTTCCTTGCCCTGGCCGATACGCTCGTCGCCGCAGCTGTACCAGGCGCCGGACTTCTCGACCAGCTTGGCTTCCACGCCCATATCGATCAGTTCGCCCTCGCGCGAGATGCCTTCGCCGTAGAGGATTTCGGTGACGATCTGCTTGAACGGGGGCGCGAGCTTGTTCTTGACGACCTTGATCTTGGTCTGGTTGCCGATGATCTCGTCGCCCTTCTTGATCGCGCCGATACGGCGGATGTCCAGGCGGATCGAGGCATAGAACTTGAGCGCGTTGCCGCCGGTGGTGGTTTCCGGGCTCTGGCCGGGCATCATCACGCCGATCTTCATGCGCAGCTGGTTGATGAAGACCACCAGGGTGCCGGAGCGCTTGATGTTGCCGGTGAGCTTGCGCAGCGCCTGCGACATCAGGCGGGCCTGCAGGCCCGGCAGCTGGTCGCCCATCTCGCCTTCGATTTCGGCCTTGGGGGTCAACGCGGCGACCGAGTCGATCACGACGATGTCCACCGCCGCCGAACGCACCAGCATGTCGGCGATCTCGAGCGCCTGCTCGCCGGTATCGGGCTGCGACAGCAGCAGGTCGTCGACGTTGACGCCAAGCTTGGCGGCATAGATCGGGTCCAGCGCGTGCTCGGCGTCGATGAAGGCGGCGGTGCCGCCCTTCTTCTGGCACTCGGCGATGGCCTGCAGGGTCAGGGTGGTCTTGCCCGAGGATTCCGGGCCGTAGATCTCGACCACGCGGCCCTTGGGCAGGCCGCCGATGCCCAGGGCGATGTCGAGCATCAGCGAGCCGGTGCCGATGACCTCGGCGACTTCGACCGCACGGTCGCCCATGCGCATTACCGAGCCCTTGCCGAACTGCTTCTCGATCTGGCCCAGGGCGGCCGACAGGGCGCGCTTCTTGTTCTCGTCCATCTTGGTGTCCTTCAAAGGGTCGGTGTCGTGTTGGAAGTCAATGTAGAGGACGCGGATCGCATGGATTGAGACCGTCGCGCCTTCGATGGAAATTTATTTCGCCGGACCGGGCCGGCGCAGCCGGGCGACCGCCCATGCGTCTGTCGGATTTCTCCGCATGCGCCGGCAGGGAATCCCGACGCGGCGATCCGGGGGCGGCGGCGCGGCGGATGCGAGCGATCATCGCGGCGCGCTCAGCGGTTGGGCCGGACCAGGCCGCAGTACAAGCCCTCGATCGCGAAATCCTGATCGGGCTGGACCTCGATCGGCGCGTAATCGGGATTGCGCGGCAGCAGGCGGATGCGGTCCTTGCCGATCTTCAGCAGCTTCACCGTGATCTCGTCGTCGATGCGCGCGACCACGATCTGGCCCGAGCGCGCGTCGCCGGTGCGGTGCACGCCGATCAGGTCGCCGTCGAAGATGCCCTCGTCGCGCATCGAATCGCCCTTGACCTTGAGCAGGTAGTCCGGCGACGGGAAGAACATGTTGCGGTCGAGCAGCACGTAATTGTCGGCGTCGAGCTGGGCGCCGGAGCCGATCGGCCGGCCGGCCGCGACCTGGCCCAGCACCGGCAGACGCAGGGCCTCGTCGTTGGCGGCCGCCAGGGCCAGCCGGCCCTGCTGCGTGGGCGGCGGCTGCAGCACCCGGATGCCGCGCGCGCGGCCCGGGGTGCGCTCGATCGCGCCCGCGGCCTCCAGCGCCTCCAGGTGGTACTGCGCGGCGCGCACGCCCTTGAACCCGAACGCCTTGGCGATCTCGGTCTGGGACGGCGGCAACCCCTCGGCTTCGATCCGTTCCGCGATCAGCGCGAGCATGGCTTGCTGGGTATCGGTCAGGTCCATGGTTAGCAGTATTACTACTAACAACCCCTGCGGGCAAGACCGCTTATCCGGATTTTATTTGACTAAGTCAAATATATTGCCGACATTGCAGACGCCCCCCCCTACCCACTTGCCCGCCATGGCCGCCGAGGTCGAAACCGCCCAAGTCGATGCCGTCCGCGCCTTCAACCGCTTCTACACGCGCCAGATCGACGTGTTGCGGGAGGACCTGCTGGACAGCCCCTACTCGCTGACCCAGGCGCGGGTGCTGTTCGAACTCGCGCAGCGCGAACCGGTGGCCGCGCGCGTCATCGGCGAGACCCTGGGCCTGGACCCGGGCTACCTGAGCCGGATTCTGCAAGGCTTCGCCGAGGCCGGGCTGGTGGAGAAGACACGCTCCGAGCAGGACGCGCGCAGTTTCGTGCTCACCCTGTCGGCGCTGGGCCGGCAGACCTACGCCGGGCTCGACCGCAGCTCCCACCAGGCCACCGCGGACATGCTGGCGGCCCTGTCGCCGCTGCAGCGCGACCGCCTGCTGCAGGCGATCGGCGAAACCGAGCGGGCGCTGTCGCCGCAGGCGCTGCCGCCCGCGCAACGGGTGTCGATCCGCGAGCGGCGCATCGGCGACATCGGTTGGGCGATCGAGCGCCATGCCCGCCTGTACGCGGACGAGTACGGCTGGAACAGCGAGTTCGAAGCGCTGGTCGCCCAGTTGTTCGCGGGCTTCGCCGGCGAGCACGATCCGCGCCGGGAGCGCTGCTGGATCGCCGAACTCGACGGCGAACGGATCGGCTGCGTGTTCGTGGTGCGCAACCAGGACCAGGCCGATACCGCGCAGCTGCGCTGCCTGCTGGTCGATCCGCGCGCGCGCGGGCTCGGGGTCGGCCGGCGCCTGGTCGACACCTGCCTGGCGTTCGCGCGCGCGGCCGGCTACGCGCGCATGCGCCTGTGGACCAACGACGTGCTGAGTTCGGCGCGCAGGATCTACGAGGGCAGCGGCTTCCGCCTGATCGAGCAGTACCCGCACCGCAGCTTCGGCCACGACCTGGTCGGCCAGGTGTGGGAGCGCGATCTGGATTGAGCGGGAACCGGCGCATGCGGCGCCGGTCGGGTGCCGCGGGCCCGCAGGCTCAGCTCGCCAGCGCCAGCATGCCCTGCAGCGACGCGGCCACGGTCTGGCGGCGCACCGCCTCGCGGTCGCCGGCGAAGTGGAAGACCTCGGCCTGCGGGTAGCCGCCGCGGCGTTTCCAGGCGATCCAGACCGTGCCCACCGGCTTGTCCTCGGTGCCGCCGCCGGGTCCGGCGATGCCGGTGACCGCTACGGCGAGGGTGGCGCCGGTGTTGGCCAGGGCGCCGGAGACCATCTCGATCACGGTCTCGCGGCTGACCGCGCCGAACTGCTCCAGGGTCTGCGGGCGCACGCTCAGCAGCGACTGCTTGGCCTCGTAGCTGTAGGCGGCCATGCCGCATTCGAACCAGCCCGAGGAGCCGGCGATGTCGGTCAGGGTCTTGGCGATCCAGCCGCCGGTGCAGCTTTCGGCGGTGACCAGCATGTGGTGGTGGCTGCGGGCGGCCTCGCCGACCTGTTCGGCGAGGTCTTGCAGGGCGGCATCGGAGACGTCGGTCATGCGCGCACTATAACGGCCCGCCGCGGCCGTGCTTTGCGCGATCGGGCAACGCTGGGTCGCGTGCCTGGAACGGCGCAGGGTGCGGAGTGCGGGCCATCGCAGCCGCCGCTCCCACAGAAGGCATCTGTCGCGCTGCCTTACTGAAGGGCGTCGCTTCCAATCCCACCGAAGGCATCGTCGCCCCGCCCCATAGAAGGAGGGGCGCTTCTATCCCACGGAAAGCGTCGTCGCCCCTGCCCATAGAAGGCTTCGCCCCATCCCACAGAAGGCGTCGCGCCTGCCCCACGGCAGGCTCGGGCGCCCCGGAAACGACGACGCGCGGACCTTGCGGCCCGCGCGTCGCGGTGTGCGCCCAGCTTCCGGCCGGCGCTGCGCCGGCGCGAAAAACGCTGCTGACTCAGTAAGACACCCGGAAGGTCACGCCGTAGGTGCGCGGCGCGCCGAGGAAGGCGTTGAACGAGTTGAAGGCGTTGTTGGGCAGCGGCGACACGTTCTGCAGCGGCGCGTCGAAGCCGACCTGGGCGTATTCCTCGTCGAACAGGTTCTGGCCCCACAGTTCGATCATCCAGCGGCGGTCGCGGCGGCCGATGGCCACGCGTGCGTTGACCACCGTGAACGCGCCCTGGTCCTTCTCCGGGTCCAGATCGGAGCCGGTGTTGTAGTCGGACATGTACTTGGCGCCGACGTTGAAGCGCGCGACCAGGTCGCTGGCGAAATTCCAGTCGTAGGTGATCGAGGCCGAGCCGGACCAGTACGGCGCGAAACTGACCTGGCTGCCGGGCAGCTTGTACAGCGCGCCGGCCGGCGCGGTACCGCCCGGGGCGATGAAGTCGCCGCCGGGACGCTCGTCGCCGTAGCGGGTGTCGGCATAGGTCAGGCCGCCCTGGATCATCAGGCCCTTCTGCGGCTGCCACAGCACTTCGGTGTCGATGCCCTGGGAGATCACTTCCGGGATCGAGCGCACCACGAAGCTGGTGCCGAGGAAGCTGTTGAGCTGGAAGTCCGAATAGGTCTGGTGGAACAGGGTCGCGTTGAGCAGCAGGTTGCCGTCGGCCCAGGTGGTCTTGGCGCCCAGCTCGAAGCTGTTGACGAACTCGCCCGGGAACGAGGTGTCGTTGACCGGCACGATGCCCTGCCCCGCGCTGGACAGGCCGTTGGACGACTGCACGCGATCGAGGTTGAAACCGCCGGCCTTGTAGCCGCGCGCGCCCGAGGCGTAGGTCATGACGTGCTCGTTCCAGCGGTAGGCGACCTTCAGCGTGCCCGACCACTCTTTCTCTTCGCTCTCCTGATGGGTCGCGCGGCCGTTGTGCAGCGGGTTGGCCCAGGGCAGGCAGCTGAAGCCGACGATGTTGCTGATGATCGCGGCCTGCTGCGCGGGCGGCAGCGAGGCAAACGGCAAGCCGCGCCCGGTCAAGGCCGCGGCGATGCGGCCCTGCGCGGCCGGACTGACCTGGCCGTTGGGACCGAAGTAGGAAGCGCAGCCGATGCTGCCGTTGGGATTGCTGTAGCGCGAATCCAGTTCCTTGTCTTCCTGGGTGTAGCGCAGGCCCATGGTGATATCGAGCGCGTCGGTCGCGTGCCAGGTGTTGTTGGTGAAGAAGGCCTTGCTCTTGGCGTTCTGGCGGTACTTGTCGTCGGCGCCGAAGCCGGCGAAGGCGGTGCCGAACGGACGCCCGGTGGTCTGCGACAGGAAGGTCGCCGCGGTCGGCGACTGCGCCAGGGCCGGGTTGATCAGGGCCAGCAGCGCGGTCGACAGATAGGGCTCGTAGGCATTGCCGATGCGGTAGGTCTCGTTGCGGTTCAGGTCTTCGTCGGAGAAGAACAGGCCGAACATCCAGTCGATCTTGTCGGTGGACCCGGTCAGGCGGAACTCCTGGCTGAAGGTCTTGAACTCGGTCAGCGATTCGTCTTCGTCGGCGTTGCGATACAGCAGGTCGGCGCTGGTGAAGTCGAAGTCCAGGCCGTTGATCGCACGCCACTCGCGCTTGGCGGTGATCGAGGTCAGGGTGGCGTTGTTGAACCAGGGCGTGATCCAGTTGACCTCGGCCGAGACGCCCTTGTCCTTCATGTCCTGCTCGGTGCTGCGGTTGCTGTAGGCCACGCGCGCGAACGGGTCGGCGACCGGGGCCACGCCCGAGTCCGGCGACAGCGCATCGATGATCGCGCCGGTGGCGCCGCGCACCGTGGTCACGGCGGCGCAGCAGTTCTCTTCGCGGCTGGTGAAATCGCCGATCAGGTTGATGTCGAGGTTCTCGGTCGGCTCCAGCAGCAGCTGCGCGCGCAGGGTGTGGAAGTTCTGGTCGAAGTCCTCCTTCTCCAGGCGCGGGCCGGCGCCCGTGCGCACGTCGATGAAACCGTCGCGCTCGCGCTGGGCGCCGTAGATGCGGAACGCGGCGTTGTCGCCGATCGGCGTGTTGAACGCGCCGGCCAGGCCGAGCGCACCGTAATTGCCGACGGTGAGCTCGCCCTCGACGCTGGTGTTGTAGTCGGGGCGGCGGGTGATGACGTTGATCACGCCGGCCGAGGTGTTCTTGCCGAATACCGTGCCCTGCGGGCCCTTGAGCACTTCGATGCGCTCGATCTCGCCCAGGTCGCCGAAGCCGACGCCGTTGCGCGGGCGGTAGACGCCGTCGATCACGATGCCCACCGACGACTCCAGGCCGGCGTTGTCGCCGACGGTGCCGATGCCGCGGATGCGCGCGGTGGTCTGGGCCTCGCTCTGGGTGCTGGTCACGGTCAGGCCCGGCACCAGCACCTGCAGGTCCTTGACGTCGCGCACGCCGGTGTCCTGCAGCAGCTGCTCGGGCAAGGCGGTGATCGCGATGGGCACGTCCTGCAACGCTTCCTCGCGCTTCTGCGCGGTCACGGTGAGGCCGGACAGCGTGGTCGCCTCTTCCTCGTCCTTGGCGCCCGCGTCGGGCGGCGTCTGCTGCGCGTACACCGGCACCGCGGTCATCGCCGCCAACGCGGCGGCTACCGCAAAAGCGAGACGCCGACGCCCATGGTTCCGTGTTCCCTGGCTAGCCGACTTGCGTGCACTCATCGCGACCTCCCCTGACATTGTTAAACCGCCGGCACCTGCCGGCGGAGACCTGGCCCTGCGAATTGAAGACCTGCGCGACTCGGCGCGGCGCGCCCCTAGCACGCCCCCCCTGTGCGGCCCAGCGTCAACGGCGTCGCGGTTACGACATACGCCGGATCATTGACGCTGCGCACAATAAAGAAAGATAGCGGAA
Source organism: Lysobacter sp. CCNWLW3 (assembly GCF_036697405.1). Taxonomy (NCBI): domain Bacteria; kingdom Pseudomonadati; phylum Pseudomonadota; class Gammaproteobacteria; order Lysobacterales; family Lysobacteraceae; genus Lysobacter; species Lysobacter sp. CCNWLW3. The sequence goes on from NZ_JBAHWA010000001.1 coordinate 918,135, forward strand.
GCTAGCACGCCCGTCGCCACCGTCATGCGGCGGAGCAGCAATCGCACGACCGTTCGTCCAACAACCGCGAGCAAGGCCGCGGACACGCCATCGGACTCGGCACGGGCGGTCGCAGGAACACCACCAAGGGCGCTGAGACGCAGGTGCTTCGGCCCGGGACGGTCGTTCATTGCCGCTGCGCGCCGCCCGGCGCGCAGCCATCGCGCCGCGCATCGCATCGCATCGCAGGGCGGGGCCGAACGGCGAACCCGCCATCTGCCATCGCCGCAGCAAGCGGCACCCGACCGCGAGGAACCGGCGCCGTCGGGTTCGCCGACATCGGACACGCGCGGGCGATCGCCCGCGCAGCGACTTGAGCGCCGCTGCGCTCCGCTCGGATCGGACTGGGTTCGTCGATGGCGACCCCGCCCCATGCGCATCCGGGGCGGCCTGCCGGCCCGGTCGAAGCCGTCGATCCGGCCAGGCTGATTGAGCAATTCAAGTCATTGTTTTTTGGGACTCCAGCGCTGGCGACTTCAGCTTCCCCGCCGGTCGTTGGTAGCCATCGGGATTTGCCGACTGCCACCGCCACGCATCGCGGCACATGGCATGCAGGTCCAGGCGCGTCCGCCATCCGAGCAGGCGATGCGCGAGCGACGGATCCGCATAGACCTGCGCGACGTCGCCCTGGCGACGCCCCACGATTTCGTAGGGGATGCGGCATCCGGATGCCCGTTCGAAGGCGTGCACGAGTTCCAGCACGCTGATTCCGCGGCCGGTACCCAGGTTGACGGTCAGGTTGCCTTCGCCACGCATCAGGTAGTCCAGCGCGACCACATGGGCCTGCGCCAGGTCCAGGACGTGTATGTAGTCGCGGATGCCGGTGCCGTCGGGGGTCGGGTAGTCGTCGCCGAAGATGCTCAGCTTGCTGCGCCGCCCCGCGGCGACCTGGCAGATATAGGGCATCAGGTTATTGGGAATGCCCAAGGGATCCTCGCCGATCAGGCCCGAAGGATGCGCGCCGACGGGATTGAAGTAGCGCAGGCTGGCGGCGCGGAAGCTGGCGTCCGTGTGGCACAGGTCGCCGATCAACTGCTCCATCACCAGCTTGGTGCGGCCATAGGGGTTGGTCACGTCCAACCGGGCCTGCTCGTCGATCGGAACCCTCTGCGGATCGCCATAGACGGTGGCGGACGAGCTGAACACCAGCCGTGCCACGCCTGCCTCCCGCATGGCCCCCAGCAGGTTGATCGTGCCGCAGATGTTGTTGTCGAAGTACGCCAGCGGCCGCGCAAACGACTCGCCGACGGCCTTGAGCGCGGCGAAGTGCATCACCGCATCGAAGCGATGACGCCTGAACAATCGGCTCACGGCGGACCGGTTGCGCAAGTCCAGGCGTTCGCACTCGACCGGTGCGCCGATGATGCGCTGCAAGCGCAACAGGACGCGCGGCGAACTGTTCGAAAAGTTGTCGGCGACGACGACGCGATGCCCATGCTCCGCCAGCGCAACGCAGGCGTGGCTGCCGATGTAGCCGGCGCCACCGCACACCAGGACGCACATCGATGTCTGGCCGGCCATCTGGGTTCGCCTTCGCTGCCCTGGTTTCGGGGACAACGCGGAACACGGGTCCGGGCGTCCAGCCTTGCGATCGCCCGCCCCGGCGCCCCCGCGCTCGTCGCCCTTTGTCCGCGATGGCGCCCGGCTAGCGTTAACCACTAGACCGGATACCCCAGCACGGGCTCGGTAGTCGACCATCAGGGGAGGTCTGCTTGGCAAGCAATGCCCCATTGGCCTCGCCGGACGAGGCCCGCATCGCGATACTCGGCTTGGGCTACGTGGGCCTGCCGCTGGCCGTGGCGTTCGGCAAGCGGTTCCCGACCGTCGGCTTCGACATCGACACCGCGCGCGTGGCCGAACTGCAGGCCTATCGCGACCACACCCGCGAGGTCACGGCGGAAGAGCTGCGCGAGGCATCGCTGCTGACGTTCGACAGCGATCCGTCGGCGCTGGCCGGCTGCAACGTGTTCATCGTGACCGTGCCGACGCCCATCGACGAGTACAAGCGTCCCGACCTGCGTCCGCTGGAGTCGGCCAGCCGGACGGTGGGCCGGGCGATCGGACGCGGCGGCATCGTGATCTACGAGTCGACGGTGTATCCCGGGGCGACGGAGGAGATCTGCGTCCCGATCGTCGAACGCGAGTCGAAGCTGGCGTTCAACCAGGACTTCTATGCCGGCTACAGCCCGGAACGCATCAATCCGGGCGACCCGCAGCACCGCCTGGAAACCATCATGAAGGTCACCTCGGGCTCGACGCCGGAGGCCGCCGCGCTGGTCGACACCCTGTATGGGCGGATCATCAAGGCGGGTACCCACCGGGCCTCCAGCATCCGCGTCGCCGAGGCGGCAAAGGTCATCGAGAACATCCAGCGCGACGTCAACATCGCCCTGATCAACGAACTGGCCCTGCTTTTTCATCGTCTCGACATCGACACCCACGAGGTGCTCGAAGCGGCCGGCACCAAGTGGAACTTCCTGCCGTTCCGTCCCGGCCTGGTAGGCGGCCACTGCATCGGCGTGGATCCCTATTACCTCACCCACAAGGCCCAGCAGATCGGCTACCACCCCGACATGATCCTCGCCGGGCGCCGCATCAACGACGGCATGGGCAGCCATGTCGCGCGCCGGGTGGTGAAGCTGATGCGCCAGCGCAACCATGACATGACCCGGGCACGGGTGCTGGTTCTGGGCCTGGCTTTCAAGGAGAACTGCCCGGACCTTCGCAATACCAAGGTGGTCGACATCGTCCGCGAACTTCATTGCTACAACGCCCAGGTCGACGTTCACGACCCCTGGGTCGACGCCGGGCATGCGCACGAGGAATACGGCGTGGACCTCGTCGCCGAGCCCGAGCCTGGCCGCTACGACGCCATCGTGCTCGCGGTGGCGCATGCGGAGTTCGTCGCCATGGGAGCGGATCGGATCCGCAGCCTGGGCATACCCGGGGCCGTGCTCTTCGACGTCAAGCGCGCCTTGCCGCGCGCCAGCGTCGACGGCTGCCTGTGATCGCCATGCGCGTTCTGGTCACCGGCGCGGCGGGCTTCATCGGCGCAAAGCTGAGCCAGACCCTGCTGGCGCGAGGCGACGAAGTGCTCGGCTTCGACGACCTCAACGCGTATTACGACCCGAGCCTGAAACAGGCCCGCCTGGCGCGCCTGCTGCCGCAGGCGAATTTCCGCTTCGTGCTCGGCTCGCTCGAGGACCGCACGGCCGTGGACGCGGCCTTCGCCTCGTTCAGACCGCAGCGGGTCGTGAACCTGGCGGCGCAGGCCGGCGTGCGCTACTCGCTGGAAAACCCCCGCGCCTACGTCGACAGCAACGTCGTCGGATTCCTGAACATCCTGGAAGCCTGTCGCCACCGCGCCATAGAACACCTCGTGTACGCGTCCTCCAGTTCGGTGTACGGCGCCAATCGCAAGCTCCCGTTCTCGGTCGACGACAACGTCGACCATCCGGTGAGCATGTATGCCGCGACCAAGAAGGCCAACGAGCTGATGGCGCACACCTACAGCCATCTGTTCGGGTTGCCGACGACGGGGCTGCGCTTCTTCACCGTCTACGGCCCCTGGGGTCGGCCGGACATGGCGCTGTTCCTGTTCACGCGCAAGATCCTCGCCGGCGAGCCGATCGAGCTCTTCAACCACGGCCGTCACAGCCGCGACTTCACCTACATCGACGATATCGTCGAAGGCATCGTCCGCACGCTCGACCGGATCCCGATGCCCGACCCGGACCGGGCCGCGGCGGCGCCCTCGCCCGCCAGTTCCGGCGCGCCCTATCGGCTCTACAACATCGGCAACCACCGACCCGTCGAACTGCTGCGCTACCTCGAGGTGCTCGAAGACTGCCTGGGGCGCAAATCCGAGCGACGCCTGCTGCCCATGCAGCCGGGCGACGTGCCCGATACCTGCGCCGACGTCGAAGCCTTGCGCCGGGATGTGGGCTACTCGCCGTCGACTCCGGTGGAAGTCGGCGTCGCTCGCTTCGTCGATTGGTACCGCGACTACTACGGGGCCTGAAGGAACGGGTCTTGTCCAACGTTGGATTTGGCCGGGTGCGTCGGCGCCCGGCGTTGTTCAAGAGGGGTCAATCGGAGAATCGCCATGCGCCTCGCAGCCTCCCTTCGGGCTTTGGTTCTGCCCCTTCTGCTTGCCGGTTGCGCCAGTTCGGGGCACCTCGCGTCGGGCGCCCCGCCGGCCGCCGCTCCGGTCGCGGACGCATACCAGATCGGCGTCGACGACCTCGTCCAGGTTTCGGTCTGGCGCAATCCCGAGCTGGGCGTCACCGCGCCGGTCCGACCGGACGGCAAGATCTCGGTTCCGCTGGTCGGCGACATCATGGCCGGCGGCCGTACGCCCGACGCCGTCGCCAAGGAACTGCAGGGAAAGCTCGCGGCCTTCGTGATCGAGCCCCAGGTGACGGTGATCATCACCGAGCTGCGAAGCCATGAATACCTGTCGCGCGTGCGGGTCACCGGTGCGGTACGCACGCCGGTTTCGATTCCCTACCGGCAGGGCATGACCGTGCTGGATGCGGTCCTGGCGGCCGGCGGCGTCACCGAGTTCGCCGCGCCCGACCGTTCCAGCCTGCACCGCAAGAACGGCGACGGCGCGCAGGCCTACGGCGTGCAGCTGGACAACATTCTCAATGCCGGTGATCTCAGCACCAATTACAAGGTCGCTCCCGGCGACGTGATCACGGTACCGGAGCGCGTCTTGTGAACAATCCCTACGGGCAACCGCTGTTGCCAGGCACGTCGGCGGAACGCCTGCCGACGCTGACCATGCTGTCGCTCGCCCGAAGGGAATTCCGGCGCTACCTGTTGCCGCTCGCCACCATATTCGCCGCCATAGCCCTGCTGTTCCTGACCTGGGGCCTGCTCAATCCGTCCACGTACAAATCGTCGGCGATGGTGCTCGTCCAGGACAACACCCCGATCGCGCCGCTCATGCAAGGGCGCACCACCGCCCCCAACGAGGTCGCCCGCGCCGTCATCTCGCGCGAAGTTCTCTTCGGGCACCGCGTCATGGACGACGTGCTGAAGGCCGGCGGTTGGCTGGAAGGACATCCCAGTCCGCTGCAGAAGCAGGAGTTGATCAACTCCATCATCAACAGCACGGACATCGTGGTCACCGATCGTGCCCAGACACGTTCGACGGACCCCAAGCTCAGCCTCGTCAAGATCACCTATTCGGATTCCGATCCGAAACGCGCCTACGCGGTGACCAAGCGATTCTCCGAGGCGCTGATAGAACAGGTGCTGGAATCCAGGGCGCGCGCTAGCCGTTCCGCGTATCAGTTCATCGATGCGCAAGTGGAGAACTACCAGCGCGCATTCTCCGAAGCCGACCGCAAGCTGCGCGACTATCGCAGTTCCAACCCGGACGCCATGCCTGGCGTCGATGCCGATGTGTCCGCGCGCATCGCGGAGCTGCGCCGGGCGACCGACAACGCCAGCATGGATCTGGCCGACGTCGGTGCGCAGGAGCGCCAGGTGATGAGCCTGCTCTCGCGAGAAAGCCAGCTCAACACGATCTCCCGCTCCACCCAGACCAACGTCCAGCTCGCGACCCTGCAGGCGGAACAGGATCGTCTGATGCTGTCCTATACGGCCCAGCATCCGGACGTGGTCCGGGTCCGCAACCAGATCCGCGAGCTGCGGAACAATCCCGGAACCAATTCCGGCGGGATGGCCGTGCTGCCCGGCGGCACCGCATCGATGAACCCGGTCTACCAGCAGCTTCGCACCCAGCTGGCGGAAGTCCGCCGCCAGGGCGCCGCCTCGGCGTCGCGCCTGGCCACGGCCCAGGCGCTGCTGCGCGAGGAACTGGAACGCAGCCGCCGGATCATCGGCGCCGAAGGCACCGTCACCGCCCTGACCCGCGTACACGACGTCAACAAGGAAATGTTCGACGACCTCCTCAAGCGCCGCGAGAACGCGCGCGTTTCGATGAGCCTGGACGCCGACGGACGCAGCCTCGGCTTCCAGATCCTGGAGCCGGCGACGACCCCGCTGCAGTCCACGGGCTTGCGCCTGATGCATTTCGCCGTGGCCGGCCTGCTGCTGGCGACGGTCGTCCCGCTGGTACTGCTGTCGATGCTGGTCAAGCACGATCCGCGCGTGCGGTCTCCGCTGCAGATCGAACGCGACGCGGGACTTCCGGTGCTCGGGGTCATCCCGCTGCACCTGACGCACGACCAGACCGAACAGCACGCCAAGCGACTCAAGCTGGGATCGATCCTGTTCGCGGCCGTGCCCTTGATCTACGGCGTCGTGTTCGTCCTGAAAATGACGGATGTCCTATGAACGACTTCAATCGCCACGCAGCAGACGCATCGGCCAACATGACTGACATCGGACATGGGAACAAAAGCGTGGCGCGCCGCGAAGGGGGCACGAGCCTGACGCCCGAACAATTGATCGAGCGCTCGATCATCCCCTTCGCCGACGGCGCCAACCGGCAACTGGTCAACGCCTTCCGGGAGCTGCGCACCCGCCTGCTGGCGACCACGGCGGACAACTTCATCACTTTGGTCGCGCCGGTCGGTCCGGGCTGCGGAGGGAGCTTCGTGGCCCGCAATCTCGCGCTCACGGTCACCCTCGACCAGGAGCGGAGCGCGTTGCTGATCGATTGCAACCTGCTGCATCCCGTCCAACACTCCGTGATGAAGATCAACGACTCCCGCGGCGGCCTGATCAACTACCTGGAGGACCCGGACGCCGACGTGGAGGACATGATCTACAGCACCGTCATCCCGCGGTTCAAGCTGATTCCGGCAGGACGGTCGGCCTACAGCGAGATGGAGACCGAATACTTCTCCTCGTTCCGCATGCGTCTTCTGCTCGACTCCCTGCGAAGCAGCTACTCCGACCGCTACATCTTCCTGGACAGCCCGCCGACGCTCGGCGCGCCCGACGCGCGCATCCTGTCGGAACTGGCGGACGTGGTGGTCCTGGTCGCAGGATACGGCCGGAACACTCCCGCCGAGATCGCGGCGGCCGCCGCCAATTTCGATCCCGCTAAGTTCGCCGGCGTGATTTTCAATGAGAGCGCCTGATCGCCGCGGTGCGACCCCAGATCCGCCCCGGACGCGCGCGCGCCGGACCGGGCTGCACGTGGCGATTATCGCGGCGACCGCGTTGGCGGGAAGTGCGCAGGCCGGACAACTCGACTACCGCTTCGAGCTGGAGGCGCTGCACAGCGACAACATCAATCTGAGCGAGGACAACCAGGCGACGGAAACGGTCCTGGTGCCCCGCTTGAATTTCGAGTTCAAGGAATCAGGGGCATCGGTCGAGCTGCAGGCACGCGGCCAACTCGAGCGTCGCCACTACTTCGGCAGCCGGTTCGACGACGAGACCCGCAGCGAATTCGCCGGGCAGCTGAACTGGTCGCTGCTGCCGAAACGGCTGAACCTGGTTCTGGAGGACTATCTGAGCGAGGAGCCGATCGATATCCGTGGCGGGCGGTATCCGGGCAACCTGCAACGGGTCAACATCTTCCTCGGCGGCCCCAGCTTCTTCGCTCGGCTGGGCGATGCCACCCGCTTCCAGCTGGACCTCAGAGGGGTCAGCACGCATGCCGAAGTGGCGCCCGACTTCGACGGCAAGCGCCACAGCGCGGCCGCTTCCCTGCAGCGCGACCTCACCCCCACGTCGAAAGCTTCGCTTAACCTGATCTCCACGAAAGCCGAGTTCGACGACGCCCCGTTCGCCGTCGATTACACGCGACACGACGCCTTCGTCCGCTACGAAGGCAGGCTGCGCAAGGTCGAGTACGAGTTGGACCTCGGCCATTCGCGCCTGAACCGCGACATCGGCGAAGACCCGACGACGACGGTCGCGCGGGCTACGGTGCAGTGGCAGCCCGATTCGCGAAACCGCGTTCGCCTGCGCGCCCGCCATCAGTTCGCCGACCAGGTCCAGGATCTGGTGGTCCGACTGCGCGAGCCCGACGAGAGCCTGGTTCCCGACCTGGTGGACACCGCCTCCTCGCTGGTGTCGTCCGGCGTGTACCGGCAGCGCGACGTCGAACTCGACTATCGCTACAGGGGCGAGCGCGCCGGCTTCCGCGTACGTCCGCTGTACAGGCAGTTGCGCTATATCGACCGCGCCGACGCCAATCGAACCGAACGCGGCGTGTTCTTCCAGGTCGACTATCGCTTGCGTCCGCTGGTCACCGTGTTCCTCACCGGTTCATTGCGCGACCGCGAGTTCCTGAGCCGGAGCGAGGAGGACCGCGACCGTGCGTACAGCCTGGGCGTCAGTTATCAGATGACGCGGCATTGGGGTTGGCGCGTGGAAGCGATCCGGAACGAACGAGAGTCCAATGTGCCGGATCAGGAATACACGGAGAACGCCCTGCTCCTGGCGGTCTGGTGGCAACGTTGACGGAGGGGCCCGGCGCCATGCTCGAAGTTCTGTTCTGGGGGTCGGTCTGCCTGTTGGCGTACGTCTACGCGGGCTATCCGATCCTGGCGATCGCCATCGCGCGCATCCGCCCGCGCGAGTCGCGCAAGCAAGCCATCACCCCGTCCGTCACCGTGATCATCACGGCCTACAACGAAGAGAAGGACATCGCGCACAAGGTCCGCAACGTACTGGCTCTGGACTACCCGCAGCAGCAGATCGACGTCATCGTCGCCTCGGACGCATCCAGCGACGAGACCGATCGCATCGTGCGCGACCTCAAGGCCCGCAACGTGCGCCTGCTCCGCATCGAAGGACGCCAGGGCAAGACCGCCTGCCAGAACGCGGCCGCGGCAGCCGCGTCCGGGGACATCCTGCTCTTCACCGACGCCACGACCCGAATCGAAACCCATGCCCTGCGGGCGATGACGCGCAATTTCCACGACCCTTCGGTGGGCTGCGTCGCCGGACGCCTCAGCTATGTCGCGCAGCAGGACGATGCCACCGGCCAGGGCGGAACGTCCTACTGGAACTATGAAATCATGCTGCGGATGGCGGAAAGCGAGCTCGGTTCGCTCATCGGCGTCTCAGGCTGCCTGTATGCGGTCCGCCGTTCCGCCTATCGCGAGATCGCGCCGGAGCTGATCAGCGACTTCGTCGTCGCGATGGTGGTTCGGGAGCAAGGCCTGCGCACCGTGCTCGAACCCGATGCGATGTGCTACGAACAGACCCTGGACCATCCCGAGCGCGAACTGGCCATGCGCGTGCGCGTCGGCATGCGCAGCCTCTCGGCGCTGGCCAGCCAGAAGCGTTTTCTCAACCCGCTCAGATTCGGCGCATTCGCCTGGCAACTATGGTCTCACAAGCTGCTCAGGTACCTGTCGCCGGTGTTCTGGATGCTCGCCCTGCTCGCCAACCTGGCGCTGGCGCTGCAGGGCCGCTACCTATGGCTGCTGGCCCTGCAACTGATGTTGTTGTTCTCGGGCCTGCTCGGATTCACGTCGCTGCGCCTGGCGGGGAAGTCGCGCTTGCTCGCGAAACCCTATTACTTCCTGCTGACCAACCTGGCTTCCGCCCTCAGCCTGTTCCGGTTTCTGCGCGGCGAACGCATCGTGACCTGGACTCCCCAGCGCTGAGGGAAAGCGCCCTGCCCCGGCCCCGCTCGACCACTGGCCGTCGCTGGCGCCACGCAACGTTGTTTTCACTGAACACAGGTCGGGTAAACGACAATGCGGGCGCGGGCAAGCCATGAGTTCATCAGCTCCGAAGGCGCCTCGGCCGCGATGCTGCAGCACACGCACGGCGCGGCCTACGCGGCGGTCCCGCAGCAGCCATTGCAGCGGGTCGTGTACGTGGTCTCGCAGTTTCCCAGTTGGTCCGAGACCTTCATCGTTCGCGAGATCCGCACCCTGGTCGAGGTCGGGGTGGACGTACGCATCCTCTCCCTGAAGCACTCCGCCGAAACCATGATCCAGGCGGACGCCGCGGCCTTGCTGGATCGCGTTCGCCAGCCGCTGGGCCTGCTGCCGACCCTGTGGAATACCCTGCGGGTTCTGTTCGCGCACCCCATCCGAACCTGCGGCGCCGCCGCCACCATCGTCGCAGACACCTGGCGCACTCCGGCGGTGCTGGCCAAATCGCTGGCCACGCTGGTCCGCAGCCTGAGCCAGATCCCCTGGCTCCAAGCGTTCGACCCGCAGTTCATCCACGCGCACTGGTCGACGTATCCGACAACCTCGGCCTGGGCGCTGGCGCGCGTGATGAAACGCCCATTCGGTTTCACCTGCCACGCGCATGACGTGTTCAGGAACCACCAGCTGCTGCCGCGCAAGATCGCCGACGCGGCGCTGGCGGTCACGATCTCGCGCCACAACGTGGGCTGGCTGGATCGCAATATCTCCGCGCTGGCACCGCGCAAGCTGAAGGTCGTGCACTGCGGCGTCGACTTGCGGCAGATTTCCGTGAGGACGCAAGAGCCGTCCGGAAACAGGATCCTGGGCGTTGGCCGCCTGTCTCCCGAAAAGGGTTTCCATACGCTGATCGAAGCCCTGACGATCCTGCGCGACAACGGCACCCCATTCCATTGCACCCTGATCGGCGAAGGCCCGGCCCGCGAGGACCTGCTGAGCCTGATCGATCGCCACGAGCTGCGGCGACAGGTGGATCTGGCTGGAGCGCAGCCGCAGGAATACGTGCGCACGGCGCTGGAACTGGCCACGATATTCGTTCTCCCCTGCCAGATCGCCGCCAACGGCAGCCGCGACGGCATTCCGGTGGCCCTGATGGAAGCGATGGCCGCCGGTTGTCCGGTCGTCAGCTGCCCGGTGTCCGGCGTACCGGAACTGATCGGCAACGAAGTGCATGGATTGCTGGCGACCGAGCGCGACCCCGCCTCGCTGGCGCAGGCGCTGCAACGATTGCTGGACGACGCGCCGCTGCGCAGGCGACTGTCGATCGCGGCACGGCAGCGCATCGAAGCGGAATTCGACGCCCGCAAGGAAGCCCTCAAGCTGCATGGCCTGATGACAGGAGCCATCAACCATGCGGCGTGACCGGCTGCTGGTGGTTATCGACGGCATGGAAGTTGGCGGCAGCCAGCGCCAGGTCCAGCATCTGCTCGCGAGCCTGGATCGCCAGCGATGGGAACCCGAGCTGGCGTTCTTCCGTTGCGATTCCTTCCTGGCCGACGCGATCCGGCGCGACGGCATCGTGGTGCACTACCTGCCGAAGCGCCGCCGGATCGACCCTGCCTTCCTGCTAGCCTACGCGCGCCTGTTGCGGCAGCGCGACTACGCCATCGTTCACGCCTTCTCGCTGACGGCCGAATGGTCTACGGTCCTCGCGCGCCTGTTGTCGCGCCGGCGGCCGGCGCTGGTCGCGTCCGAGCGCAGTTTTGCGCTCGACAGGCCGGCCTGGTTCTGGTGGCTCAAGCGCCTCGTCCTAGGCCAAAGCGCCGCCGTCATCGCGAACTCGAAGGCGGGCGCCCACGCCACCGCCCGCCGCACCGGAGCGCCGAAGGCGATGTTCGCGACCATCGCCAATGGCGTCGGCATTCCGGCGAGCCTGGCCGGCGACGAACGTGCGGCGATCCGGCTCTCGCTCGGCGTACCGGATGGGCGCTCGTTCGGCCTGTTCGTCGGCAGGCTCGTATCGGTCAAGAACCTGCCCTGCCTGGTCCGCGCCTTGGCGACGATGCGGCCGGGCGAGCGCCCGTGGATCGCGCTCGCCGGCGACGGGCCGCTGCGGATGGCGATCCAAGCGCTCGCTGCGGACCAACGCGTGGACGCGGATCTGTGTTTCCTCGGTGAGCGCGCCGATACGACCAGACTGATGCAGGCCGCCGATTTCCTGGTCTTGCCTTCCCATTTCGAAGGGCTCTCGAACGCGCTGCTGGAAAGCATGGCCGCCGGCTGCCCGGTGATCGCTTCGGCCGTGGGCGGCAATATCGAGCTGATCGACGACGACCGCACCGGGCTGCTGTTCCGCCCCGACGACACCGAGGCATTGCGCATCGCGATCTCGCGCATGGCAGACCCGTTGCTGCGCTCGCGGCTCGCGCAGGCGGCCACGCAACACGTGATCCGGCACCATAGCCCGCACGCGCTCAGTGCCGCGACATCGGCCGTCTACGAACGCTGCCTCCGGCCGCGAGGTCCCGCCGCCAACGACGCGCTCGCACGCCCCGCGCGCGGCCAGGCGAAATGAACGCCGAACTCGTATCCCGGGCACATGCGACCGGCATCGCCGGCGAGGCGAACTGATCCGATGCGTCTGCTTTATGCCATTCCTATCGTCCTTCTTCCGAATACGGCGCACCTGCCAGCGGATGTCAGCGTCGGCACTTCGGTCGCCCTGCTCGTGATCGCGATGCTCATGGGCGGGCGAGAACCCGCCTACTTGATGCGTCCTGGCTATCTCGTTCCGCCCTTGCTCGCGCTGTTCCTGGCCATGCTGATCGGCTTCATAGCGGCGCATTGGCACGACCTGGCCAATGCCGAGAAGGACTTGCGCGAAGCCAAGGTCGCCGTCCTGTACCCCTTGCTGTACATCGCCTATCGCAAGTGCGGCTTGGACATGAAGCAGACCAGGCAGCTGATCCTGCTGGTGCTGCTGGTCGCCGTGGGGGCAGGACTGGAAGCCGTGCTGCAGGGGCTGTCGTTCAATCTGGGCGAGTTTTCCGAGACCCAGCGTGCCACCGGCCCCTTCGGCCAGATCAAGATGGCGAACCGCGCGGGCGTGTTCTTCGCGATGTTCCTGCCGATGCTGTTCGCGCCGATCCTGCAATACCGGCAGCGCCGGTGGGTGCGTTGGGCGGCGTTCGCAGGCAGCGCGATCCTGGCGATGGCCATCCTGCTGACCTATTCGCGCCAGTCCTACCTGATCGGCCTGTTCTCGATCATGATCCTGCTGGTATCGCGCAGCATTCCGGCGGCGATGCTCGCCGCCCTGTTGATCGTGGCGACCTCGGCGACGTTGCTGCCCGGCAGCGTCGTCGACCGCGTCCAACAGACCCAGCAGGTCTCCGGCACCGGCTCGGTGACCCTCGACGTCAGCACCACCAGCCGTTTCTCGATCTGGAACGGCACCATCGACATGCTGCGCGACCATCCCGCCGGCGTGGGCCTGGGGCGCTTCAGCGAGCATATCGGCGATTACACCAACTACGCCGGCAAGGACGCGCACAACGGTTTCCTGCTCACCCTGGCCGAGTGCGGGCCGCTGGGGCTGCTGGCGCTGCTTTGGGTGTTCTGGCGGCTCTGGCGGCTGGCGGCTTCGCTGCGCCGCTCCGCCGCGGCCGCCGCGCCCTCGCAAGCGCGCACGCTCGAATTGGGCTTCACCTTCGCCGTCCTGTCGATGGCGCTCGGCAACCTGTACGGCAGCCCCTTCTTCGACAGCGTCATCATGGCCAACTTCTGGATCCTGTGCGGGCTGATGGAGCGCTACGGCATCATCAAGGCGCACGTGAGCCAGGAGGCGGAGATTTCCAGCACGCCCAACCCGATGCCGGTTCCGGTCGGTCAACGCTTCCCGCTCGCGGCCCGGGCGTTGCCGCGGCTTGCGGGGGCTGCGAGGGCCCGGCGCCTGTTCCGTTGAGGTCCGAGCGCGGGCAAGGGGAAACAGCATCAGCATCCGCCGCCACCAATGCAGTCGTACCGGAAGCAGGCATCGGCGAACGCCACGGTTGGCGCTCGCGGCGTTTGCGTTCGCGTCCCTGACCGCGTGCGCGGACGAAGCCGAACCCGCATCGGAACTGTGTCCATCGGGCCGTCCCGGCCGGTCCGACATCCCGATAGCGACGACGTCGGCAGGCGGAACCACCTATTACGTTCGCGCCGACGGCGGCGATGCCCGCCAGTGCAACGGTCGCGCCGACGCCGCCTATGCCGGCGGCGGCGGCGCCGGCGATTGCGCCTGGAACAGTCCTGCCATCGCCCTACCCGCCTCCGGCCCTGCACGCATCGCCGGCGGCGACACCCTGATGATCGGCGCCGGCGCTTACCAGATCGGCAGCGGCGGGGCCATGCAGGCCGTACCCAGCGGTCCCGGCCGCGCGAATCCGACACGCGTGCTGGGCAACCCGGGCGCGGCTCCGAAGCTGATCGGCGTCGCGGGCACGCATCGCGTGCTCAACCTGGACGGCAGTTCGAACCTGGAAATCGGCCATCTCGAAATCACCGACGGCAGCGACTGCGTCCACAGGCATCCCGACCCCGCGGCGGCCTGCACCGGCTCCATGCCCTGGGCCCGCGTAGGGCTGTACGCCCGAGCCTCGCGCAACGTCTGGCTGCATGACCTCGACATCCATGGGCTCGCGGCCCGCGGCATCAACGCCGGCGGCATCGGCGACTGGACGCTGGAGCGCGTCAAGCTCAACCGCAACGGCACAGCGGGCTGGGATGGGAACATCGGCGACGGCGGTTCCAACTCCGGCAGGATCGTCCTGCGCGACGTCGAGATCGCCTGGAACGGCTGCGGCGAACGCGTGGCCAGCGGCGAGCCGTGGGCGTGCTGGGCGCAACAGACCGGCGGTTACGGCGACGGCCTGGGCACCACCGACACCGGCGGGCAGTGGCTGATCGAAGACGCCTTCGTCCACCACAACACCTCCGACGGACTCGACCTGCGCTATATGGACGGCGCCGACGCGACACGGGTGACGCTGCGTCGCATCCATGCCGTGGCCAATGCGGGCAACCAGGTCAAGCTGAGGGGCAACTCCCTGATCGAGAACTCGGTGCTCGTGGGCCACTGCAGCTTCTTCAAGCGCAAGTTCTTCATGAGCGATCGCGACCTGTGCCGAGCCGATGGCAGCACGCTGCAACTGGTGACAACCGGCCACGACAGCGCGATCGTCCGCCGCAACACCATCAGCGGCGAGGGCGCGGTGCAGATCGGCCGCAGCGAGGGCGATCCGACCGACCGCATCAGGATCAGCGACAACCTGGTGATCGGATCGGCGTACTACCTGCAGCCCGCCAAGCTGACGGGGTTCAGCGGCGGCAAGACCTGGGCCGTCACCCAATACGCGGGCAACATCGCCTGGAACGTGCGCGACTGCCCCGGCGACACGATCTGCGATCGCAACCCCCGTCTGGCCAACATGACGCTGGCCGCCTTCGACGCCCGACCGCTCGCCGGCAGCCCCGCGAACGGCAAGGCCGGCGCGGTGGCATGCGGCAAGGCGCCGATCCACTAGGGGCGGACTCCAGCATGGGCCTGACCGACAAGATCTACGCTCGTCTCCCGCAACGGGGCCAGGACGTCGCCGCCTCGGCGTTCGGTCTCTATCGCCATTGGCTGCGCTCGGGGCCGGGATACGGCGAGCTCCTGCAGGGATACCGCGACCGCGACGCCTGGCCGTTCGAGAAGTTCGCCGCGTATCAGGCGGAACAACTGAAGATGCTGCTCCGCAATGCCGCCGCCCACATTCCTTACTATCGGCTGACCTGGAGCGACGACGAAAAGGCGGCGGCGCGCGCAGGGCGCCTGTCGGAGCTTCCGCTGCTGTCCAAGGATCCGATCCGCAGCAACCCGCTGGACTTCGCCCGCGACGACGTACGCCCGCTATTGCGCTACCGCTTCCTCACCAGCGGTTCGACCGGCACGCCGGTACAGACGCTATGGACGGCCAGGGAGGCGCGCGACGCCAGGGCGCTGCGCGAAGCGCGCTCCGCCAACTGGGCGGGGGCTTCCTTCAGCGAAGGCCGTGCGACCTTCTCCGGCCGCATCGTGGTACCCGATGCGAACAGCAACGGCCCTTTCCACCGCTACAACCGGGTGGAAAACCAGGTTTATTTTTCGGCCTTCCACCTGAGCCGCGAGAACGCCGACCAGTACGTGGAAGCGCTATGGCGCCACAAGACGCAGTGGCTGACCGGATACGCCGTGTCCTACTACCTGCTCGCGCGCCACATCCTGGACCGCGGGCTCCGCGTTCCTCCATTGAAGGCCGTGGTGACGACCAGCGAAAAGCTCAGCCCGGACATGCGCGCGATCATGCAACGGGCTTACGGATGCCGGGTGTTCGAGGAGTACGGGACGGTCGAGAACGCCGTCTTCGCCAGCGAATGCGCGTACCAGCGCCTGCACCTGAGCCCGGATGCGGGCGTCGTCGAGATCCTGCGCCCCGACGGTGGCGCCTGCGATCCCGGCGAAGCCGGCGAAGTCGTGGCCACCGGGTTCGTACGACGGTACCAGCCCTTCATCCGCTATCGCGTCGGCGACATCGCCTCGTGGGACCCGGAACCCTGCGCCTGCGGACGCCAGATGCCGGTACTGAAGGAAGTGCTCGGGCGGGTCGAGGATGTGGTGGTCGGACCGGACGGGCGCCAGATGGTCCGGTTCCACGGGATCTTCGTCGGCCAGGACCATATCGTCGAAGGCCAGATCGTCCAGGAAGCGTTGGACCGCATCCGCGTGAAGGTCGTGGCGGCCGCGGCTTTCGACCAGACCGACGCCGCCGACATAGAGAGGCGCGTACGCCAGCGCCTGGGAGACGTGACCGTGATCGTCGAGCCCGTCGAATCGATACCGCGATCCGCGAACGGCAAGTTCAAGGCCGTGGTGTCGCAGCTGAAGGCGAACGACTGATGGACGACAGCCTGCGTCCGTCTAACCAGGCGTCGGGGATCGGCGACGCATCCTCGCAACGCCCGCAGGCGGGACAAGCCATGACGTTTGCGCAATACCGGTTCCTGCTGCTTTCGGATCTGTACCGGATCACCGGACACTCGAAGCGGGCCTCGCTGCTTCGCTACGTCTTCCACGGCGAATCGTACCGATACAACTTCTGGATGCGCACCTGCGCATACGCGAAGAGCCGGCCCCTGCTGCGCTACACGCTCTATCCGTTCGCGCGGCTGGTGCTCGGGCACCTGGTCTACAAATTGGGAATTTCCATCCCTGCCGGCACCTCCATCGGCAGCGGCTTCTACATCGGCCACTTCGGCGGCATCGTCGTCAGCCAGAAGGCCACGATCGGCCGCAACTGCAACATTTCCCAGGGCGTGACGATCGGGCGGGCGAACCGCGGCAGGAATCAGGGCTATCCGGTCCTGGGGGACAACATCTACATCGGTCCCGGGGCGGTGATCGCCGGCAGCGTCCGTATCGGCAACAACGTCGCGATCGGCGCCAACTGCGTGGTCACGACGGACATCCCGGACGACTCGGTCGTGGTCGGCGTGCCGGGCAGGATCATTTCCCAGGAAGGCTCGGCCGGTTACGTCAACAGGACCGATTACGACGACAAGTTCGGCTAGGGCCGGACCGCCTTTTCGCCGCCCAAAATCGGCGGCGCACCGCCGATCGCGAACCCGCCCTGGCCGCGCCTCGTGCCGGCCGAGCGGGGGCGTCTGCGTCCGCCAAAACGTCCGACGAGACGGCCATTCAGGCCGCTGTCTCAGCACAAAATGCGACGCAACCACCCCAGACCTAGTCAGCCAAATCGGCGGCGCGTGAAGGCATGCCGGTTCCTTGGCACGCTCTATTCCGGGTCAGTCGGGGGCGGCTCCTCCGCGACCCCGCCGTAGCGCGCTTAAGCTCGCAGCGGCCGAATCGGGCCGCGACTTTGCGCAAACAGGGCAGCGGAACCCCTGTTCAGCATTTATGTCCCAGAACCCCAGCTGAATATGACCAGCCGCGTCAGGTTCTGCGTCACAAAAGACGCTCTTGGTCGATCTCTGACGCGTGAAGATCGCGTGAACTGTGACGTAGCGCACAAAACACCCTTCCCCCCGTCCCTAGCATCCGCCCCCGGCCACAAAGGAGGTGCCACCACATCCCATCCCGAACCCTACGGAGTTGCAAGACTAAATGTCCCCATCCCCCCTTCGCAGCCGCAAGCTGCCCAGAGCCCTCCTTTCGTTCCTGCTTCCCTCGCTTGGCTTTGCCGCTATCGGCTCCGCCCAAGCCGCAACCTTCTACGTCCGCACCGATGGTGGCGATGCCGCCCAGTGCACCGGCCGCGCCGATGCGGCCTATCCCGGCAGCGGAACCGCCCAGGCCTGCGCCTGGAAGAACCCCAATATCGCCATGCCCTCCTCGGGTAGCGCGCGCATCGTGGGCGGCGACACCCTGATGATCGGCGCCGGCAGCTTCCAGATCGGCAGCGGCGGTTACATGCAGAAAGTCCCGAGCGGTCCGACCGCGTCCTCGCGCACCCGCATCCTCGGCAAGGCCGGCACCAAGCTGGTCGGCGTCGCCGGCACCCACCGCGTGCTCAATCTCGACGGCAGCTCGAACGTCGAGATCGGCAATCTCGAAATCACCGACAACAGCGACTGCGTCTACAACCACTCCAATGCCGCAGCGACCTGCACCAGCGCCATGGCCTGGGCGCGCGTGGGCGTGTACGCCACCGCCTCGAACAACGTGTGGATACATGACGTGAACGTGCACGGCATGGCGGCGCGTGGCTTCAACGCCGGCGGCCTGTCCAACTGGACCCTCGAACGCGTCAAGATGAACAAGAACGGCAGCGCCGGCTGGGACGGCAACGTCGGCACCGGTTCGAACTCGGGCCAGATGGTCATGCGCGACATCGAGATCGGCTGGAACGGCTGCGGCGAGCGCGTCGCCACCGGCGAGCCGTGGGCCTGCTGGGCGCAGACCACCGGCGGCTACGGCGACGGTTTCGGTACCGTCGACACCGGCGGCCAATGGCTGATCGAAGACGCCTTCGTCCATCACAACACCTCCGACGGCCTCGACCTGCGTTACATGGACGGCGCGGACACGACCAACGTGACGCTGCGCCGCATCTACTCGGTCGCCAACGCCGGCAACCAGGTCAAGATCAAGGGCAACTCGCTGATCGAGAACTCGGTCCTGGTCGGCAACTGCACCTATTTCCACGGCAAGTACTACATGGCCGAGGGCGATCTGTGCCGCGCCTACGGCAGCACGCTGCTGCTGATCCTGACCGGCAACGACACCGCGACCGTGCGCCACAACACCATCGCCGGCGAAGGCGATGCGCAGATCGCCTATGGCGAAGGCGCCTCCAGCGACAAGGTCAACATCCAGAACAACCTGGTGGTCGGCTTCCCGTACTACGCCAACAGCTCCACGGCGACGCTGTTCAGCGGCGGCAGCGCTCCGGCGGCCAAGACCTTCTCCGGCAACATGGCCTGGAAGGTGCGCACCTGCCAGACGGGAACCACCTGCACCCAGGACCCGAAGCTGACCAACATGACCCTGGCTGCCTTCGATGCCGAACCGCTCGCCGGCAGCCCGGTGACCGACAAGGCCCCGACGATCAGCGGCGTATCCACCGACTTCGTCCTGCAGCCGCGTCCCTCGGGCGCCGCCAACGACGTGGGCGCCTACGAGGTCCAGGCCGGCTCCACCCCTCCGCCGCCGACTCCGACCTGCACCCGCGCGGCGCCGACCCTGACCATGACGGGCCCGACCGCCGCGGTCACCGCCGGCACCGAGAACCGCTACACGCTGAACCTGAAGAACAACGACAGCAGTGCCTGCGCCAGCACCTCGTTCGCCCTCGCCCGCAGCGTTCCCAGCGGCTGGACGGGCGAGCTGTCGACGACCGCGATCGCGCTTTCTCCCGGCGCCAGCGGCACCGCGACCCTTGCCGTGATGTCCAAGACCACGGCCACCGCCGGCAACTACGGCATCGGCGCGGGTGCCAGCAGCGCCAACGGCACGATCCATACCGCCAACGCCTCGGCCATTTATGCCGTCGGCGCCGCCGCCGCTACCGGCCTGACCGAAACCGTCAGCACCAGCAAGGCCAGCTACAAGGCCGGCGAAGTCGTGTCCATCACCGCCCGCGTCCTCAAGAACGGCGTGGCGGTCTCGGGCGCCAACGTCGCGTTCGACGCGCTGAAGCCCAACGGCGTCAACCATGTGATCCTGAGCGCCACCACCGACGCCAACGGTTATGCCCGCGTGTCCTTCACCTCCGGCACGGGTCCCAGCTCGATCGGCACCTACAAGCTGTCGGCCGTGGCCACCTCCGGCAGCCTGAAGAGTACGGCGACCACGACCTTCTCGGTCTACAAGTAAGCATCCGCAGCGACCCGACGAAGAGCCCCGGATTTCCGGGGCTCTTTTTTTTTGCGACGCGTGACGCGCCGCTCGTCGGAGGGATGGCCTCAGCGCGGCCTAGCGAGCGCGCGCTTCATGGATGCGCGGGCTCCTCGCGCCGATGGCGCCAGCGGTAGTACGCCAGCCCCGCCCACTCGTGCAGGGCCAGCTCCGTGTTGGCCAGCGCACTGGTTCGCGGAATCAGCGCCCATGGCAGGCGCGAAGGCAAGCCGCGCGCATCCGCGCCCAGCGGGCACACTTCGAAGCCCGCACCGGCGAACGCCGCGCGAGCGCGCGGCATGTGGATCAACGAAGTCACCAGCACGATGCGCCGCGGCAGCGGCGGCGACAGGCGTGCGGCATGACGAGCGTTTTCCCAGGTATCGTCGGATTGGCTTTCCACGCGCAGGGCCGTCGCTGGCACGCCCTGCATTCGTGCGTACGCCGCCATCAGTTCGGCGACGGCGACGCCTCCGCGCGGCCCACCGCCCTCCAGCACGAGCACGCGCCCTTCGCGCGCGCGCCACCACGCGACCGCGCGATCCATGCGTCGCCGAGAAGCCAGGTTGAGCACCGAAAAATCGCCATGGCTGCGTGGGCGACCGTCGGTGCCGCCGCCCAGCACGACGGCGACCGATGGCGCTGCGTTCCGGCAGGCGAGCGGCGCCGCGAGCGGCGCTTGCAGCGGCTTCACCAGCAGGTTGGCCGCAAGCGGCGTCATGGCCGCTAGCGCGGCGGCCGCCAGCGCAACGGCCGCGATCAACGGCCAGCGGCGGCGCCGGCGGCGATGCCACGCCCAGGGCGTCGCCACGCCCGCGAGCAACAACCATGCGAGCGGCGATAGCAGCCAGGTCGTCACCTCATCGCGACCGCGTCATCAGGGCCATCGCCATCCGCCGCAGTTTCCGGTCCAGCGCCATGACCGGCAAGGCATACAGCGATGCGAACAGCAATCCGGCGACGGACAGACGGGCCCAAACGGCGTGCAACCCGAACAGATCGGTGCCGCGCGCCACGCCCACCAACACCGCCAGGCAGGCGAGCGACACGACGACCGCACGCAGCTCCGGCAGGCGCGCCAAGCCCTTCGGGCAGATCGCGAACTGCGCGGCGGCCAAGGCACCGTAGGCGATCACCGTGGACCAGGCCGCCCCCATGTAACCCATGCGGGGGATCAGAACCAGATTCATGACGACGTTCAGCAGCGCCGCGCCCAAGGTGATGATCAGCACCTGCATCGTCTTCTTCTTCAGTTGCAGGCCGTAGTTCGAGATGGCGAGCACGGCGTAGGTCGATACGGTGATTCCGATCACGACGAACACTTCGCCCGATGCGGCCTTGTCGTGCCCGCTCATCGCCACCAGCAGGTCCTGCCCCGACACCAGCAGGATTCCGATGATGGCCACGACCGCGTAGGTCATCGGCAGCAGCACTTTTTCCTTGAGCGCACGCACGGCATCGCTGCCGCCGGTTTCGTAGGCGCGCATGACCACCGGCGTGAAAGCCTCTGATAAGGTCGCGTCTATGAAAACGTTCAGCTGCATCGCGAGCGCATAGCCGATGGCATAGATGCCGACCGTCGCGAAATCGCCGGTGATCTGCTTGAGCAGGAAGCGGTCCACGTTGGCCAGGACGCTGAAAGCCAGCTCATGCGCCATCAGCGGAAGCCCGTAGATCAGGCCGCCACGTACGGCGCGCCAGTCGATCGCGTCGCGCGCCACCTCGACGTTGCGGTACATCCAATGCGCGAGCCACGCCAGCAGCAGCAAGGTGGCGACGATCTTGCCGCCGTATACCGCCAGCGCGCTTCTTTGCACCAGGATCACGGCGGCCAGCACGAACACCAACTCGAGCATGCGCCCGATGACGCGCATGGCCATCACGATATCCGAGCGCTCGCTCGCGCGTATCACCATCTGCACGATGTTGACGGCCGCCAGCATCGGCATCATCAGCACCGCGCACCAGACCAGCGGGGAGAACGTGCCTGCCCCCAGCCAGGACCAGAGCACGAGCACGGACACCCCGGCCAGCCATATCGTTGCGGACAGCATCAGCGGCAGCAGCACCATGTTGGTGCCGAACTCCTGCATCCGCCGCTCGCTCCCGTCGTAGGGGTAGAAGCGCACGATCGCGTGCGGCGTGCCGAGCTTGATGATCGCCACGCCCAGCAGCATCAGAGTGTCGTAGTACCTGAGAATGCCGAACTGAGTGTTGTCGAGGAACCGGGTCAGGATCGGGAACGAGATGAAGCCCGCCAGCATCACCAGGCCGTTCGAGATCGAATAGCGCAGATAATGCGTAACGATGCCGGGCCGCTCCCTGGGCACGGCGCGAATGTCCTCGTCCGCGTCCGGCGCGCGCTCCGTCGAACTATTCATCTCGTATGACCACGATCGCCATGAAGGAACACTCGCATCACCGTGGCGGAGCGCCCGGATGCGCCGGGCCGCTGGCCGGAGGTTGCGCGGGGGAAGCCAGCGGCCCCGTCGCGGGGGGAAAAGGCGCGCGATCGCGCGTACCGGCAGCGGCCCGCTCATCCAGCACTTCCACGTATGCCGTCCCGTTCGGCGGACGCCCGAGGACGTCCAGGACCTCGACGCTGCCCGCAACGTTGTAGGTATGGCAGCCATCGACGCTACGCGTCAGGTGAGGGGCGAGCCGCGAAAGTTGCCGTTCGCGATAGGTGGTGGGCCCCAGCTCCAGCACCTCGTTGAACACGACGGCATTGCCGTAGCCGGGCCCGCAATCCTGGGCTGGCCGAATCAGGCTGCCGCCGCGCCGGAACAACCGCCCCGCCATGCGGGCGCGACGTACGTCGCAGACGATGGGAGACGCCGGATGCGGCGCATACGGCCCCTCGAGCCGGTCGGCGACGAACAGGAACAGTTCGTCGCAGGTGTTGTTATCGTTCTCCGCGACGTTGGCGAACAGGTACCAGCGACCGTCGTGGTGGTGCAGGGTCGGATCCACGCAGACGCGGCCGGTGACCAGGTCCTGCACCCTGGCCCATCCCAAGGGGAAATCCGTGGCCCGATACAGGCTGACGCGCCGGTCGTAGCCGGACTCGACCGTCATGTACCACTGTCCCTGCCATGCGAAGACTTGCGGGAAAGACAGATGGCCAGGCTCGTCCAGCGCGACACCCAGCGCGCGCGCTCCTCCCGCGGTCAGTTCCACGCAAGCGATGGTGGCCTTCTTCAGGCGCGGATCCAGCATCTCCTCCACGAACAGCAGCCTGCGGTCTTGCGCCATCACTACGCAGGGATCGCCCCACCATCCCTTCGGCGCTTTCAGCAGCGCGTGCGATCCGATCGCCGGCGCCCAAGGATCCAGCGGCGTTCCGTCCAGGCGCAGCACCAGCGTCCAGCCGACGCGCGCGTTGCGGAACCAACCCGTCAGCCAGCGCGGAGAAGCGCGCAGGATCGACAGGAAAGCGCGCAGTCCCGCAGCCCGTCCGGCCGGCGCCTCCGGCTGAAGCGCCAGCGTCGCCATCGAATGGGAGCCGGCGGCCAGGTCTGCCTGGGCCATGCGGTGCAAGCCGCGCAGCAACAGGGCCGGCAGCTTGCGGAATGCATCCTCGCGCTGTTTGAGAAACGAAGTCGCGCGAGTCCTGCCCCAACTGGCCGCCAGCTCTACGGGAGCCCGGTTCGGCTCGTGCAGGACCAGGGCCATACGCGTCGCCGTTTCACGGCGCATCATCGGGCCGAGCAGCGAGAGCCCCGCGTTGCGCTCGTCCAGCAAGCTCGCGTCGACGTGCCAACATGCGCATTCCAACTGAGCGGCCAGCGTGGACGCCCAGGATTCCGTGCCGAGCGCGATGACGAGATCGGGCCGCAAGCCGCCGATGCGTTCCGGCACAGGGATGTCGTCTCCGGGGCCGACCGCCGCACGACCGGCTTCCCCGCCGGAATCGGCCGGCATCGGCACCATCGCCAGGCTGCGACTGCCGCCGAGCACGGCATGCTCGAACGCGAGCAAGGCGCGAACGCTTGCGGGAATCCCGGACACCTTCGACAGGGCCGCGTCGGCATCGGCCAGAGTCGTCAGCTCGATCCAGTCGTAGCCGGCTATCAGGCCATGGAATGCCCGCACCCACCCCGGCACCCGGGGCGGCCCCACCAGTGCCACGCGCAAAGACCGCTGCGCGCCCGCCGGTGCGGGATACAGCGGGGTCCGCTCTTGCGTGCCGATATCTTTCATCCGGTCCGATGCCCTGGCAGTCGGCTCATCCAGCCCGTGATCGTTTCGATCAGGCGTTCGCGCTGCGCCCGCCCGAAATAGGTGTGATCGCAATCGGGCCAGTAATGCATCGTCACGCGCGGGTCGCGCGCCGCGGCGCCGAAGGTCCACTCGAACTGGCGCGGATGCAGGAACCGATCGGCGAAGCCGCCGCTGAAGATGCACAGCAAGCGGACATCTCGCGCCACCATCGCCGCGAACTGCTCCCTGGCCTGCGCGTGGCCGGGCCAGGTGCGAAAGGCGTTCGAATCCAGACCGGCGTTCGCGCGCATGCGTCCGCGCAGCTTGCGGGCGAAATGCCGCCATTCCCTGGGCAGGCGACGCAAGAGTTCCAGCGCCCGGGCGTAGTAATACCAGGGGCCGGCGAAGCACAGGCCATCCAACAACAACACCGCCGACACGCGCGGATCGATATTGGCGACGTCCCAGCCCGTATCGGCGGCGCTGCAGATTCCGCCCACCGCGAAGCTGCGACAGCCGTGCATGGCCTCGAGTCGGTCGAGCGCGGCGATCGTCGCCTGGGTGGCGTCGCATTCCGGCATGCGCGGCGCTTCGCCCACGCCCGGGATGTCGTAACGGAAGGTCCGAACCCCCTGTTCCGCGAGCCGCTGGGCCAGCAGCGCGTGCAGTCGGAACGGCCCGGATCGCGGTTGCAAACCCGCGCTCGGCAACAGCAGGGTCGGCCCGGTCCCCGGAGCGCCGCTGAGCACGCCATGCAATCGCCCGTCGGGGCCGAAGCGCACGAACACCTCGTCGGCCGCGGCCGCCTCTACGGGATGGGCGTCCAGCACCGCATTCATGCCCATGTTTCCTCGCGGACGGCCCGCCCCAGCTTCGCG
Organism: Lysobacter sp. CCNWLW3; assembly: GCF_036697405.1. NCBI lineage: Bacteria > Pseudomonadati > Pseudomonadota > Gammaproteobacteria > Lysobacterales > Lysobacteraceae > Lysobacter > Lysobacter sp. CCNWLW3. Next base: position 943,214 of record NZ_JBAHWA010000001.1, read on the forward strand.
ACCAGTTCGCGGACCGGAGGGGTGAGGAAGAACGTCGCATCCATCGCGGCGCCTACATTGAAGCTGGGAGCATTCGCCGGTAACGGCAGGGTCTTCGCGACGTCCATGCCAAGCTCCGCCGGCCCGTCGCGGACGATCGCCCATACCGGCACCCCAGCCCGACGCATACCGTCGTCCAGGCGCGTTTTTCGAAGCTCGGAACGCAGGCGCGACGGAGCGGGAAAACCCATCAGCTGGCCGTCCGACGGATCGGTCGCGCGGGCAACGCCGGCACGCGGCGGCGGGCGCACCGCGCGTTCTCGCGTATCGCCCTCCATCAATTCCCGCAGCCAGGCAGCGCCATCGACGATCGGCTCCCAAAGCAGGATCAGATCGACGGTGCCGCCGCGCTCGAGCCATCCGGGCAATGCCAGCGCGCCGCCGCGCCATGCGATCAGGACCAGTCGCTCGACCTGCGTCCTTTCGCGCAGCGCGGCCACCGCCAGTTCGAGATCCCGGCGCATCGAATCGAGATCCAAAGCCTCCCCCGTGCCCGCGGAATCGCCGGTGCCATGGAAGTCGAAACGCAGGGTCGGCAAGCCCAGAGCCGCCAGTTCGGCGGCGACCTCGGCGACGAAACGCCGGCTGCGCGGCAGTTCATGCAGCAACGGCGGCACCAGGACGATACCGATCGAAGGCGCGCCCGACGCACCATGGAACGCCGCGTACAAGCGGCGCGACGGCGGTCCGAGCCAGAACGGTTCCCAGCCATCGAGGCTCATCGCGATCGCCTCCTCGGAATCTCACGACCGCGGCCGAACGTGGCGAAGTTCATGGGCCGGACCCTTCTCTCAATCCGAACAGCCGTCGCAAGCCGCTGCTGATGCGTCCGCCCACGCCGTTGGCGGGCACGGCGCCCTGGCCGGGAACGGGCAGGCCCGCCGCGACCTGGGCCAGGGTCTCCGCGCCCAGGCGGATCAGCTTGATCCGCTTGCCGGTGTCGCGCTCGACCCGATTGGCCATCTGCACCGCGAGCATCGAATGGCCACCCAGTTCGAAGAAATTGTCGTCCGGGCCCGCGGGCAGGCCCAACAACTCGGACCAGATCTCAGACAGGTAACGCACGCGTTGGTCGGCTGCCGCCCCAGTCGCGCTCGGAGAAGGCGAAACCGCCTCCTCTTTAGCGACTGGCGGCAGCAGCGCGTTCCGGTCGATCTTGCCGTTGGGCAAGAGCGGAATCTCTTCCAGCACGACGAAATGCTGCGGCAGCATATAGGCCGGCAGCAGCTCGCGCAGGTGCGCGCGCAGCGCCGCTTCCTCTATGCTCGCACCCGGCGCGGCGACCACATAGGCCACCAGGCGCTGGTCGTTCGCGCGGTCCTCGCGCACGATCACGAGCGCGCGGGCGATCTCCTGGCGCGTGGCGAGATTGGCCTCGATCTCACCCAGTTCGATGCGATAGCCGCGCACCTTGACCTGATGGTCGAGACGTCCCATGTGCTCGAGATTGCCGTCCGCGCGCCAGCGGCCGCGATCCCCGGTGCGATACAGCAAGGCGACGCCATCGCGCCCAGGCGCCTGCGCGGAGCTCGCCGTATAGCGATCGGCGACGAAGCGTTCGGCGGTCAGCTCAGGGCGTTGCAGATATCCCTTGGTGACGCCTTCGCCGCCGATGCAGATCTCGCCCGGCACGCCGAACGGGCAAAGCCCGCCCTGCGCATCCAGTATCCACACGCTGGTATTGCCTATCGGCCGTCCGATATGGATGTCGGGCGCCTGTCCGTCGGCGGCCGGGACGATGCGCGCACAGGTGGACCACACCGTGGTTTCGGTGGGGCCATAGACGTTCCACAGCGATCCGCAACGCGACAACAGCGATGTCGCCAGGTCGATCGCCATCGGTTCGCCGCCGCACAGAGCCTTGAAGCAGGGCCCGCCGTTCCAGCCCGCGTCGATCAGCAGGCGCCAACTCGAGGGCGTGCCCTGCATCACCGTCGCAGCGCTGCATTCCAGCAACTTTCGCAGCGCGGCCCCGTCGCCGACGGTTTCGCGATCCGCCAGCACGATCTGCGCGCCCACCGCCAGGGGCAGCAGCAGTTCCAGCACCGCGATGTCGAACGACAGCGTGGTCACGGCCAGCAGCCGGTCCTGCGCGACCAGTCCAGGCTCGCGGCGCATGCTGTCGAGGAAATTGGACACGGCCCGGTGCGGCACGACGACGCCCTTGGGGCGACCGGTGGACCCGGACGTGTAGATCACGTAGGCCGGATCCTCGGGCTGTGCGGCGTATTCGTCGCGGCCTGGCCGTGTCGTCGCGGCCGCCGCCAGTTCGGTCGCATCATCGTCGAACAGCAGCACCGGCCTGCCGCGCAGATCGAAATGGCCGGCGTGCTCGCGGGTGGTCAGCAGCATCGCGAGCCCTGCGTCGGCGGCCATGTAGGCGAGGCGTTCGCTCGGGAACTGCGGATCCAGGGGCACATACCCCGCACCGGCCTTGAGGATGCCCAGCAACGCAGCCAGCATGTCGGGACCGCGATCCAGCGCCAGACCCACCAAGGCGCCGCGACGGACGCCATGGCCGCGCAGCGCGTGGGCGACGCGGTTCGCGCGAGCCTCCAATTCGGCATAACTCAAGGACGCCTGGCCGCTGCGCAGCGCGACCTGGTCCGGCGTACGATCGCACTGGGCCTCGAAGTACTCGTGCATCCTGCAGTCGCGGTCGTAGGCGATCTCTGCCGGCTGCAATGCCGACAGTTCCGCACGCGCGACCTCATCGACCAGCGGCAGGCTCGCGAAGCTCGCCGTCTCGCGCTCCGTTGCCGCGCGCAGCAAGGCTTCGTAGGCGCGCAACCAGCGCCGGATGGTGGCGGCATCGAACAGGTCTCGGTTGTACTGGCATTCGAGTCGCAGCTGGCCATCGATCTGCACGGCGTTCACGAACAGCTCGAACGTCTCGAAGCTGCGCGGATTGCTGTCGAATTCCATGGACAAGCCGCGAAACGCGGTGGATTGCTGGTCCATGGCCTGGTCGAGGTTGAACAGCACGCTCACCAGCGGTATCCGCGCCGGATCGCGCCGCAGCCGCAACTTTCTGAGCAGCGTTCCGAAGGTGTAGCGCTGGTGTTCCAGCGCATCGAGCAACATGGACTGCGCGTCGTCGATCGCATGCGCGAACGACTTGGCCGGATCGAGTTCGAAGCGCAGCGGCAGCAGGTTGACGCAATGCCCCACCAAATGGTCGGCGCCGCACACCGCCTGCCCGGCCGCGGGGATCCCGACCACCACCTCAGATTGCGACGACAGGCGCGACAGCAGCGCCGAGAAACCCGCCAGCAGCGTGGCGAACATGCCGACGCCGCGGGCCGCGCCCATCCGGCGCAGGGCCTCCAGCAAGCCGCCATCGAGTACGTGGTCCAGGCGTGCCGACGCGAAGCTACGGCTCGGTGGCCGCGGCCGGTCCGTGGGCAGCTCCAGCACCGGCGCACCGGCGGCGAAGCGCGAGAGCCAATACGCCTCGTCGGCCGCATGGGCCGCATCGCCCTGATGACCGGCTTCGGCCAGTGCGTAATCGACGAACGAGGATGCTTCCGGCAACGTCGGCGCCGTCGTCTCGAAGCGTTTTCCGTACAGGGCGCCAAGCTCGCGCACGATGGCCCACCACGACCATCCGTCGCAGACGATGTGGTGCGCGGTCAACAGCAGAAGATGATCGTCTTCCGCCAGGCGCAGCAACTCGGCGCGGAACAATGGCCCCTGGGCCAGCTCGAACGGCGTTTCCACGGTCCGCCGAACGCGCTCGTCGACCGCCGCCTGCCCGACGACCGGCCGCACCGACGCAAGATCCTCGATCGACAGCGGCAAGGCGTATCGCTCCAGCACGCGGAAGCTGTATCCGTCCGGCCCAATGCTGGCACGCAAGGATTCGTGCCGATCCACCAGTTCCTGCAGGGCCTCGCGCAGGAACCCGACATTCAGCTCGCCGTGGAAATGCAGCGATACCGATAGATTGAAGGCCAGCGACGCTTCCCGCCCTAGCTGATCGGCCAGCCAGATCTCGCGCTGCGGCTCCGTGGTGGGCGCCACGCGCGCGAGCGACCCGTGGCCGGCAGATGCGTGCGTCGCGGCTTCATCGCCGGGCAGCGCGGAGGTTGATGCGTCCATCGAAAGCCCCGGAGCGGCGAGCGGCCGATGCTCTGGCTGCGTCCGTTGCTCCGGCTGGCGGTGCGCCAGGTTCGTCGCGCTGTCCGGGGCGGATGTCCCGGCCACTGGCGCCGGCGTGCTCGCGGGCTCCGCCGGCAGCTGCGCATCCAGCATCGCCGCCAGGCGTTGCAGGCTGCTGCATTCGCTCATCAGCTGCCGGAACGTCAGTTTGACCGGGAATGTCTTCTGCAGGCGCAGCGCCACCTGGGTCAGCATCAGGCTGTCCAGGCCGAGCTCGATGAAATTGGCCTCGGTATCGACCTCGGAAAGATCGAGCCCGACCACGTCCTCGAAGAGGCCGGAAAGCTGGGCGACCAGCCGCGCATGCCGGTCCGGCGCTGCCGCCGTGGCCGCCACGGCAGCATCCTCGACGGTGCGCGCGGAAGCCATGTCAGGCTCGTGCGGGATCGCGTGCGTGGCAGCCGTGCCGGGAAGTCGCACGACGTTCGAGCCGGCCGCGGCCTCGACCCAGAAGCGCTGACGCTCGAACGGATAGGTGGGCAGCCGCACGCGCCGGCGGCCGTGACGGCGGTCGAACGCGGCGATGTCCAGCGGCGTGCCACGACACCATAGCTGGCCCGCGGCGGCAAGGAAACTGGCGGTTTCGACGGCGGGATCGTCGGCAAGCGTGGGCACCGCCATGGCCTGCTGCTTCGACATGGCGGGGTGCTGGCGCGACAAGGCGCTCAAGCTGGCGCGCGGCCCCACTTCGAGCAGCACGCGCGACGGCGTTTCGAGCACCTTGCCCAGTGCCGTCGCGAAGCGGACGGGCTCACGCAGGTGCGACGCCCAGTAGTCGGGAGACTTTGCGGATGAATCGTCCAGCCAATCTCCGGTCGCGGTCGAGACGATCGGAATCGAAGGCGCGGACAGCTTCAAGGCAGCCACTTCGGCGCGGAACGGAGCCACCACGGGTTCCATCATCTGCGAATGGAACGCATGCGAGGTGCGTAGGGCACGACAGGCGACACCCTGGGCTTCGAGTTCGGCCTGGAAGCGCGCGATCGCGTCCAGCGTCCCGGCGACGACCACGCTCCCGGGCGCGTTCTCGGCGGCCAGCGACAGATCGTCGGGCTTCCTGGCCAGCAGCTCGTCCAAGCCCAGCCGCACCGACAGCATGCCGCCGGCGGGCTGCGCCTGCATCAGCGCGCCACGCCGCGCCACCAGCTTCAGCGCATCCGGCAAGGCGAACACCCCCGCCAGCGTGGCGGCGACGAATTCGCCCACGCTGTGTCCGATCATCGCCGCCGGCACGATACCGTGGCTCATCCACAGCTGCGCCAGCGAGTATTCGACCGCGAACGTCGCCGGTTGCATGATCGCGGTGGGCAGCAGCGCCTCCGGATCGTCCGAGAAAACGCGTTCGCGCAGGTCGAAGCCGAGTTCGGCGAGCAGGGCATCGGCGCAAGCGTCGAACGCGGCCCGGAATGCCGGCTCCGTCTCGTACAGGCCGCGGCCCATGGCCGGATAGGTCGCGCCCTGTCCGGGGAACAGGAATACGACGCCGCCCGGCCGCGCAAGCTTGCTGCGCGCCGCGGCAGCGGCGACTTCCGGACTGCGCAGCTGCGCCGCCGCGCCAGCGGCATCGTCGGCAACGACCGCAATGCGATGCGCGAACGCCTTCCGGCCTACGGATAGCGTCCACGCCACGTCGGCCAGATTGATATCCGGCTCGCCATCAAGATGCTCGGCCAGTTGCGTCGCCGCGCGCGACAGCGCCGTCGGCGTGCGCGCGGACAGCACGATAAGTTGCGGCCCCTTCGCCAAGTCCGACGCCGGCAGCTGCGGCGCCTCCTCCAGCACGACGTGCGCATTGGTGCCGCCGACGCCAAACGAACTCACGCCCGCGCGACGCGGGACGTCCGTGGCCGGCCAATCGGTCAGAACGTCGTTGACGACGAACGGCGATCCGCAGAAGTCGATGGCCGGATTGGGAGACTTGAAATGCGCGGTCGCCGGAATCCGTTGCTCGGCCAAGGCCAGCGCGGTCTTGATCACGCCGGCCGCTCCCGCGGCTATGACCAGGTGACCGACGTTGCTTTTCACCGATCCGATCCTGCAGAAGCCGCGCTCATCGGTACCGCGACGGAAGGCGCGCGTCAGGCCCTCGATCTCGATCGGGTCGCCGACCGGCGTTGCGGTGCCGTGGGTTTCGACATAGCCGATGCTGCGCGGATCCACTCCTGCGCGATCGTGGGCCATGGAGATGACCGCTGCCTGGCCCTCGCTGCTGGGCGCGGTGAAACTGGCCTTGCCGGCGCCGTCGTTGTTGACCGCGCCGCCGCGGATCACCGCGAACACCTGGTTGCCGTCCGCCACGGCATCGGACAGGCGCTTGAGCAGCACGATCGCCGCGCCATCGCTGAACACCGTGCCCTGTGCGTTCGCATCGAACGGCCGTGTGTGGCCATCGGGCGACAGCATCGATCCTTCCTGGTAGAAATAGCCGCTACGCGGCGGACAAGTGACGGTGATGCCGCCGGCCAAAGCCATGTCGCAATGGCCGAGCGTCAGGCTGTCGATGGCCTGGCAGATCGCCACCAGCGAGGTCGAACAAGCCGTATGCACGCTGACCGCGGGCCCGGTCAGGTTGAGCTTATGCGCGACCCGGGTGGCGATGAAGTCCTTCTCGTTGTTCAACATCACCTGGAAGGCGCCGACCTTGTCGACCAGGTCCGGGTGCGCGCTCACATGCCGCTGGAAATAGCTGGCATTGAACATGCCGCCGAACACGCCCACCGGGGTCGGGGTCGCGTCGGGCACGTGGCCGGCGCGCTCCAGGCATTCCCAGGCGAGCTCCAGGAATATCCGCTGTTGCGGGTCCATCAGTTCGGCTTCCTTCGGACCGATGCCGAAGAAGGCCGCGTCGAACTGCTCGACACCGTCGATCACGCCACGCGCGGGCACATACGCCGGATCGTCGCGATCCTGCGCGCCGACCGCGGGATCCAGATCCTCGGGACCGAAGACCGTGATCGAATCGCGTCCCTCGCAGAGGTTGCGCCAGAACGCCTCGACATCCGCGGCGCCGGGAAAGCGCCCCGCCATCGCTACGATGGCGATGGGTTCGGCCACCGCCCCGCAAGCCTGCTGCCGATGCGCCGACGCATAACGCGCAGGATCGATCTGCGCGGCGCCGCCGCCTTCGAGCGAGCCGGCCAGCATCGCCGGCGTCGGATACCGGAACAGCTGCGCGGTCGGGATCACAGCGGCGTGCGTACCGGCTTGCTGAAGCCGTTGCAACAGCCTGGCGGCCAGCATCGAATCGCCGCCGAGTTCGAAGAAGTTGTCGTGGCGCCCGACGCCGTCGACGGCGAGAATTTCGCCGAATGCGGCGCAAAGCGACGCCTCAAGCGCGCCGACGGCGGGTTCGAACGCATGGACGAGTTCGGGCCGCTGCCGCGCCGGCGCCGGCAACGCACGACGGTCGAGCTTGCCGTTCTCGGTCAATGGCAGCGCGTCGAGCTGGACGAATGCGCCGGGAATCATGTAGTCCGGCAGGGCGGTCGCGAGATGGGCGCGTAGCGAGGCCTGGGAGGCGTGCGCGTCGGCGGCAACGACATAGGCCACCAACCGCGCCTCGCCGTCCGCGCGGTCGTCGAGCGCGATCACGGCGCAGGCCCGGACGGATTCGTGCCGCGCGAGCACGCTCTCGATCTCGCCGGTCTCGATGCGGAAGCCGCGGATCTTGACCTGATGGTCGCTGCGGCCCAGGTATTCCAGATCGCCGTCGGCGAGCGGGCGAGCCAGGTCGCCGGTCTTGTACAAACGCACCGACTCGCCGTGGGGCGACTGCCAGTCGAAGAACCGCTCGGCGGTCAACTCGGGGCGATTGAGATAGCCGCGACTGACGCCGGCACCCGCCACATGGATCTCGCCGACCTCGCCGACGGCGACCGGCGCCCGTTCGGGATCGAGCACATACAGGCGAAGATCGGGAATGGGAGCGCCGATCACGCTGCCCGCTTTGCGCTCCAGGTCCGCGCGGGCTATCGGCCGATAGGTGACATGGACCGTGGTTTCGGTGATGCCGTACATATTGATCAATCGCGGCGAGCGGTCGCCGTGACGCTCGAACCACGGACGCAACATCTGCAGTTCCAAGGCTTCGCCTCCGAACACCACGTAGCGCAGCGACAAACCGGAAGGCTCGGCGGCGGACGCGAGATCGGCCTGGATCAGCCCGCGGAACGCCGATGGCGTCTGGTTGAGCACGGTTACGCGCTCGCTCGCCAGCAGCGCAAGAAACACTTCCGGCGACCGGCTGGCCAGGTAAGGCACGACCACGACGCGTCCGCCGTGGATCAGCGCGCCCCAGATCTCCCACACCGAAAAATCGAAGGCGTGGGAATGGAAGAAGGTCCACACATCGTCCGGGCCGAATTCGAACCAGGGCTGGGTCGCGACGAACAGCCGCGCAACATTGGCGTGCGTGATCTGGCAGCCCTTGGGCTTGCCCGTCGAACCGGAGGTGTAGATGACATAGGCGAGATTCTCGAGTCGCGCGAGCGGCTCGGGGTCGTGCACAGGCTCCGCTGCGAATTCCGTCCAGTCGCTATCCAGCATCAAGCTCGTCACGTCGGTCGCCGGCAGCGCATCCTTCTGCCCTGTCGATGTCAGCAGTACGGCGGGGCGCGCGTCCTCCAACATGAACCGCACGCGATCGCGCGGATAGGAGGCATCTATGGGCAGGTACGCTCCGCCCGACTTCAGGATGCCGAGCAGCCCCACCACCATCTCCAGCGAGCGCTCCAAGCCGATCGCCACCAACGTCTCCGGCCCCACTCCCAGGGAACGCAGGCGATGGGCGAGCTGGTTGGCTCTGGCGTTCAGTTCGCGATAGCTCAGGCTGGCGCCGTCGCAGCTGACGGCGATGGCATCCGGCCTGGCGGCGGCCTGCTGTTCGACCAGTTGCGGTATGCAGGCCAACGGACGGTACTGCGAAGAACCATCGGATAGCTTGTTCATTCCCGTCTTTCCCCTGCCCGCGCCCGCAGCGCTTGGCGAGCCCACCGTGATGACATCCCAGTCGTATCCCCCGGTTCTGTACCCGGCAGGGTAAGGATCGCGCGCTGATGTCATGACGAACGTCGTGGGGGTGCTCATGCGGCCATGCGCGAATCGCGGGAAAATCGGCGCCCCAGCCCGTTCCGCGCGCTACCATAGGGCCACGGGAGGTCTCCGATGAAAGCCGACCTGACACAGCTTTACTCCGAGCTGGGGCTGAGGCCCAACTGCAGCCTGGAAGAACTTCAGCTTGCCTACCGCCGGCGGATCTCCGAGCTGTACCCCAGCCGTCCCGGTGCCAAGTTGCAATCGCAGGAATCGGCTTACCTGTGCGACCTGATCGGTCTGTACACCACGGCGACCCGATTCCATCGCCGCTACGGGCGACTGCCGGGGGAAGCGCCGCATCGGATGGGGCGCGGCGGTCCTTCGCACGCCGGCGTATCGCGCGCCTATGTCGTCTACAGCCCACGTCCTTCCGAGCATAGCCCGCCGGCGCCGTCGCGGGCCGCATTGGCGCTGGCCGTCGCGCTCCTGGTTCTACTGTTCGTCCTGCTGGCGCTGGCTTCGGGAGAATGGCTGAGGTAGCGGCCCCGGATCGCGCGTCCGGATCCGCCGGCGTCCGCATGCGAAGAAGGCGCTGCATGGCCCGCGATGTCCGCAGATGCGGCCTGGGCTCGTTCTCCATGAGGTAGGCGCGAACCGACAGCCGTACCACGCAGGCGACAGGCAAAACGATGAACGCCAGGAAGATCCCGCTCGACCCACGGGCCGTCACCTGGCCCCTGTCCCTCGCGGCGGTCCTGCTCGTGGCCGCCAACATGAGCATGCAGGCCTACCGCCTGGTCGCGCACCAGGAGCACGTCGTCGGCCTGGCGATGATCAGCATGGACGGAGAGAACAACCTCCCGGCATTGTTCTCGACCCTGCTGCTGTTCTGCGCCTCGCTGACCCTCGCCTTGATCGCGGTGCTGGAAAGCCGGCACGAGGGCGTCGACGTATCGAAGTGGGCGATTCTCGCCGCCGGTTTCATGCTGATGGCCGTGGACGAGGCCTTGTCGTTCCATGAAATGCTGATCGCGCCCTTGCGCGCGCTGCTCGGCGGCCGGCAGCTGGGCATCTTCTTCTTCGCCTGGGTGATTCCCGGCCTTGCGCTGGTCTGCGTGCTGGGCGCGTTCTTCCTGCGCTTCCTGTTCCGCCTGCCGCGCAGGACGGCGGTCGCCTTCGCGATTTCCGCCGCGGTCTACCTCGGCGGCGCCCTGGGCATCGAACTCATCGAGGGATGGTGGCGCGAGGCGCACGGCCATAGGAACCTGACCTATCACGTACTCGTCAGCCTGGAAGAAGGCATGGAGATGGCAGGCGTCATCTTGTTCATCCATGCGCTGCTGGGCTATATCGCGGAACGTTTCGGCGAAGTGCGATTGGCTTTCGTCGGCGCACGGCACAAGGCGGACCGGTCCGAATCTTCGGGCTGATCACGAAACGCAGGCAACCGCCCGCCGGCGGGGTCAGCGCGAACCGCGGCGAAACAGAACCACCTCGACCGTCTGCAGCATGATCAACAGGTCGAACACCAGTCCGTGGTTCTTCACGTAGAACAGGTCGAACGTCAGCTTCTCTTCGGCATCCCGCACCGAGGCTCCGTAGGGATAGCGCAGCTGCGCCCAGCCGGTCAGGCCCGGTTTCACGCAATGGCGGACGTTGTAGTAGCGCACTTCCTGGCTGAGCATGTCGACGAACTGCGGCCGCTCGGGCCGCGGACCGACGAAGCTCATCTCCCCGAGCAGGATGTTGAACAGCTGGGGAAGCTCATCCAGGCGCGACAGGCGGATGATCCGTCCGACACGGGTGGTGCGATCGTCGTTCTTGGTCGCCCACTTCGCCACGCCATCGGATTCGGCATCCACGCGCATGCTGCGGAACTTGATCAGCTCGAACGTGCGCCCGTTCTCTCCGATGCGCGTCTGCCGATACAGGATCGGACCGCGCGACTCCAGCGCGATGCACGCGGCCACCAGCAGCATGAACGGCCAGGCGACCAGCAACAGGGCGCAGGCCGCGGCCAGATCGAAGAACCGCTTGTTGAGGCGGCGCGGCATCGAGTGGTCGAAACCGCCCGAGAACGCAAGCCACGAAGGATCCGCAACGTTCAACTTCACCATGCCGGCCTCGCGCTCGAAGAACGTCGACAGGTCGGTCACGGTGATTCCGCGCTGCGCGCAGGTCAGCATTTCCTCCATCGGCAGCGCGCCGCGCCGCTCATCGGGCGCGACGACGATCTCGTAGACGTGCAACCACTCCGCCATTTCGGACAGGGCGAAATCCGTGCTGAGCAGCAGTTTCTCTGGCACCACCACGGGCTGACCCGGCACCGGCACGAAACCCACCACCACGAAGGACCTACGGTCGGATCCCCGCCGCAGACGACTGTTGATGAGGTCGGCGTTCTTGCCCGCGCCGAACACCAACACCCGACGCCTGAACACGTCCGTCTTGAATACCCGCTCGACGATCAGGCGCAGCGCCGTCACCGCGATCAGACCGATGGCCAGCGCCAGCGCCAGCACGCCGCGGCCGATGTAGGCCATCGGAACCAGGTAGTACAGCACCAGCAAGGCGATGCCGCCGAATGCGAAAGACAACAACAACCGGATCAGGAACTCCATCCGGCTGTGGCGCACGTGCACCTGGTACAGGCCGAACGCCACCATCGACACGGTGATGAAGGCCGCGAACACGAACGCGCGCACCGGCGCCCACTGAAAGAAGGTGAACAAACCTTGCGACGTCTCCAGGAAGCGCAGCCATGCCGCCACCATGACCGACAGGATCAGCAGCCAGGTCTCGCCCAGCCAAAGCAGCAGCAATGCTCGGTTCTTGCGACTGGCCAGCGCGATGCTCATGGCGCTATCCGCCCCTCGTGCAATGCACGCGACGACAGCTGCCCCCTGTTGGTTTCCGCGCTGGATCGAGATCGCTGAAGCGAAAGTACGCTACCGGGTGATCCTTCATGACGCTTTACCTGCCGATGCGTAGCCCTCACTCCTGGCTACCCCGTTTCCGGGCAAAGGACGCTCGCTCTCCAAACGGGCTGGCTCTACCTGAGCAACGAGAGAATCGCGGCGTTCCGGCCGTCGAACGCGATCGGATCGTCGATTCGACGCATCGGCTCCGGATCGTCGCGCCGCGGCCCGGACGCGGCCGGGTGTTCGTGACTGCGGCGTTCGGCGCACCCGCGGCGGCGCGGGGCCGACGCGCGCCCCCGCCATGCGGCGTCAACGCGACGACAACCGCCGATCCCAGACGCGGTTGGAGGCTTCTTGGCCCGGGCCGTATTCGAGCTTCAGCCAGGCGTCGCTGGAACGGTCGTAAAGGGCCACGACGGTCAGCGGAGTGCCGGGGCCATAGCGATCGAGGTAGGCCGTGCCCCGCGCGTCGATCCGCAGATGGCGGCCGTCGCCCTGGACGGTGGAGACGCTGTCCAAACGGAGCCAGGCCGAGGGCTTGCGCAGCTCCCGGGCCATGTCCGCGATCACGATGGCTTCAAGCCGCTGCACCAGATGCGGGTCGTTGAGAAGGTCGCGCTCTCCTGCGGCGACGCCATCGATGCTGACTTCGGGATAGCTCGTCCTGCGCAGGCGACCGTCGTAGCGCAGGCCGAACCGGAAGTCGATCCAGCCCTGCGTGCCCACGACCTGCGCGTCGCCGGAGCCGCTGATCGCACGCTCGTCGGCGCCGATGGTGCGGACGTCGACGACATCCAGTCGCAGCTCCACGGCACGACCGCCTAGCCGCGCCGATAGCGCCTGGATCAAGGGGCCGGCGATCGAGTCGCGGATGGCTTCGGTATTCGGCGCCGCGGCGGCGGCTCCCATCGCATGCGGCGAGGCGTCCGGCAGGGCCGCCTGTTGCGATGCCGGCTGTGCGCCCACATTGCCGCCGGCCCAGAAGCAGGCCAGCAGCACGGCGGCATGGAGTTTCTGGCGCATGACATCAGGAACAACGCGATCCAAGGACGCTTTCGGACCGCGGGACGAAGCAGACACACCGAAGATCGGCGGCGCAGTGGCCGCGGTGCTCAGTGCCGCCCACTTGCGGGCAGCCAAACCATACTCATGCGTATGTACAATGCGAAGCCGCGAACAGGGCCGCTCGCGACCTCCCGACGTACCCTGCATTGGAGACCGCGCCCCGCCCGTCCGATCGACCGCCACTGCGAAACCCAACGCTGCGTCGCGATGGCCGTCGAAAACCGCATAGCGCCATCGGGCCCTATTCGGGGCAAAATTGACGGCCTTGCCCGTGGCGCCGTCCGCGGGGACAGGTGCGAACCGGAGCGGTTCCTCGACCCGGGTGGTCATGAGCGCCTCCTTTCTGGCACGTGTCCGCGCTCGACCGCTCCCAACCGAACCAGAGATTCGTAAAGCCTTGAATCAGATGCAGAACAATCAAAAGAGCGGTCCGGCGAAGGGCCACGAAGAGCACACGCCGCTGATGAAGCAATACATGTGTGATTAAGTTTTCTGGCTGTTTTTGAGGGTTTCTCCAGAAATTTCGACTTGGAGCTACACGGGAGCACCCTCCCGAGCGTGTCCTGCTTACCGGCCTTTAGCCATTGAGCGACAGCCACGCTGACACCTGGTCTTTAAGCGTATGCAGTTGCATGTCATAGTCATCCGGCCAGTCGGAGAACGCCTTGGACCGAATGGCCTCTAGCACCTCGCCGGGTACACGTGGGTCCTGATACTGAAAGAGATCGATGGCGGCTTCTAGCTGTCTTGTTGCAGTGTGTAGCTGCATGTCGTAGTCGTCGGGCCACTCCGCCAACGCCTTAGAGAAGATGCCATCGACGAAGTCGCTGGGCTCAAGCGAACCGTAAAAGCGATGAAACTCCAGATAAGCTTCCAGCTGCTTATCGAGCGTGTATTTTTGCATCGCGAAGTCATCAGGCCAGTCTTTCCTGACCCTCTCCAAAATACGGGCACGCACCTCATCGGGAACTGCCATACTCCCTCCTTCGAAGGGTCACTTAGCAGACAATCTGCCACGCGCATCGTATTTGCATCAGGGCTGGGAGCAGCGACATTGGCTGCCCAAACCGCTACGAAAGAAGCGAACGCCTCGACGATCACTGCGCCCCAATTAAGCCCCTAGATGATCCAGGCTCCAAGTAATCCTAGGCTTAGACAGATAGACATGCCCGGCCTCAGTCATGAATAGTCCACCGACTTGGATCGCTCGGACCAACTTCAGCGCGGCTAGAATCGTCGGTGCCAGCTCGCCCGACACTTCAGGAGGAAGCTCATGATCACCAGAGAGGCGCCACTCCACGCGCTGCAAGAGCATGTGGCGCTCACCGAGATCAAGCGTGGCTTTCACGCCCAATCCACCACTGAGAAATGCCTGTTGTTGGGGGAAGAAATCGGCGAACTTTTCAAAGCGGTTCGAAAGACTTCTGGGCTGGCTGTGGATCCTGAATCCGAGGTCAAGGATGTCGCTTACGAACTTGCGGACATTCTCAATTATCCCCTTGCAATTGCAAATCGCTACCAGATTGATCTTGGCGAGGCATTCGTAGCAAAAGAGCAACTAAACGGAGCTAGAACCTGGCTCCCATCGCCCACGCCCACGCCCACGCCAACCTCAGGCTGACGAGGCGCGCGTCGCAATCGGCATTTGCCGTCACCTCGGCGGCCGCAACAGAAAGCAGAAGCTCACGCGTGCGATCCTTGCTCTTGCATCTGCATGATGCCTATTACCGGCGCTCGTAGCCGCGCCAGTGAGCTTACTTCCAGATGACGCCACAGCGTACAGCCCTCCCTGTATCGCTTTCGCAACGACGCACCTCCAAGCTGCTCGCCTCTTCCTTCCGCAGCATCGGGAGACCACCATTTTTGGTGGGCGGCCCCAGCCATCCCAACTGAATGCCTTTAAGCTCTGTGCTTCCCGTTTGGCGCAGCCAGCGCACCCAGTTCCGAGCCTCATCCAAACTGGCAAACACGATGTCCTCTTTTTCCGCGTGGTTGTAGAGGTTGTAGTCCTTGCCTGTGCGCTGGATGGTGAAATACACACGAGCCAAGGCGGCGCGGTCGACGAGTTCAATTTTCGCAGCGCCAGAAGCGTCGATTTTGCCGTAGGAGGCCACATCATCGCCCTCAATCACGGTATCGCCGCCCTTGCTGACCCGACGAAGGACGCCACTAGCGTTAAGGCTGGCCTCAATCGGATCTACCGAGCCGGCATATTTGCGCACACATCGCGCCAGCGTAATCGCACTCGCGTTAGTTTGGGCGGTGCCATCAGCGGCGAACAGACCGCTGGTTGAGTAGATCCATTCCTCGCCAACGGCCGGGGCATTTGGCGCGGCGGGGTTCAGCTCCAGCGTGAAATCCGCGGTGAGGTTCCCGAAAAGATCCAGGCCTACGGACCCTTGCTGCACCAGTGCCGCACCGGGACCTGACAACGAACCGGTGATGGGCGTAAAGCGCCGGGACGATGCCACCGTTTCCTCCAATTCCCGGCTCTGCGTAGCCGTCAAATTCAAGGTGCTGAGCATTTCTTTGGCCGGCGCGATCGCGGTTGCAGCAACGGTCGTCTTGTCGCTGTCAAAATCTGTCAGCCCGGCCGTCTGGCTTTGCTTCATCCGCGTGGTGCCCAACGCTACGGTTTCGTGTTGGGTGTCGAAGCGATTCCAACTAACGAACCTGGCCCTTTGTGGGTCCGCGAGCGTTAACACATACGCCATGGCGTCCAAACGCGTCGACGGTTCGGCGTGACGACCGGCCAGTGACAGAACTAGTCGACGCTCCATACGGATAGGGCCAGGATCGCTGCATGCCTTAGACGGCTTCTCGCCAAGCTTTAGCAAGCCGGCTACCAGTTCTTCCGAAGACTTCGCCGAAGCCCCTACTTGGCCAATCAGCTCGGCCTGCCCCCGATCGCTCAAGCGAGAAATAAAGGGCGCCGATGCTGGGCTCGGTGGAGGACTGGTCACGAACCCCGCCACCGTGTAGTTACCTGTCAGCAGTTCAGACGGCGTCGCCGGCGCCGCCTGCCCTCCTTGGATCGTCAGCTTGGTCGCCATCGCGGTCGTTTCGATAGATCTATAGTGCTTTATCAGTTGCGGTCGGAACGAGCAGCCCGAACTAGCGAGCAGGAACGCCGCACTAATGAAGATCATCTCTCTGCGCATGTCAGCCTTCCCCGATGTAGGTGAAGGCGTAAATTCCCCCGGTGTAAACCTGCCCCGTCCCTTGAGGTGACAGCGACTTGCATTGCTTGAGGCTTGCCTCCCAGTCCTGGGCAGGCAGCATTCCTGGGTTGCCCTTAACCCATAGCTGTCGTTTCAGCTCTTCGATATCAGAGGTTGCGTTCCTGACAGGCCAGTATCCTGGAACGGCATCCAACTCGTAGTCGAGCATGATGCCGAAGTAGTTAAGCCCTAGCTTGGCCGGCTTCTGCTGCGCCTTTTTTTCCGTCTTCGCCATTTGATCCTCCTTGAACATGACGCGCGGCACCTCTGCGCACCATAAGGGCGGGCGCCGGACTGATAAGAGGAAATCCCCCAGCAGCACCCCTCGCTGCTCGGCAGAGCCTACACCTGGACAGACGAGATTCGCGAGCCCCTAAGCGGCCTTCGATCGCCGGATACCGATTTGGCCGGACGCCCGCTTCCTTGACGTTGGGCTTTTAAGATCAGCCGAGTTACCAGGGGAGCAAGCAGATTGCAGCTTATATTTCCGCAATTGAGCTTATGCGCCGGAAGTTTGGACACAAGTCGGGGAGCATTTCTGTGCCCTGTGAGCGCACGAAATCGACGCCCCCCCTCTTGAAAACACGCGCTCCAACTGCGCAATATCAGACCGGGACATCGTCACATCATCGTGCGGCGACATGGCGCAGGGGGCGTCAAAGCATGGAAGAGCTACGCATTGTTCTACTCAGCGGCCCATTTAAGGCCGGGAAGTCCTGCGTCACCGCCGAGCTTGTGAAGGCATATGGCTTCCAGAAGATCAGTTCCAGTGACTACTTACGAACATTAATCCCTGATCTCGCTCAACTGGATGAGGCGGAGACCCGCTTACGGCTTTAGCCCGGCAGCAACGCGCTGAAGCTTGGCGTATGCTCGCCCGCAAGGGGAGCGTCCAATGGGCGCTAGGCCGCAGGACTGGCCAAGGAGTAAAGGAAGTGGCAAAGCGTTCGTCTGGTGGCGGGGCCATTGTGTGGCTTGTCCTCGGGGCACTGGTGCTGATCCTGGCGGTGCCCATGGAGGTCTGGATTGGCATCGGTGTGCTCGGCGTGTTGGGGTGGATCGGCTATTTGTTCATCCGGTTTCTGGTCACCCAGGCCAACGAAGCCAAGCCCCCCTCTCCCCAGACACTAGACCAGCACGAACCTACGCTGGCCGAACTGACCGCGAAGCGCCCGACGCATGCTACTGCTCGGGCGCCGGCCGCACCTGCGATACCCGCTCAATCCGCCAGACCGAGCCCGACCACCGTCCCGCCGCCCCTGCCGAGGGCCCGTGCACAGGACGCGGACGAGTTCTACACCGTTCCCGCAAGCACACAAACGCGCCCCTCGTCCCATCCCCTCCCCGAGCTTCCCTCGGGCTTCGGGGACGGTCGTTGGGTTCCCCGCGGCGAGCATGTGCGGGTGGCTGGCGTGGACCTAATCGGGGGCATGATCTATGTGGGCTCCCGACTGGAAGCCCCCAATGGCGCGATCGACCCGTGCCTGATCAATGGCTACCTCACGGTGGCCAAGGTAGGCAATTACCGCCAGCGCCAGATGGGCTATTGGCCCAGCTATTCGGAGGCCAACGCGAATGAGCGGCGTGCTTACCTGACTTGGCTGGCGGAGGGGCGCTCTCACCCCGACTGCGATATCGGCTATGTCTTCCTGTTCTTTTATGGCTTGGAACGACGAATCATCGTCGATGCGCACGACCCGGCAGCCAAGGCCGATTGGCCGGCGATTACTAGTGAGCTTCGACGGCTGCTTGCGATCTACGGGGAAAAGTCGAATTCGTTCAAGCGCTATGCCGGCGAGCTGCTGAGCTGGATCGAACTTGGCCAAGCCTCTGGCCAGCTCTACGACCAGCCCATCCCCGAGTTTCCAAGGACCTACGAGCTTCCTCCGTATGTGCGCCTAGCGCTGGGTCAGGCCTCACTGGCGCGGGCTCCCCTGCTGGCCTCTCTGGCGCTGGCGTGGCTGCGATTGAGCCCGGAGACCCAGCTGCGCACGGCCGCTACCCGCTGTCCCGATGAGTTTGAGCGTCTGTTTATCCAGCGCTACCACGAAGTTATGGGCGCCGGGCTCGTGTTGCCCAAGAACCGGACCAAGCTGAAATTCAGCTACCAAGCCGCGTCGTCCGGCATGCGCGGCGCCAACATCTCCCTGACCTTCGGCGACACGCCGGATGTCACGGCCCTCACCGCCCCCATCCAGAAGCTGGCCGAGATCGCTAACCAGTGCACCGACGAACTCGGAGCTTACAGCCGGCTAGTCGGCAAAGACCCTGACGCCGCCGGTGGCCTTGAGGGACTGTTGCTACTGCCTGCCAGCCTGTGGCCGGCCGCCACTCAGGCGCGTCTGCGCAGCCTTACCGACCGGATGCGCGAGGGCCGCCTGTCGCTATCGCTGAGAGCTTTGCTGGACACGCTAGGTGCGGGCAAAGGCCCCATCAGCCGCGATCGCGTTCGGGCGCTGGCTCGGGCACTGGAAGGCGCTGAGATCGGCCTCGAACCACATGTGCTGGCTGGAGCCAAGGCACCTGGGGAAACGGACACGGTAGTTCTGTTCGCTCAGCCGATGATGGACGCCTTAGTGGGATCGGGCGCGCACTACCAGACGGCCGCCCTCACGCTACAGCTGGCCTCAGCGATGGCTCAGGCCGATGGGGAGTTCAATGAGCGCGAGATCGCTCACCTGCGGTCCGAGATCGAGGCGTGGTCGCACGTGACGCCCGCGGAGCGTCGCCGGCTGCAGGCACACCTGCAATGGCTGACCGGGTCGCCGCCCACCCTGGCGAGCATGAAGAAGAAGCTGGAGCCCCTCCCGCTCTCGGCCCGAGAAGCCCTCGCCGCGTCCATGGTTGCTCTGGCCCAGTCCGACGGCTTTGTGTCGCCGGAAGAGGTCAAGTTCCTGGAGAAGGTTTACAAAGCGCTGGGCGTCGAACCCAAGCGGGTCTTCAGCGATGTCCATGCAGTCGGTGCCGGCGGCGCGCCCGTGTCCACTACTCAGGCCGAGAAGCAGGGCTTCCGACTGGATACTGCCCGCATCGCCGCCCTGCAAGAAGACACCGCTCGTGTCTCTGAGTTGCTCTCGAAGATCTTCGTCGAAGAAGCCGTGGCCGCTCCGCCACCTGTGGCCGCTGAACCCGAGCCGGCACCTGAAGCCCCTACCCTGCTGGGCCTCGATGACAGCCACGCGGCGCTGCTGCGCCTGCTGCTGTCCCGACCGGAATGGACGCGGGCCGAACTGGAAGATGCAGCGGCCGACCTGGATCTGATGCTCGACGGTGCCCTGGAACAGATCAATGAGGCGGCATTCGATGCCTTCGATGAGCCTCTGTGCGAAGGCGACGACCCCGTTGCTGTGAATACCGAACTCCTAGAGAAAATTGAAGCATGACCACGCCCATCCGCCCCAAAGATCGCGACACCGTCATCCAATCCCTGCGTGCCGGCGTGGTTCCCCGCGCGGGCCAGCACTTGATCCAGGTCGCTCGCGGCCGCGAGATCGAAGCCCTGGTTGCCGACATCGACCGTGTCGCCGATGGTGGCTCCTCGTTTCGCTTCGTCATTGGTGAGTATGGCGCCGGCAAGACTTTCTTCTTGAACCTCATCCGCGCCATCGCAATGGAACGCAAGCTGGTGGTGGCCGGCGCGGACCTCAATCCGGATCGGCGGTTACATGCCACTTCGGGGCAGGCCCGCTCTCTGTATGCCGAGCTGATGCGCAACTTGGCCACCCGCACTAAACCTGATGGCGGCGCTTTGGCCGGGGTGGTGGAGAAGTTCATCGCAACGGCCAAGTCCGACGCCAAGGCGCAGGGCAGCACGTCGGAACAAGTGATCCGCTCGAAGCTCGAACAGCTCTCCGAGCTCGTCAATGGCTATGACTTCGCCGATGTCATCGCCGCCTACTGCAAGGGTGCTGAGGAAGGCAACGAGCAGCTGAAGTCCGACGCGATCCGTTGGCTGCGCGGTGAATTCTCGACCCGGACCGACGCCCGCGCTGCGCTGGGCGTGAGGAGCATCGTCGACGACGCCTCCGTCTACGATCAGCTCAAGTTGGTGGCACGGTTCGTGCGCCTAGCCGGCTACTCGGGCCTGTTCGTGTGCCTGGACGAGCTGGTTAATGTCTACAAGCTGTCCAATGCGCAGGCGCGAAGCTCTAACTACGAGCAGATCCTGCGCATGCTCAATGATTCGCTTCAGGGCACCGCGGTGGGTCTGGGCTTCGTCTTGGGCGGTACGCCCGAGTTCCTGATGGATCCACGCCGCGGCGTTTACAGCTACTCCGCGCTTCAGAGCCGCCTGGCCCAGAATGCCTTCGCTACCGGGGAGCTGGTCGACTACACGGGACCGGTCCTGCGTTTGTCGAGCCTGACGCTGGAGGATTTCTACCTGCTGCTGGGCAAGATCCGTCATGTCTACGCCGCGGGCGACAGCGCGCGTTATCTGCTCCCCGACCCGGCCATCGCCACCTTCATGGAGCACTGTGCAAATCGCATCGGTGACAGCTTCTTCCGCACGCCTCGCACTACGATCACCTCGTTCATCAACCTGCTCGCCGTCCTGGAACAGAACCCTGGCACGGAGTGGCAGAGCTTGATCGGCGAGGTCACGATCGAGGCCGATCACGGTGGGGACAGTGATCTGTCCGTTGATGTGGATGCCGACGACGAGTTGGCGTCGTTCAAGCTCTAACCCGGCAATGTCAGTCTCTCAAGCGTTCCTGCAGCTGGATGCCCGGATCCAACACTATCTGTGGTCCGAGGGCTGGGGCGCGCTGCGCGATGTCCAGGAACTGTCTATTCCGCTGATCCTCCCGGGCGACCAGGACGTGATCGTCGCGGCCAGCACGGCCTCCGGCAAAACCGAGGCTGCGTTCCTTCCGGCGTTGACCCATCTGCTACAGCAGCCCCAGCCGGGACTGATCATATACATCAGCCCACTGAAAGCCCTGATCAACGATCAGTTCGGCCGTTTGGATCGACTGTGCGAGAACCTGGAAGTCCCCGTCTGGCCCTGGCACGGGGATATCACCGCGACCAGCAAGCGCAAGTTCTTGGGCCAGCCCGAGGGCGTGCTGCTGATCACGCCGGAGTCATTGGAGGCCACCCTGTGCAACCGCGGGACCAGTGTGGCGGGCCTGTTCCAGAACACCACCTTCGTGATCGTCGACGAGCTCCATGCCTTCATCGGCTCCGAGCGCGGGAAGCAGCTCCAATCGCTACTGCATCGCATCGAGGTCGCCCTAGGTCGCTCGGTGCCACGCATCGGCCTGTCAGCGACCTTGGGCGACATGAGCTTAGCCGCTCAGTTCCTACGACCGGGCCGATCGGCTGCCATCGTCGACACAGGGTCCACCGCTTCGCAGTTGCTGATCAAGGTCAAAGGCTGTGAAGAACCGCCCGAGATCCGGGCTGCAGAAACGCAGGCGAACGCGAACACCGTCCCGGCCTCCAAGGCCATCGCCCAGCACCTGTTCAAGGTCTTGCGAGGATCGAACAACCTGATCTTTCCCAACCGGCGTCAGGAGGTCGAGCGCTACACGCACCTTCTGAATGAGTTGTGCGAACAAGCCCAGGTGCCCTCGGAGTTCTGGCCGCATCACGGCAACCTGTCCAAGGAGATCCGCTACGACACCGAGACTGCCCTAAAGCAGCGCGAGCGCCCTGCGTCGGCCGTGTGCACCAGCACCCTGGAACTGGGCATCGACATCGGTGCGGTTAAAAGCGTCGTCCAAGTGGGCGTGCCGCCCTCAGTAGCCAGCCTACGGCAACGCCTGGGACGGTCCGGGCGGCGCGCGGGCGAGCCGGCCATCTTGCGCGGGTATGTGATCGAAGACACCTTGGACGAGCAGTCCAGCCTTCAGACGCGGCTGCGAATGGATACGGTGCAAACGGCCGCCGTGGTCTCCTTGCTCATCGAACACTGGTTCGAGCCACCAGCCGTGCGGGGTGCGCACTACTCCACTCTGGTCCAACAGCTGCTGTCGGCCATTGCCCAATACAGCGGCCTCACCGCCGGGCAGGCCTTCGCACTGCTGTGCTCCCCACATGCTCCATTCGATGGGATTTCCAAGGAGAACTTCGCCGAACTGCTCAAGACATTGGGGCAGAAGGAAATCCTGATCCAGGACCACTCGGGGCTGCTGCTTCATGGCCGAGTCGGCGATCGAATCGTCAATCACTACTCGTTCTACGCCGCCTTCGCCAGCGATGAGGAGTTCCGCATCGTGTCGGGCGACAAAGCACTTGGCACCTTGCCCATCGTTCAAATGGTCTCGCCCGGCCAGCGCATCTTGTTCGGTGGCCGGACCTGGCAAGTCCAGGATGTCGACGAGGCCCACAAGACCATCTATGTAACACCCACCAAGGGCGGCGCACCGCCGATGTTCAGTGGCGGCGTAGGGCGGGTCCATACCCGTGTGCGCCAGCGCATGCGCGAGCTCTACCTGGGCGATGATGCGCCCGGCTACCTGGATGCGCAGGCACAACGCTTCCTCGATGAGGGGCGGGCCGCGTTCCGCGGGCTGGGACTGAAAGACGCGATCATGCTCGACCAGGGAAGCGACGCTCTGTTGCTCACCTGGCTGGGTGATGCGGCCAACGAGGCGATCGCCTGCCTGCTGACCGCGCGCGGCGCCACCGCTTTCGCCGCGAGCCTGGGAGTGGAAGTGCAGCGCTCCGGGCGCAGCGTGGACGACATCGCCGACCTGCTGGCCGACATCGGGTCGGAGCCGATCCCTGCGGTCGATGACCTGCTGGCCAACGCCAGCAATCTGGCCCTGCAAAAGTGGGACAACCTGCTGTCGCCCCGGTTGCTTCGGGAGACCTACGCGCGCTCCAACATCGATCTGGACGAGGCCATGGCCTGGATCCGTGCCCACTTCGGTGTCGAAGCCGAAACTGTGCCCGGACCATGAGCATGCTGCACGAGCGACTGCAGCGCCGGGCCTATGTCGCTCTGTTTGGGCGCGGCGACGCCAGCGGGCTCACCATCACTCAGCTGGTTAGTGTGATTCTCATCCTGACGTCCGTGGCCGTCGCTGTGCTGGGCACCGAACCTGTCGTGATCGCCGCCTATGGGCCCACGCTGCGCAGCTTGGAGACCGGCTTCGTTATCGCCTTCTCGTTCGAGTATGTGATGCGCCTGTGGGCGGTCGGAGCCAATCCCGCCTACAACGGGATCTCTGGCCGCATCCGATACGCCCTGAGCTTCTATGCGCTGATCGATCTGCTGGCGATCATCCCCTTCCTGTTCGGATGGGGCGCGCAATCACTGCTGGTGCGCTTGCTGCGACTGTTCCGGCTGCTGGCGCTGTCCCGGCTAATCCGATACTCGCAGGCGATGCGCATCGTGCTCGGGGCCGTGCTGGAGCGCCGCTACGAGCTGACCTTCTCCATGGCGCTGTCGGCGTGCGTCATCCTGCTGTCGGCTGGCGTTCTCTATTCGGTGGAAGCCGACACCAATCCTGAGGCCTTCGGCTCCATCCCACGGGCGATCTGGTGGTCGGTCACGACCCTGACGACAGTGGGCTATGGGGACGCCGTTCCTCAAACTATATTGGGGCGCGTCTTTGCGGCTCTGACTGCCATCGCCGGCATTGGCCTGATCGCCATGCCCACCGGCATTTTGGCGGCAGCCTTCTCCCAGGCATTCAAGAACGTCAAGGACCAAGATCGGGCGCGCAGCGAAGGCCCGAAGGGCGACACGCAGTTCTGATGATGCTCCACCCTTCAAATTACGAACGCCGCTAATTTTGCACGATAAACTCCCCTTGACCCTGCCGGTCGGGGTTCAACAAGGAGGGATACGAGATGGAACTCGGATCGTCCAACTACGACACTCGCGATGGGCTATGCGGTCGCAGCCTCCTGGTTCCTGACGCTTCAGGGACGCCCCTTCTTGGTGCTGGCTGCCATGCGCAGGGTTGGCGACAGCCTGACAAGTCTCTGCGTCCTTCCGCGCCCCTCAGTAGTCCCGAAGGCCGTCAGCCACGAGCTAATCGTCGAGCCGTTGACCGTGCATTGTTCCTAGTATGGTTCGAACGCACACCGGCGCTCCAAGGCCTGTGGGCAGATAGATCCGCGGGCCTTGCGATAAGCGGTGGGCTCGGCCCCCCAATCACCCCGTGCAACCTTTTTCTCATCCCACCAGCGTCGACCCAAAGTCGTCGCTCAACGCCGCACTGGAGCACTCCATGAGCTATAGCGCCGAGATCAGTCGCACGACCCCTACCGCCTTCTTGTTCCTTGTGGACCAGTCCGGCTCGATGCAGGACCAGATGACGAACGGCAAGTCCAAGGCCCAGTTCGTCGCCGATGTGCTGAACCGGACCCTGGCCACCTTGATTACGCGCTGCACCAAGTCGGAAGGCACACGCGACTACTTTCATGTCGGCGTGATCGGCTACTCGGGCTCGACGGCGGAGAACGGATTGGCCGGCCCGCTCTCCCACATCGTGATGCACCCCATCTCTGCGATTGAGAACTCTCCCCTGAGGGTCGAAGACCGGACGCGCCGTATCGACGATGGGGCGGGCGGACTGGTCAACCAGTCAATCAAGTTCCCGGTGTGGTTCGATGCCAAAGCCAGTGGCGGCACACCGATGTGCCACGCGATCACCGAGGCGGCCGCCCAGCTCGCCGCCTGGTGCGACGCTCACCCGGATAGCTACCCGCCGACCGTGCTGCATGTGACCGACGGCGAATCGACCGACGGCGACCCGCAAAACCTGGCCGCTCAGCTCCAGCAGATCGGGACGAACGACGGCACGATCCTGCTGTTCAACTTGCATGTGAGCAACGCGGGTGGAGACCCGGTCAAGTTCCCTGCTTCCGATGCTGGGCTCCCTGATGCCTACGCTCGACTGCTGTTCCAGATGTCCAGCCCCTTGCCTCCGCACCTCCACCAAGCGGCCGAAGAGAAGGGCATCAATGCCACGATGGAATCGCGTGGTTTCATGTTCAACGCTGAGGTCACGGAAATCGTCGACTTCTTCGATATCGGCACGCGCGCCGCACAGCTGCGCTAGTTCCATGCAGATCCTGTTTCACGGCAGCGTGCCCAAGCACGCGGACAGCCCATCGGACAACGAGGATGCTTACCGCGTGGATGCCGAGCGCGGACGCGTGGTGGTGTCGGACGGCGCCTCGGAATCATTCGACGCCAAGAGTTGGGCACAACTGATCGTGGACCAATTCATGGAGACAGGCCCAAACGAGGCCACAGTCGGTGAATGCGTCGCCGCTTTCGCCGCGTTGCACGACCCAGCGGCCCTGTCGTGGTCCCGTGCCGCGGCGTTCGAGCGCGGGAGCTTCGGCACACTGCTGGTGGCGCAGGAAGATAGCGACGGCCGACTAGGCGTCATCAGCATCGGGGACAGCTTGGCGGTCGTGACCGACGGCCACGTCCTGCTAGGCCAATGGCCTTACGACGCCGCGGAGCAGTTCGCGCAGAAACCGGTCCTGCTGTCCACCAAGGCCGAACTCAATGTCGACCTGCTCCAGGAGGACAGCGAGCGCGTCGTGACAGCGACCTGGGAGCGTGGGGACCTGCAAGGCCCGGTGTTCGTGTTGTGCATGACCGATGCGTTAGGGGCGTGGTTGCTCGCCAGCACGCAAGCCGGACAAACGAACGCGCTGGAGCAGCTACTGGAGATCCGAGACGAAGCGGCTTTGGAAACCCTAGTAGAGCGAGAAAGGGACATCGGTGCGATGCGTCGAGACGACAGCACCTTGGTTATTGCGGTGATTTGACGACTGGCGGAGCTAACGTGGCTTACCCGACGCTGGAGCAATACAACCTGGCCCTGGCTTCGCCGCAGCTCACACTGCGCGATGCAGAACTCCGGGGCGGCACGGTCAGAACCACCTCCCTGGGCGTGCCCCGAGCCCTGTGCGGTGGCTTCGCGCTGACCTATACCATCGACACGCCAGGCAAGCGGTATGCCCTGCGCTGCTTCCACAAGGAAGCGCCCGAGCTCGAAAAGCGCTACCGCCTGATTTCTGATCGAATCAAGCAGCTCAATTCACCTTTCTTCCTACCCTTCGATTTCCAGTCGGACGGGATCGTCATCGACAAGCGGCCGTATCCGGTCGTCAAGATGGCTTGGGCGGCGGGCGAAACGCTCAGCGAATTCCTCGATACGCACCATGCCACGCCCACGACCTTGAGCAAGCTGCGGCAGTCGTTGACCCAGCTCAGCGCCTATCTGGAAGGTCAGAAGATCGCCCACGGCGACATTCAGCCGGGCAATGTCATGGTCGGCGCGCAAGGCGCCTCACTCCAATTGATCGACTACGACGGGATGTTCGTGGAGGCGTTCCGCGGATCCCGAGCCACGGAACTTGGGCAGCTGAACTTTCAGCATCCGGCCCGCTCGGCGAGCTACTTCAACGAGACGCTCGATCGGTTTTCCTTCCTGGCCCTGGATGTCGCCCTGCAGGCGCTGATTGCTCAACCGGGCATCTGGAGAACCTCCCGCTCGGATCCCGATGCGGTCGTATTCCGGCGCAACGATTACCTCGATCCGGGATCCTCGCCGGTCTTTGCCCAGTTGCTCAAGCTTCCTGCAGTGGCCGGAGAGGCCAGGAAGCTCGCGCAAGTCGCCTCGGCGCCCATTGATCAAACGCCAAGCCTGGCCGAGTTTTTACAGGGCAAGGGGGTTCCGCAAATCGTTGTCGCCTTCGGTGCGGCGCCCTCCGCGGCGCAGCGGGCCTACCAGGGTGCTTACACCGTGTGCGACGCCCTGTCGTTCTCGCAAGTCCAAGCCCAGGTGGGCAACCGCATCGAACTTATCGGCCGGATCGTGGCGGTGGATCGGCAATACACCAAACGATCCAAAAAGCCCTATCTGTTCGTCAACTTCTCTAATTGGCAGGACGGCCCGTCGGTCAAGCTCAATATCTGGACCGACGGCCTGGACGCGCTGGGCGCCTCCGTGCCGACCAAGGACTGGATCGGCAAGTGGGTATCCGTAACCGGATTGGTCGATCCGGTTTACAACGGCATGGCCCGCAGCGGGAGCTATTCCAGTGTTTCAGTGACGGTCAGTCAGCGCGGACAGATCCAGATCATCGAGGAAGCCGAAGCCAAGTTCCGCCTGCGCGGCGGCAGCGACCCATCCAGGACTGCCGGCCCGCGCAACACCCAAGTGCTGGGGAACATGGGCATACGGCCTGAGACCCCCCGCAGCGCGCCCTCCTCCGTTCCCGCACGATCCGCATCCGTACCGCCGACGCGGCCGGCGCCGCCCCCCGCACCTAAAAGCGCGAACAGCCAGGTGCTGGATCGGATGCGCGGGCAGACGTCCAGTCCGCACACACCGTCGCCACACGGCGTTCTGCCGCACCGCCCTCAGACCAAGCCGCCTGCGCCGGAGGGCGGGCTCGGGGTATTCGGATGGATCGTGGTGGGACTTATGGTTCTGGTGGCGCTGCGAAGTTGTCTCTAGCCTCTGCGAGGGGTCGCATCGAACAATCATCTCCAAGTCGAGCCTATGAAAGTCATTCACGATCAGCAGCATGTGGTCGAGTGGATCCGCGGACTGAACGGCCCCCTCGACATAGCAATCGCATTCTGGGGGGCTGGCGCGATGAAGACGCTGGGTCTCGCCAAGCGATCGCCTAAACCCCGGATCCTGCTTGAACTCGATACCGGAGGCAGCAATCCCTCCGAGGTCGAGAGGCTTTGGAAGACCCTGGGCAAGGACCATGTCCGTTGCTTGCCCCGCCTTCACGCCAAGGCGGTGATCGCCTCCAATGAAGTTCTTATCGGAAGCGCGAACGCGTCCGCAAGCGGCCTCGGAACCGAAGGCCACGAAGCCAGTCACTGGCACGAGCTGGCGCTACTGACCCATGACACCAGCGCTGTTGCCGAGGCACAGGAGTGGTTCTCGCAAAAGTGGGAGGCGTCGGTCCCAATCGACGAACAACGGCTTGCGAACGCTCGTATTCAATGGAAGCGCAACAGGGAAAATCGCCCCTACACCATCGCCAAGAACAACGGACTTCTGTCCTCCGCCATCTCCCATCCAAACGAATTTCTGGAAAGGGAGATCTATGTCGTTACCGTGGTCTCTGGCCTGGATGAGAAAGGGACACGCGCGCTCCAAGAACATCGCAAGCGCTTTGGTCCCGAGGTATACGCGTTCCAGCGCTGGCCGACGATCCCGACGAACGCCGTGCTGATCTGCTTCACGGACTATCCGGACGAAGGATTGTGCGCAGACACCCCCATGGTCTTCCATACGGGCGCGTCACGAATGAAAGGAGCGATGCAGTGGGTCTATCCGGCACCCACTGACCGCCTGGTCGATGGTTTCAAGGTCGAACCCTTCCGCGACTGGCGCTCGCGACTTGAGCTTTATCGGGAGCGGTATCGGAAAGCGTGGGACAAAAACGGTATGAGCAAACGACTGGTAGATTTCGTCCGACACACCGGCCCTGCGTAGCGCACAACGCTCAAGGCCAACTTGGCCGAACCAAGGGCAGATTGCGCGCTGGTCCGCATAGGCTACTTCGTCGCCGGCGGGGCCTGATCCGCCCGTGACAGCGCCCTTTGCTCTCCCTGCCCTACACTCAGGTCTCAACGGATTGACTGATCCCGGCGACCGCTTAGTGGACCTTGTTCGGCCGCTACCACCCTGAGAGGGCACATGGAACATTGGACTGCTCAGGCTACTCAGCTGTTTTGCTCTGCGTCTTGTGCGCGGCCATCGCCTGCGGCTATCTGACTAGAGCTCTCTACTGGAGCCACAGAGCCGATACCGCTCAGCAACCGGACCCCAAGTTCAGCGAGAACAAGAAGTCAGATATTGGGCGGTTCCTTACCTGGATCTTTGTGAGCGCCATCTTCGGCGTGACCGTGCTCGTCGGGCCGCCATGGCTCAGTAAATGAGTATGTAGATCAAATAGCCAAGAACACACGCCAGGGCGATGTCATTGAGAACGCGTTCACGCGTCCACCGTTTGCGGCGCTTGGGTAGCACCTGTTCTACTTGCTCCGGCTTTTCTGGCTTCATGGCCCCACCCTAAGGCCGATCATCCACTTGGCAAACGCACTCGGCGCGTACGAGTTCACTTACCTTTGTTCATAGCCGTTCGCAACGGGCCAGCGCCTGGTGACCTTCGCTCATCGAATGATGCCGGAATAGGAAAACTAGCATGGAGGCAATGAAATCCGCTCGGACGCAAAGTCTATGATCCGCGAGGTTAGGCATTCAGCGCGCGTGCATCAGCACCTATGTCAGAAAAGTTGATAGCACAGAGGATTAATCCAAAACCCAACCTCAACATGGTCTCGGGCTATTGAGCGAAACTCACCCTATCTGACAACGCGATCCAACACCTGGCGCACCAAGGCTGAAATCTGCGCTGCGGGCTCTCTCGCGCGCATGTCCATAGTCAGCTCCAATTGGGCGCCCGCGCCAAGCGCGCCACGATTGCAGATGTTCATTGGCTGCAGAGCCGGATAGGCATGACCGTGTCGATGAACTGGAAAGCCTCCAGCGCTTAACGCATGAAAAATGGCATCCGCCAAAGGAGTATCCAGTCCCCCTACATTGATGGCACCCTCCCCCTTGCATCCGTGTATAGCCAGCACGGTTGTCGCTTCAGCAATGAGGACAAGGCTTTGCGGCTCGTCGAAATGGTGGCTGGTGACATGTAGATCTCTGTTGCCCTCAGCCTTTTTCCCCTCGAACAAGTAGTAGGAATAGTCTTGACCCGCAATATCGCGCGTAAGACGGGAGGTTCCTGGCTCGATCTTCCCCCCATGCGGCGCAATGATGGCAACCTCAGGATTGGCACCACGATGCGTCGTTATCGCGTAGCTCTCGGCAGGCTCCCTAGCCGCCAGGACAGAGAAGTCTGGATACAGGTCTATGTGCACCATTCCTGCAACGCTCCCATCTAAATCCGCACGACGGCGACTGGTCAATCCATACGCCCTACACATGCCAGTGACCTCGGACATCAATTTACCGAAATCCTTGGCGTCGACCCGAACGCTAGGTCCGTCGCTCGCAACTTTTTGCAACTTGCATGAACCTGACCCCAAGCGCCTCAGCAATCGCTGCCGCTTTCCTGGAGAGCGGCACCGTCGATACCAAGATAGAGGTGCCGGGAAGGCGGTGCTTTGGGTAGGCCCGCGCTTCGGCTTGCAACGTGGCACGATATTTTACGCACTGAAAGATTCCGCGGATGAGTTCGGCTTCAGAAGAGTTGCTCGCTTTTACTTCGACTGCCAACCGCGAGGTCGGGCCACAGAGCATGGCATCAATGCTGTCACCTGATTGAAGCGGCGCCTCACACTGGCCATGATTGAAGTGGCCGAAATCGCTGAACCTTTGAGGATTGCTGATCACCCAATGCTTTAGCGCTTCATGTGCTTGGCCCTCACCTTCGCCCCCTATAAGCGGCTTGGTTGGAGGCCCAATCTGGGTGACACGAACCTTCGGCGCAGGAACCGCGGATATGCCAAGAAGTTGCTCCAGACGCTCCCAAAAACTGGTCTCTAGCGCCCAAATACGTTCGACCTCTCGATCAATGATGGCTAGCCGTTTCGGGTCTCTAGTGTGCAGGTCTGTCCCGCGGAGACGAGGCACAAACTGGTTAGCGCCGTCGCCGGCATAGCCCGTGTTGGCGTTCACAACGATCAAACTGATTGGAGGGACCTTAATACCGTGTTTGCGCCCGCCAATGATTGCCGCATCCGCAGCGGCACCCAATGGGCGCCCGTATTTCTGCTTGTTGGATTGAACAGGCTCACCGTATCGCTCATACATCAGCATGGCGAGCTCGCTGTATGAAAGCGAGCCCTGCTTCTCCTTGAGGCGCTCCAGTAGCAGCGCTAGCGTCATGGGGGCGGTTTGTCGCGTCCACCATGCGCTGGCTGAGATGTAGTTACCCCACTCGATTGAACTTCCAATGTTCATCTAACGCCCCCTGGCTTTGTTCCTATGAACGCTAGGACTTTTCTTCTAAGACCTCGATAGAGTCTACCCCGCTACTTTGGGACCCGCACATGAGCCGATCGATCCTCTGAGACCCCGCCCTTGCCTGTCATGACGCGGCGAGGTCTCAACAGGGGCCCCATAGGCCCCTCTGACTAAATCCGGTCAAGCCTAGGTTTGTCGTGCCGAGTTCAAGCCAGCTGGAATACTGGGAAGCCTAGGCTCCGAGTACCACTGGATTCTGCCGCCCTAAGGCCGAGCGTCTCGTTGGCAATGCCCGCACAGGGCGCCCCGACGCCTGACGACACTGCCAACGGAGACGCCAAACCAGACTATCTGCCGACCGCGTACGAACTGCGAGCGGGCGCTTACCGCAGCCTAGCTTTTCTTCGTTGGGGCGCGCAACAAGCGCTGCCCCCTGACTACGAGTTCCAACTGGCCATCCGCCTTGCGACGAAGCACAGCATAGTCTGTCGGCCGCCTCGTTTCGGTGTTCATATCGCCTCCTGGTGTAGGTCCGCGAACTCAAGCCTAAAACATTCAAACCGACGTGGAATTAGCGAAGGAATCGAAAACATGCTCTGAAGCCCCTTGACCGCAGGCGAAGTGGGGCTAGAAGAATCGGGAAGGAGGACGTTTCCCAATGACAGACACGATTGAACCACGCCCTACGCACGACGAAATGCCCGACCATGACCCGGTCTACAGGCGCAAGGTTTGCGACCTTTTTATCGAAGCGAGCCGCGTGCTTGAGCTCCCCTTGGGCCACCGGATCTTGCGCTTGCTGACGCTGTACGAAGAGGGCGAGCTTTCGATACAGGAAGTCGAGAGTGAGATAAGACGCCCCCGCTTCCACTGAGTGCAATGAACGCCTGGCGTTACCGATTACTCACAAACTGCGGTTTATTTGACGTTTATCCGGACGCGGACGAGTGATGCAACGAAAAGCGCGTTACTTCTATTTGTTGCATTACAAGCACCCTCCGGACCGCCTCAGACACCCGCATACCGATCAACGACTTGAGCTAAGTCATCGGGCCTGTCTCCCTCTCCGCAGCCGCCCAACCGCATCCACGCGTATAGCAAGTTGGACCCGCCAATAGCTCGCGAAGAAAACGCATTGACGCAGCGCACCCCGGAGCTATCAAGGATGCATCCCTTATAGAACACCTATATGAATGCCTTCGACGACAACTTCGGTAACGACATCAAGTCCGCAGGTAGGTTGCGCATTGCCAAGCTGCGGATGGGCGGCTCCCACTTCCAGGATATTGAAACGGATGGGCCCGAGGGCACCGCTCAGCTCATCGCTCTCTTGCGCGAAGTGCGCGAGATGACCCGTCGCCGATACTTTGATCGAAAAGGCCAGCCCTACCCCAGCTCTGTACCGCAGCGTTTCTACCCGCGCAAGCTCTCGGCGGAGATCCAGGACTACCTTCGCAGTCGCTCGCTAGAAGGCCTGGACACCAAGTCGGTCGAGCAGATCAGGCGCTCGTTGACGCTGCTGATGGCGGTCTGCGGTGATGTCTATGTTTCCTCGATCTCGGAAGGCGATATCCTGCGGCTGCAGGAGTTCATTCTGTGGACACCTAAGGGACTGGCCAGCCTCCAACGCCTCAAGAACCAGACGCCCGAACAGCTGATCGCTGAAGGCAAGGCCGCCAATTTGCCGCGGCCGGCTGAAGGAACAGTCGATCTGCACCTGCGCCTGCTGAACCCCTTCTTCAAGAACCTCGTCGACCGAGGCATTTTGGGCCACAGCCCGATGGTGGCCTGGAGGAAGATGCGCACGGAGCACGTCCATGACCCTGAGAAGGCCGAGCGAGTCTTCAGCGAGGCCGACCTGCAGCGGATCTTCGATCCGCAGATCTATGCCGAATGGGCCAGCAAATGGCCGCACCGCTTTTGGGGCCCGATCCTGGGCCTGTATACCGGGGCACGGATCAACGAGATCGCGCAGCTCAGGCTCGACGACATTGTGGAGAAGCACGGCACCTGGTGGATGCATATCCGCGCCACGGTGGATGAGGATCTGCGGAACCAGCGGGGACGGCGGAGTCGGGCCAGCGTCAAGTGCGCCACCTCTGTTCGTTGCATTCCGATCGCCCAACCAGTCCTGGATGCTGGCTTTCTCGACTTCATCGCCGATATTCGTGATGGTAGCCATGCCCGCCTCTTTCCCAATCTGTCGTCGGGCCCCGACAAGGACCGGGCGCGCTACGGGGTCGGACTGGCCACCCAGTTCGGCAACTACATGAAGCAGCTTGGCTTCCCCACAGGCGTTCGGTTCCACGCCTTCCGGCACACTTTCGTAACGATCTTGCTCAACGAACAGGTCAAACAAGTGGACATCGCCAGTGTCACCGGGCATGCGCTTGACCAGAGGGTCGAGCGGGTTCAAGCCTACGGCCATGTGGGCAGCCCCAAGCATCCGCCTAAGGAGCGCGTGGTCGATGAGTGCGTCCAGATGGATGTCGTTGCGAAATTCCAGCCAGTAGTGACACTACCGCGCTACGAACGGGGCCAGTTCAAAAAGCAGCTGGGGAGGAAGGCGTGGGTGTATCCTTGAAAGTCCCTTGATCAACCTGTCGCTCGCTGAAACACCACCGCGGGACCCTCGCTTGCATGACCATCGATATCGAGACGCTCAGCTTGCCGGAAATCGAGGCACTACTGGTCGCCGCGCAGCGGCGGAAGCGGTTGCTATCCAGTCGTCGCCCCATTGCCTTTGTACGTCGTAAATTGGTCGCAATCGCTGCCCAATACGGTTATGCGATCGAGGAGCTTTACGGCGATCAGGCGATAGCAGAAATTGCTGGAAAGAAGCGCGCCTTGCGACGAAAGGGAAACAAGGTTGCTGCCAAGTACCGTGATCCAGAGAACAAGCGAAACACCTGGTCGGGCCGTGGGCGAATGCCGCGATGGTTGACCCAGAAGACAAAGCATGGCCGGAGCATCACCGATTTCCTGATCCCCGGCCTAGCGAAGCCGACCGCACGCAAGAGCAGCTCAATAGGCCAGCGAACGCTCGTCAAGCAGAGCTAACGGGTGGCCCTTGATATCCGACCGTAAGGCGCGCGCCGGGTGACCGCGCCAAGGAAGGCGCGGGCCTATCGCCGAGTGGATGCGCCTGCACTTGAAGTCAACCGGGCGCATCAACAGCGTTTGCGTCGATCTCAAACAGAATATCAATCAGTGCGCCCGGAGCATCCTCACGGTATAACCCCATACTCCAAACCGGCACTGACACTGGGTCGTGTTGGAAACTTGGCGTAACGTCCTCGCCTGATGAGTTGAAGGCGTAGACGACTTCTTCATTAAACCAACTGCGAAACGCATGACCGTCTTTGTAGAAGAAGAGCGAACCCGGCTTAGCCTGCGCAGGTTCGGGCAAAGTGGGAAGCAAAGGGCGGCAGCGAAATGCAGGGCTTATCGCGAAAACTTGATCGTGGGCCTGAAGTACCGTCAGCTGCCCCTGCAACGCGCCGTTCATCGCCAAGGCTCGGCGGCGATTTGTGTTACCAATGTTCAGCGCGGTCAACAAGAACCACATCCCCTGCGATGTGAGCAGCTGGCCGGGCTGACACCCACTGACGGGCCCGTAAGTGAAAGCGTCGGCGGGAATCATCGTCTCGTGCCCCCAGTGTGACTGACTTAACTTTTTAGCGTTGCAAGGGTTGGATCAACATACCCCAGAGGAGTTCAGCCGCGCCCTCCTGCGACAATTTTTGATCGCGCCCCGAAAAGGAGCCCATCCCCATACTGGTCAGAAATAGAGTTTGGTCGTCGGCCTGGACGGCGAGGCTCTCATTCATGGTGTTGCTTTGATGGTCATGCCCGTGAACATACGCGATACCACCGGCGAAGCCCCCTAGGTAAATCGTAGCGCGAGCCACATCCTCGCCGCCCTTATAGATCGAGACAAAGAAACGGCTTGCGTCTACCTGGCGAAAATCGACGTCGTAGCCTGGGTTCCGCGTCGCCAACTCGGAAAGCGAGTTCTGGAAGTAGCGCGCCATGAACTCGAAGGTCTCGGCTTGGAAGCGGTCCTTATCCAACTGGGTAAAGGTCTTCGCCAAACGAAGATTACTCGACCGCGCCGCAGGCGCTGAAGGAGGAGCTGGGTACGCCGGGGCTGCGTCGGCAGCTGGCCTCGCAGGCGTCTTGACAGCGGGAGCACTGGCTTGCGTCCAGCGTGCGGCAGCCCCCCGCACGGCCTTGGCGACATGCAAAAAGGCTTCGTCAATGTTCGTCCATTGCGTCACGGCCTTCCCGTCGGGTGGACTGGCATTGAGCTTGCCGAAGGGCGCAGGGTGCCAGTCGCAAGGCCTGAGGATCACCGGGATGACGATGGCGCTGCCTGCTGCGTGCCGCTCCATGGCCCGTGCCATCTCAATGTTGTAGCAATAGTGGGACGCGATGAAGTCCGGGCTGACGAGAAGCAGGATGATCTCGTCGCTATTGATGCGCTCATCGATGGCCTCGTCGATGTTCTCGCCGGCGCCGATCCGGCGATCGTGCCAAGTCTCGATCACCCCTTGGTGCTTGAGCATGGCTAGCTGCTTTTCCAGCTGGTCCCGCAATGCTTCGTCCGCGTGCGAGTATGAGAAGAAAACGCTGGGCAAGATGCGCTCCTTGCACTATCTAAGATGCTGAACTCAGGGCTAAACCTCGCTCCGGGGTACATGTCACCGAGGACGAGCCGTTAAACTTGGCCACATCGCCCGTCGCCTTGTGTTGCCGAGCCAAATCGTTTCGCATCACTGCACCGGACAGCAGCCCGATCAGTAGTTGTTCTCATACTGATGACGTACGACATCTTCTGACACGCCGTAGTGCGCTGCCACCTTCGTCATCGACAGCTCTTCTTCATCGATCATCGCGATCACGCCCGCAGCAGGCGCCATGAATTCGGCGGCAAACGCCCGCCCCACTGCCTGTCGATCGGTGTATTTGTTGGAGACACACGATTTCTTGCTCTGGAACACCAGATAGTCACCTATCGCTCGCGCCAGGAAAAAAGCCGCATAGGGCTCCTCCCACCCACTGCGCACTAGCATCGTCGGCGCGTCCTGGGCATTGGACTGGAACGCCAAAATCTCATCCGAGCCAAACTCGTTGAGGATGAAATCGTCGGCACCGAACAGCCCCGCCAGATGGTCAATCCCCCCCATTGGCCGATCAACGCCCATCTGTAAACGGCGTCGCATCAACTTCGCGACCGCAGTGCCCTTCTGCCAAGGCTTAAAAATGGCCGCGGCGGCGATCCCTGACACCTTACTATTCATGTCCGCCAACGCGTCGGGAAGCGCTGTCAACTTATTATGACCACTCAACCTAGCAACATCTTGATCAAGCTGAGTGGTTATCGTGTCAACCTCTTCAAGATCCAGAGTGGATGCAAAATCCAACCGCGCATCCTCCTCAGGCATCCCCGCTATTAGATCGCGCACTGCTTGAGCAGCCTCGTTGCTCAGACCATAGGGTGAGAGCTGCAAGGCGCCGGCTGTGCGACAGAACTCGTGTTCCCGCGTTTGCTCATAAGAATCCGCCAAGCGGGTCAGCTTCGATAGGAAGAGCTCGTCGAATGTCGCCCCGCCTCTACCGGCCAGCTTGCCCATGGGCTCCAATACGCACTGACGCAGTTCCTGCTGAAAGGCATCCGCTCCGGCGAAATCGGACGTGATCTTGAGATCAGGTTCTGCAGTCCAACGCACGGAGCGCTCAATCCGCGCTCCTTTCGAGGCGATCAAGACCGTAAACGCACCGACCTTCTCGGAATCAAAATCTCCGACCTTGAAGGGCGCGTCCCTACGGCACCAGATCCGCCACCAATGATCGATCAGTCGATGAGCCATCTCATTGTGGGCCTCCCTACTCTGCCCGACTACGGCCTCCTTAGGGCTACGCACATTGGCCAGTAGAACGGTGTCCGCGCCGTGAGCGGCAATGACCAGGAATGGCTTCGTATCCGTGACCAGATCGACTTGATCATCGGCAACGGCCTGAGCGGCACCAGTGAGGTCCGGCACACCTATTTCGGCCGCTTTTTCTTGCCCCAATGCGGTGAGTGTGGGAACGGACGATCGGCCGTTGACCACGATGGTAATCAAGCCAGCGCGAGCCAACGCCGCCAGCGATCGACTGACATTAGGCTGCGCTCGATCCACCAACGCGGACAGCTCACCAATACTCTTCGGAGCGTAATGGGCGATGGTTGCCAACAGCAGGCGATGACCCGGCGTTCCCAGCACGGCCATCCATGCGTCAGCAGGCACCGGTTGGTGCTGTCGAGCCAACAATCGGTCGCGAAGATCACTGCCCGATATGGTCTTACTCATCACCGTCACCCTCGAATTCAAATGGCGTGCCTGTGTTGTGGCAGTGCGCTTCCACGCGATCAAAAATGTCGCTCACCAACTGATTGGGATTCTTGAACACATACGGAAAGCGCTGACCGACCTTACCCGGTAGGTGCTCGTGGTCGAATGGATCATCAGGCTGCGCGTTATCAAAGGCATGCGAGTTGTCCAAACCCAGTATGCGTTGGCCATTCTCATCGTTGAGGATCGCGCCGTAGAACAATCCATGAGGCCTACCCACGGTTGGATCACAAAAATCGACCCGGATCACGACAGACCAGCCGCAGGTCATTCTGTAGATCACCGTGCCGATCAACCAAAGTATACCCTCTCCCATATCATATATATCCTTATGCGATATACGTCAATTCCGGAAGCTATCGCCCCTGAATCTCAGTATTTCATGAGACTAGACAGCGACGATTGTCTACGCCGAAAGCCCCGCCCTCAACGCGATCCGCGTCGCCGGCACATGCCTAAACGCCCGGTCCCGGCAGGTCAGCACGATCACCTGCATCCTTTGCGATACCTCGCTGAGGATGTCGATCATCAGATCCAACCGGGCGTCGTCCGAGTAGACGAACGGATCGTCCAGGATCAGGGAGACGGGTTGGCCCTCGGCCAGCAGCAAGTCCGCGAACGCAATGCGCGTCAGCACGGCCAATTGCTCCTGGGTCCCGTGCGACAGGTCTTCGCAACCCTCACTTGCCCCCGCACGCTCCACCTCTTCCAGCTGCAGGTCCTCTGAGAACTTCAGCTCGCAGCCGGGCAACAGGCGTTCGATATAACCTTTGGCCCGCTTGGTCACCGGCCCCACGAACTTCGCAGAGGTTTCGTTGCGCGCCTCGTCCAGCGTGTCGCGCAGGAGCTTGATCGTCTCGGCTTCTTCAGTGACACGCTCCAGAGCTGCACGCGCGGCTTCAACCTCATCGCGAGCGGCCGCCTCACGCTCGGCCAATCCCTTGCCACCTTCGCTCTCGATCGTGCCACCCAGCCGCGCGATCTCCCTTTCCAACTTCGCGCGCGTATCGGACGCCGTCCGCTCCCGCGCATCGATCATCTCAATCTTTCGATTGATGACCGCCTGATCGTGCGCGATCGCGTTCTGCTTGGCCTCTTCCCAGCGAACGGAGGCTTCGGCGCGAATCGCGTGGGCCTCCGTTAGCCCCGCAGTCAGAGTGGCGAACTCTCCGCGACCTTCAATGTCTTGGATCTCCGCTGTCGCGTGGGCAAGATTGCTACGCAGCTCAGCCTCCCTCGTAGCCAGCGGCGAGTACTCCTCCTCCGCCTGACGCAGGCCCGCCATTGCGCTCTCCTGGGCGCCCTCGGCGCGAGCTACGGTGTCTTCCACCGCCCTCGCCGCTGCCCTCAACTCGTCGATGCTCGGCAGCGCGTCGTCGCTTGCATCGTCGTCCTGAGACGCAGCCGCTATGAGCGCCTTCAAAGCATCGGCTCCGGCCACTAGGTTCAACCGGTTATCCCCTGGAGTGGCAGCGTCAATGCGCGCCTGAAGGGTGCGCGTTTCGCTTATCGCCTCGCGACCGCGATCGTGGCGGGCACGGGCGGCTGCGGCATCGAGGACCCCAAGATCGCGTAGGGCCGCCTGCTGTCGCTGCGAGACCGCATTGAGCTGCTCTTGCGCGCTCGCGGCACCCGGGGGCGGCAGAACTACCACCTCGGTATCCCCCACACGAATGCGGGTCTCACGGATGATCGTCTGCTCCTCAGCCACCAGAGGCTCGTCGTCGACCAGAACGCCACCCGTTTCGCCCTCGACCCGAATACGCGTCGCGCCGGCGTCCAAAGCCGCCTGGGCCTGACCAATAGCGCGTTCGTTCTCATCCAGCTTGCCCAACGCGTCCGCGGGGA
This sequence comes from Lysobacter sp. CCNWLW3, assembly GCF_036697405.1. NCBI lineage: Bacteria > Pseudomonadati > Pseudomonadota > Gammaproteobacteria > Lysobacterales > Lysobacteraceae > Lysobacter > Lysobacter sp. CCNWLW3. Next base: position 982,828 of record NZ_JBAHWA010000001.1, read on the forward strand.
TCATAGACGCGGCCACCGCCTGCGCGGCAGTGAGCTGGGCCTCCAACGCCAATAGCTCATCGTGGCGCCCACGGGCCGCCGCCAATGCGACTTTGCGCTGGACAACCTGCGCCCGCTCTTCACCCGCCCTGAGTGCTTCCCGCGCAGCACGGTGCTGGGCACGCGCGCCTTCGAGCGCGCCGCGGGCTTCCTGCGATCGCTGCCCAGCCTGCGTTAGGGCGTCCTGGAGCGCCGCACGCTGCCCCCCCACTTGGTCGAGGGCTGCCTGCGCGACGCCTTGGCTTTCCTTGGCGCGGCGATGGCGCTCGGCCAGCTCTTCCAGCGCGCGGACCTTGACATCGGCCACTTCGTGCTCGGCTTTACGGGCCGACAACATCTGCGTTGCGCTGCGAGCGATCTCCAGCGAGGCCACCAAGCCCTTTCGGGTCTGCGCATCCGTGTCATCGGCAATGTCGCGCAGCACAACCTTGAGCTTGGCCCGCTCGCCTTCGAGGTCGGAGAACGCCTGCTCCAAGCCGGCCAAGCGGGACGCGGCGTCGCTGGCCTCCTTTTCGGCCTGGTCGAGGCGACTGCGAGCGTCATTTTGCGGACCGCGCCTTTGCCCGGTCCGCGTCCAATAGCGATCGAACTGCTCGTCGACCGCCGTGCGCACCCGCTGATAAGCGGGACCACCCATGATCGAGCCGACCTCTCCCTCCAGAGTCGCGCGGATGCTGTCGCGGACGAGTTGCCCGGGCGGCGTTACGGCCAGCGCTTCGGTCTGGGCCACCCATAGTAAGCCGAGCGCTCCGTAGTTCGCGGTGTCGCCGGCGCCACGCCCATCCTTCACCGATCCGAACAGAGTATGCAGTCGTGTCTCCGCCTCATCGCTTTGCGCCCGGCCCTGCGGCCCCTCGACTTCGACCATAGCGCTCTTGAGAAAGCGCTTCGTCACCTTCCAAGGGATTCCGTCCACCTCGAAATCGGCCTCGATCAAAGGGCCGACCGCATCGCCGTGCGGCGCATACGACAGAGCACGCTGGCTTCTGGTCGAATACTTCATGAAGAACGCCGCACGCAGCGCTTCCAACAGGGTCGACTTTCCGGTCTCGTTCGGCTCGATCAGGATGTTCAACCCATCGGTCAGCCCGTCGATGACAACGGGCTTCCGGAACTTGCGGAAATTGTCGACGGCAATCCGGCGAAGACGCAGGCTCACGCGATCTCTCCCCGGCTGTATTCGACGAATAGGCGCTCTAGCGCGCGGCGGGCCAAAGCTGCATCAGGCCCGCCGGCTTCTATCCGGGCATTGAGCTTAGCCGCCGCTACACCGAGGACGCCCTCTACCGCCAAAGTGTCCAAATCCTCCCGCGTCGGGCTTACCACCAGCTCCGAGGCCCGCACCTCTAGGTCGCGCAGTCGGTGTGCGATCTCGTCCTCCAGCTTGCTGAGGATGGCCGAACGATCCCCCAGGTTCGTGATCCCGCTCAGGGATAGCTTTAGGAGGCTAGCCGACGGATCGACCGTGCCCAGCAGCGCCTCAACTTGGGCGTCGAAGTCGGCCAGATCGCTCACGATCCAGTCGCGCGTGATCCAGCGAAAGCGCCCGGTCTGAATTGGACTCACCTGAGGCGCACGCCCCGGTTCCAGATCGACTAGTAGCGCATATCCCGGTGCGTCGCGCTTGAAGCGATCGGTCTCGGGGGTGCCCGAATACCAGGTCCAAGCGTCGACCTCCAGCACGCCGTGCCAATCGCCCAACGCCAGGTAATCCAGGTTCGAGCGGCGGGCCCGATCGGGTGCGATCTGGTTACCCGCCTCTCCTTGGGACCCGAAGTCCCGAATGGATCCATGGGCTAGGCCGATCCGCAAGCGGGCGCCCGGCGTGTCCATGGCGTCGAAGGCCTCAGTGGGGTCGTCCAAGTTGAGCCGGTAGGTCAGCGGCGCCGGCAGGAGCCATGATCCGGGTTCGATTTCGTGGGGCCTGGCTTCGGACAGCACGACGATGCGATCGCTGGCGCGCTTGCGCACCCGGTCCCAGAGCCCGTCGTTGCGTACGAAGTCGTGGTTGCCCGGGAGCAGCCACCATCGGCACGGGTGGCGTTCCATGCGGGAAATCGCCTGAACGATGGTGCGATCTCCCGGACCCTCGGTGTCAAAGATGTCGCCGGCGACCAATACATGGTCGACGCCCTGGTCGGTGGCGGCCCGTCCGATCGCGTCGATGGCGTCGAAGCGCGCTTCTGTCAGTGCGGCCCGCACCTCCGGCTGAAAGCGCCCGAAGGCCTTACCGAGTTGCCAGTCGGCAGTATGAATGAACTTCATAGGGTCCCCTACCCTGGGTGAGCACCAGGCGCGTCCGTCCTGAGCAGGAGACTACCAACGCGCCGGCGGACGCGCATCCATCCTGACCACCGGACCGTTGCTGGGCAAAATAGGTCCTCGACCGGCCCTTGCGACTGCGAAAAATGCCGCTCGAACGGCGCGCCGTTCGAGCGTGCTGGTCTCTAATACGACGACCAGACCATGGTGGCGCCCTATTCCTTTCAAGCTCGCTCATTGGCCTCCGCAGTCGATGCCGCGTCGATCGCCGCATCCACGATCCGGCGGGCGATCTCGTATGTCATGGGCTCATGGCGACCGATGAAATTCGCGTGCTCTACCTGCGTGCGATCAAATTGGACCGCCATCGGCTCGGTAGAGATCACCGCACTGGGTAGCTCGTCAGCGACAAATGCGCACACCTGAAAGCCATGACAAACAGGGGGAGACACAAAGTCTCGGATCCACTTCGCCTCATCTGCTCGACGCTTTTGCACGATGTCGAGCACCCCGCCATAAGCAGGAAGAAGCTCCTCGATCAGCAGATACAAACGCTTGGCAATCTCATCTGGACGCCTGCTGAAAAGTGTTTGTCGATGCGCATGGGTAAATTTAACAGAGATCAGCAACCCGACTACCCTATCCCTCTAGCCCAAAGACCGCCAGATCTTTGAGGCGACCAAAAAGACGGAATTGGAGGGTGTAGACTGTGGTTCGTCCCGCTGCATCCTCCTCTTCTACTTTCAACTAAACGGACCAGAGATGGTCCGTTTTTTATTGTTGCGCGCACACTCCTGAAAAGCGGCGGCAAAAGCAGCATGCAGCGCTAGAGCAATGCAGTTGCTACGAAGGGCGCGCTTTGCAGCATCATGCGCTCAACGCGGATAAGTTCCTCTGAAAGCCGCGCTCCATCCACTCTAGCGTAACGACCTGTCACATCCCTCAGATCGTGATGGTTAAGCAGCCGCTTGACCACGGCATAGGAGGTCATCTCCTCCGCTACTGTGGCAAAGGTGCGCCGCAGATCATGGGTCCGCAACTCCTCGATCTCACCTGCCTTCTTGAGCCCCTGAAGGATCGCCTTGCTATCGAGGTAATGACCTTGGGCCGCCTTGCTGCTGCGAGCCGGAAAGACCCAAGGCGTCTTGCCTTCCCGAGACGCTTCTTCCCGAAGCTCCAGGATCCGCCGGGCTGCCGGTGCCAGCGGCAGAGTGTGGGTCGTCCCATTCTTTGTGTCGAAGAAGGACACCCAGCCGGCTTCCAGGTCCGCCCAGGAGCAGATGCTGGCCTCCTCCTTGGTAATCCGGTGGCGCCAGCGCAGGGGCGCGGCCTCGCCCCGCCGGGTGCCCCACAGCAGGGTGAGCAGCAGGTAATCACAGGCTGTCCGGTAATTGGGCACCTTCCGCTTGGTCCACAGCGCCTCCAGGAAGCGCCCCAGAGAGCCATCTCGCAGTTGCAGTGGGTTCCGGACACCGGCAGCCTCGTAGTGCTCCTCCAACTGCTTGCGCGTGCGGTAGCGCCCCTCGTCGCGCAAGACATGGAGGGGGTTGATCTGGAGCGAGGGCGGCCGACCGGCATTGGCCGCGACGCGCCGTTCGCGCGTCATGCAGTAGTCGGTCGCCCTGCTGACCCAGCGGAACGTAAGTTCCGCCGTAGTCACGGTCGGGCTGTCGTAGGCTTCTGAGCTCGTCCTGGCGCGCTTCGTGCCGGCCACAAGAGTCCGCTTACCGCGGGCGAGCGTATCGAAGGCTTCCAGGATCCGCCTTTCGGTAGCTAAATCCCCAATCGTCCGGTCGTCCAACGCAATCTCGGCCCGTCCCAGCGCTTTATGGCTTGTTCCAGGCCCCGCAGACTGCTGTCCTTGGCCGGCTTGGCACGCTCGACCAGGTGCCTGCGATACATGGCCACGCACTGAGCCACCGTCATGGCGGCGCCCCGCATATCCTCTTGTGCAACCTCGCGGGCCTCGGCCGGCGTCCGCCCCGTAGCCCGCATCGCCTCCAGGGCGGCCCGGGCATTTTCCCGGGCCTTGGCCAGCGTCAGGTCCCGGCAGTTGCCGATCGTGGCTTTCATGACCCGCTTGCCCACCCGACGCTGCAGGACATAGCTCATATTGGTCCGGTTGACGGCCACCCCGAAGCCCACGGGGGCGTCCCGGTGACTGTCAAAGATCACATAGCGCTTCTGCTCCGTATTCGGGGCAAAATTAACGATCTTGCCCGTGGCACCGATGACGGGGATGCGCGTGAACGACAGCTGTTCCTTGACCATGGCGGGCGTGAGCGCCACCTTCCTGGACGGCCTACCTTCCATGTGTAGCTCCAAGATCCGTCTTGCTGGCTGGACGTTAGCGCAGCGCGGCACACTGGCGCTACAACTCGGTGTGTTCACTTGCCCTCACCTGTCCAAGCTTGTCCATACTCCGCTGAGCCGAGAAGCCATAAACCCTTGAATCAAATGCATAAAACTCAGAAGCCCAGCGTAGGAAAGAGTTCCGAAGAGCACACGCCGCTGATGCGGCAGTTCTTCGCCGCCAAGGCCGAGCACCCGGACGTGCTGCTGTTCTTCCGCATGGGCGACTTCTACGAGCTGTTCTACGACGACGCCCGCAAGGCGGCGCGGCTGCTCGACATCACCCTGACCCAGCGGGGCAACTCGGCCGGCCAGCCGATCCCGATGGCGGGCGTGCCCCACCATGCCGCCGAAGGTTATCTGGCGCGTCTGGTCGCGCTGGGCGAATCGGTCGCGATCTGCGAACAGATCGGCGACCCGGCCCTGGCCAAGGGCATCGTCGAACGCAAGGTCGTACGCATCGTCACCCCGGGCACGGTCACCGACGAGGCCCTGCTGCACGAACGCCGCGATACCCTGCTGCTGACCATCGCGCGCGGCAAGCACGGCTATGGCGTGGCCTGGGCCGATCTGGCCGGCGGCCGTTTCCTGGTCAACGAGGTCGCCAGCGAGGACGCGCTCGAAGCCGAGCTCGCGCGCCTGGAGCCGGCCGAAACCCTGATCGCCGACGAGGACGGCTGGGCGCCGTTCGTGTCCGAGCGCAGCGGCCTGCGCCGGCGCGCGCCGTGGCTGTTCGACGTCGACAGCGGCCGCCGCCAGTTGCTGCGTTTCTTCGGCCTGCACGACCTCAGCGGTTTCGGCCTCGAAGACCGTCCGCTGGCGATCGCCGCGGCCGCGGCGCTGCTGGGCTACGTCGAGGAAACCCAGAAGCAGCGCCTGCCGCACCTGACCTCGATCGCGGTCGAATCCGGCGACGGCGCGATCGCGATGAACGCGGCCACCCGCCGCCATCTCGAACTCGACAGCCGCGTCGACGGCGACAGCCGCACCACCCTGCTGGGCGTGCTCGACAGCACGGTCACGCCGATGGGCGGGCGTTTGCTGCGGCGTTGGCTGCATCGTCCGCTGCGCGACCGCCCCACCCTGCGCCTGCGCCACCAGGCGGTGGCGACCCTGATCGACTCGCGCGCCGGCGACGGCGTGCGCGAGCGCTTCCGCGCGCTCGGCGATCTGGAACGCATCCTCTCGCGCATCGCCCTGCGCAGCGCGCGCCCGCGCGACTTGTCGACCCTGCGCGACGGCCTGTGCCTGCTGCCCGACGTGCGCGCCCTGCTGGCGCCGCTGGACGCGCCGCTGCTGAGCGAGCTGGCGGCCGAGCTGGGCGAGCACGCCGAGCATGCGCAGTTGCTGAGCCAGGCGATCGTGCCGCAGCCGCCGGTGCTGGCGCGCGACGGCGGCGTGTTCGCGACCGGCTTCGATGCCGAACTCGACGAGCTGCGCACGCTGTCGACCAACGCCGACCAGTTCCTGGTCGACCTGGAGGCGCGCGAACGCGTCGCCAGCGGCATTCCCACCCTCAAGGTCGGCTACAACCGCGTCCACGGCTATTACCTCGAGGTCAGCAAAGCCCAGGCCGAGAAGGCCCCGACCCACTACACCCGTCGCCAGACCCTGAGCAACGCCGAGCGCTACATCACCGAGGAACTCAAGCAGTTCGAGGACAAGGTGCTGTCGGCGCGCGAACGTTCGCTCAGCCGCGAACGCCTGCTCTACGAACAGCTGCTGGACGCGCTCAACGAACGCCTGGCGCCGCTCAAGCGCTGCGCCGCGGCGCTGGCCGAACTGGACGTGCTGTGCGGCTTCGCCGAGCGCGCGCAGGCCCTGGACTGGTCGCCGCCGGAACTGCGCGACGAGCCCGGCCTGCGCATCGAACGCGGCCGCCATCCGGTGGTGGAGGCGGTGCGCAGCGAACCCTTCGAGCCCAACGACCTGATCCTGGACGAGGCCAACGGCCGCCGCATGCTGGTCATCACCGGCCCCAACATGGGCGGCAAGTCGACCTACATGCGCCAGAACGCGCTGATCGTGCTACTGGCCCACATCGGCAGTTTCGTGCCGGCCGCGCGCGCGCTGCTGGGCCCGATCGACCGCATCCTGACCCGCATCGGCGCCGGCGACGACCTCGCGCGCGGGCAGTCGACCTTCATGGTCGAGATGAGCGAGACCAGCTACATCCTCCACCACGCCAGCGACCAGTCGCTGGTGCTGATGGACGAGATCGGCCGCGGCACCTCGACCTACGACGGCCTGGCCCTGGCCGAGGCCTGCGCGCGCCATCTGGCCCAGCACAACCGCGCCTATACCCTGTTCGCCACCCACTACTTCGAACTCACCGCCCTGGCCGAACCCGGCAGCGGCATCGCCAACGTGCACCTGGACGCGGTCGAACATCGCGATCAAAGCGGCAGCGAGCAACTGGTGTTCATGCACGCGGTCAAGGACGGCCCCGCCGACCGCAGCTTCGGCTTGCAGGTCGCCGCGCTGGCCGGCCTGCCCAAGTCGGTGGTCAAGCAGGCGCGCGGGCGCCTGATCGAACTGGAACAGCAGGGCCGCGACACGCCGACGCCGTCCTTCGCCCAGGCCGCGCTCGACCAGCCGCAGCAGTTCGGCCTGTTCGCGCCCTCCTCGGCGGCATTGGACGCGCTGGCCGCGGTGGACCCGGACGAACTGACGCCGAAGCAGGCGCTGGAAGCGCTGTACCGGATCAAGGCGCTGACCTGACGCCCCGCACACGCCTGCGGCGCGGAAGCGCGCAGGCGACCGGCTAGACTTGCTGCCGGAACGGACACCGGAGCGATCGTGGAGACCCTGCTATTCGTGGCCGGCTTGGTGGCCGGATTGATCCTGGCGCGACTGTATCGCCCCGCCGCCGCACAGGCGGCGCCGGCCGCCGACGCAGCGAGCGATGCCGAAGCGGCCGACCAGGCCGCCACGCTCCCGCCGCCCGACGCCGCGCCGGAAGGCGCGCAGGAAACGCCGGCCGACCGGCTCGCGCGCCTGGTGCGCGAGGTCATGGCCCACGACGACCGCATCCAGCGGCCGCAGGACCTGATGGCGCAGGCCGAGTTCCAGCAGGGCACCGACCTGCTCGCCGGCCCGGACTTCGACGCCGCCGAACTGCTGCGCCAGGTGCCGGGCAACGGCTACGTGCTGCAGTCGATGGCGATACGCGCCGCCTCGCGCCGCGACGACGTCGCGATCGAACCGCTGCTGGAACAGGCCGGGCAGCTCGGCGCGTATCCGCTGTACTTCCTGGTCGAGGCGCTGCGCGCGCGACCCGATGCGGCCGCGCGCCTGCTCACGCTCATGCGTTACGCCCAGCCCTGGTGGTGGGAGTTCGTGCCGCTGCGCCAACAACTGCGCGACTACTTGCAAGCGGCCGAAGGCGTCGCCGCCCCGCCGGCGGTCCTGCCGGCGCTGGACGAGCTCGACGAGGACGCCGTCATCCAATTGCGCGATACCCTCAAGCGCTTCCAGTCGCCGCTGCTGGCGCCATTGCAGGAGCAGGCCGAGCTGGCCGTGGGCGCGCGCCGCGAGAACCGCGTGCTGGGCAGCTTCGGGCGCGTCAACCCGGCGCTGAAGGCGCGCACGCGCATCGTCCACGACGAGCTGGCCGCGCAACTGCAGCGGTTGCACGAACTCTACGCCGGCGACGAGGCCGCCTCGGTGCTGGTGTCGGGCGAACACGGGGTCGGCAAGAGCGTGCTGATCGACTTGCTCACCCAACGCCTGCGCGACGAGGGCTGGCTGGTGTTCGAGGCTTCGGCCGCGGAGGTGCTGGCCGGCCAAAGCTATATCGGCGAACTGGAAGAGCGCATGCGCGAGATGCTGGCGGTGCTCAACCGCAAGCGCGCGCTATGGCGGGTGCCGGAGTTCGTCGACCTGCTGGCCAAGGGCGCGCATTCGCGCGATCCGCGCGGCCTGCTGGATCTGGTGTTGCCGGCGATCGAACGCGGCGAGCTGCGCCTGATCGGCGAAGTCACGCCACGCCAGCTGGCGCAATTGCTGATCGCGCGGCCGGTGATCAAGCACCACTTCCAGATCCTGGGCCTGGCGCCGCTGGACCCGGCCGCGATGGACCCGGTCGCGCAGAGCTGGGCGCAGGCCGAACGCGAGCGCCACGGGCGCGAGGTCGCCGACGCGCGCACCCTCACCGAGGCCGCGCGCATGGCCGCGCAGTATTTCCCCGAGCAGCAGGAGCCCGGCCGCCTGCTACGCCTGCTCGACGACGCCATGCAGGCCGCCACCACGGCCGATCCGCCGACCCTGCCGCTGGACGCCGAGCAGGTGCTGGTCACGATCGCGCGCCGCAGCGGCCTGCCGCTGGACGTGATCGACGACCGTCAAAGCCTGGACCTGGAGCGCCTGCGCGCGTTCTTCCGCACCCGCGTGATCGGCCAGGACGAGGCGGTCGACGCCCTGCTCGACCGCATCGCCATGCTCAAGGCCGGGCTCAGCGACAACGGCCGCCCGATCGGCGTGTTCCTGTTCGCCGGCCCCACCGGCACCGGCAAGACCGAACTGGCCAAGGCGCTGAGCGAGCTGCTGTTCGGCAGCGACGAGCGCCTGCTGCGCCTGGACATGAGCGAGTTCCAATCCGAGGACGCGGCCTGGCGCCTGACCGCGGACGAGGACGCCAACGGCGGCGTGCGCTCGCTGACCGCGCGCATCCGCGAGCAGCCGTTCTCGGTGGTGCTGCTGGACGAGTTCGAGAAGTCGCATCCCAAGGTGTGGGACCTGTTCCTGCAGGTGTTCGACGACGCCCGCCTCAGCGACCGCAGCGGCAACACCGTCGACTTCCGCCACAGCATCATCATCCTGACCAGCAACATCGGCTCGACCATCTCGCGCAACGCCGGGCCGGGCTTCACCTCGGCGCGCGGCGGCTATTCGCGGCTCGCGGTCGAGAAGGCCCTGTTCGACACCTTCCGGCGCGAGTTCATCAACCGCATCGACCGGGTGGTGCTGTTCAATCCGCTCGATCGCAACCTCATGCGCGAGATCCTGCGCAAGGAGCTGGACCGCGTGCTGACCCGGCGCGGCCTGCGCAATCGCGACTGGGCGGTGGAATGGGAACCGTCCGCGATCGAGTTCCTGCTCGACAAGGGCTTCACCCCGGACCTGGGCGCGCGCCCCTTGCGGCGCGCGATCGAGCACTACCTGCTGGCCCCGTTGGCGCGCAGCATCGTCGAACATCGCGCGCCGCAGGGCGATCAGTTCCTGTTCGTGCGCAGCGCCGGCGACAAGCTCGAGGTCGAGTTCATCGATCCCGAGCCGGCGCTCGCGGCACCGGCTGCGCACGGCGGCGACGCCGGGCCGGCGCACGACGGCGGCGACCTGCGCGACCTGGTGTACGCGCCGGCCACCGACGCCGACGCGGTCGCGCGCCTGGACGCGCGGCTGGCGGCCTTGGAGGAGATCGTGCTGGGCCCGGCCTGGCGCGGCGAGCGCGAGGCCGACTACGCGCGCATGGCCGCGGCCGAGTTCTGGAACTCGCCCGATCGCCACGGCGTGCTCGACCGGATCGAGCGCCGCGACCGCATCGAAAGCGCGCTGGACACCGCCCTGCGCATGCACCAGCGCCTCAGCCGCGATGGCGGCAACGCCAGCTTCGCCCGGTCGCTGGCGCAGCTGCTGTTCCTGCTGGGGCTGGCGGTGGACGCCTTGCGCGCGCAACGGCCGCAGGACGCGCTGATCGAGATCGACCTCAGCGAATCGGCGCAGCAGCGCCTGGGCGAGGACCTGCGCCTGTGGTGGCAGCGCGTCGTGCGCATGTACCGGGCCTGGGCGCAACGCCGCAACATGCGCGTGCAGGTGCTGCGCGAGGACCCGGAGCGCTGCAGCGCCTGGCTGGCGGTGAGCGGCTTCGGCGCCTTCGACCTGCTGGAGAGCGAATCCGGCCTGCACGTCTACGAGGACAAGGTCGACGACAACACCCTGCGCCTGTCGGTGCTGGTGCAGGTCGCGCCGGACCTGCCGGGCCGCGCGCGCCAGTCGCAGGGCGCGCCCGAGGGCGAGCGGCGCATCTGCCGGCGCTATCGTCAGGCGCCCTCGCCGCTGGTGCGCGACAGCGTGCGCGGCTGGCGCAGCGGCCGCCTGGACCGGGTCCTGGACGGCGAGTTCGACGTGATCCAGGGCGGCTGAGCCGCCCTTCGAGCCGGCGGCGCCGCGCCGTCGGCCCTTGCCGCATCGCGCTATCGCGGTCACGACGCCGGCGCCGCCGAAAGCCGATCATCGCCAGGACGCCGGCGGTCGCGGCCGCCCTTTCGATAGCTCCATCCTATCGAATACGTCGAAAGTATCGATTTCCCATGCGTATCCGGCCGACATATCGTCCATGGGCGCCTGCGGCTTTTCCCCTCCCCCCATGAAGGCGAGCGAATGATCGAACCGCCGACACATCCGTAAGCGAAGTTCGAACGGAGCCATCGACGACTCCGTTCGCGCATCGGCATCCGCGCTTCCATCCCACCCAATCGTTGCGTCCGCACCGTCAACAGCGAAGAGGCAGTCACCCATGTCAAACGAAGCGAAATGCCCGTTCAATCACACCGCTGGCGGCGGTACGTCGAACCGCGATTGGTGGCCGCATCAGGTCAACCTCAAGGTCCTGCACCAGCAAACCCCGCTGTCCGATCCCATGGATCCGGACTTCGATTACGCCAAGGCGTTCAAGAGCCTGGACCTGCAGGCGCTCAAGCGCGACCTGACCGCGCTGATGACCGATTCGCAGGAATGGTGGCCGGCCGACTTCGGCCATTACGGCCCCTTGTTCATCCGCATGGCCTGGCATAGCGCGGGCACCTATCGCATCGCCGACGGCCGCGGCGGCGCCGGCGCCGGTCAACAGCGCTTCGCCCCGCTCAACAGCTGGCCGGACAACGGCAACCTCGACAAGGCCCGCCGCCTGCTGTGGCCGATCAAACAAAAGTACGGCAACAAGATTTCCTGGGCCGATCTGATGATCCTGACCGGCAACGTCGCGCTGGAATCGATGGGCTTCAAGACCTTCGGTTTCGCCGGCGGACGCGCCGACGTGTGGGAGCCCGAAGAGGTCTACTGGGGCAGCGAAACCACTTGGCTGGGCGACCAGCGCTACAGCGGCGACCGCAACCTGGAGAATCCGCTCGGCGCCGTGCAGATGGGCCTGATCTACGTCAATCCGCAGGGTCCCAACGGCAACCCGGATCCGATCGCGGCGGCGCGCGACATCCGCGACACCTTCGCGCGCATGGCGATGGACGACGAAGAGACCGTCGCCCTGATCGCCGGCGGCCACACCTTCGGCAAGACCCACGGCGCCGGCCCCGAATCGCACGTCGGACGCGAGCCCGAAGGCGGCGACATCGAGCAGCAGGGCCTGGGCTGGGCCAGCAGCTACAACAGCGGCATCGCCGGCGACGCGATCACCAGCGGCCTGGACGTGACCTGGACCAGCAAGCCGACGCAGTGGAGCAACGAGTTCTTCGCCAACCTGTTCGGTTTCGAATGGGAACTGAGCAAGAGCCCGGCCGGCGCGCACCAATGGGTGGCGAAGGACGGCGCGGGCGCGGGCACCATCCCGGACGCGTTCGATCCGAACAAGCGCCGCCCGCCGACCATGCTGACCACCGATCTGTCGCTGCGTTTCGACCCGGTCTACGAAAAGATCTCGCGCCGATTCTTCGAGAACCCCGATCAGTTCGCCGACGCCTTCGCCCGCGCCTGGTTCAAGCTGACCCATCGCGACATGGGCCCGCGTGCGCGCTACCTCGGTCCGGAAGTGCCGGCCGAAGCGCTGATCTGGCAGGATCCGGTGCCGGCCGTCGACCATCCGCTGATCGACGATCGGGACGCGGCCGCGCTCAAGGCCAAGATCCTCGCCAGCGGCCTGCCGATCTCGCAACTGGTCTCCACCGCCTGGGCCTCGGCCTCCAGCTTCCGCGGCTCCGACAAGCGCGGCGGCGCCAACGGTGCGCGCATCCGCCTGGCGCCGCAGAAGGACTGGGAAGCCAATCAGCCCGCGCAGCTGGCCAAAGTGCTGCAGACGCTGGAAGGCATCCAGCGCGACTTCAACGCGGCTCAGTCCGGCGGCAAGCAGGTCTCGCTGGCCGATCTGATCGTGCTGGCCGGTTGCGCCGGCGTCGAGCAGGCGGCGAAGAACGCCGGCCATCCGGTCGAGGTGCCGTTCAAGGCCGGCCGTACCGACGCCAGCCAGGCCCAGACCGACGTGGATTCCTTCGCCGTGCTCGAGCCGATCGCCGACGGTTTCCGCAACTACCTCAAGGGCAAGGTCAACGTGTCCAGCGAGGCGCTGCTGGTCGACAAGGCGCAATTGCTGACCCTGACCGCGCCCGAGATGACGGCGCTGATCGGCGGCCTGCGCGTGCTCGACACCAACGTCGGCCAGACCCGGCACGGCGTGTTCACCAAACGCACCGACACGCTGAGCAACGATTTCTTCGTCAACCTGCTCGACATGGCCACGCATTGGAAGGCGATCTCCGACGCCAAGGACGTGTTCGAAGGACGCGACCGCAAGAGCGGCGAGCTCAAGTGGACGGCGACCCGCGCCGATCTGATCTTCGGCTCGCACTCCCAGTTGCGCGCCCTGGCCGAGGTCTATGCGAGTTCCGACGCGCAGGAGAAGTTCGTCCACGACTTCGTCGCGGCCTGGACCAAGGTGATGAACCTCGACCGCTTCGACCTCGCCTAACAGCGAAGGCCGCGCCGCCCTTCCGGCGGCGCGGCGACCGCCCGGCCGGTCCGGACCGTGCGTGGAGCTCAGTCTTCTCCGCGCGCGGATTCCGGCACCGGCGCAACCCTGCAATCCCTGCGCACCTCACTGGCCCGGCGAGCGATCGCCGGGTCTTTTTATGCGCTCAGTCCGGGCGCTCGTCGGCGCCCAGGGCCAGCGCCGCCGCCAGCACCGACAAGGGCAGCTGCGCTGCTTCGGGCTCCTCGTCTTCCAGGTGCCAGGCCGCCGACAGGCCTTGCTGCGCCGCGATCCAGCGCAGCAGCCGCGCCGGCGCCAGGCCGCTGGCCTCGGCGACCACCTGCAGGCGGCGCTCCAGGCGCCGCGGCAGCTCGCGCCCCAACTGCAGCGGGTCCCCGAACAGGGTGGCGTGGTCGTAGCCGCGATCGCCGATCACGCGCTTGGGATCGATCGCCAGCCAGCCGCGCTGCGGGCCGAAATCCAGCACGTTCTCGTGGTGCAGATCGCCGTGCAGCGCGACCGGATCGGCCGTGGCCCGCAGCAGGCCCTCGGCGATCCGCCACGAACGCGCGTAGAGGCCGCCATGCGCGCGCGCGGCCTGCGCCAGGGATTCGAAATACAGCGACAGCGGCTGCAGGCCGTCGGGCGGCGCGTCGGTGCGCGCGTGCAGGCGGCGCGCGACCGCGCACAGGATGCGGCAGGCCTGATCGTCGCGGCCGTCCGCGGCCATCGCCAGCAAGGAATCGCTGCCGGTCGCGCGCTCGATCAGCAACGCCGGCCCCTCGCTGGCGAGCACGCGCGCGGCGCCGTCGCCGTCCCACCAACGCATCAGCACGCCGCCCCAGCGTTCTTCGGCGTCGTAGGCCAGCTTGAGCATGGCCGGCGCGCCCGCATGCAGGACCGGCTGCAAGGCGCCGGACGGCGTGTCGAAGGCGGCGCCGTCCGCGCGCAGGGCCCAGCGTTGCCGCCAGGGCCGCAGGGCGCGCTCCGGATCGGGGCGGAGCGTGTCGACGGGCGAAACTGCGTGAGATTCGGTCATCGGGCGCGATCGTCCTGCTTGGGTAGAGAGAGATACGGCGGCTTTGGCCGGGAGACGACCTTTCCGGCGAATCCTGAGCCTTGCGACGGCGCGGCCGCCATGCCGGATCCGGCGGATCGCGCTTGCGGGCCCGCCACGCATCGGGGGCCTCGCCAAGACTATGCGCATCGTTCCTGTGCCGCGTTCGCACGACCGGCTCTTGGGCGCACGGCGATGCCGGGCCGGCGGCGTCGCCGCCGTCACCACGCCCGAACGAAACGGCGCTAGGATCGGTGTCCAATTGCCAAAAGGACGCGCCCCCATGAGCTTGACCGACGACCTCCTCCGCCAACTCCAGGGCCAGCCGCTGGAGCAGATGAGCAGCCAGCTCGGGCTGTCGCAGTCGCAGACCGCGGGCGCGGTGTCGGCGGCGCTGCCGCTGCTGCTGGGCGCGCTCGGCCGCAACGCCAGCCAGCCGCAGGGCGCGCAGGCGCTGTTCGGCGCGCTCCAGCGCGACCACGCCGGTGCGGGCGCGGGTGCCGGCGGCCTGGACATCGGCAGCGTGCTGGGCGCGGTGCTCGGCGGCGGCGCCAGCCGTCAGACCGACGGCGCCGGCATCCTCGGCCATATCTTCGGCGACCGCCAGGAAACCGCGGCCCAGGGCCTGGGCCAGGCCACCGGCCTGGGCGGCAGCCAGGCCAATACCCTGCTCAAGATCCTCGCCCCGATCGTGCTCTCGTATCTGGCCCAGCGCATGTTCTCCGGCGGCGGCCAGGCCGCGGCCTCGCCGCAGGCCCTGGGCGACGTGCTCGGCCAGGAGCGTCAGCGCATCCAGCAGGACAGCGGTGCCGGCGGCCTGCTCGGCTCGGTGCTGGATCAGGACGGCGATGGCCAACTCGGTCTGGGCGATCTGCTCAAGATCGGCGGCGGCCTGCTGGGCGGCGGCAATCGCTGAGCCTTCGCCTTTCCGAAAGGGATGAAGCCGTGGCCGCGTTTCGACGCGGCCGCGGTCGTTTTGGGGCTCGCCGGAATCGGGTCGCGGCTCGCGCCGCTCCTACAGGCGGGACCTAGTCGGGATCGGATCCGCACCCGCCTCCGCATACCGTTCTGGATCGGGTGGCGGCTCACGCCGCTCCTGCAGGGTGGCCTGGTCGGAATCGGATCCGCGCCCGCCTCCGCGGACCGTTCTGGATCGGGTCGCGGCTTGCGCCGCTGCTACCCCAAGGCCTCGCTGTCGCTTGTTGTAGGAGCGGCGCGAGCCGCGACCGCGCTGCGCGGCGTCTGCGGTGGCTGGGATAGAAGCGTTTCGTTCGCGGCGTATCGGAGAGCGATGGGAGCGGCGAGATACAGATCGCGGCTTACACCGCTCTCACAAGGATCAGGTGGTCGTGTGCGGGCCGAGTAGCCGCAAAAAACCGCGTTGCCGCTGTCTGTGGGAGCGGCGTAAGCCGCGATCGCGCTGTCTCGGACACGGTGCCGCTCGCGGCGCTCGCGCCGCTGTAGCCGCTGACTCCTCACGGCGCCTGATGCGCTCGTTCGCAGCCGCTACAGAGCGTCGATATCGCCCAGCGCGCGGATCAACCGCCGGGCGCGCTTGTCGGGCTTGGTTTCGGGCGCCTGGTAGCCGTTGCGTTCCGCCACGCGCATCGCGCGCGCGGCTTCGCGCGCGGCGCGCGAGGCTTCGGTTTCGGCGTACAGGGTCTGGGCCACGCTGGCCGGGCCGCGGGTATCGCTGAGCGCAAGCACGATCACTTCGTAGCGCTCCTCTCCCCGCACGATGCGCAACGCGTCGCCGATGCGCACCGCGCGCGCGGCCTTGGCGCGTTGGCCGCCGATATCGACCTTGCCGGTCTCCGCCGCGCTGCGGGCCAGGCTGCGAGTCTTGTAGAAGCGCGCCGCCCACAGCCACAGGTCCAGGCGCACGCTGGGCGACGCGCTGGCGGCGTCGGCGGAAATCGGGTTTGCGGTGGTTGCTTTCATCGGCACTCGGGTGTTCGGCGCTCGCTCGCGCAGGCGCTGGATACGGGACCGTCGCGCCGCAACGCCAACGGTAGGACCGCGATGGCGGAATCGCAAGCCAGCGCGGTGTCCGGCGAAGCATCCGCCGCGGTCAGATCTCTTCCAGCGCCAGCGTGAACACGCCGGCCTCGCCCTGGTCGTAGGCTGCGCGCCAGATCCGATAGCCCTCCAGATCCTCGTCGGCGACCGGCATCGAGCCGATCACGCGCGGCGTGGCTTCGACCACGCGGCTGTCGACGATGGGGAAGTGGCCGAGCAGCGGCAAGCCCTTGAGTTCGGCGACGTCGTCGACGTGCTCGGCAAGCACTTCATCGTCGGCTAGCACGTCGAATTTGCGCAGCGACAGCGCCGCGCCGCCGCTAGGCATGGCGTCGATACGCTGCACCCAGAAGAAGCCCCACGCGCCATCGCTGCGCTGGTAGGTGCAGATATCGCCTACGGACAAGGCTGGGGACATGCGTGCGCTCCTGCTGCGCGTGATCTTCCACGGCGTCGGCGACGCCGTACGAAGAAATCTAGCGCATGGCGCGCGCCGGGCAAAGCCGCGCGCGGCGTCCCGCGTTGCGACGGTCGCGGGCGCGGGCGATGGCGACGAACGCATGGCAACGAACGCATGCCACCACCCCCGCAAACGAAAACGGCCGCCTCGCGGCGGCCGTTCCTTGCGCTGCGCGCAAAGCGCGCGACGCGGAATTACTCGGCGGCGTTCTTGGCGCGCGCGTAGGCGGCCAGGTCTTCCTTGATGCGCGCCTTCTTGCCTTCCAGGCCACGCAGGTAGTACAGCTTGCCCGAGCGGACCTTACCGCGGCGCTTGACGTCGACCGAGTCGATCACGGCGCTGTGGGTCTGGAACACGCGCTCGACGCCGAAGCCGTGCGAGATCTTGCGCACCGTGAACGAGGAGTTCAGGCCGGCGTTCTTCTTCGCGATGACCACGCCTTCGTAGGCCTGGACGCGCTCGCGATTGCCTTCCTTGACCTTCACGTTGACGACGATGGTGTCGCCGGGGCCGAAGTCCGGCAGCTGGCGCTGGACCTGTTCGGCTTCGAAATTCTGCAGCAGGGTATTGAGCGAGGGCTTGTTCATGGCACGGCCTGTTGGATTAGTTGTTGCGCGAGTGCACGTGGACCCGCGTCATGGCATGGATGGAGCAATGAAGCCGTGCATTATAACGGCCTTTTTCGTTGCGTGACTAGGGCTTAGCCGTTTCGGGCGGGGCCGTGGGGCCCGGGCCGGCGGGCTCGCCCGGGGCCGACGCCGCCCCGGCCTCGGCCGCGGCGGCCTTTTCGGCCCGATAAGCGGCCAACAGGCTGCGATCGTCCTTGGACAGGCCGGCTTCGTCCAGCAAATCGGGGCGCCGCTCGGCGGTCCGGCCCAGCGCCTGCTGGCGCCGCCAACGCGCGATCCGGGCGTGGTTGCCGGACATCAGCACCTCCGGCACCGGGCCCAGCTCGTGCTCGACCGGGCGGGTGTAGTGCGGGCAGTCCAGCAGGCCGTCGTCCTCGAAACTGTCCTGGACCGCCGATTCGGCGTCGTTGAGCACGCCCTCGCGCAGGCGCGCGACCGCGTCCACCACCACCGCCGCGGCCAGCTCGCCGCCGGACAGCACGTAGTCGCCGATCGACAGCTCCTCGTCGACCTCGGCCCGGATCAGGCGCTCGTCCACGCCCTCGTAGCGCCCGCAGAGCAGGATCAGGCGCTCGCTGGCGGCCAGCTCGCGGACCTTGGCCTGGGTCAGGCGCGCGCCCTGCGGGCTGAGGTAGATCACCCGCGCCGGCGTCGGATCGGCCGCGCGCGCTGCGCGCAGGCTGGCGCGCAGCGGGTCGATCAGCATCACCATGCCGGGGCCGCCGCCGAAGGGGCGGTCGTCGACCCGGCGGTAATTGCCCTCGGCGTAATCGCGCGGATTCCAACCCTGCAGCGACAGCAAGCCACGCTCGGCCGCGCGCCCGACCACGCCGAAGGCCGCGCACTGGGCGACGAACTCGGGGAACAGGCTGACGACGTCGATACGCATGGGGCGGAAGTGAGCGCAGAGGAGTGAGGAGAGAGCGTAAAGGCTACGCCGAACCAGGACGTTCAACGCAACGGATCGGAGCGATAAGCAAAGAGGCTGGAAGCATTTATTCGCTCCTCACTCCTCTGCGCTCACTCCTAGAACTCGGGATCCCAGTCCACCGTGACCACGCCGGCCTCGAAATCCACCGAGGTCACGTATTGCGGAATCACGAACGGAATCATGCGCTCGCGCTCGTCGTCGCGCGCGACCAGCACGTCGTTGGCGCCGGTGGCGAACAGGTGCGAGACCGTGCCCAGGGACACGCCGTCGACGGTGACCACGCGCAGGCCTTCCAGGTCGACCCAGTAGTACTCGCCCTCGCTGGGCGGCGGCAGCGCCGAACGCGGGACATAGATTTCGCTGCCGCGCAGGGCCTCGACGGCATCGCGGTCGGCGACGTCGGGGAAGCTGGCGACCAGATATTTGCCGCTTTCGCGGCCACGCACGCCCGATAGCTCGCGCTCGCGCCCTTGCGGGTCGCGCACGATCCAGGGTTGGTAGCGGAAGATGGCGCTGCGAGGCTCGGTCCAGGACTCGAGCTTGACCTCGCCGCGCACACCGAAGGCGCTCAACACCCTGCCCAACAGGATGCGGCGCCCGGTATCGGTCATCTGCGATGCGGCCGTGAGGCGGTCGCCGCGCGCGTGAGGCGCGCGGCGAAACGGCTTAGGCGGCCGGAGCGGCCTTGCCGGCCTGCTTGTAGAGGCTGGCGACCTTTTCGGTCAGCTGAGCGCCCTTGCTCACCCAATGCTCGACGCGAGCGAGGTCGAGCTCGACGCGCTTCTCATTGCCGGTGGCGACCGGGTTGTAGAAACCGACGCGCTCGATGTTGCGGCCGTCGCGGGCGCTGCGGCTGTCGGTGACGATGATGTGGTAGAACGGACGCTTCTTGGCGCCGCCACGAGTCAGGCGAATCTTGACCATCTTTACAGTTCCTGTGTTGCCCAGTCGCCGGATTGGCGAGGTAAGCCGGAAATTGTAGCGGATCCGTGGGCTTAGGCAAACTCTGCCCCCTCTCAGCCGGCGAATTCGGCCCCTGGGCGGCCTTGGCCTGCCCGTTCGGCCGCTTTCGGGCCGGTTTGGCCGTCTCCGGCAGCCCGGGCCGGCCCGGATGTGCCCGACCGGCCGTCAGGCGCCCGCCCCTGCTCCACCGCACCCCTGGGCCGTTGCGTCCTCTGCTGCCCATCCAGGCCGCTGCGACAGCCGGCCGAGCCTGTCGCCGGCCGCCCCGCCCCCAAAAAACCGTGGCGCGACGAGCCTTCCCTGGCTCGCCGCGCCACCCGCTTTCGGCCGTCCCTGGCCGGCCCCGCCGTCCTGGCAGGGCCTCAGACGACGCCTGTCAGGCGCGGTAGTGGATCGTGCCGCGCACCGCCTCGGCGGCACCGTCGCAGTGCTGCTCGAACTCGGCGTGCAGCGCGGTGATCACGCCGTCGGGGTCGTACTCGACCGCCTTGATCTGCAGCGTGCCGCTGCTGACCCGCATGCACGGGCGGCTGGGCCGCTCGAACACGAACACGGCGCTGCCGGCCGGCGCGGTGTCGCCGATCGCGTAGGTGCCGACCTGCAGGGTCTGCCCGAACGGCGCGAACAGGCTGGCGCGCCAGTAGTCGCGCTGGCCGTGCACGTT
Organism: Lysobacter sp. CCNWLW3; assembly: GCF_036697405.1. Classification (NCBI taxonomy): domain Bacteria; kingdom Pseudomonadati; phylum Pseudomonadota; class Gammaproteobacteria; order Lysobacterales; family Lysobacteraceae; genus Lysobacter; species Lysobacter sp. CCNWLW3. The sequence continues at coordinate 1,002,899 of NZ_JBAHWA010000001.1, forward strand.
GAGCATGGCCGACTGCGCCCCGCCCCAGAGCTCGAACACCGAAGTGTCGCCGTAGTAGGACTTCTGCAGGCCCTCGCCGACCACGTCGCCGGGGTCGCTGTCGACCTGCAGCGACAGCGGCGCGACGTTATGGCGGATCACCGCCGCCAGCACCGGCGCGTCCGCGCTGTTGCAGTGCTGCAGCACCGTGGCCTCCAGCGCCAGCACGCGGTCGTCGGCGTCCAGCTCCAACTGCTGGATGTGGATCTCGCCCCAGGCGTCGTCGCAACGACGGCCGTTGCTGGCCAGGTAGACGTAGGGCGCGCGGCCGGTGCGGCGGGTCGGATTTTCGGCGTCGTAGTAGCGGCCGACTTCGAACTTGCGCTCGCGCGGCGCGCCCAGCGAGACGTACCAGTTGTCGTCGCCGCGCGCGACGCTGAGGCGGATGGAGCGCGCATCGGCGTCGAGCGTGAGCGTGGAATCGGCGTCGGTGAACAGCGCCGACTGGCCTTCGCCGATCGGATCGCCGGGCTGGCTGTTGGTGGAGAACACCGTGGCCGCTTGCGCGGGCGCGGCGAGGACGCCCGCGAACGCGAGGGCGGCGGCGATGGCGTGCGTATGGAACTTCGTCATGGGCTCGTTCACTCCTTGAGGGCGGCCGGCAGACCCGGAATGGGGCGGCTCGGCCTATGGCGAATGCGCCGGCGCGAATGCGGCGGCGGCGAGTCCTGGCGGACTCTGCGTCGCGATGCGGTCCTGCATCGCGCTGCCCAAACATGATGGTCTTCGGGCGTCTCCCCCGACGAGACGGCGCGCCGCCGCCTGTCGGGCGATGCGCGGCGCGCGCAATCGCAGCGGGCGATACGCGCTGGGTGTACCTATGCGCACAGGGCGATTTCGCGGCGACGATGCGGCCCTGGTTCGGCCCGGATCGGATCGCGGCTTACGCCGCTCCTACCCCAAAACAACACCCAAATTCTGCGGCCGCATCCTGTAGGAGCGGCGCGAGCCGCGACCGCGTCAACGCGGCGACGGCGAAAACGCGAGTAGAGGTTTCAATTCGACCTGGATCGGATCGCGGCTCACGCCGCTCCCACACGGAGCGCTTGCGCGGTCGCGGCTGAAGTTGGATCCGGATCAGATCGCGGCCTACGCCGCGCCTACCCCAAAACAACACCCAAATTCTGCGGCCGCATCCTGTAGGAGCGGCGCGAGCCGCGACCGCGTCAACGCGGCGACGGCGAAAACGCGAGTAGAGGTTTCAATTCGACCTGAATCGGATCGCGGCTTACGCCGCTCCCACACGGAGCGCTTGCGCGGTCGCGGCTGAAGTTGGATCCGGATCGGATCGCGGCTCACGCCGCTCCTACCCCAAAGCGGCATCGCCCCGGGTGGGGGCGCAAACGCCTAACGCGGTGCGGGCGCTTCCTGTGGGAGCGGCGTAAGCCGCGATCGTGCGTACGCGGCAACGACGAGAGCGACGACCGCTGCCCTACACCCAAGCGCCGGCATCGCGCGGTGCCGCCCCACGGCGCGAAGCCTCGGCACGGCGCCCGCCCCACCAACAAAAACGGCGGCCAGTGGCCGCCGTTCCGATGCAACTGCGCAACCGCCGGACGATCAGCGGAACGGCATGCCGCCGCGGCCGCCCATCATGCCCTTCATGCCGCGCATCAGGCCCTTCATGCCGCCGCCGGAGAGCTTGCTCATCATCTTTTCCATCTGCTGGAACTGCTTCATGAGCTTGTTGACGTCGGCCGGGGTCATGCCCGAGCCCTTGGCGATGCGCGCGCGCCGCGAACCGTTGAGCAACGCCGGATTGCGGCGCTCCTTCTTGGTCATCGAGTTGATGATCGCGACCATGCGCGGCACTTCCTTGCCGGTGACCTGGTTCTTGACCGCCTCGGGGATCTGGCCCATGCCCGGCAGCTTGTCCATGAGCCCGTGCAGGCCGCCCATGTTCTGCATCTGCTCGAGCTGGTCCTTCATGTCGTTGAGATCGAACTTCTTGCCCTTGGCGACCTTCTCGGCGAGCTTCTGCGCCTTGTCCTTGTCGACCTGCTGCTCGACCTGCTCGACCAGCGACAACACGTCGCCCATGTCCAGGATGCGGCTGGCGACGCGGTCGGGGTGGAACACGTCCAGGCCGTCGGGCTTTTCGCCGACACCGATGAACTTGATCGGGCGCCCGGTGATGTAGCGCACCGACAGCGCGGCGCCGCCGCGCGCGTCGCCGTCGGTCTTGGTCAGGACCACGCCGGTCAGCGGCAGCGCTTCGCTGAAGTGCTTGGCGGTGACCGCGGCGTCCTGGCCGGTCATCGAGTCGACCACGAACAGGGTTTCGACCGGCGCGACCGCGGCGTGCAGGGCCTTGATCTCGGCCATCATCGCTTCGTCGATGCTGGTGCGGCCGGCGGTGTCGACGATCAGCACGTCGACGTAGGACTTGCGCGCGTCGTCGATCGCGGCACGCACGATGGCTTCGGGCTTCTGGTCGGCGCTGGAGGGGAAGAACAGCACCTCGACCTGTTCGGCCAGGGTCTTGAGCTGCTCGATCGCGGCCGGACGGTAGACGTCGGCCGAAACCACCATCACCTTCTTCTTGCGGCGTTCCTTGAGGTGCTTGGCGAGCTTGGCGACGGTGGTGGTCTTGCCCGCGCCCTGCAGGCCGGCCATCAGGATCACCGCCGGCGCCGGCACGTTGAGGTTGAGGTCGGTGGCCTGCGAGCCCATGACCGCGGTCAGCTCGTCGCGCACGACCTTGATCAGGGCCTGGCCCGGGGTCAGCGACTTCAGCACCTCCTGGCCGACCGCGCGCACCTTGATGCGCTCGATCAGGGCCTGCACCACCGGCAAGGCCACGTCGGCCTCGAGCAGGGCGATGCGGACCTCGCGGGTGGCCTCGCGGATGTTCTCCTCGGTCAGCCGGCCGCGGCCGCGCAGGCGCTCGATGGTGCCGGACAGGCGTTGGGTCAGGGATTCGAACATGGGCGTCGGGGGTGTTAGGCGGAATCGCGAAGTATAGCGTCCGCGGGGCGGGAGGCCGTGCGGGGCTCGAGAGGCCGGGGCTTGCGAGATGTCTGTCGCCGCGGGTCGAAGAGCAAATCCCCCTCGCCCCCCTTTTTCAAAGGGGGAGGAAAAGCGACGCTGCGGACTTGTACGAGGCGGTTCCGGAAAATACGACAGCCACGCAGCACCGTACGACCTCGTGCTGCCTGGCCATTGCGAATCCCTAATCCCCAATCCCGGCTCTTATGCCAAACTGCGGCGATGACAATCGTTCTCATCGCCGTCGCCCTCTACCTGCTCGCCGCCGGGCTCCTGGCCGCGGCCGTGCGCAAGGACGGCGGGCGCAAGGCCCGGCTGTGGCTGCTGCCGGCCGATCTGGCGGTGCTGCTGCACGGCGCCGCGCATCTGATGGCCTGGAAACTCGCCGGCGGCGCCGACCTGCATTTCTTCGCCGCCCTATCGCTGGTCGGCCTGGGCATGGCGGTGCTGACCGCGGTGGTCGGCGCGTCCGGGCGCATGGCCGCGCTGGGCGTGGTGGTGTTCCCGCTGGCGGCGCTGACCCTGATCGGCTACCACAGCTACGGCCACGTCCTGGCCGAGCCCCTGGACTGGCGCCTGCAACTGCACGCCTGGTTCGCCCTGCTGGCCTACGCCACGCTCGCGATCGCGGCCCTGCTGGCGACGATGCTGTGGCTGCAGGAGCGCGCGCTGCGCCGGCGCGAGTTCCACGGCTGGCTGCGCGGCCTGCCGCCGCTGGTGGAGCTGGAAACCCTGCTGTTCCGCACCATCGCGGTCGGCTTCGTGCTGCTGACCGCGACCCTGCTGACCGGCTTGCTGTTCGTCGAAAACCTGCTGGCCCAGCACCTGGTCCACAAGACCGCCCTCAGCGTGTTGTCCTGGCTGGCCTTCGGCGGCCTGCTGATCGGCCGCTGGCGCTACGGTTGGCGCGGCGGCACTGCGGTGCGCTGGACCCTGGCCGCGATGGCGCTGCTGGTGCTGGCATTCTTCGGCAGCAAGTTCGTGCTCGAATTGGTCCTGCAGCGGTCCTGATCCCGCCGCTCCTCCTCGCGACACCCGCCCTTCGGAACGCATATGCAGGAATGGATCCGGTCGCTGTCGCCGCGCAGCGAGTTCGTGGTGGTGATCGGCCTGGCCTTCGGCTGGGCTCTGCTGTCCAGCCTGGAAAGCGTGTTCTCCGGCGCCTCGGCGCAGACCGGGACCGCCTTCGCCTACAGCGCGGCGACGCTGTGGAGCATGTTGATCATCGAAGCGACGGTGATGGCCCTGCTGGGCTACTTCCTCGGCGTGCGCGGTTGGGCGCTCGCGCATTTCGGGCCCGCGCCGCAGGCCCGCGACCTGCTGCCGGCCCTGGGCCTGGCCGCGGCCTCGATCGTGGTCTTCCAGGTGTTGGCGGCACTGGTGCTGTCCAATGGCGTCCAACTCAAGCCGGCGCAGGTGGCGCCCGACGTGGGCTGGCTGACCATCCTGGCGGTCTCGGCGGTAAACGGTTTCTACGAAGAACTCTTCGTCTGCGGCTACGTGCTGGTGATGCTGCGCGAACGCTGGGGCCTGTGGCCGGCGATCCATATCAGCACCGCCATCCGGCTCGCCTACCACCTCTATCAGGGCACCGTCGGGATCCTGGGCATCGTGCCGGTGGGCCTGCTGTTCGCCGGCTGGTACGCGCGCACCGGGCGCCTGTGGCCGGTGATCCTGGCCCATGTGCTGCTGGATGTGCTGGCTCTGGCCTCGCTGGCCTGAGCGAAGAATCCACCGTATCCGATTGATTTTATAGGGCCACCAGCCCAACCGATCTGCGTATGAAGGCGCTCGGTCCCGCCGGGCGCGGGTCGCCGTGCGCGCTGCGACACGGCGTTCCATTGACGTAACAATAATTGCATTGACAACTATTGCATGGAGTAGCAACATGCCGCTCCATGAAGACCGCCCCTCCCCCCGCCGCCTGCAGCGGCTCGACCCTGGGTTTGCTGTTCCGCCAGGTCCGCGACGCCATGTGGGCGCAGATGGAACGCGAACTGGCCGCGGCCGGCCATGAGCTCACGTTCAGCCAGTACATCACCCTGAAGAAGCTCGCCGACGGTACCGCCGGGGTCACCGACCTGGCGCGCGCGGCCGAACTCAACCCCGGCGCCATGACCCGCCTGCTCGACCGGCTGGAAGCGCGCGGCTTGGTGGCCCGGGTCGCCGATCCGTCGGATCGCCGGGCCCTGAACATCCATCTGACCGATGCCGGCGTGACGATCTGGCAGGACATCAACAAGTGCGGCCAGCGCGTGCGCGAGCAGGCGCTGGGCGGCATGAGCGATCACGAACGCGACACCCTCATGCGCCTGCTCGCGCAGGTGCGCGACAACCTCACTCCCTCCGGTTCCTGAGCCATGAACATCACCGTCTCGATCCCGAGCGCCGCGCCGCCGCGACGCGTGCTGCGTCCCCTGCTCGCCGCGCTGGCCGCGGCGCTGATCCTGGCCGGCTGCGCCAGCACCCACGGCTTGGCCCCCGAAGGCCGCGCGCTCGACGCCGACACGCTGGAGAGCCAGCGCAGCCTGGGCGCGTATGCGCTGTCCGAGGCCGCATTCCCGAAACAGGATTGGTGGACCGCGCTGGGCGACCCGCAGCTCGACGGCCTGATCGCCGAAGCCCTGGCCGGCACGCCCAGCCTGGACGCCGCCGATGCGCGCGTGCGCCAGGCGATCGCGCAGGCCGGCCTGGCCGACGCCGCGCGCAAGGCCACCGTCGGCGCCAGCGCCCAGTACGCGGGCGTGCGCATTCCCGAGACCGTGGCGCCGGAACCGCTGGGCGGCCACTACAGCGGCGTCGAATTGCTGTCGCTGAGCTTCAAGTACAGCCCCGACCTGTGGGGCGGCCACCGCGCGCGCTGGCAATCCGCGCTGGGCCAGGCCCGCGCCGCCGAAGTCGAAGGCCAGGCCGCGCGCCTGACCCTGTCGTCCAACATCGCGCACGCCTACGTTTCGCTGGCGCAGGCGCACGCGGCGCAGGATGTCGCCGTCGCCGAGAAGGAACGCGCCAGCCGCCTGCTCGGCCTCGGCCGTCAGCGCGTCAAGGCCGGCCTCGACAATCAATTGCAGATCCGCAACGCCGAAAGCACGCTCGCCGCCGCCGAACAGCAGGCCCAGGCCGCGCAGCAGCAGATCGACGCCACCCGCAACGCGATCGCCGCGCTGCTGGGCAAGGGCCCGGACCGCGGCCTGGGCATCGCCAGGCCGGCGCTGTTGAGCGCGTCCGCGCCGGCGATCCCGGCGGTCGCGTCCAGCGAACTGCTCGGCCACCGTCCCGATGTGGTCGCCGCGCGCTGGCGCGTGGAAGCGGCCGCGCACGGCATCGATGCGAGCAAGGCCGACTTCTATCCGACCGTGAACCTCAGCGCCATGATCGGCCTGGCCTCCGGCGGCCTGTCCGATCTGTTCAGCAGCGATGCGCTGCTGCTGCAGGGCGGCCCGGCGATCAGCATGCCGATCTTCGACGGCGGCCGCCTGCGCAACCAGCTGGCCGAGAGCGACGCCGACTACGACCTGGCCGTCGCCGACTACAACCAGAGCCTGGTCGGCGCGCTGCGCGAAGTCGCCGACGCCCTGCAGGCCGCGCGTTCGCTGGACGCGCAGCTGATCTCGGCGCAGCAGGCGCGCGACGCCGCGCAATCGGCCTGGCAGCTGGCCACCGCGCGCTACCGCGGCGGCCTGGGCACCCAGCTCGACGTGCTGGCCGCGCAGCGCCCGCTGCTGCAACTCGATCAGCAGATCACCGCGCTGCGCGCGCAGCGCCTGAGCGCCTCGATCGAACTCGATCGCGCGCTCGGCGGCGGGCTCCAGTTCGCCGCACCCACCGCCTCCAATTCCGACATCGCCAAGGCCTCCACGCCATGACCACCGAAATCAATCCGCAAGCCGCGGCCCCGGCCGCGCCCGCCAACGGCAAGCGCCGCAAGTTCCTGCTCATCCTGCTGGCCGTGGTGGTGATCGCCGCGATCGGCTGGACGGCGTGGTACCTGCTGGTCGCGCGCTGGCACCAGGACACCGACGACGCCTACGTGCAGGGCAACATCGTCAGCATCACCCCGCAGTCGATCGGCACCGTGGTCAGCATCGGCGCCGACGACGGCATGAAGGTGACGGCCGGCCAGGTGCTGGTCCAGCTCGATCCCAACGACGCCCAGGTCGCCTACGAACAGGCCGTGGCCAACCTCGCCAACACGGTGCGCCAGGTGCGCGGCCTGTACAGCGCGGTCGACGCCGGCCAGGCCGATCTCAACGCGCGCGAAGTCGCGGTGCAGAAGGCGCGCGCCGACGTGAAGCGCCGCGAGGGCCTGGTCGCCAGCGGCGCGGTTTCGGCCGAAGAGCTGGCCCACGCGCGCGACGAACTCGCCGCCGCCGAAGCCACACTGTCGTCCTCGCGCGGCACCCTGTCGCGCAATCGCGCCCTGGTCGACGCCACCACCCTGGGCAAGCAGCCGCAGGTCGCCGCGGCCGCCGCGCAGTTGCGCCAGGCCTACCTCAACCTGCAGCGCGCCGCGATCGTCGCGCCGGTGTCGGGCTACGTCGCCAAGCGCAACGTGCAGTTGGGCCAGCGCGTGCAGCCGGGCGCCACCTTGATGACCATCGTGCCGCTGGAGCAGGTCTGGGTGGATGCGAACTTCAAGGAGACCCAGCTCAACAACATGCGCATCGGCCAGCCGGTCGAACTGCATTCGGACCTGTACGGGTCCGACGTGAGCTTCGACGGCAAGGTAGCCGCGATCGGCATGGGCACCGGCTCCGCGTTCGCCCTGCTGCCGGCGCAGAACGCCAGCGGCAACTGGATCAAGATCGTGCAGCGCGTGCCGGTGCGCATCGAGGTCGACCGCAAGCAGATCGCCGAGCACCCGCTGCGCCTGGGCCTGAGCATGCACGTCGACGTCGACATCCACGGCCAGGACGGCGCGATGCTGGCCAGCTCGACGCCGGCCAAGCCGGTGCTGACCACCGACGCCTACGCCAAGCAGTTGGCCGACGCCGATGCGCTGATCGAGAAGATCGTCGACGAAAACCTGCCCAACCGTCACGGCTGAGCGCTGCGAGCGCGGCTTCGCGCTCGCAGCGGCGCCCGGCGCGAGCGCGCCGGGCGGCCTCGCCCAGCCGCACTGCGATGCCGCGGCCGGCCGCGGCACCTTCCCATAGCGACGAACGCCGCGCCACTTTTCATAAGGCCGTTCCATGTCCGCCACCGCCACCGCCGCCGCGCCCGCCCCGCAAGCCGGCTTCCGGCCACCGAACATTCCGCTGACCACGCTCGGCCTCGCGCTGGCGTCGTTCATGCAGGTGCTCGACCTGACCATCGCCAACGTCTCGCTGCCGACCATTTCCGGCAATCTGGGCGGCAGCGCCAACCAGGCGACCTGGGTGATCACCTCGTTCGCGGTCAGCAACGCCATCGCGCTGCCGCTGACCGGCTGGCTGACCCGCCACTTCGGCGAACGCAAGCTGTTCGTGTGGGCGACCTTTTTGTTCGTGATCGCCTCCCTGCTGTGCGGCCTGGCCAACAGCATGGGCCTGCTGGTCGCCGCGCGCGCGCTGCAGGGCTTCGTCGCCGGCCCGATGTACCCGATCACCCAGGCCCTGCTGATCTCGATCTATCCGCCGCACAAACGCGGACAGGCGATCGCGCTGCTGGCGATGGTCACCGTGGTCGCGCCGATCGCCGGCCCCATCCTCGGCGGTTGGATCACCGACAACTACAGCTGGGAATGGATCTTCTTCATCAACGTGCCGATCGGCATCTTCGCCAGCCTGGTGGTCGGCAGCCAGCTGCGCGGCCGGCCGGAAAAGCTGGAAAAGCCGAAGATGGACTATGTCGGCCTGATCACCCTGGTGCTCGGCGTGGGTGCGCTGCAGATCCTGCTCGATCTGGGCAACGACGAGGACTGGTTCCGTTCCAACCTGATCGTGATCCTGGCCATCGTCTCGGCGATCTCGCTGGCGGTGTTCGTGATCTGGGAACTCACCGACAAGGACCCGATCGTCAACCTGCGCCTGTTCCGGCACCGCAATTTCGCCGCCGGCACCGCGGCCATGGTGATCGCCTACGCGGCCTTCTTCGCCGTCGGCATCCTGGTGCCGCTGTGGCTGCAGCGCAACTTGGGTTTCACCGCGATCTGGGCCGGCTTCGCGACCGCGCCGATCGGCATCCTGCCGGTGCTGCTGACGCCGTTCGTGGGCCGCTACGCGCACAAGTTCGACCTGCGCTGGCTGGCCAGCTTCGCCTTCATCGCGATGTCGCTGACCAGCTTCGCGCGCTCGGGCTTCAACCTCGACGTCGACTTCGACCACATCGCGCTGGTGCAGTTGTTCCAGGGCTTCGGCGTGGCGCTGTTCTTCATGCCGGTGCTGCAGATCCTGCTGTCGGATCTGCAGCCGCACGAGATCGCCGCCGGCTCCGGCCTGGCCACCTTCATGCGCACCCTGGGCGGCAGCTTCGCGGCTTCGCTGACCACCTACGCCTGGACCGAGCGCAGCGCAGTCCACCACGCCCACCTGACCGAAAAGCTGTCGGCCTACGATCCCAACCTGATCGAGACCGCCACCCGCATGGGCGGCGGCGACCTGCAGACCGGTGCGGCGACGCTGGAGCGGATGATCTCCAACCAGGCCGCGCAGCTCGGTTTCAACGAGATCTTCCACCTGCTCGGCCTGATCTTCCTGGCGGTGATCGTGTTCGTGTGGTTCGCCAAGCCGCCGTTCCAGGCCAAGGCCGGCGCGCCCGCGGGCGGCGGCCACTGAGCGCGGCGACAGGCGCAACGACGAAAGGGCCGGGTTCTCCCGGCCCTTTTCTTTTGCGCCGCTCAGGCCGGCGAGGCCGTCTCCCGCGAATCGCGCGTGTCGCGCGTGGGTTCGCCGGCGGGTGCGGCCGCGCCCTTGCGCACGAAGCGGCGGCGGGCCTCGTGATAGGCCGGATCGGGCCCGAAGAAATTGCGGTACATGTGGCTGAGCTCTTCGGCCGCATAGCTTTCCAGCGGCTTGCGGCGTTCGTCGCTGCTGCGGCGGCGGCGCTTGAGGCCCAGGGCCTTGTGCCACGCTGCCGGCTCGGCCAGCGCCTGCGCACGCGCCTGCGCTTCGGCGCGGAAGCCGGCGCCGTCTTCGCCGAAGGCGGCATCGATCAGGCCGATGCGCGCGGCGTGCTCGCTGGTCACCGGGCGCAGGCTTTCGGTGAGTTCCTGCGCGCGCGCCGCGCCGACCCGGCGCGGTATCAGATAGGTCCAGTACTCCGAGCCGTACAGGCCGCCCATGCCCTGGTAATGCGGATTCAGCACCAGCCCGCCGCGCGCCCACACCTGATCGGCGGCCAGCGCCAGCACCACGCCGCCGGCGCCGGCGTTGCCCTGCAGGGCCGCGACCACGCGATGGCTGTCGGTGAGCACGATCTCGCGCACCAGCGCGTTCATGGCCAGGATGTTGCGCCACGATTCCAGCGCCGGATCGCAGGCGGCCTCGATCTGGTTGAGGTGGATGCCGTTGCTCCATACGTCGCGGCCGCCCATCAGTGCGATCACCCGCGTGGGCCGCTGGCGCGCATGCAGGAAGGCCGCTCGCAGGCGTTCGCACTGCCGGGTCGACATGGCGCCGTTGTAGAAATCGAAATGCAGGTAACCGACCTCGCCGTCCTCGCGGTAGCGGATGTCGCGCCAGGTTTCCGGCCCCTCGGGCGCGTCGATCCCCACGGGCCGCTCCGGCACCCTGGCCATGCGTCGCGTTCCCAACACCTGCGCCGCAGGCAGTTTGATCCCGTCCTTGGCGCGCAGATGGCCCAACCAGATCGCACCGTCGCCGCTGCCCACGCACACCGCGCCTTCGCGCTGCGCCAGCAGCTCGCCCGGGCGACCGCGCAGCGAGGCTTCCGGCCAGGCGTCGTAGAGCTGGCACGGCAGGCCGGCGAGCAAGGCGCGCGCGCCCGGCGCGCTGTCGCCGCAACGCACGCGGCGCAGGATGGCCGCGCTGGGCAAGTTCCAGTCGACCGCGCGGTCGGCCGCGCGCATGGCGGGGCGCAAACGCCCGCGCACATCGCCATCGCGATAATCGAGCGCGCGCGGCGTGTGCAGTCCGGACGCATAGCGCTCGATCGCCTGCAGCAAGGCGCGCATCGCCGCCTGCGCGACCTCGTGGCGATAGAGTTCGCTCTTGCCGACCTCGCGCATGGCGAAGCTGGCGCTGGCCCAGATGTCGCCGGCGTCCATCTCCGCCGCCGCCTGCAGCACGGTCACGCCCCACTCGCGCTCGCCTTCCAGGATCGCCCAGTCCAACGAGGACGGGCCGCGGTCGCCGACGATGCCGGGGTGCACGATCAGGCAGGTGGTACGGTTCCAGATCGCCTCGGGGATCGCGGATTTCAGCATCGGCGCCACGATCAGATCGGGGCGCTCGCGCTGCGCCGCCTGCTGCATGGTTTCGGGGTCGCTCGCGACCTGGATGACGACGTCGTGGCCCAGCTCCGACAACCGGCAAGCGACCAGTTGCGACAGTCCATTGCACGCCGTGCACAACAGCAATATGCGCAGTGCCATCGAACATTCCTTGTTCGTCCGTGTGGGTTCACTCTCTGCCAAAGAGCGGGACGCAAACTCGCTCTCTAGTCACATTTCTTACGAGTTATCCGCGCCGAACCGGTCAAAACCGGACCGCGGTCGAATCCTGCGTCGCAGACGCGCTTGGGAATGTGCGGCAGGTCGCGCTCGGGCGCCTGCCAATCGCGGGGAGGATCGCGACCTGCGCTCCGAATCGGCGCGGGCGCATCCATCCCCGCACGAGCAGTGTGAGAATTGCGGAGAAATCCGATCCGCCGCGCCCGGGCACCCAATGGGCGCCCGGACGCGACACGCTACGGCGTCGCCGCAGAGGTCAAGCCGGCATCGCCAGGGCCAACTCGTACACGCTCTTCCAGCTATGGCCGGCATCCAGGCCGCCCTCGGCCAGGCCCCCGGCTTGCGGTGCGAAACTCGCCATCGCCGAGATCAAGGCCGCGACGTTGCGGTCGCGATCGGCCCCACCCGCCTCGGCATCGGACCCGATTCCGTGGCCGGGCCGGGCGCGAACTTCGACCAGGCCGGACTCGTCGGGACGGATGTAGCGGGCCGAACCCGGCACGCCCTGCTCCAACGCGGGCAGGCGGCCGCCGAAGGCGATCGCTGCCGCGGTTCGCCGCGCGACCGGATCCACTTCCTGGGCATAACGGCCGTTCTCCGCCAGAGGCGCCTCGTCCAGCGTGCCGTCGACGCGGCAATCGCTGCTGGTCATGCCGGTGCGGAAGTCCGCCACCGACGCGATCGGCGCAGGCGCAAGCCCGGACAGCACGTCGTCCTGGCCCCACACCGTGCCGTCGGCGAAACGGATCCGCTCGACCGCGTTGGGGCGGCTGCCGCCCGCACCGCCGACGAAGTACGCCGCCACGGTCAGCGTGTCGGTGCTGCCGATACGCTCGATCAGCAGGTCGTCTCCTATCCGCGACAGATGCAGATCGCTCGCCGCGATGCTGGCGCCGAATGCAATCTCGTCGACGTCCCCGGGCGTGGCCTCGTGGACGTAATCGGAAATACGGTCGCGGCCGAAACCCGCTTCGAAGGCGTAGACATCGCTGCCGGCACCGCCGAACAACGAATCGTCGCCGCTGCTTCCGACCAAGGTATCGTCCCCGGCATCGCCGGCCAGCAGGTCGTTGCCGGCACCGCCATCCAGGCGATCGCGCCCTGCCTGCCCCGAAAGCAGATCGTTACCGTCGCCTCCGCTGAGCAAGTCATCGCCAGCGAAGCCACGGATTCGGTCGTCGCCCTGACCGCCAGCGCTCAACTGCGCGACAACCTGCGAGTAGTCCCACTCGCTGCCATCCTCGAAGCGGAATGCGTCGATCGACATCGGATCGCGTCGTCCCTCGGCATCGAAGTATCCGGCGATGATGAGGCTATCGTCGGTTCCAACGATCGAGATCAGCAGATCACCGTCCTGGCGCAGCCAACGCAGGTCGGAAGCCGTGACGCCCGCCGAGAAGACCACGACATCCGTGCTGGCGTCGCCGTTGCGCGGCGACAAGCCGGCGTCGCGCGCCTCGGCCAGGATGCGGTCGCGACCCGAACCGCGACCGAAGCGGAACAGATCGCTACCGCTGCCGCCAAGCAGGCTGTCGTCGCCCTGCCCGCCATCCAGCACATCGTTGCCCTCGCCGCCGCCGAGGCCGTCGTCGCCGCCGCCGCCGGACAGCGAGTCGTTTCCTTCGTCGCCGTACAGGCCGTCGTCGCCCTGGCCGCCAAGCAGCGTGTCCGCGCCCATGCCGCCGGACAAGCCGTCGTCTCCGCCGCCGCCATCGAGAAGATCGTTACCCGAGCCGCCGGACAAGAAATCTCCGCCGACATTGCCGAACAGACGGTCCCAGCCCGAGCCACCGGAAAGGTCGCTACCGTACAGGCTCGCCGTCAGGTGGTCGTCGCCGGCTCCGCCGAACAAGCCGTTGTTGTAACCGCCCGCGGACAGACTGTCGTTGCCGGCGCCACCGGAAATGCCGGTGCGGATGCCTACGGCATGCATGACGTCCGCATCCGAGGAGCCGACACGAACCGGCTTGTACGGCAGATAGTCGCGCGGCAGAGCGAAGCCGGCCTCGTCCTCTTCGGCATCGAAAGGCAGGCCCTCGTCGGAACTGGCCAGGCGGTTCGCGATCTCGACGGTGGTCCACGCGGTGCCGTCGGCGAAGCGGATCCGATCCAGCGCGCGCACGGTTTCGCCGTCGGCGTCGAAGTGCCCCTGGATGACGATACGGTCGTCGCCGCCGGCGATGGCCACGATCAGATCGCGGCCGGCGCGGTGCAGACTGACGTCGCCTACGGCCACGCCCGCCTTCAGCTCCAGCACGTCCACGTCGGCGGACAGGCTTTCACCGTAGACGATGGTGTCCTGACCGTCGCCGCGGCCGAACACGACCACGTCGTTGCCGAGGCCGCCGTCGATGCGGTCGTTGCCCGCGCCGCCGTCCAGGCGGTCGTCGCCGTCGCCGCCGCTGAGCACGTCGTGACCGGCGCCGCCCAGCAGGTGGTCGTTGCCGCCGTGCCCATCCACGGTGTCGTCTCCGGCGCCGCCGTCGATCGTATCGCCCGAGGCCAGGCCGGCGATGGCATCGTCGCCGTCGCTGCCGGCCAGCAACCGCGCCCGCACGTCGGCCGCCGTCCACCGGGTGCCGTCTGCGAACGCCAGTGTGTAGGGAACCGATCCCTCTGCGCCCGTCCAGGAGTAATCCGAGATCTCCAAACGGTCGTTCGTGCCGGCAATCCGCAGCACCAGGCCACTACCGAACGAACCCAGACTCACCGTGACGTCGGCGACGGTGATATCGGTGCCCAGTTCGATCGTGCTGGTCTCTCCGGGAGCCAGAGCCTCATAGCCGTTGTGCACGTAGTCCTCGCCGGAACCGCGGCCGAAACGGTAGGTATCGTTTCCGCCCTGGCCGGACAGGTAGTCGTTGCCCACGCCGCCGTCGATCACGTCGTCCCCGTCGCCGCCGAAGAGCCGATCGTCGCCGTCCAGGCCGAGCAAGCTGTCCGCGCCCGCAGAGCCCCGCAGCATATCGTCGCCGGCGCTGGGAATCAGCATGTGCGCAAGGATCTGCGCGCGATCCCAGACGGTGCCGTCGTCGAAGCGGATCTCGGCCAGACGGTCCGCCTCGAAACGCAGTTCGTCGTCGCTGCCCAGCAGGCGCAACACATGTCCGCGATCGCCGTTATAGCCGGCCAAGCTCACGTCCGCGGCCGAGATGCCAGGCCCCAGACGCAAGACGGAGTCGCTGTCGTCGTCGATCAACGCATCGCGCCCGTAGCCGCGGCCGAACATATAGGTGTCCTTGCCCTCGCCGCCGTCGAGCTCGTCCGAGCCGGCTCCGCCGTCGAGCACGTCGTCGCCGGCCCGTCCGTACAATCCGTCATCGCCGGCGCCGCCCTCCAGAACATCTCCGCCGTTGCCGCCAACCAGCACGTCGTCGCCGTCGGTCGCCGAAGCCAGCATCAGGGCGCGGATTGCCGCCGCGTCGTAGCTGCTACCGTCGGCGAACCGCAACTGCGCCAGGTCGCGGTCCAGCACGAATACGTCGCCGGTGCCGCGGATGCGTACGGACACGCCCGGGTCGTTGCCGCGCCCTTGTACGATCACGTCTGCCAGCGTCAGACCGGCCTTGAGTTCGAGCACGGCGGCGCCGTCGTCGCTCGCCTGGTCATAACCGTCGCCGTTACCGAAGCGGTAGACGTTCTGGCCGCTGCCGCCGCTCAGGTAATCGTCGCCGGCGCCACCGTCGAGGATGTCGTTGCCGGAACCGCCGTGCAGATTGTCGTACCCAGCTCCGCCGATCATGCGGTCGTTGCCGGACTTGCCGAGCAGAGTGTCGTCGCCGTCGCCGCCGTCGAGGGTGTCGGCGCCGCCACGACCGGCCAGCGTGTCGCTGTAGTCTCCGCCCTGCAGCAGGCCGGCACCCTGGACCTGATCGAGGATGTCCGTCTGCGACCAGGCGCCACCGTCGGCGAAGCGGATCTCGGCGATGGCCTGATCCGGACGCAAGAAGTAGTCGCGGATGGTCAGTACCGAGTTCAGTTCGTGATCGCGGTGCCGCAGCAACAGGTCGTTTCCGGAGCGTTCCAGCGATACGTCGTCGGCATAGCCGTCGATCTCGACCACGTCGTAGCCGGCGGTTTCCCCGGAGCCGACGCTGTTGTCGATAACGTCGTTGCCCCAATCGTAGCGGTAGGTGTCGTCGCCGGTGCCGCCCTTCATCAGGTCGTTGCCATAGGGCGCGCCGAAGTCGATGCCGAACAGCCCTCCGTCGATCACGTCGTTTCCGGCGCCGCCGTCGATGACGTCGTCTCCCTCGTTACCATAGATCCGATCGTTTCCGCCGCGACCGGACAATACGCCCGGATCCGCGTCGCCGTCGTCGCCGTGAATCTCGTCGTCGCCCTCGCTGCCGCGACGCTGCGCGGCCAGCAGGGCCTGCACGCGCTCGCGATCCCAGGTAGTGCCGTCGCCGAATCTGAAGAACTCGACGGCCCGGCCGATGTCCTCCGGACCGGTGTAGGCGCCGCCGCCGGCGTCTGCGCCGGCGAAACGCGCCAATGCCGGCCCCGACCCTGTATCGCCGCCGTCCGCGGGCGGCGCCCAGCCGAAGTAGTGCGGCACGCGCAGCACATCGTCGCTGCCGGCGATGGCCAGCACCAGATCGTTGCCCTCGCGCTTGAGCGTAACGTCGCCCTCGCCGATGCCGGCGCCGAACTCGACCGTATCGATGCCCTCGGACGCCGCGCGGAACAGGGCTACGTAATGCGCGTGGTCCCACTCGTTGCTCGATTCAATGGGTACATTGACCAGCGTGTCGCTGCCGGAACCGCGGCCGAACCGGTAAGTATCGTGGCCAGCGCCGCCGTCCAGCAGATCGTTGCCTGCGCCGCCATCGATCACGTCGTCGCCGCGGCCACCGTGCAGGTCGTCATCGCCGAGTCCGCCGGCCAGCAGGTCGTCGCTGCCGTAGCCGTACAGGCTGTCGTCGCCGTCGCCGCTGTGCAGCGTCATGGCCAGCACGGTCCCGACGTTCCAGACCGTACCGTCGGCGAAGCGGATCGCATCGACCGCGGAGCCGGAGCGGCCATCGTCACGGAAGTAGTTGCGGATCACCAGTTCGTCGTCCGAGCCGGCGAAACTCAGCACCAGATCCGCGCCGTTGCGATTGCGCAGCGTCACCTCGGCAGGCGAGATGCCGGCACCGAACTCGACGGTATCGGTGTAGCTGCTCTTGTCGCCGTAACGAATGTTCTCGATTGTGTCCCTGCCGAAACCGCGCTCGAATCGGTAGCGGTCGTCGCCGGAGCCGCCAACCAGGTAATCGTCGCCCGCACCGCCGGTGAGCACGTCGTTGCCGCTGCTGCCGTCCAGCGCGTCGTCGCCGTCGCCGCCGATCAGGCTGTCGTTGTCCTCACCGCCGTCGACGACATCATTGCCTGCGCCACCGTCCAGCATATCGTTGCCGTAGCGCCCGTAGAGATTATCGTCGCCGGCGCCACCGAAGAAGCGCTCGCCAGAATTGTTGCCGTAGTAGGTGTCCGAACCCGTCCCACCCTGATAGTTATAGACCAGTTCGGAGCCCGAAGCGGTAAGGCGCACGCCGTCGCTGAACTCGATCACATGGCTGCTGCCAGGCGCGAAGAAACCATCGATAGCCAGACTGCTCACGGTGCCGGACTGGTTGAACACCAGCACCAAATCGTCGCTGCCCTCGCCCGTCGGACCGAAACTCATATTCGATCCGTTGAAAGCGAAGTTGAAGCGGATCGTGTCGTTGCCCGCACCGGAATCGCCGAGGCCGACGACGGTGTCCGTGCCGAAGTAGGCGTCGAAGCTGTAGACATCGTCGCCTTCGTCGCCCTGCAGCAGATCATTGCCGCTGCCGCCGACCAGCAGGTCGTTGCCCTTGCCGCCGCTGATCTGGTCGTCGCCGCCATTGCCGAACAGACGGTCGCTACCGTCCTCGCCGAACAGGGTGTCGTTGCCCTCGGTCCCTTCCAGCAGGTCGTCGCCGTTCGTTCCCGACACCGGCACGATCGAACCCAGCAGTTGCTCCAGCTGCGAGCGGCTGAGCGTGGAGCCGTCGGCAAAACTCAGCCCGACCTGGGATGCCGCCCCGAAATAGTCTTCCACCAGAACCGCGTCGCCGCCGCCCCCGACCTTGATCAGCAGGTTGCGGCCGATCACCTGGTAACTCAGGTCGCCGGCCGCGATGCCGGCCCCGAATTCGAGGGTATCGACGCCGGGTTCGCCCTCCTCGTTGGCGAGAATGCGATCCTGGCCGAAGCCGGTCTCGAAGCGGTAACAATCGTTGCCGACACCACCGGCAAGCAAGTCGTTGCCGGCCCCGCCGGTCAGGGTGTCGTCACCCTCCTCGCCCACCAATACGTCGTCGCCGGCGTCGCCGCTGAGGCTATCGTTACCCTCGCCGCCCCAGGCCTGGTCCGCGCCTTCGCCACCGAGTAGCTGATCGGCACCCATAGCGCCGTTGAGCAGATCGTCGCCGGCATCGCCGCGCAGCAGATCGTCGCCGTCGCCGCCGAACAGGCTGTCGTTGCCGGCATTGCCGTTCAGCACGTCGGCATCGGCACCGCCGTCGAGTTGATCGTCGCCGTTGCCGCCCACCAGCCGGTCGGCGCCGGCATCGCCGTACAACTCGTCGGCGCCTTCGCCGCCGTCCAAGGAGTCGTTGCCGCTGCCGCCCCAGAGCCGGTCGTTGCCGACACCGCCATCGATGCGGTCGTTGCCGGCCTCGCCGACCAACTGGTCGGCACCGGCGCCGCCGCTGATCCTATCGTCGCCGTCCTCGCCGAACACCTTGTCGTCGTCGTCACCACCGTCCAGGTAGTCGTTGCCGATGCCGCCCTGCAACTCGTCGTTGCCGGCGCCGCCGGACATGGCATCGTCGCCGTCGCCGCCACGCAAGAGATCGACGCCGGCCTCGCCGAGCAGCGCATCGTCGCCGTCGTCGCCGATCAGAATGTCGTCGCCGTCGCCACCG
The DNA here is from genome assembly GCF_036697405.1 of Lysobacter sp. CCNWLW3. Taxonomy (NCBI): domain Bacteria; kingdom Pseudomonadati; phylum Pseudomonadota; class Gammaproteobacteria; order Lysobacterales; family Lysobacteraceae; genus Lysobacter; species Lysobacter sp. CCNWLW3. The sequence continues at coordinate 1,021,478 of NZ_JBAHWA010000001.1, forward strand.
ACCAGGCCGTCGTTGCCGCCTTCGCCGAACAGGCGGTCGTTGCCCGCGCCGCCGGACAGCGTGTCCTGACCTTCGCCGCCGACCAGGTCGTCCACGCCCTGTCCGCCCGACAGGTAATCGTTGCCCCCGCCGCCGTAGAGCTTATCGTCGCCCTCTCCGCCTTCTAGATGGTCGTTGCCATAACGAGTGCCGGCATGTTCGTCATCGCCGAACAGGATGTCGTTGCCGCCGCCGCCCAGCAACACATCGTCGCCGTCTTGACCGGCGAGCTGATCCGCGCCTTCGCCGCCGTCGAGATAGTCCGCATCGGTGTCGCCTTCGTCGGCGGCGCCATTGGCTTGGCCGTTTCGGCCATACAGCTTGTCGTCGCCGTCGCCGCCGTACAGGGTGTCGTTACCGCCCATGCCCAGGAGGGTGTCGTTGCCGTTGCCGCCGTCGAGGATGTCGTCGCCGTTCTTGTTGGCGCTATTGGACACCAGGGCTGTCAGGGTCACGTAGGGCGATGCGCCGGCCGGCAAGTCGCCGACCAGGGTATCGTCACCTTCGCCGCCCGACAGCGTATCGTCGTCGTGCCCGCCGTTCAGCGAATCGTTACCCAGGCCGCCGATCACGATATCGTCGCCTTCGCCGGCGAACACCCGGTCGGAGCCCGCACCAGCATCGATCAGATCGTCGCCGCTGCCTCGCGTTTCCGGATCCAGGTAGGTGGAACCGTCCGGCGTACGAATAATGTAGACGGAATCCTGCGTGGCATCTCCGGTCGCGGCCGCGCCGTCCTCGCGATAGACGAACCAGTTCTTTCCTCGCGCGATCACCGATGCGCCGCGCTGCGCAACTTCCTCGTCGAAGCGCTGCTGCTCGCTCTTGCCGCTGGCGTCGACGTCGGTGCGCAGGGCGCGCATGTTCTGCAGCTCCGAGCCATCCAGGATGATGTCGCTGCCGTCGCCGCCCATGATTCTGTCGTTGCCGCTACCGCCGAAGATCAGATCCGCTCCCGCCCCGCCGTCAAGCACATCGCCGCTGTCGCCGCCCTCGATGCCATCGTTGCCGCCTTTGGCCGCGATGGAGTCGACGCCGGCATTGCTGCCCGACTCGCCGAACAGGTCGTCGCCCTCACCCAAACCCAGGGTCGCGCCTACTTCGTCGTAACCCGGCAGGGAAATGCCCAGATCACCGTTGCGCCAGTTCTTGACCAGAATCTGCCCGCCGGACCGCCCGTCGGCGAGCTTGCGCACGATCAGCAGCGATTGGGTGGGCGTGCCCGCGCCGACCACGAGCAGTCGGAACTCGCCGTTCGCGGTATCCCAGGTACCGATGGCATTGCTGCGGATATTGTCGAAGCCGATGCCCGTGCCCGACAAATCCACACCGTTGAAGGTAATTCGGCCCGATCCGTCGCTGTCGGTGATCGTGTCGCGGGTACCGGCATTCTTCAGGTCGTCGGTCGAGAAACTGTAGGTATCGAAACCCGCACCGCCCTCGAGCCGATCGGTGGCCATGCCACCGTCGAGCAGGTCGTCTCCACTGCCGCCCAACAGGATGTCGGCGCCGTAGCCTCCGTGCAGCGTGTCGTTGTCGGCACCGCCGCTGAGGCGGTCGTCCCAGGAGCCGCCGAGCAGGATGTCGTCGCCGCCGTCGCCGATCAGCACGCTGCCGGGGTTCAGGGCGCTTGCCGGGTAATTGGGGGTAAGCGTGTCGGCCGCGTTCGTTCCGAAAGCCACGTAGTCGCCCAGCGTCGGCAACTCGGAGCCGCCAACGAGCCCTACCATGCTTGAAATCAATCGATGGGCGCGACTGCGCACGTCGCCCGGCTCTTGATCGAACTCAAGCAACTCCTCGACGAAGGAATCGATCTCGCTGCCTCCAACGACCATCGCGGCGACTCCAACCACGACAACCACGGCCGCCGTCAGCGGCCCACCCGTTATGCCGAGCCCGACAACGACGGCGTCAGCAAGCGCCGCCACCGCCGAGCCAATGAGCGCGCCGCCGAGAACGCCAATGAAGGCCGATACGTCGCCGTGCACCGTCTTCTCAATCAGTTCGGAAATCAACAAGCCCTTAGCCAATCCTTTGACGATCTTCTCAGCCGTAGCACCGAACGCGATATGGTGCGCTTGAGTCTCCAGCATATGGAAGGTACTCGAGGTCAACGTCAGGATGATCTCCAATGCCGGAGGCCCTCCCTCGACCATACGGAAGACCGAGGATTGCTCTTCGAAACGATGCTGCATATCGCGGCATATCGTCGCCAGCTTGGTCTCGCCCCGGGCTTCGAAGCGGTCCGCATAGGCGGCCGCGAGCTCGGCGTTTTGCCGGAACGCATCCCCGGCCACCGAAACCAGCTGCTCCAGGGGAGCGTCCTCCGCGCTGATATCGATCCCTGCGTTCGCCAGGCCTCGCGATACGTTCCCCTGGAACGCGGCGGAGAGCTCCGTCATCATCATCGCAAACTGCTGTTCTTCTGCATTGGCCTCGGACATACACCACTCCTTAAAATTATCGGCCGTTATGGCCATCGCGTTCTGGCCTGCGCGTCCGGCAGGCGAGGAATGGCGAACGGAAACAGGCGCTATGCGCGTCGCCGCGCTGGTCGTACGAAAAGCGGAGCGCAGCCGGCCGCCGCGGCGCTAACGCAGCCCGCGTTCGATCCCGAAAACATCCCCCTTTACGCGGATCAGGCGCGTCCCTGATCCGATCCCAGCGATCTCGCTGTCCTGTTCCGTCCGGCGCAACACGCGCCGTGCCATGTGGTCATTGTCTTCGCGATGACGCGCCATGTGTCGTCGCTTCGGCGCACTGCCGCCACGATTCGGCGCACTGCATTTGCATGAATGCGCAGCGCATCGCTCACGTCTTCGATGGCAGAAATGTGTGTCAAGTAAATGATTGCGAACGCTGATTGGTCACGCGCAAGCACATCGGCTTGGCATCGCGGCATCGGCGATAAATCCCGACGAACGGGTCGCCGGCCACCATGATCTCGTGCTGCCGTCTCCCGTCCGTCGAGCGGATCGCCGGCCGCAACCACCGCTGGGAATTTGCGCCGGAACTCGCGGCTCAGATCAGTCTCGGCGGAGCCCCGCCACTTTACGACCCGCGCGATACGCTACCGCTCGCGCATCGCCTCGTCGCCGTGCTGCTTCAGCGGACTCAGCAAGTAGTCGATCACGCGTCGCTTTCCGGTCTTGATCTCGACGCTCAACGACATGCCGGGGGTCAGGGCGACCTTCACGCCGTCCACGATCAGGTACGCGTCGCTCAGGCGCACGCGCGCGGGAAACACCAGGCCCAACTTCTCGTCCTGCGCGGCGTCGTGGGAGACGCTTTCCACCGTGCCTTCCAGGTAGCCGTAGCGGGTGTAGGGGAAACTCTCGATCTTCACCGTCGCGCGCTGCCCGGGGCGGACGAAACCTATGTCCTTGTTGAGGACGGTGGCCTCCACTTCCAGGGCTTCTTCGCTGGGCACCACCGCCAGCAGCGGCTGCGCCGGAGTCACCACGCCGCCGACGGTATGCACCGCCAGCTGCTGGACCGTGCCGGACACCGGCGCGCGCAGCTGCATCAGCCGGTCGCGTTGCCCGGCCTTGGCCCGCTCCGGCGTCGATTGCTGTACCTGTTCGCGCGCCTGCCGCAGGCCGTCCAGGGTCTGCTCGCGGGTGTCGGCGACCAGCACGCGCAGCTCCTCCTCCGCGCCGTCCAGCGAGGCGGATATCTCCTGGAGGCGGTTGCGCTGCGCGGCCAGGTCGCGCTCGGCGGCGATATGCTCCTGCTTGCGCAGCAGGTACTCATGACGCGCTACGTACTTGGCGTCGACCAGCTCGGCGTAGTCGTCGACGCGGCTCTTGGCGATGGCGGCGGCCTCCTGCATCGGCCCGACCATGGCCGAGCCGGTGCGCAGTTCGGCGCGCCGTTGCGCGGCGACCGCGCGCAGATTGTCGCGACGCGCGCGAAAGGCCTGGAACTGGCTGCTCGCGAGCAACTGCTCGGCATCGCGACGGGCTTCGGGCAAGCTGGGGTCGACCGCCAGCCGCGGTGGAAGGTCGCGATCCAGCGCTACGACCATCGCACTCAAGCGCAGCTCGGCCAGCCGCGCGTTCAGCAGGGCTTCGTCGGCCTTGGCGTAGTCGGCACCGGTGCCGGTGGCGTCCAGTTCGATCAACAGCTGACCCTTGCGCACGGCCTGACCGTCGCGCACCAGGATGCGCCTCACCACGGCGGTTTCCGCCGGCTGCACCACCTTGGTACGCGAACCGGCCACCGTCTTGCCGTTGGCCACGGCGACGATATCGAGCTGACCCAGCACCGCCCACAACAGCGCCACGCAGAACAAAGCCACGATGACGCGCATGGCCCAGCGCGCGGTCGGCGAGACCGGTGTGTCGGTCAGCTCCAGGTGCGCCGGCAGGAAGGCCAGTTCGTCGGCGTCGCGGCGCGGCGGTTCCAGGCGCTTGCGCTCGGCCCAGGCCAGTTTGAAGACCTGCGCATAGCGCGACAGAAATTCCGACAGCGCCGACAGCAGATGCTTCATGCGGCCCCCTGCTGCAGTTGGAGCAGGCGCGCGTAGTGGCCGTCGGCGAGGCCCGCCAACGTTTCATGGCGTCCGCTTTCGACGATCCGCCCCTTCTCCATCACGATGATGCGATCGGCCGTGCGCACGGTGGACAAGCGGTGGGCGATGATGAGTACGGTGCGATTGCGGCAGATTGCACGCATGTTGCGCATCACCGCGTGCTCGGACTCGTAGTCCAGCGCGCTGGTGGCCTCATCGAAGATCAGGATGCGCGGGTCGGCGATCAGCGCGCGTGCGATCGCCAGCCGCTGGCGTTGCCCACCCGACAAGGAGGCGCCCTGCTCGCCGACCACCGTGTCGTAGCCCTGCGGCAACTCCAGGATGAAGTCGTGCGCCCCGGCCAGCTGCGCGACCTCGATCACCCGCTGCAAGGGGGCACCGGGGTCGCTGAGGGCTATGTTCTCGCGCACGCTGCGGTTGAACAGGAAGTTCTCCTGCAGCACCACGCCCAGCTGACGCCGCAGCCACGCCGGATCGGCCAGCGCGAGGTCGTGTCCGTCGACCAGCACCCGCCCGCGCTCCGGCACGTACAAGCGCTGCACCAGCTTGGTCAGCGTGCTCTTGCCGGAGCCGGAACGGCCGACGATGCCGATGACCTCGCCGGCGGCGATGTCCAGGTCGATGCCGCCGAGAATCTCCGCGCTGTCGGGCCGATAGCGGAACACCACCTTGTCGAAGCCGATTCGGCCCTGGATAGGCGGCAGCGCCATGCGGCTGCCCGGCAACTCGGTGCGGGTATTGAGGATATCGCCCAGCCGCTCGACCGAGATGCCGACCTGCTGGAACTCCTGCCACAACTGGGCCAGGCGCACGATCGGCGCCGACACCTGGCCGGACAACATATTGAACGCGATCAACTGGCCCAGGCTCAGGTCGCCGGCGATGACCAACTTGGCGCCGAAGAACAGAATGCAGATAGAGACCAGCTTCTGCACCAGCTGGATGCCCTGCTGGCCCACGTTGGCCAGGCGCGAGACCCGGAACGAGGCCTCGACGTAGCCGGCCAGCTGGTTGTCCCAGGTGCGGGTAACCCGCGGATCCACCGCGGTGGCCTTGACGGTGCCGATACCGTTGACGGTCTCGACCAGGAAGGATTGATTGTCGGCGCCGCGCGCGAATTTCTCGTTCAGGCGCTTGCGCAGAACCGGCGTGATCGAGGCCGACCACAACGCGTACACCGGCAGGGAGATCAGCACGATCAGGGTGAGCCAGCCGCTGTAATAGATCATCACCGCCAGGAATACGGCGGTGAACAGCAGATCCAGCACCGAGGTCAGGGCCTGGCCGGTGAGGAAGTTGCGGATGTTCTCCAGCTCGCGCACTCGCGCGATGGTGTCGCCCACCCGACGCGACTCGAAGTAGCTCAGCGGCAGCGCCAGAATATGGCGGAACAACCGCGCCCCCAACTCGACGTCGATCTTGCTGGTGGTGTGGGAGAAAGTGTAAGCGCGCAGCCCGGCGAGCACCACGTCGAACACGGCAATCGCGATCAGGCCGACCACGACCACTTCCAGGGTGGTCAGGCTGCGGTGCACCAGCACCTTGTCCATGACGACCTGGAAGAACAACGGCGTGACCAGGGCGAACAACTGCAGGAACAGCGACACCACCAACACTTCGACCAGCAGGCGACGGTATTTGACGACCGCCGGCACGAACCAGCGGAAGTCGAACTTGGCCAGTTGGCCCAGGACCGAGGCGCGCGAAGTCACCTGCAACAGACGGCCGTGGTAGCGCTGCGCGAACGCATCGCGCGTCATTACCTTGGCCCGGCCTTCCTGGAGCTCGTGCACCAGCAGCGTGTCGTTCCCGGCCTTCGCGATCACGAAATGGCGCCCATCTTCGGTCAGCGCCAACGCCGGCAAGGCGGCCATGGCGACGCGATCGGGCGCAGTGCGGGTGATGCGGGCTTTCAAACCCAGCTGTTTGGCGACCAGGAGCAGCGAGGCGTCGTCGAAGGCCTCGCCGCTGCGACCGAACTGGTGCGTCAGTTGCGCCGGATCGGCGGCGACGCCGTGGAACTGGGCCAGCATCGCCAGTCCCAGCAAGGCAAGGTCGTGCGAAGGCGCGGCGGTCTCGCCAGGCGCAAGCCTGGGGGCAAGGGAATCCGGGGCCATCGTCTTTTCACATCCCAGCGCAAGCGTCGCAGCAATCGGTTCGAACTTCCGCCGCGGACGCGCGAGCGCACGCGGCAGCGAACGGCCGCACGCCGGTCGACTTCCCGCATTCGTTCAGGGCAATTCCGTTCGCGCACCCGACGGCACGCAGCGAAAGCGCAGGCGTTCGGCCTGCGCGTGCATTGTCGGCGCAAAGCCGCGCCGCGCCAGCTCGGCTCGCCGCAGCGCGAACACGGTTGGGCGCAGTACCGCTTCGAACGTGCAGGATTCGGCCGTACAGCCTGCGTCGGCAAGGGCCGGCAGCGCTTGCCGGCGCGACCGCAGGACCGGTCTAAGCCGACCGCGTCAGGGTGATACGCCGTCAGGCGCGACGCATCGCGCGATCGTTGTCCTGGGCCTGGTCCTGGCTCTGCTGCTGCGCCGTCGGCGCGCGCGCGCTTTCGATCTCATTGGCGCGCTGGGTACTCTCGCGCAAGGGCGTGTCCATGCCGCGCGCGGTTTCGACGCTGGCGTTGACGCGCGCCGGGTCGTCCAGCCGCCCCTGCACCGCGAACACGCGGCTGGCGTCGCGACTGAGTTCGACGTGATTGATTTCCTGCATGCCGCTGCGCAGGGCCGCAACCGCGAGCGAGCCGGCGAGCTGGTCGCTGCGCGGATCGGGCGTGCGGTCGAAGCGCGCGTCCAGGGCGTACACGCCCTCGGCCGCGCCGCGGTACAGCGGGTACTGTGAATGGCGCGGGTCATTGAGCAGCACGCCGTCGCCGCCCGGGTTCGCGCCGGCGCCGCGCGCGCCCGGTGCGGTTTGCGGCAGCACCGGGGCGTCCGGCGCCGGCGGCGCGACGGTCTGCGGCAGGCGTTGCGCCGCCGCGCGTTCCATCTCGCGGGTGCGGAAGTCCAGGCTGGGCAGCACGGTATCGACCATGCCGTGGCGCTGCACCGCCTCGCCCGCGGCCTGGCCGATGTTGTCGAACAGGACCTTGGTCTGGACGATGTTGCGAAAGCCGCCGGGATGGGTCGGGTCGAAGGTGACCGCGGCGCCGCCGACGCCGGCCACCGTCGCGCCGGTCAGGGCCAGGCCCAGCGGCGCGTAGCTGGTGGCGCGGCGGATCTGGTAGCCGCTGGCGTCGAGCGTGGCGTCGATGGAATGCCCCGCGCCGTCGGCGCCGCGGCGCAGGTTGCCGCCGACCGCGTCGGCGGTCCGCTCGATCGCGCGCGCGCCCTGGTTGGCGCCCGCACGCGTGTTGTCTGCGGCCTGCTGCGAACCGGTCAAGGCCGCGCGCGCTTCGCCGCGCTGGCTCTCGCAGTACTGCGCGGTGGCGCGGTCGCGCTGGTCGGCGATGTCGTTGAGCATCGGCACCCAACGCCCGGCGCCGCGCAGGAAGGTGTTGGTGGCGCTGTTGCTCCACTTGGCGCCTTCGCACTGGACCATGTCGACGGCGGCCGCGGCGCGGCCCGACACCAGTTGCACCTGGGCCACGGCTTCGCCGCCGGTGCGCACCTGCCAGCCGGCGATCTGGCCGACGGTATGGCTGCCGGCCTGGGCGGCCCGGCCGCTCATCTGCAGGCCCACGCGCGCGCCGTCGCCGGCCAGGTCCAAGCCGCGATCGGCCACGCGCCCCCCGCCGGCGACCACTTCGCCGGCCTGGCGCCCGACCTGGGCGCCGGCCAGGGATACCGTGGCCACGCGCAGCAGCGGCCCGGCGAACTCGCCGGCCTGGCCCAGCGACATCGCCTGCGGGCGGTCGATCAGGCTGCCCTGCGCATCGCGCGTCTTCGGCGTCAGCAGGGGCTGCACCTGACCCGCCGCCAGCGGCATGTCGCGCAATGCGCGGTTGCCCGACTGGGTCGCCAAGGCATCGACCAGGCCGCGCGCGTCGGCTTGCGCCTCGCGGCTGTACGGCAGGTGCTGCGCGAGCTGCTGGCCCAGCAGTTCTTTCGCGCCTGGCAGGCGCATCAGTTCCGAAGTCTGGTTGGCGACGCGGCCGAGTTCGGCGCGGCGCAGGCCGTTCATGCGGTCGATGCTGGTCTGCACGTCGGTCAGCACTTCGCCGGTGACCTGGTAGGCGACGACGGTCTGATTGGTGTTGTGGACGCTTAAGCCGTTCTGGTCGGCGTAGCGTTGCGCCGTGGCCTGATGCAGGCCGGCGGAATTGAAAGTGGTGGCGGGCACGCCGGTGATGGCGGAGCCGGCCGAAGCCATGCCACCGCCCAGGGAGTGGCCGACGATTTCGAAGTTGCCGCCGATGCCCGACTGATTGACCGCCGTGGCCAGGGTCATCGCCCGAGTGTAGTAATCGCTTTCCAGGCCCAGGCCCTGGCGGCCGTTATTCATCCAGTCTTCCGGCGCCGATTCGCGAGTAACCTGCTTGCCGCCCTCGTCGAATACGACCGGACCGTTGGAGCCCTTGTAACTGAGCACCGGCCTGGCGTCGGGGCCGAGCACCTTGGGATCGGGCAGATAAATTTCGGCGCGGAATGCGGAATCGTCGGGCTGCAGATAACGATCGATTTCGCCGTCGCTCATATCGAATCCGGCCTTGCGCAGCAGCTCAGGATGCTCGCTGCCGCGCAGCCATCCCGGCGGCGGTTGGCCGCTGTGTTCGGCAGCGCGATAGACGTCGGCGGCCAGGCCGGCCATTTCACGAGCGTGGTACTGACGCTGCAGAGCGTCGGCCTGGGTGCTCAGTTCACGATCGCCGCCGGCCCGCATCGACGCCAGCAGCGCCTGCTGCTCGCGCAGCTGAGCGATTTTTTCCTCGGCCGTGCGCGGGGTTTGCGACGGGAGGTCCTGCTCGGGCGTGGACATGGCGGTTCTATCCCTGAACGGCGCTAAGCTCGGCCCGAAACTGCCACTTCGACCCGCCCCTGTCAAACGTCGGCTTTGTTACATTCGGACCGCCCCAGCCAAGGACGACCGCCGCCATGACGCCGCCGCCTCCGCCCCCACCGCTGCGCCGCCAGCTGCTTGCCGGGCTGATGCTGGCCGGCCTGATGCTGTGCGCCCTGACCGCCTGCTGGGCGATGCCGCCCCCCAGTGGCGACCGGCTGCCCTGGGACCCGGGCGATTACTTCGAGGGCCCGGCCCTGCAACTGGCGGTGGCCAGCGACCGCCGCAAGGCCGAGCAGATCCGCTGGATGATCCATGAAAAAGGCATCAATCCTGATCATTTATTCGACAAGGGTGACATGCCGCTGGTGGCCTGGCCGGTCTTCAACGAGAACCCGGAAGGCCTGCGCCTGCTGCTGGAAAACGGCGCCAACCCGAACGCGCGCAAGCATCAGCCGGAGCGCAAGCGGGGCCAGTACCGCAACAACGCGATGGTGCTGGCCGCGCGCAGCAAGAACCCGATCTACCTCAAGCTGCTGCTCGACCACGGCGGCGACCCCAATACGCTCAACTCCAACGACGAGTCGTTGCTGTACGTGGCCTACCTGCGCGGGCAGTGGCAGAACGTGCAGTTGTTGGTCCAGCGCGGAGCGCGCATCAACGACGCCTTGTACTCCACGCTCAACGACAAGCGCGGCCACAACACCGTGCTCAACTGGTACGCCAGTCTGGGCAATTTCGACAAAGCCTATTGGCTGTTGCAGCACGGGGCCGACCCCGCACTGAAGATACGTGCCTCGGACGAAGCCAAATTCGCGACCGACCGCGACCGCATGCCCATCCTCGAGGAAATCTTCTGGCTGCCGGTGAAGCCGCACATGGCCGAATGGCAACGCAAATGCCAGATGTTCGCGCTCGCACGCGGCCTGAAACCACCGCCGATGCCCGACGGCATCAAGTTCAGCCGCAAAGGCCTGGGCCTGCCGACCGAGGAAAAGGACATCCCGCTGCCGACGCTGGAAGAGGCCAAGCGCGCGCAAGCATCCGCCACGACGCCGAATCCGCCGCCCGCCGCGCCGACGCGCTGAGGACGCCGCGCCGGCGGCCCGTGGCTTCAGTCTTCCGCCGACTCCAGGGCGTCGGCCAGGCGCTCGACGCCGATCACCGTCATCTCCCCCACCCGCCCGCTCTTGGGCGCATTGGCCTTGGGCACGATCGCGCGCTTGAAGCCGTGGGTGGCGGCCTCTTTCAGACGCTCCTCGCCGTTCGGCACCGGGCGGATCTCGCCGGACAGGCCGACCTCGCCGAAGGCCACGGTCTGCTCGGCCAGCGGCCGGTCGCGCAGCGAGGACAGCACCGCCAGCAGCACCGGCAGATCGGCCGCGGTCTCCTGCACGCGGATGCCGCCGACCACGTTGACGAACACGTCCTGGTCGCCCACCCCGACCCCGCCGTGGCGGTGCAGTACCGCCAGCAGCATGGCCAGGCGGTTCTGTTCCATGCCCACCGCGACCCGGCGCGGATTGGACAGCGGCGAGGAATCGACCAGGGCCTGCACCTCGACCAGCAGAGGCCGGGTGCCCTCACGGGTGACCATCACGCAACTGCCGGGCTGCGGAGTGCGGCTGCCGGACAGGAAGATCGCCGAGGGATTGGGCACCTCGCGCAGGCCCTTGTCGCCCATCGCGAACACACCCAGCTCGTTGACCGCGCCGAAGCGGTTCTTGAACGCGCGCAGCACCCGGAAGCGGCTGCCGCTCTCGCCCTCGAAATACAGCACCGCGTCGACCATGTGTTCGAGCACGCGCGGGCCGGCGATGCCGCCCTCCTTGGTGACGTGGCCGACCAGGAACACGGCCGTGCCGGTTTCCTTGGCGTAGCGCACCAGCCGCGCCGCGCTCTCGCGGACCTGGCTGACCGAGCCCGGCGCGGCGCTGAGCTGCTCGGTCCACAGGGTCTGCACCGAGTCGGCCACGATCAGCGCCGGCTTCATCCGCGCAGCGTGCTCCAGGATGCGCTCCACGCCGGTCTCGGCCAGCGCATGCACCCCGTCCAGCGGCAAGCCCAGGCGCGCGCCGCGCCCGGCGACCTGGGCCAGGGATTCTTCGCCGGTCACGTACAGGCCCGGCAGGGTCTGGGCCATGCGCACGATCGCCTGCAGCAGCAGGGTCGACTTGCCGATGCCCGGATCGCCGCCCACCAGCACCACCGCGCCGTGGACCAGGCCGCCGCCGAGCACGCGGTCGAACTCGCCGATACCGGTGCTGACCCGCGATTCCTCGCCGTGCTGCACGTCCTTCAAAGCGGTGACCGCCGGCGCGTCGGCGCGCCCGGTCCAGCTGCTGCGCCGCGTCGCCGCGACCCCGCCGCCCTTGGCCGCGGGCTCCACCACGAACTCGCTCAGGGTGTTCCAGGCCCCGCACTCGCCGCACTGGCCCTGCCACTTGTTGTGGTCGGCGCCGCATTCAGAGCAGACGTAGGCGGTGCGCGCCTTGGCGGCGGGCTTGCTGGCGGGTTTGGACATGAGGGCCGAGGTGCGGAAACCGACTGTCACTGTACCGGGATGGCGTCGCAGCGCGCGAGACCGGACCGGCCATGACGGGCGTAGGCCCATGCCGTACCGGCGGGTAGGATTCCGCTGGCCCCGGGGCGAGGCTGAACTCAGGCCGCCATCGGCCGATGGTGCTCCGGGTACAGCGCCGGCAGCCAACGCTGCGGCGTCGCCAGCAAGCCGGGCACGTCGGCCCTGGGCACGATGCCGTAACCGCGCGCATCGATATCGGCGGCGATGCTGCGCCAATCCAGGCGCGGCGCCGCCATCGCGCTCTCCAGGGTCCAGCCGAAGCGCAAGGGGCCCAGCGCGAACATCTCGTCCAGCGGCAACGGCCGTCCCGCGGGCGCGACCACATAACCTTCTTCATCGCCGACCACGAACACGTCCACACGCATCGACCGTCTCCTCGCCTGACTGCACCCGAGCGGCCGCGCCGCTCGATGGCGCGCCATGGTGGCGATCGCGCGAGAAAAATTTCGTGAAAGGAAGATGGCCGAATGGTGAAAAACCCGGGCCGCGCTCACGCCCGCTTCAGCACCGATGCTTATGCCGGTATGCGATACGCGCCTTACGCGGCCTCGAAGCGGTTGAGCATGCGCCGCACGACCAGGGCCAGGGTGCGGCGCGACATCTCCATCGCCGCCAGATAATCGCCCGGACGCTCCTGCCCCATCGCGTGCTTGGCCGCGTTGACGGTGTCCAGCACCAGCACCGCGCCGTCGGCGCCAACCATGTCGCTGAGCGAACGCCGGTGCGCATCGAGGCGGCGTTCGATCTCATAGTCCAGACCGCGCCCCGCGCGCGCGGCCACGCGCGCAAGCGTGGCGTCCAGGCGCTGGAGTTCGTCTTCGATCTGCACGGACGTGTAATGCATGGACGGCGGTTCCTGTGAGGGCGCGTCGGCGACGACGGACGAGCAGCCTAGGCAGCTCGCGTCTCAGCGGATGACACTGCAACGGCGGCGCGCACTTAGGCGATCGCGGATATGACCGGCGAAGCGCGGGCGGGTTCCGCGACGCGATACGCGGCGGTTCAGATGCGCGTCACGATCCGGCGCGAACGCGCGTTTCGCGCGCATGAATGCAGAGCGCGCACGGCATCGCCGAGCGCGTTGGCTCGCAGGCACCCTGACGAGCGCGGGGCCCTGCCCCGTACGCTCAACCTCCTCGGTTACGCAGCAAGTCGGAGTACTTGGCGATGCTCTGGTCGATCTTGTCGATGGCGAAGCCCGCCGACTCGGCTTCCATCGCGCCGGCCGCCGCGGCGACGGCGGCGGCCGCGCTCATGAAGATGTCCGTCGCCAGTATGCCGAGCGCGTCTTCCGCGGCGTTGTTAGGCGCCTGATCGGTCAGTTCCTGGGTCATCTGCTTCAGCAATACCGCCTGGCTGGCCAGGGCGAGCTTGGAGATGCCGTCGAAGTAAGCGGCCGCCGAGTGCGCGACCAGGTCGGCGGCGTCGGGCGACACGCGGCGCAGGGACGCGATCGCCTCCATCGCGGTGGCGGCGGAGTCCTGCGTCCGGGCCTGGATGTCCGCGTCGATAATCGGTGCGGGAGTGATCTTGTCGTCCATGATCGGTTCCTGGAGTTGGCTTGGAGTGGAAAGCTGAGCGCGGAAAGCGATCGTGCGGCTCGCGACGCCCGTCGCGCGCACGCACGCAGTGCGATTCAAGCATAGCGAATCGGCTCGGGCGGGACGCCGGCGCCGCTATCGGGAAAGTTTCCGGGCTGCCTTTGGACGGCGCGATTGCTTGCCCAGCTCGGCCAGCCGCTCAGGGGAGCCTTCGCCGTTGAGTTCGTCCAACACCGCCTGCGGATAGTCGGCGAATACGTTACCCCACCAACGTTTCAGGCTGTTGTCCCAAACACGCCAGCCGTCGCCGGGAACCGGCCGGCCCACGTAGCGTCGTTTACGGGCTCCCATGATCGGTCGCGTCCCCCTGTTTCCACCATACCTCGCGCATCGGCATCGCATCGGCGCAGGCGCCGCGAAGCCGGTCCTGCGCATACGGCGGCAGCTGATCCGATCACCGCGACCGTTTTCCCTGTTCGTACCGCTCTCCCCAGAGCATAGACATCCAAGCAGTCATCGCCATCCCTGGCCCGGTCAGGGAGCAGTGCGCAGGCGGTCGGCCGGCGCCGGGGCCTGCCGCCAAGTCTCCCGAACCGGCAGGACGGCCGATGGCGCGCCCGCGCTACGCGCGCAGTCCCGCGAACAGGCGCCCGCGGTGCGCGTCGCGGGCGCTAGCCCATCGCCTTGCGATGTTCGGGCTGCTCGGTGGTCTGCGCGGCCGCCAGCTGGGTCTGGGCCTGCGGGTTGGCTTGCACGTGCACCGCGACGGTCGCGGCATCCTGCTCGCGTACCCCGCGCGCCTGATTTTCGCTGACCATCGCGTAGTTCGGACCGGTCGGGCCCTTGCTGCCGTCGAACACGAACAGATTGCGGTCCGGCTGGCCGTTGGCGTCGACCACGGCGTTGCCGGGCTGGATCCCGGTCACCGTGTCGAAGCCTTTCAGCTTCGCGCCCGCATACAGATTGGCCGCCACCTGATCGTCGGCCATGCCGTGCGTGCGCATCGCGGCGACAACCTGTCCGTACATCGGGTCCTCGCGCATGCGCGCGACATTCGGATCCAGCGTAGCCAGCGCGGTACGCTCGCCGGGCGCCGCCTCGGGCGTATTCAAGCTGACCCGGCTGTCGGTGGATACCGCGCCCGGCGTCGGCAGCTTGGGGCCTATCACGTCTTCCGGCGACAGACCGTGCTGGCCCACGCGCACGCGGTCGCTCCATTCCATATTGCCGCCGCTGTTCATCACCACCAGCTTGCCCTGGTCCAGCGCCTGTCCGACCAGATTGGCCAATTCCGCCGGCGTCGCATTGCGGTTGGCCGCGCCGATCTGGTTGCCAATGGAATTGTTGTACAGGTCCATCGCCTCGCGGTTGGCCCAGTTGCCGGGCAAACCCTCGTGCGCGGTGGTGAAGGCCTTGCCCCACTCCGGGCCGTACTCCTGCGCCAGGCGCGCGCTCCAGTAGGCATGCCGGAAGGCGTCGCGGTGGCCGTCGTTGCCCTGCCACTCGCGCGCGCGGTCGGCGGGCACGCCGGCCGGCACCGGGTTGTCGGGGAAGCGTCGCTCGCCCTCGGCGAAGGCCTCGCGGGCGATGTCGCGGAAGCCGCTCAGGCCCATCAGGCCGCGATCTCGGGTCAGGCGATCCAGCAAGGCGCCTTCGGTCTTGGTCATCTCCCGGCCGTCGGTGAACGGGATATCGATCGCACCGAACGCGCGCGGACGATAGGTGATGACCTCATCGTCGGCGACCTGGTAATTGGTCCGGATGTCGTTGAGGTTGGGACGGGGATCCGACATCGCGCTCTCCTTTTCGCTTGCCTTCGTTCGCCGCCGCGCGCCGCGCGGCCGCCTGTCTTACCTGCGCGCCCAGCGGCGCGATGCCACGCGCCCGTCCTGGTAGCGGATCTCGTAATACTCTTCGTCGATGCCGGCGTCGGAGACGCCCAGCTCGTAGATGTCCACGCCGGTGGCGGCATTGCTGGAATCCGGCTCGCCCAGCACGCCGATCACGTCCTCGCGGGACATGCCCTCGGCGATCAGCTTGGCCAGCGCCGGCACCATCGAACCGCGTTGGTTGTCCAGCGGCTTCGCGCCGCGTTGCGATTTCCAGGCAGCCGAATCGAAGTTCGCAGTCTCTTGCATGGCGCAGGCCGTCAGTAGGAAGGGAATCAACAGGACGCCGATTCGCACGCGCTGCAGCGTGAGCCGTGGCGGAACTCCCGAGGTGATCGATGGCTTGCGCATGAACCGTCCCTGGAGGCGATGGGCGTCCGAACGGGGCGAGCCTAACACGGCTGCCTGCCACCGTCGTGAAGCCCGCGAACCCGCACTTTTGCCGCGATTTCCGCGCCAATCCCGGGTTGCGCTCGGCGAGTCGCGGAACAAGACTCGCCGGCGCCGATCACGCGTCGCGCAGAGGCAGCGCGAGCAGAACCTGCAGCCCGCCCTCCGCGCGGGATCGCATCGACCTGCCCTCCGTGCCGCCAGGATGCCGTTCCGATCTACACTCGGCCCATTCCGGCGTCAGGCCCTGCCCTATCGCCTAACCAGGACGGTCGCATGAAGCACGGCTTGCTCGCCCTTTCGATCCTTGGACTTTGCGCGGCCGCCAGCAGCCATGCGGAGAGCTTTTCGACCTACGGCCCCATCTATGCCAGCTACAAACAGTCGCCGGCCAAAGGCGGCGGCTGCGTCAGCGGCAGCATCGGCACCGAAGGCCCGAACAATGCCTATTCGTCCATCGTCTTCGTGTCCGAGGCCAATGCCGACAGCACCCTCAAGCAAGGCTCGTTCGGCTACGCCAGGGGAGGCAGCAAGAACGACTTCGCACCGCGCCTGAGCGCGTTCACTGTGTGCCTGAAGCCCGGCCGCTATCGCATCTTCGGCATCTCCACCAATAATGTTTACAGCACGCAGCGCGTGGCCATGCCGTTCGAGGTGGTGGCCGGCCGAAACGTCTACCTGGGCCGCTTCGTGTTCCAGGGCCCGGGCAGCCGCCCGCAGTGCCAACAGGGCGCGCCGGTATACGTGACGGTGAGCGACGAGTTCGAGCGCGACTCGGCCGCGATCCAGAAGCACCCGCAGGCGGCACGCCTGCCGCTCGACAAGCAGGTAGTCGATCCCGTGCAGGGCGCGCCCTACTTCGTGGCTTGCGCGCGCGGCCACTGAGGGCTTCAGCAAGCCAACCGCCACGCGGGCCGGCCATGGGCCGCTTTTCAACTGCCGCGCCGGACCGCAACCGCGCCCCAAAACGCAAGCATCAACCGGCGGACGGCGGCGCGGCGTTGACCGCCCATTGCGCCGCGAAAGCGCGCTGGTAAGCGGGCCGCGCCTCGCCGCGGGCGACATAGGCGGCCAGGCTGGGGAATTCGTCCAGCAGGCCCGACGGCCGCAGCCTCAGCAGCACCGAGGCCATCATCAGGTCGCCGGCGCTGAACGCGCCGTCCAGCCAGTCGGCATCGCCCAGGCGCGCCGACAGCTGGGCCAGGCGGGCGCGGATGCGGTCCTGCACCAACGGCAGGCGCTCCTGGGTCCAAGGCCGGTCGCCTTCCTGGAACTTGGCGATCGCCAGGTCGAGGATCGGCGGTTCCACGGTGTTGAGCGCGGCGAACATCCAGGCGATGGCGCGCGCCCGCGCATTGGCCTCGTCCGGCAGCAGGCCCGCATGGCTTTGGGCGAGATGAAGCACGATCGCGCCGGTTTCGAACAGGACGAGATCGCCCTCTTCCAAGGTGGGAATCTGGCCGAAGGGATGCAGGCGCAGATGTGCGGGTTCCTTCATGGCGCGGAACGACACCAGGCGGACCTCGTAGGGCTGGCCCAACTCTTCCAGCGCCCAGCGCACGCGCGTATCGCGCGCCAGCCCCTTGCCGCCGTCGGGCGAGCGTTCGAAGGCGGTGATGGTGATGGTCATGATGAATCCTTCCTGGTGAAAGCCGGTGGTGAGCGGCCCTTTCACCCTTACGACGAACGGCCGGACGCGATTTCGACATGGTCACAGCATGGCCCGATTGAAATAGCTCGCCCGTTCGAACTCGGCGACATTGGCGGCAATACGGCCAAGCCGCGGAAACATGGCAGCCAACTCGCCGACGATCGCCTTCGACAAGGCCGCGCGTTGCTCGACACTGCGCCCCTGCATGATCCAGGCGAAGGTGTGGATGAAATCTTCCCGCCCGCCGCCGACGGCATAGGTCGCGAAAGGATGCATGCGGATCTTGATGTCCGATTCTTCGAACAGCCCCGACGCACTCACCGCCCGGTGCAGGCTGGCGATGATCGATGCTTCATCGTGGATCTGAAGTATTGCCTGAGAACAGTCGACTACGAAGTGCGGCATGACGGCTCCATCGCTTGATGCATGAGTCGAAGGCCCGATCGCCCCCGAACGGAAATCAGGGGTTCAATCCAGCCTGCGCCACACGGAAATCGGGATGCTCCCATCCGCCCGCGGCGGCACCTTGTAACGCAGTTCTGCGCCGTCGAACTGGTACTGGCGCTGCTGGGTCGTGCCTTCCCAGTTCGGAAAGGACGAGCCCTCGATGGAGAACACCAGCAGCCCTGCCCCTTGGTCGATCCTCATCGTGCCGTAGTGGGTGCTGCTGCCCATGACCGCGGACCTGAATTCGTCGACGCTGCCATCGGCCTTGCTGTCGCTGCCGAAACGCAGGCGCTCGGACTTGAATATCTGCAGCGAATACCGCCCTTGGCCATCGACGACGAGCCTGCCCTTCGGGTGCTCGCCGTAGTCCCGCGTCGTCGCGCCGTCGGGCAAGACCTTGTCCGCAGCGACCAGGGTCCAGGTGCCTTGCAATGGGAACGCAGGTGTCGGTCCTTGCGCGTCGCGCGTGGCCATCCCCGCCAGCATGGCGACGAGTGCGCCGGTCAGTGGTTTCATCGCGCTGAGTCCTCAGGGTGGGATCGATGACCCATCCTATGCCGCTTGATAGATACGAAAAACACATCTATAAATATATCTGTCATTGGAAAATCGAATCATCAAGATGAAGGCGATGGACGTGGATGCGGTCAGGGCGTTCCTGCTGGCCGCCGACTTGCAGAGCTTCACCCGGGCCGCCGACGTGCTGGGCACCACCCAGTCCGCCGTCAGCATCAAGCTGCGGCGGCTGGAAGAGCAGCTCGGCCGCCGCCTGCTGGAACGCACGCCGCGGCATGTACGCCTGTCGGCCGAGGGGCTGGCCTTTCTCGGCGTGGCGCGCGAACTGGTGTCGTCCCACGACCGCGCGGCCGCCGCCTTCGAGACGGAGCAGCGCCGCCTGGCGATCGGCATCAACCAGCAACTGGTCGGCAGCGAACTGCCGTTCCTGTTGCGGCAGATGCGCGACCACGACCCGAACCTGCGGGTCGAGATGCGCATCGCCGGCACCAACGAACTCATGCGCGGCCTGGAACAAGGGGAACTCGACGCCGTGCTGGTGCTGCGCCCCGAGGATCGCGGCAAGCGCGGCAAGGCGGTGTTCGCGGAGTCCTTTTCCTGGTTCGCGGCGGCCGGCTGGGAACCGCGCGCCAGCCAGCCCTTGCCGCTGGCGACGCAAGGCGAGTCCTGCCGCATCCGCATCGAGGCGGTGCGCGCGCTGGATCGGGCCGGCGTCGAATGGCGCGAAGTCTTCGTCGGCAAAGGCGCCGCGATCCTGGGCGCCGCCGCGGCCGCCGGCCTCGCGGTGGCGGTGCTGGCGCGGCGCGCGGCGCCGGCGGGCACGGTCGACGTTGGCGGGCCGCTGTCGCTGCCGGCGATCCGCGCGCAGGAGGTGATGCTCTACAGCAACCTCAGCGACCGGCGAACGCGAGAGGCTTTGCGCGTTCTTACGTTGGCGTTCCGGTGAGGAACCGCGCCCCGTGGCAACCACACCCCACTTTCGAGTGACGCGGCTGCGTCGCCTAGGCCAAGCTCCCTGCAAAGCGCGCGGCGAGCTTCCGCTGCTGGAACTGCTCGACCACGTAGTCGACGAAAGCTCGCGTCTTGGCCGGCATCAGCGTACGGCTGGCGTAGTACAGCGAAATCGGGCCGGCATCGGCGTACCACTTCGGGACGAGCCTTACTAATTCACCGCTATCCAGGTGCGGCAACGCATCGGGCACGGAGATCATGCTCACGCCTAGGCCCAAGACCGCCGCCCGCGTCATCGCCGCCGGATCATTGAACACCAGGTGATGGCGCAGTTCGGCGGCCTGGGTCGCGCCGGCCGCGTTGCGCAGCGTCCACTGGCGGATGCGGCCGGTGCGCGCGGAGCGCATCGCGATCCCGTCCAACTCGGCCAGATCCTCCGGCGCGGAAGGTTTGCGGCGCCCCTTCATATAAGCCGGTGAGGCCACCGCGATGATGTGCGCCGGCGCGAGCGCACGCGCCACCACGCCCTGCGAGAGTTCGAATCCGCCGCCTATGGCTGCGTCGAATCCTTCGGCCACCAGATCCACCTGGCGATTGTCGAACTGCCAGTCGATGCGGATCTGCGGATAGCGCTGCATGAAATCCGACAGCAGCGGCAACAGGTATTCCATGCCGAAGGCCAATGGGACGCTGACCTTGAGGACACCCGCCGGCTCGCCGCGATCGCTGGCCACTTCGGCGATGGCCGATTGCAGGCCATCCAGATGCCCGCGCACGCCCACCAGGAATCGCTCGCCCGACTCGGTAAGCGTCAGTTTGCGGGTGCTTCGGTGGAACAGACGGGTGCCGAGGTTCTTCTCCAGCAGCGCCACGTTGCGGCTGACCGCCGCCGGCGTGAGGCCCAATTGGCGTGCAGCGGCGGAGAAGCCGCCCAGCTCCGCGCTGCGGACAAAGGACTCCAGGTTGGCCAGGGTTTCCATGAGCGGCTCTTCAAGTAGAACTTGAAACTGATTCTAAGCATTACCGGCTACTTGAAGGGAAGTGGCGAGCGCATCGTTCGCAGCACGCAGCCCCTTCCTTCCACGGAGCCCACCATGAACACCCAGACCCAAAATTCCCTTCCCCTGACCGGCAAGGTCGCCCTGGTCACCGGCGGCTCGCGCTCCATCGGCGCCGCGATCGCCAAGCGCCTGGCCGCGGACGGCGCCAAGGTCGCCTTCACCTACGTCGGCTCGGAGCAGCTGGCCCTGGAAACCGCCGGCGCCATCGAAGCCGCTGGCGGCGTCGCGCTGCCGATCCAGGCCGACGCGGGCAATCCCGACGCCGTTCGCGGCGCAATCGCCAAGGTCGTCAAGACCTATGGCGGCCTCGACATCCTGGTCAACAATGCCGGTATCGCCCTCGGCGGCGGTCCGATCGACCAGATCAGCTTCGAGGACTACCAGCGCATGATCGCGGTCAACGTGACCGGCGTATTCGTCGCAACGCAGGAAGCCGTGCGCCACATGCGCGAGGGCGGCCGCATCGTCCACATCGGCAGCTCGATGACGCGCTACGCCTCCTTCCCGGGCGCTTCGCTCTACACGCTGACCAAGGGCGCCGTCACCGGCTTCAACCGCAGCCTGGCGCGCGACCTCGGCCCGCGCGGCATCACCGTGAACACCGTGCATCCGGGGCCCACCGATACCGACATGAACCCGGCTTCCGGCGATCTCGCCAAGGCGCTGATCCCGAACATGGCGGTCGGCCGCTATGGCCAGACCCGCGAGATCGCGAATGTGGTGGCGTTCCTGTCCAGCCCGGACGCGTCCTTCGTCACCGGCGCCGACATCGTGGCCGACGGCGGTTTCACGTCCTGATTCATACCAACACTACTGAGGACACCTTCATGAAGACCATCGGCATCATCGGGGCGGGCAACATCGGCGCGGCGTTCGCCCGCGCACTGGCCAAGCACCACATTCCGGCCGTCATCGCCAACAGTCGCGGCCCCGAGTCGCTGGCCTCGCTGGTGCGGACGCTCGGTTCGTCCATTCGCGCCGGAACGCGCGAGGAAGCCGCGGCGCAGGACATCGTGCTGGTGGCGGTGAACTGGTCGAAGCTGCCCGCCGCACTGGCGGGCCTGCCGGACTGGCAGGATCGCATCGTCATCGACGCCAACAACCCGATCGAAGCGCCGCTGTTCCAGCCTGCCGACTTGGGCGGTCGCGTGTCGAGCGAGATATTCTCGGGCCTGGTGCCGGGCGCTCGCGTGGTGAAGGCATTCAACCACCTGCTGCCGCCGTTGCTGTCCGGCGACCCGCGTTCGGAAGGCGGCCAGCGCGTGCTGTTCTATTCCGGCGACGACGCCCGCGCCAAGGCGGACGTGGGCGGCCTGATCGAGCAACTGGGCTTCTTCGGAATCGACCTGGGCTCGCTCGCAAGCGGCGGCCGCCTGGTGCAGTTCCCGGGCGGTCCCTTGCCCGCCCTGAACCTGGTCAAGTTCGACTGAAAGCCCAAGCCCAATGCGCCGCGCCTCCCACAACGGGGCTGCGGCGCCTGTGCCGATGCCCCTCAGCGTTGGGCTGCCGCGCCGGCTTGCACCGCATCGGCCTGGGCTTCCAACCTGCGGACAATGGCGGCGACCACGTCGCGGGTGGACTGCCAGTTCATGCCGGTGATGAGCCGGCCGTCGACCTCCACATGCGAGGTGTTGCGCTCGCCGTGACGGAACAGCCCCCTGCGTCCGAGCAGGCGCTGCTCGATCGAGAACGGAAAGGTCTTGTAGTAGGCCGCCTCCTTGTTCTCGAAGGCATCGGGATAGCCGGTGACGCGCTTTCCGCTGACCAGCGCCGTTCCGTCCGACAGCGTCAGGTCCACCAGCCCGGCGCTGCCGTGGCATACGGCGGAGACGATGCCGCCCTGCTGCTCGTAGATGCGCACGGCCAAGGCCTGCAGGCCCGGGTGATCGGCGACGCCGAACATCGCGGCGCTGCCGCCGATGTACATCAGGGCGGCGTAGTCGCCGGCGTCCAGCTCCTCGGGCTTGCGAGTGTGAGCCAAGGCCCACATGAAGTCGCCGTCGTAGACCTGGGCCTTGTGCTCGGCGTCGCTGGTGTCGATGTAGGCCAGCGGCACGGCGCCGCCTTCGGGGCTGACGAACTGCACGCCGTAGCCGGCCTCGCGGAATGCGGCATAGGCGTGGATCAGTTCGGCGAAGCTGTTGCCGGCGCTGAGGCGGGTGCCGGGCATGGTGTCGACGTTGGACACGGCCAACAGCACCTGCCGGCCGTGCACCGGCCCCGGGTAGCGGGTGGCGGTCTTGCTGATGATCTGCCAGCGCCCGCCCAGCTTCTTCAGCAGGAACAGGTCGACGAAGCGCGCCTGGTCCTTGACCACCAGGATCTCCGCCTTCGCGGTCGCGATGCCGCCATCGACCTGGGTGCCGAGCAGACGGCCGATACGGCCGTTGAACTGCCCCGGATTCTTGCCGAACCAGCTGGCGTACTCGGCGATGCTCACCTCGCGCATGCCGTCGGCTTGGTCGCTCAGGTACAGGCGGGCCTCGGGATGAAATGCGCGCTGCAGCTGGTCGGCCCGGTTGTAGGAACTCCCTTGCAGGTAGTCCTGGATAACGGCGGCGACCTCGCGGTCGTCGGCGGCCGCGGCCTGCGCGGTACCGCCGAACAGCAGCGCGAAGAAGGCGATTGCCAACAGCTGGATGAGGCTGGCGTGCAGCGGTGTCGCACCGGCGGTGGCCGACTGGGATAGCGTTACTGACATGGGGGGCTCCGCTTGATGGATGCCCCGCATCCTGCCCGTTACCCTTGTGGATCAATATCTTGGAGCGTGTTTCCGAATTCCTGAAACGCGTTTCAGGAGCCGCAGTCCCGAACGCCGTCGGGCCTGCTGCCGCCCGGCCGACGGCGCCCCCACCACCTTCTTGAAGCCGCTGCAGAAGGCCGACATGGACAGGAAGCCTTCTACGCCAACTCCGATGCGACCAGTCCTGCGTACACCTGCCGCTCTACATAACCATGGCGTGGCGCGGCAGGTTGATGGTGAAAATGCATCCGATGCCGGGCGCGTTGCGGACACTGAGCGTGCCGTTGTTGGCCTCGACGCTGCGGCGCGCGATGGATAAACCCAGCCCCAAGCCACTGCGGTCCTGCGCGCCCTGGAGGAAGGGGATGAACATCTGTTCGGCCATTCCTGGCGGCAGTCCGCCGCAATGATCCTGCACATCGATGAAAATTCGGTCCGCCAGAGCGTAGACGTTCAAGATCACTTCGCTATGCGGATGGGTGAACTTGAACGCGTTATGGAGCAGATTGCCGGCTGCGGCCAGCAAAAGGTCGCGATCCACGTCCGCGGCCAGCAAGGGATCCACTTCCGATACGTTGAGCGTGCATCCGTGCACCCGCGCCTCCAATGAGGCGGATTGCTTGAGCTCGGCGATGAAATCGGCCATCGAGAACAGACGGTTCTGGACCGGCAGCCCCGCCACCATCCGCACCTCCGCCAGCGAGCGATCGATCAGGTTGCCCAAGCCGACCAGCGCGCGATCCAGGACACCGCCCGTGGCGCCCGACAAGCCCACGTTGCCCTGCTTGATGATCGAAAGGGCCAAGGTGGCGGTGCACAGTTGATTGCGCAGCTCATGGGCCAGGAAGCCCAGCCGCTCGTTCAGATGCATCGCCTGCTTGTCGGCGATGACGAAGTCGCGCTGATAGCCGAACTCGGTGACCGCGCTGGCGATCGCATTGTCCAAACAGCGGTTGAGAGTGCGAAACTCGTCGACCTCGATGGCCTGGCCTCGCTCGACGGCCAGGTCCGAAATGGATTGGCAAAGGTCGCCGTAGTCGTACACCACTTGCTCGGCGGTAAAGCCGTGGCGTTGCAGCTCCCGGCCATGCTGTGTCGCGGACTCTCCGATCTCCGACAGGTTCGGACGCCCTCCTCCGGAGGGCCCCGAGACCTGGCCACTCTTCATCGGCGTTGCCGCCTTTTCCACGACCAAGGTCTTGATCAGTTGATCGAGGAAGGTACTGATCCCGTAGGCCAATTCGTCCCCGGACGCTCCCGGCGCCGCCCGTTGCGCCACCTTCTCACGACACCGCGCGATCAGCTCGGTCCGGTTCTCGGTAAGGAATAGGTGCATCATGCATCGACCATACGCCATACGTAGCGGCTTTCCGTACCGCCGATCGCCTGAAACCGCCTAAACGGCCTGACCTGGCCGGGAAAGCGGCATCAGCGCGCCCAGGCCGGGCCGAATCCCAGGAAACAGGCAGGCACCGACAGGCGGAAGCTAGTCGAGATAGGCGGGGAACGCCGGCATGGCGCGGAAATCCTCCAGCGAATGCTGGATCACCACCCGGGCGCGCCTGTTCTTCACTATCTTCTCGACCCGGTCGATCGACGCGAGCGTCTCGCTGCGACTCACGTTGAATACGGGCATGCGCTTTTCCGCGCGGTTCTCGCGCGAATGGAACAGATCACCGGACAGCAGGACGTCCCCCGACCGAGGCAGCCGCAGCAGCAACACCTGGTGGCCCGGGGTATGGCCGGGCGCCTTCAGGATGCGCACGCTGCCATCGCCGAACACGTCGTGATCGCCGTCGATGAGCACCGTGGTCGCTTGCTTCTGGGTCTCGATCAGTTTGGCGTTGGTGCGCGGCGGCGACGGAACCGCATTGATCCACTCCAACTCCTTGCGATTCACGATCCAGGTCGCCGCCTTCAAGGCATTCGCATTGCCCAGATGATCGCCATGCCCGTGCGAGAAGGCGAAGAACTCGATGTCGTCGAAGCTCAAGCCCAATTCCTGCAGCTGCGAGGCGACGGTCTTATTGACGATGGCACGAAAGAGGGGCAGCTGCGTACCACCGGCCGGCTCGGCGTAGCGGTCGCCCAAGCCCGACTCCCACAGCATGTCGCCCTTGGGATGGCGGATCAGGAAACACGGCGCCATCAAGGTCCCGGGGTGGCCGTCGTATTCGCCGGTATCGGAGAACGGCGCCAGGTCCTCGAATTGCGCGCGCCCGCAGTCCAGGGCATAGAGCTTGATGGCCGGCTCCGCCGCCGGTGCCTGGGTAAATGCGCCGCAAAGCGCCAGCAGCAACGCCAGCCGATTCAACAAGCTTGTCATAACGTCGGTCCGAATCAGGTTTGAGTGGGGGTACGGGGAAAGCGTCGTATCACTTGCGAACGGGCGGCTTGGCGAGCCCTTGCGCGATCAGGGTGCGGGCGATCGCCTTGGCGGACGCCGCCGCCGCCGGAGAACCGGTGCGCAGCGCCGTGACAATGGCGCCGTCCATCAACATCATCCATTGCTCGGCCAGCGCCTTGCTCGGCCGCACTTGCGCCGCCGCGAGCAGGGATTGCAGGTAGGCGGTCACCCGCTGCTTGTGATCGTTCGCGACCTGATGCCCTGCACTGTCCGGGTCGGCCAGCTCGACGATCGAGTTGATGAAGACGCAACCGCGGAATCCGGCGCTAGCCAGGCGTTCGGCCAGCGCATCGAAGACCGCCAAGGGCCGCGTGCGTGGATCGTCGGACAAACGGTCGACGGCATCGGCCAACCATTGCCGCCAGGCGACGCCCAGTTGGCTCAGCACTTCGGCCACCAGGATGTTCTTGGAGGGGAAGTGCTTGTAGAAGCTGGCCTTGGCCACGCCCGACTGATCGATGATCGTATCGACCCCCACCGCGCGTATTCCGTGCGCGTAGAACAGCTGCGAGGCGACGGCGAGGATGCGCTCGCGTGGGGGTGGCGGTGCTTGCTCGGTGGCCGGCATGGGCAGGACTATACAGACAGATCTGTCTGCGTCAAGCGGCGGACTGGAACGCTGGCGCCCATGGCAGTTCCCGGAGGGCCCAACAATGCATCAGCCGGAGCCGCCTCACGAACTGGCGGCTTGTCCGCCACCTAGCCTTCGCCCTTCCATGCATCGGCATGGCCGGCCAGGCTCTGCTTCAGATTCGCCGCCGCCTTGGACAAGCCGCCGTTGCGATGGAACAGGAAGTACTGCAAGGCGGGCAACTCGGGAATGGGCCGGCCAGCGACACCGGCCGGTAAGCGGCAGCAGGCATTCACCACGGCCAGGCCCATCCCCAGGCGCACCAGATGCAGCATGACCTCCCAACCGGTGGCCTCGACGGCCACGTTGAAGTCCACCTGCGCGGATTGCATCAACTGCGAAAGCATCACCCGATGCGGTCGCCCCGCAGGCGGCACGATCAGGTCGGCGCCCTGGAGGTCTCCAAGCCGGATGCTTCGGCGTGCGGACAAGGGGTGCTTCCTGGGCATCGCCAGGACCTGCCCCACCCGCGTAAGCGGCGTCACCGTCAAATCCTTAGGAACCGTCTCCAGGCACGCAACGCCCAGGTGCGCGCGCCCGGACCGCACGGCTTCGATTGCCGCCGAACCATCCGCAGTAAGCAGCTGCAGTGCATGCCGGCGATCCGACAGGTGGCCGCGGATTCCGGGGCCGAGCAGATACAGATACGAGCCCTCGCCCGCCGCCAATACCACGGTGGGCTCCGCATCCTGCCCCAACAGCTCGCTCTGGAAGGCCGTCGTCGATACGGCCAGTTCGCGGGCGAATCGCTGAACCTGCCTACCGGCCTGAGTGATCTCGATCGACCGCCCGCGCCGTATGTACAGCGGCAATCCGATCGTGCGGCCCAGCTTGGTGATCTTCGTATGCAGGGCGGGCTGCGATATGTGCAGGCGAGCGGCCGCTCGGCTGAAGTTGCCGTCCTCGGCGAACTCGGCGAAGGCGACCAAGGCATCCAGCGTGACATCGCGCAAGAGATTCATTATCCAATATTTCTATAGACGATTCGAATAATCAAGTTCCTATCTATAGATGCCCCGTGTGGAATGCGCTGCAACAAACACGGAGAAATCATCATGAAGCTCGGAATTGACGTTGGACGTGTACTGATCAGCCCTGGCGACGATTCACGCCCAGACACCTCGTTCATAGGCGGTTCGATCGAGGACGCATTGCGCACTCCGCCCTACGACGGAATGTTCGAAGTGGTCCCGGCGCTAGTGACTCGCTTCGCCGGAGAAGCCTGGATCGTCTCCAAGTGCGGACAGCGGGTGCAGGACAGGACCCTGCAGTGGTTCGCCTATCACCGCTTCTTCGAGCGGACAGGCATCAAAAGAGGGAATGTCAGGTTCTGCCTCAAGCGCCCCGACAAGGCCGTGCACTGCCGAGAGCTCGACATCACGCACTTCATCGATGACCGCATCGATGTGCTCCAGGCCATGGTTGGCACTGTCCCCAACCTCTACCTGTTTGGGCCCCAGCGGACTGCGGTGCCGGCAGGTATGCGCCACGTCATGACGTGGAGTGACGTCGCACGGGCACTGCTGTAGAAGTCCGACAGATTACGTTCGGAGCCGGATCGGCGCCTTCGAATCCCACTGGCCGGCTGTCCGCTTCCAATCCGAAGCGGACAGGCACTTCCACGGCCAAGCCTCCCGCGGAAGGCATCCGCCCTGTTCGCTGGATCCGGCTATACGTCGGCTTGTTAGCCGCCACCAGCGCCCCTAAGATCGAGCCATATCAAGGGGGTAGCCACCAGTACGGCGCCGCGATCAAGTCGTATATCTGGCCCCAGGGATCCGGCAATCAGATAGCAGGCATCAGAGGCCAATATGCCCCAGGTTTTCGATGTGCTAAGTGTCACCCAAACGCCATTGCACTACGAAATCGACGACAAGCCAGCGAGTTGTCAGATCGCGGAGTTCTCAATCAACGGTAGCCCGCTGTCATCTCTTCTGGGCATCGCCAGAGGCCTTGGCTCTAGCGAATGCAACTTCGATATCGAGGAGCTTTCGGCACAGCAGCCCTCCTCCAACCAATTGGGGACAGGCCGTGTCGTGCTGTACCGATGCCATTGCGGCAGCGACTACTGTGGCGTCGTCTCATGCGGCATTGTCGACCGAGGCGATTCCATCGAATGGCAAAACATCTCGTTCGAGGACGACTCAGGCATACACGTGTCGGGCCACAGCGCTGTCTGGCCGAATCTCCTGCCCATAGAGAAGCTTGTCTTCAATAAAGAGGCCTACCTTTCCGAGATACGCGCTGCTCGGCAGGCCTGACTGGCCGTTCAGCGGATCAGCTTCGCTGCCCGCTGAGTTTCAACGTTAGCCCCATGCCCGATACCGCATCGACGCTTGGCAAGGCTCTCGGTTACGTGCTCTTTTTCCCACCCTTCATCGGCATGCATTGTCATAGCTGCCTTCTTCAGTCTCCTGGTCTCCGCCGGAATCGCCACTGCTGGACGCAGGGGCTGAGCAGTGACCCATGGGTTCGTCACGCAATAAGGCCTAACAGTTCGTTCAAGCCGATGCACCGCTTGGCGATGTCCTCAGCCGACCGGAGCCCCCGATACTGCCGTCGAGTGATTATTCTCTCGACCCATTACGGTTGAGCGGTCAGCGGTTGGTGCAGCGTCGGCATGGCATCGAATCCGCCGACCAAGAATGCCTGGCGGATTGCGCGGTATCCGGCTGGATCATGCTGCAGACGGTGCCCGTCGTCGAAGAACAATAGGCGCGAATCCGAATAGGCATCGCGCAGCCTCTGGTTGATTGCATCGCTAAAGACGACATCGTCGCGCCCCTTGAGAATCAACACTTCACCAGGAAATCCGCGGTCGATGGCAAAGCGCTTTGGAGCGATGTGGTTGCGCCGATGCCAGTCCAGCACGTCGGACACCGCAACTTGCGATATGTCGTACAGCAGATTGGTTCCCGTATGCGACTCATAACTCACCAGATCCGTGCCGACCAACTCAAACCACCGCACCCGCGCCATCAACGATTTCGGTGTCTTGATCATATAGTTCAGAAGCCAAGGGTTCCGCATCGGCTTCAGCTGGTACTTGGCGAGGAAGGCGCCTTCACTCAGGTCTTCTAGGGTGCGCAGTTGGGCGCCCCTCGGGTCAGGGCTCGATCGCCCAAGCTGGTACAGCACATTGGCCAAAGCGGCGCGACGCGACGGGTGCTCGGTCAAGTAGGTGGTCAGGAGTCGATCTGCAGGCGGATTGAACTCCCGGAAGCTGGGTGAGTACGGAAGCCCGGCCTTCATCGCCAGATCGGGGGCGCCAGTCGACTCCAGAAGCAACCGATTCACGTGATCCCCATGCGCCGACACGTACTGTTGCGCCAACACGCCAGCACCCGAAGCCCCGAACACGTTGATCCGACCATCGGCAGGCAATAGCCCTCTTCGTTGCATGTCACGCCGGACAGCCTCGATGTCCTCTACCTGTTGATCCGAGCCGTACAACTTCATTGCCAGTGCGTAGTCGATAGCTCCGTTCGGGTAGACCTCGGGCAAGAATGTCGGCGCTTGGCCGCGGACGCCGATCAGCACATACGGCACCTCACCGAACAGCGCGTCGAAGAAGCCGAAATCTGTTTTCGTGCTGACCAGTTCCATCTGCCCATCCGTCAACACGAAAGTGACGTTCTCGCTGGGCTTGAAGCGGGGACTCAGGAGGTAGAAGCCACGAAACGTGCCGGACGTGTAATCGCCATGATCGAGCGGCAGGTTGATGTAATGGTGGCGCTCGTCGGCCTGCATTTCCGCGTAAGTCGTGCCCGGCGAAAGTCGTTTATCCGGCATGGCGTACATGTATGCATGAGCGGCAGCAAGCACCCCGCACGCCAGCAACAGCCCCGCCGATGCGATCAAAGCGCGTTTCCCGGGAACCCGAAGTAGCGGACGTGACATACGTCTCCTAGCGTGCCGCTGTTATCGCATACTGAATCGTTGCGACGTATTGTACTGTCGTACAGGACCGAATTCAGTTTCACGATGCAATGACCGCCACGGCTGGAAGCGGGTATTCGAGCAAGACTGAAGCTGAAGCAGTCCTTCGGGCTATGGCTGTCGCCCCACACGTTCCTGCCGTCGGAAAAGCCGACGATCGAACTCGTGCAGGATCTCTACGTCGGCAAGGCCGTTGAGATGGCTTTCGAACTTCATGAGTTCACGGAAACGCTGATGCTGGCCACCGGCGAGCTCGAATCCTGGGTCGCGAACTTAAGCAGCCAGGAATCGAGCTAAGGATTTGGCCTTGGTCGCAACAAGCAGCTTATAGTGCCCGCCCCTGACCGGAGTCATACGGTTAGGAACGCCCCGTACGAGCGCTGGAAGCGAATTCCGGCTCAGACCGAGCGGCCGAAGTGAGCTTCTTATGAGAATCACCCGTTCCCAGCCATGATCCAGCGAAAAATTCGTTGATGCAGCCAGTTCGGTGTTGCCCAAACCAGTGCTACGGCCATCTTGTTGTTGAATCCTGCGGTCACGCTCATGCGGCCGGCATCCAAGGCCCGGATGCCGGCTTTCACCACGGGCTCCGGCTTCATCATCAGCCGACTCAACGCCCAAGTGATCTTCTGCTGCGCCGTTCGCGCAAACTCCGTATCTGACATCCCGGGAGACAGGGATGTCACCGTGACTCCATATTCGGCAAATTCGCGATGCAGGGCGTCACCGAGTCGAAGCACATAGGCCTTGGATGCGGAGTAGACCGCCATATCCTGCACGCCGAAATTGGCCAGGATGCTGGCCACCAACAGGATCTGGCCGCGTCCGCGCTGGCGCATGTCATCTCCGAAAAGCCGGGTGAGTGCCGTCAGCGCGGCAATGTCGACTTGCACCATCGACAGGGCGGAGGCGAGCGGAGCATCCAGGAAAGGCCCCTGCAGGCCATGGCCCGCATTGTTGATCAGCACGTCGACGATCACGCCTTGGGCGTGCAGGCGCGCATGCAGTTGCTCGATGGCGTCGATGTCCGCCAAGTCGACGCGTTCGACCAGCACCTTGATGCCATACTCGGCACGCAGGGCATCGGCCAAGGACTGCAAGCGATCCAGGCGACGGGCGACGAGTACGAGTGCCCGGCCACGGGCGGCATATTGGCGGGCGAACTCTTCGCCGAAGCCGCTAGACGCGCCGGTGATCAGCACCCAAGTTGTGGAGGTGGTGGACATGGGACTTTCCTGGTCACACGAACCAAAAAGAGGATGGGCGCAAAGGAGCATTCACAATGCGGCGCCTATTGCTGCTGCCAATGTCGAGGTCGGCCTTCCGATCAGCTCGCTCAGTTGCTTGCCGTCATCGAACAGCGCGCCCTTGGACACTGCGGCATCGGAATCTGCCAGCAGTTCGGCCAGGGATTGCGGCAGGCCCGCGTCGAGCAGAGCTTTCTTGTACTCCGCCTCTGGCAGGTTGACGTAACCGATGCTTTTCCCGCTCTGACGCGATATTTCGGCGGAAAATTCGTTTAGGGTGTACGCCGTGTCGCCTGCGAGTTCGTAAACCTTGCCTGCCTGATTGCCGCTGGTCAGTACGACGGCGGCGGCTTCGGCGTAATCGGCACGGACAGCGGAAGAGATACGCCCCTCACCCGCGCAACCGTAAACCGCACCCAAAGATAGCGCATTGGGAATTCCCATCGCGTAGTTTTCGGTGTACCAGCCGTTACGCAGGAGGACGAACGGCAAGCCGGAATCACGGAGAGCTGTCTCGGTTTCCCTGTGCTCGCCGGCGAGCCCGAGCGAGGATGTGTCCGCATGCAGCACACTCGTATAGGCCAGCAGCTTTACTCCCGCACGCTTGGCGGCGTCGATGACGACCCGATGCTGCTCGGTGCGCTGGCCGATTTCACTGGACGAGATCAGCAAAACCTTGTCCGCGCCTTGCAGAGCGGCATCCCAACTTGAAGGCTGGTTGTAGTCCGCTTGACGAACCTGGATGCCCAGCGCGGCGATGTCCTTGGCCTTTTCTACATTGCGCACGGCGGCGACGAGATCGGCTGCGGGAACCTTCTTCAATAGCGAGCCGATAACGAGGCGGCCCAGTTGTCCGGTAGCTCCGGTGACGACGATCATGGTTTTTCCTGCTGTTTCGCATAGTTAGTGGATAGAGCGCAAAGCCACTTCCCGTATGGGTGAATCTGGAGCCACAGTGGATCAGCCTTGCAAGGCAGTGGGCCTGATCCTGAACCAGATGGAGTACATGGCCGGCAGGAACACCAAGGTCAGGATCGTTCCCGCGAACGTGCCGCCGATCAGCGTGTAGGCGAGCGTTCCCCAGAACACCGAATGAGTCAGGGGAATGAAGGCCAGGATCGCCGCCAATGCGGTGAGGATCACCGGCCTGGCGCGTTGCACGGTCGCCTCCACCACGGCTCGGAAGGGATCCAGTCCGGCCTGCGCGTTTTCACGGATCTGCCCGATCAGAATCAGCGTGTTGCGCATCAGGATTCCCGACAGCGCAATCAGGCCGACCAGCGCATTGATGCCGAAGGGCTGCTGGAACAGGATCAGGGTCGGCACGACGCCGATCAGTCCCAACGGGCTGGTCAGGAAGACCATGACCATGGCGGAGATCGAACGCACCTGCAGGATGATGATGATCAGGGTGACGGCCAGCATGATCGGAAACAGCGGCAGCATGGCCTTGGTCGCCTTGCCCGACTCCTCGATGGAGCCGGCCTGCTCGATGCGGTAGCCGCTGGGCAGCCTGTCGATGATCGGCTGCAGCTGCCGCAGGATCGCAGCGGAGACGTCGGGCGGCTGCAAGTGGTCGGCGATGTCGCCGCGCACGGTGATGGTGGGCATGCGGTCGCGCCGGCGCATGATGGGTTCCTCCATGCGCATATCCACCCCGCCCACCTGCGACAGCGGGATGCGCTGCCCGTTGGCGCCGGCCAGCGTGAAATCCGCGACCCGGTCCGGATCGAGCCGGATGTCGCCGGATGAGCGCGCGACGACTTGCACGGTACGGATGTCCTCGCGCACCGCGGTGATCGGTATGCCGGTCAGCAGGAACTGCAACTGTTGCGCCACGGCGCTGGAGGTCAGCCCCACCGCCTGCAGCCGATCCTGCTGCAAGGCGAAGTGCAACACGGGCGTGCGCGTGCCCCAATCGGTGTTGACCGTGCGCATCATCGGGCTCGCTTCCATGACCTGCCGCACGTCGGCCGCGATCCCCCGCAGCTTGTCGGGATCCGGACCGACCACCCGGTAGGCGACCGGGAACGGCGAATAGGGGCCGAACACCAGCTGGGTGACGCGTACGCGCGCCTTGGGCACCAGGCCATCGGCGATCGCCCTGCGCAGCCGGTGCTTCAACGCTTCGCGCTCGTCCTGGTCTTCGGTGCGCACGACGATCTTGGCGAACGACGGATCGGGCAGCTCCGGCCCCATGGCCAGGTAGAAGCGCGGCGCGCCCTGCCCCACATAGGCAGTGACGATCCTGGCTTCCTTCTGCTTGGCCAGCCATACCTCCACCTTCGCGGTGGCGGCGCTGGTCTGGCCGATGGCGGTGCCGTAGGGCATCTGCACCTCCACGAGCACCTCGGGCCGATCGGAGATCGGGAAGAACTGCTTCTTGACGATGCCCATGCCGAGGATCGACAGGACGAATAGGCCTACCACCGAGCCGGCCACCAGCCACTTGCGTGCGATCACGCGTTCGAGCACGCGACGGAAACGGTTGTAGCGCGGCGTATCGTAGATGGCGTCGTGGCCGCCCTCGATCTTTTTGAGATCGGGCAGCAGCTTGACGCCCAGGTAAGGCGTGAACACCACCGCGACCACCCACGAGGCGATCAGCGCGGTGCCGACGATCCAGAACATGTTGCTGGTGTATTCGCCCGCGGTGGACCGGGCGAAGCCGTTGGGCATGAAACCCACCGCCGTCACCAGCGTGCCCGACAGCATGGGGGCGGCGGTGTGGCTCCAGGCATAGGCGGAGGCTTTGATGCGGCTATAACCCTCCTCCATCTTCACCACCATCATCTCGATGGCGATGATGGCGTCGTCCACCAGCAGGCCCAGCGCCAGGATCAGCGAACCCAAGGTGATGCGGTCGAAGTTCTTTCCGGTCGCCGCCATCACCACGAAGACCGCCGCCAACGTCAGCGGCACCGCCGCAGCGACCACCACGCCCACGCGCCAGCCCATGCTGATAAAGCTCACCAGCATGACCACCAGCAGCGCGACGAAGAACTTGACCATGAACTCGTCGACCGCCGAGCCGATATTGACGGCCTGGTCGGTGACCTTGGTCAGGCTCATGCCCAACGGCAGCCCATCGCCGATCGCATCGACCTCGTGATCCAGCGCTTTTCCCAGGTCGAGCCCGTTCCAGCCGTCGCGCATGACGACGCCCAGCAGCAAGGCGGGCTCGCCGCCGTTGCGGATCAAAAACGTCGCGGGGTCTTCATAGCCGCGGCGGACGGTGGCGATGTCCGACAGCTTCAGCGTGCGGCCCTGCGCCACCACGGGCGTGTCGCGAATCTTCTGCAGCCCGTCGAACGCGCCATCCAGGCGAACCAGCACCTGCGGCCCCTGGGTTTCCACCGACCCCGCCGGGGTCAGGGCATTCTGGCCGTTGAGCGCGGCGAACACGTCCTGCGGGTCGACACCCAGCGTCGCCAGGCGCTCGTGCGAGAACTCGACATAGATGCGTTCGGGCTGCTCGCCGATGATGTTGACCTTCTTCACACCCGGAACGTGCAGCAGCCGCTGGCGCAACGTCTCCGCTTCGCGCGCCAGCAGCCGCTGCGGTTCGCCTTTGGCCTTGAGCGCGAACAAGGCGAAGGTGACATCCGCGTACTCGTCGTTGACCATCGGCCCGATCACGCCGGCCGGGAGATTGTTCGCCTCGTCGCCGGCTTTCTTGCGGGCCTGGTAGAACTCCTCTTGCACGGCCGAAGGCGGTGTTTTGTCGAGCAGGGTCAAGGTGGTGAAAGCCAGGCCCGGCCGCGTATAGGTCTCGCTACGGTCGTACCAGCGCAACTCTTGCAGGCGCTTTTCGATCTTCTCGGCGACCTGGTCCTGCATTTCCTGCGCGGTGGCTCCGGGCCACGCGGTCACGATGGTCATCACCTTGACCGTGAAGGCGGGATCTTCGGCGCGGCCCAACTGGAAGAACGCGATGAGCCCGGCCAGCGAGATCAGGCAGATCAGGAACAGGGTGACGGCGCGCTCGCGCACGGCGAGCGCCGACAGATTGAAGCGGCTCGCGCTCACGGCCCGGCTCCCGCGGCCGCGGCGGCGGGCCGTCCGGCGATCCGGACCGGCTGGCCCTCACGCAGCAGATGGGCCCCCAGCGCGACGATGCGTTCGCCTTGCTTGAGCCGGCCGGCGACGCGCGCGCTTTCATCGCTCACGCGCAGGACCGTGACCGGTCGCCAGGCCACCTTGGCCGGGTTGCCGCTGACGACCCACACGCCCGGCCCCTTGCCCGCATCGAACAAGGCGCCGACCGGCACCTGCAGGCCGTCGTGTCCGCCGGAATGCCCATCCGCAATCTGGACGGTGACCGTGGCGCCCAACGGCGCGTTGGCCAGCTCCCCTTCGAGCACGTATCGCGCCTCGAAGGTGCGGGTCAGCGGGTCGGCGGCGTCCGACAGCTGCCGGAGTCGCGTCGGTACGGTGATGCCGTCCTTGCCGAAGAGCGCGGCCTGCCCGGCGGACCCGACCGCAGGGCGCAGGGTCTCCGGCAACTGGATGCGGGCCTCGCGGGGGCCGGCGTGCGCAACGCGCACCACGGCCTGCCCGGCGCCGACGACCTGCCCGGGTTCGGCCAGCGTTTCCATGACGACGCCGTCGCCGTCGGCCACCAGCTCCGCATAGCGGCTGGCGTTGCGAGCGACCTCGGCCTGGGCCTCGGCGGCGCGGAGCCGCGCCTTGGCCGCGTCCGCCGCGGCCTTGGCCTGCTCGTAGGCCGAGGCCGATACGGCACCGGTTCCCAGCAGGTTGCGGTAGCGGACTTCCTCTTGCGCCGTCTGCTGCGCCTGCGCCCGCGCGGCGGCCGCGGCTTGCTGCTGCGCATTCACCGCGAGCCTGAGATCGACCGGGTCGATGCGCATGAGCGGCTGACCGCGCCTGACCGTTTGCCCCGCATCCACAAGCCGTTCCAGCACCTTGCCGGAGACGCGGAAGCCCAGATCGCTCTGTACCCGGGCGGCTACGGTCCCGGTGAAGGACCGCGATGCGGCATCCGCCCCTTGAACGACGGCCACGCGCACCAGCGGTGCCCGGGTACGCGGATCGGACGCAGCGGTATCGCCGCAGGCGACAAGCACAAACGGCAATGCACAAAGGACCGCGGATAAAACGAGGCGCCGGAGCATGTGAGTCCCACAGACGAGCTGATCTGGGACCGGATCATGGTACTTGTGACTAATTTAGTCAATAGTCACTACGGCTCGTTCATCAGGGAGACAGGCTGCGCAGGATGAGGCCAGACAGCCGGGCCGGCGCTTCGTCGGTGTAGTCCAGGCTGTGCTGCAGCAGCAGCGGGTTCAGATAGGGCCGCATGACCAGATAGATCGCCGCCGTGGCTTCATCCAGCGGGGTCTTGCGTTCGAAGTCGCCGTTCTGCCGGCCTTCCTGGACGATGTCCTGAAGCAATGCCTGGATGCTCGCTTCATAGGCGGAAGCCGCCTGCCAACGTTCGCTGGCCGCCGAGGCCGCGATTTCGTAGAGCTTGCGATCCTGGAAGAGCAGACGCAGGCTGGCCTCGACGATCGCCTTGAACATCCGCCGCAGCTTCTCCGGCGGCCGGTCGGCTTCTTCGATGGCAGCCCTCACCTCGGCCTCGATCTGGCGCAGGCAGTTGGCGCAGATCATCTCGCCGATCGCCTGCTTGGACTCGAAGAACTTGTAGATATAGGCCTTGGAGAAGCCCACCGCCCTCGCCAGGTCGGAAACGGTCGTCTTCTCGTAGCCGTACCGGCTGAAATGCTCGGTCGCTGCCGCGACGATCTGATCCCGCACGTCGTGGTCGGCCGGGCCGCGCGCCGAAACTGAATAAGGGGCTGATGTGTTCATGTCCTAAGCCTACCGCTTGGCCTGTGAACAGACAACAAGTGACCAATACGTAATATCGTCACACCATGCGGCAGCTCGATGCCGAACAGCATGCAGAGCCACAGAGCCGCAGCGGATGTCTCCGATCGATTGTGCTGACCGGACTCGATACGCATAAAGTCAGCGAAAATCGAATCCTGCCTTAGCAAGCCCGAGCCATTCAGGTGCGGTACGCCGGAGAACCTAGTGCGAATCGCCGTACCTCTCCTCCTCGTTCTTGGGCTAGTCGCTGGCGCCTCGGATGACGAAACATACGTGTTCGTCGGGAAAGCCCTGACCGTCTCCCACGACAAACTCGAGTTTGATCGCAACGAAGTGTTTAACTCGATCGGGTTCGTGGCGGATCCGGCGGTACTCGCCAAGCTCGACGAACTGAAAGCGGGCGACGAAGTACGCGCCGTCTTCGGGAGCACGCCCAACCCTGACGGGCGCGGGCGCATCAACAAGCTACTCTCGATCCGCCGCTGCGAGAAGATCGACGCGCAGTGTGCCGCCGAACTCAAGGCTCAGGACGCGATGTTTGCAGAAGAAGCAAAAGTTCGCGCGCTCTTCGAGGCCAAAACGGCGCAATGCAAACTTAAGATGGAGCAAACCCTGCTCAAGGACGCTCGGTACATACCAGGGACCACAAGGATTCCAGAAATTCAGGCGCAAGCGAATTTTCGCTGGTTCGATAGGCTGACAGGCAAGCGCAAGAAATGCGCGGCCGCCGTCGTGGCCGACCACCGGAAGGCAGTTCATAAAGCCTGCGAGCTTCACCATTGCGGCGATCAGATTTGGGGCGGCTGTTGGCACATCGTCGGGCCTTCAGTTTCAGACGCCCTCATTGAGCGGGCCTATGCTGTTTGCAAAGACCAGTGAGGGCTTTGGCCTGTCCATACCATGCCGGCACTCACCCGGCGTTGGCGCAGACGGGCGCTGACTTGACTACACTCGCCACGAGTTCAGTTGAACACGCTGTAAGTTTTGTGCGACCAAGCACTGCAAGCAGCCTCGGTAATCGCAGGGCCCCAGCCTTGTCCGTCTGCGGAATGCAGATCAGCAGCCACCGCAACGACCCGAGCCGGCTCCAAACCGGCCAGCTCCGCCGCCCTCCTCAGTTGGGCGTTGACCTGTTCGGGCGTCCAAGCGGCATGCATCTGGGTAGCCGTCACCTCCCTGGCCGCGCATAGCAACTCGTTCAGACCGGACACGGCGTCCAACGGCGGCGGCAACGCGTCGCCCAATCCCGTGATCACCAGTGCAGCGCTCTGCGCGTCCCAGTCAACCACCGACTCTGCTGTGGCGGCCCTCTCCAAATGCCGGCAGAAGGCCTCCACATCGGGATGCGACAGGTCGCGCGCGCGGCAGAAATGTCGTACGCATTGCGCGGCGACCCAGGAGGCTGCGCGTATGGAGGACGGAGACTGACCGACAAGTTTGTGCCTCTAGGGACCGACCGGTCTGGCTCGCATAATTCCACAGCGCGACCGTACTCAGCTGATCACTTGAAAAGGTGGATGTCCCGGCCTTCGTCGGCAGCGGTCACCAATCAAGTGACCTGCCCCCCTATCAACCCCCATCTCTAGCGCTGGAATTCGAGGAATGTGGCAATGACCGCAAACCGACAACTGCCGCCTTCCACGCACCAACAGCCAAAAAATCAGCAGAATCAGAAGAGGAATTGCCGGCCAATCGTAGACTCCATTTCCGACCGCAACACTATAGATGGCCAACATCAGAATAAGGCTTGCAACAAGCACTACCATGAGAGCAGAGATACGTATCGAGACCAGTACGAATCGACGGTAAATGTGCATTGGGAGCCTGCTGATTTCCCGGCAAACAGATGGAGCAAAACATAATAACGGGAGCACCGCCCCTCAATAGCCGTCCTCTGGGCCGGCGTTTTTACACCGACCACACCAAAAAATCAGAAGCCGCAGAAATTCTAACTATCGACCTGCGGCAAAGGCGACTATCGCCATGCCAATGAGTTGACTTGTCACCACCAAGGCTACTGGCCGTTGACGAATAAGCGCCGCCGCTATCCCTCCCGAGATCAGCGCCGCCAAGAAAGCCAAGCCGACTATTATAAGAATTAGCTCCAGATCAAGCTTTCCAACGGCCCTCATCGCCAGATTGTAAAATGATAAAGTCAGCCAGGTTATTCCAGCAGCACTTATCATGCGAGAAATATAACCTTTAGTACTTGCCTGCTGGTCCATGCAACATCTCCCTTCGAAAGTTGAACCAATTGCTCCTACCTTCGCTTATAGCATTGTCAATGCATCACATTCGGAAGATCATATAGCTTGCGCATCTGAGAATACTTTAGATAAACGTAACTAAGATACCTAAGCGCTTCCGAATACGAGATGTTTCGCCGTCTGAATTTCATATCCTCATAGTCTTTGAGCAACTTGGCATCAAGCAACGCGCACTCCAAATGGTCTCTTGCGGGGCGCTTTGCGCAACAGGGGTCAGAGAACTAATTTCTACAAACGCAGCACGGTGATCGGCGAAAGAGGTGACACCCCTTCCGTTGAAGGCCGCCACCTGCCAGAAAGGCACCCCGGCCCCTGTTTCGCTCCCGAGGTGAAACCAGGACTCAGGGCCCCACTCTGCCGCCGTTCTCGTCCAGAAACCCGTCGATCATCGGCACAAGCCAATCGACGCGCGCCGTTACCTGCATGTGATCGGTCCCTGGAAGCACGGCGAGCTGCGCCTTCTGCAGAAGCCGGAACGTGTCCACGGCGTGTTCGGGCCGTATCACGTCGGCGTCGCCGACCACTACCAGCATGGGCACAGCGATGCCGCGAATCGCCTCGGTCGGGATGTCCTTGAAGTCACGCATCCGCTGGGCGGCCTTGTCGTGGAACAGGCGCAGATTTTCCGGGTGCGGCGCTACTTTCAGGTACTCCTCCTGCAATTCCTTCGGCATGTTTTCCAACTTGGCATTGTCCATGGCCTGCCATAGCCACGGATACGCGCCATCGCGCGTCAGCAGCGCCGACGCGAGTACGAGCTTGCGCACGACCTCCGGGTGCCTGATCGCCACTTGCACCGCGATAGTGCCGCCGTTGCTGAAACCAAAGAGATCCGCCTTTTCGATCTTCAGGTAGTTCAACAAAGCCGCGGTGTCGTCGGCCGACTGCTCGAAGCTGAAGGCTCGCTCGACGATGTCGGCCGTGTGCCCATAGCCCTGCTGCTCGAATGCGATGACCTGACGGTGGCGGGAGAGCTTCGGCAGTATCTGGCCGAAGCTGGTGCCGATGGTGTCGCCACCGCCGTGCAGCAGCACCAGCGGCGGTTGCGCGGGGTTCGCGACGCCGTGGATCTCGAAGTAGATCCTGAGGCCGTTGACTGGGGCGTAGCCGGTTTGCACGGCCTGTCTGCTCTGGGTCATTGCGGGGTTCTCGTCATTGTGTGTCGCCGCCGGCGCGGCGGTGCTCAAGGTCAAGATGGCGGCTGTTGCGGTGAACTGAAGCATTTGCCTGATGACGCCCTTGCTCATTGCCCTTGCCCTCTACTGAGGGAGCGACGCCCCGGCCGACTTTGACCGGTTAGCTGCCGTCCCTCCAACAAGGACGAATGAGCGACTCAGGAATCGACAAGCTCCGCTGAGGAGTCGAGCGATAGGTCGACAGACGCTGGGACACTGCGCTCCGCGATCATGACTCCGGATAGAACAGCCGCCCCCAATCTCCAACACGCGAGAGACTGCACCGCCTTGGCCGATGCCCCGAAGTCGCTGCGTTGGCCCTAAGTGCCGCAACTACAGGAGGTAGTCATGGCACACATCCACCCCACCGTTGGCTTCGGTCACGAAGGCCGCCCCGCCGATACAAGACCCTTCCACCGCAGACTCGGCGCTTACCTGGCCACGCTCTTTCTCGCGCCCTTACTGCTGCTGGGCGCTACCCCCGCTGTCGCATACGGCGATGAGGCGCCGTCCAACGTCGTCGCGTTCGCTAATTCGCCCCGATGGGCCACGATTTCGTGGGCGCATTCAGGGAACGATATCTATTGGTTCGTGCTGGAGCAGGAATCGCCCTATCAATTCCGTCAGGTGGACGCAGATAAACGCGCCTGGACCGTGCCGGAATTGCAACCGGCCACGACCTATCGCTTCCGTGTTTGTGCGGTGTACGCCTACAACCGCGCTTGTTCGGACTACGCCGCCGTTACCACGCATGCCCCACAAGCGCCGCCCCCGGGGCGCTTCGTGGCACCGGCCGGCAGCACGGCCTTCCAGTCTCAGAACTATCCGGACCGCTTCATCCGCCACCGCAACTGGTTGGG
Organism: Lysobacter sp. CCNWLW3; assembly: GCF_036697405.1. Lineage (NCBI taxonomy): Bacteria > Pseudomonadati > Pseudomonadota > Gammaproteobacteria > Lysobacterales > Lysobacteraceae > Lysobacter > Lysobacter sp. CCNWLW3. The sequence continues at coordinate 1,063,150 of NZ_JBAHWA010000001.1, forward strand.
CGAGCTGACGCCCGTGGCCAGCGACTTGGACCGCGCCGACGCGACGTTCTTCATCCGTCGCCCGGGCTTGAGCGGCACGGCGGGGTCGGTCAGCCTGGAGTCGGTGAACTATCCCGGCCACTACCTGCGCCATCAGGGGTATCGGGTGAAGCTGGCCAAGAACGACAACAGCGAGTTGTTCCGCCAGGACGCGTCGTTCGTGATGCGCGAGTACGACAGCGTCGAGAGGGGTTGGTGGTACTTCGAATCGGTCAACTACCCGAACCACTACATCCGCCATCGCAATTTCGAGATGTGGCTGGACCGGACCGACCGCAGCGATCTGTTCTTGCGCGATTCGATGTACAAGCAAAGGGCGGCGCCGTAAGCACGGGCCGCCACGTGCGCAGGCCGCGTTAAACCTGCACAGACGGCGGCAGCGCGGGGCTGCTGCCGTCTGGATGCTGCAGTGGGCCTTCGGCAGAGCCCGCGCCCTTACCCCTCGATGCGATACGAGTAAAACCCCAACCCGATCGATATGTACGACGCGCCCGAACCGGTTGGCCGAAGACCGGGACACCCACTATCTGACTCACCTCGCCGCCTTTTAGATAGAGCAGGTGTCCCTGCGACGTTTCGGAACTCCCACCCGCCAACTGCCTTAATCATGCACTCGCCTCCCAGCGGTACATGCAGGGCGAGATAGACCTATTGCTTGCCTACCATCGGTTCGGCGGCCGCCAAGAAATCTTGGAGCGCCGCCGGATCGGCGGTCTGCCCATCCGCCGTCTCACCGGCATAGGCGTGCAGGAAGTCCGAAATGGCGGTATCGCCGTGGGCCAGATACGCCGACGCGAAGCGTTCCATGATGCGGTAGGCATCGCGTAGGGACACGACGTGGTCGAAGGCGGGATCAGTCAGTGCAGACGAGATCATGGGGTGGCCCTTGGAAGTGGCTGAAGACGAACCGACGGCTTCTTGAGCCCATCGCCCGCTTCCGTCTGCCCAGGCTCGCACACATGTCTGGCCACATCGCGCAGCGCAGCCAGGGCATGGCGCATCGCCGCGGCGGTCTGATCGTCCGGCTTGGGCCTGACGTACGACAGGCGGATCTTGACCAGGCGGTCGGCGGTTTCGCCCAGCCACAGGAGGGAGCCGATGTCGTCGCCGTCTTCGGTCCACAGGTAATGCGCGAGCTTTCCTTCGCTGGGCCGGCCCGGGAAAGGCAGTGGCACGGGGCCGCGCTTGGTGGATTCGGTGCCAGGGTGGATGGCCGCGATTTGGGACTCGGCGGCGAGGAATTCCTGTTCGAGGCTGTCGGCCTGGGCCTTGTCCAACAGGTAGACCGTCACCGCCGTGCGATATGCGGGCGCGTTGTAGCCGAACACCTTGCCCGCGCGCTGCCGGCGCATCGCGTCGTGGACTTCTGGCGGGTAGGTCTGGGCCTGCAGGTCGCCGATGCGCGCGGGGAAACATGCGCTGGGCGCGGGCTCCGCTGCGGCCGCAGCCGCCTGTGCCACGCCGGCCAGGGCCCAGAGGGCGATCGCCCCACTCCACTGCTTCATCGTGCCCCCTGCCCGATCGCGGCGTGGACGCCGCACCGGCCTACTCTGCCACCCACTCCCGATGCTCGGGAAGCATGGCTGCTCGGCCCAGGCGTCCAGGCTGGCGTAGACCGCCATGCTGGGCCATGGCAGCCGTTCCGGCGCGCCGGCCCAGGTGAGGTGGACCTGGGCGACGCGGCCCGATCCGTCCCGCAGGGCGAACAGGGCGTCGTCGCCGTTTCCGCGCGCGATCAGCCGAACCGGCAGGCCGTACAAGATGTGCCCGGGCGCCAGTTCGCGCCGCAGCTGCTGGTGGAAACCGTTGCGGTAAGCGTCGTCGCGGTGTTCCGTCGACCACCAGGGTTCCAGCCAAATCATGGGCTCAGCCTTCCTTTGCGTATCGGCCAACCTCAGCCCCTGCTGCAGGGCACCTGCACTTCGGTGCGCTGGTCCGCCGCGACCGCGGGCACGGTGAGCATGCTCTGCCCGTCGAACTGGAGGATGCGCTGGGTCTCCGTGTTCTTGCGCGCCCTCATGGCGTCCAGCGTCGCCTGCCCGTGGGCGACCGAGAACGCGGGATGGTCGGAGGACAGGAACTTCGATGTGTTGAACCGGACTTCGATCAGGTCGCCCTGCAGCGACCAGGTGCCGGTGTTGCGGGTTTCGGTGCGGATCTGCAGGCCTTCGCGGGTGTAGGTGACGAAGCTGTGTTCGGTGAAGTAGCCGTCGTCGGAATAGACGCGGCGGTCGATGGTCGACGCCGAGAGGTCGGGGCCGGGCGTTTCGTAGGGGCCGCAGGTCCAGGCGCCGACGAGGTCGGGGGCCTGGGGAGCGGCTAACGCTGCGAGAGGGAGCGTCAGCCCCAGCGTGAACGACAGGAATCGAAAACGCATGAGAGCTCCTGGATGGATTGGGTGATGCGTTTTGGGAGTGTAGCGACAGGGTGGTGCGATGGGCGGCGGCGCGGGGGCGTGAAGGTTCCGAGGCGGGTCTAAGGCGCGGCTTTGGCTTGGCAGTAGGTGGGGCAAGAGCAAATCCTCCCCAGCCCTCCTTTTTCAAAGGAGGGGGCTTGAAGCGCGAAGCGAGCGATCGGTGTTTTTGCGGCCGTTGGGGTTCGTGGTCGCGGCTTGCGCCGCTCCTACCCGGGGACCGGGAGCATTCGTTGGTGAGTGCGGCCGGTGCGGCGGCAAGCCAGAAAAGACAAAGCCCCGCGTCGCGGGGCTTCGAGGCGTGGTGCCGGATTAGGAATCGGACCTTCGACCTGCGCATTACGAATGCGCTGCTCCACCAATTGAGCTATTCCGGCGCTGGTGGAAGGCGTCCGCGACTCGCTCGGTCATGGCCCGGCAAGAGGAGGCGTCAGTGCTGCGCGCCTTGCCGGGTCGCGATGCGGAGCGGCGTCGGCGGCTTCGCCTTACCCACTTGGCCCCTGACGGACGCAGGCGCCTGCAAAGACGCAGCGCCGGCCGATGCGCCGGTGCCCGCCGCCAGCAGCTCGGCCGGCAAGCGCCCGCCGGTCGTCATCGGCGGCTTGCACTGGGCCCGGTACAGGATCAGTTGGGTGCCGCTCGTGGCGGCCAAGTCGGCGCAGCCGTCGCCGGTAAAGTCGCCGGCGGCCAGGCCGCGCGGGCTGATGCTGTCCATCATGCGCGGCAACGGGAACTGGATCTCGGTGTCGAAACCGCCTTCGGGCAATTGCCGCGAATAACCGATCCAGGCATTCATGTTGGTCGGGCAGCGTACGGTGACCAGGTCCTGGCGGCCGTCGCGGTCGAGGTCGGCGCCGATCATGCCCGAGCCCACTTCGTACACGCCCCAGCGCAGCGGCTCCAGCAATTGGCCGTGGGACTGGCGATACAGCTGATGCCTGGCCAGCGGAATGTAGCGCTCCGTCTGGCGCGCGGCCAGCATCAGGTCCTGGTCGCCGTCGGCATCGAAATCCGCTACCGCCAGCGCAGTGAAGTACGCCGAAGGGTACGGCCCGAAGCTGTACGACCAACGTTCAAACGTACCGCTGACGGTCTGTACGAACACCACGCCCTGGTTGTGCCCGTCGTAGAAGGCCAGGTCGGTGCGGCCGTCGCCGTTGAGGTCGCCGGGCGCCATGTGCGCGTTGAGGTTGGTCAGGCCCACCGGCGAGGTGGAGAAGGTATAGCTATGGGTCAGATTGCCCTGGCCGTCGCCCAGGAACATGCGCACGCGGAAGCCATCGAAGGCGGCGATGTCGGCGTGGCCGTCGCCGTTCACGTCCAGTGCGGACACGGTGAAGATTTCACTGGACAACCCAGGCACGGCGCGGCCGCTGAGCTGACCGGTAGCGGCGCCTTCGTAGATGTAGATGCCGCCGCCGTAGGCCAGCACGATGTCGCGCAAGCCGTCCTGATTCAGATCGACCAGGGCGATGCCCTTGCTGGGCAGGTGCATGATGAAACCGGGGAACCCGGCCTGCAGCGGCGCGGCCAGACTGCCATCGGTTTGCTGCACGAACACCGACACCTTGAAGTCGCCCGCGGTGGAAGCGCCCGAACCCGCGGCGTTCTGATGGGTGGACACGACGATGTCGTTGCGGCCGTCGCCGGTGACGTCGCCGATGGCCACGGCGTCCACGGGGCTGCCGAGTTGCAACGGCGTCATCGGGCTCAGCAACGCTGAGGCATCGGACGCCGCCAACGCCGGTTGGCGCTCGGCCAAAGGCGGACGCGGCGCGCGCGCCTGGGGCGCGGCGCTCGGCGCTCCCGGCGTTTGCAGCGGCCGGTCGCGGCGCGGCGCGGGCCGCTGCGTATCGGATGGCGGCGCCACCCACTGCCAGCCCGCCACGGCGCCCAGTCCGCATGCCAGGACCGTCGCGATCAAGCGCATTCCCATGATTGTTTCCCCTGCTCCTTTTCCCCTGCGCGATTCTAGGGCGGACGCGGGGCAAACGGGCCATCGCGCAAGCCCGAATGGGCACCGTTCTGCCGCATGCCGGCGCGCCTGCGTTTTGCGCCGCGCAAAAAACAAAAGGCCCGCGCGAGCGGGCCTTTGAAATATTGGTGCCGGAAATAGGAATCGAACCTACGACCTACGCATTACGAATGCGCCGCTCTACCAACTGAGCTATTCCGGCGGTGTTACGGGTCCCGGCCTTGCGGCGTGGGCGTCCGCGGGCAGGCCGCGGGGTGTGAATTGTAGGGTTGGGCGCCGGGGCGGGTCAATTCGAGCAAGGCCTTGGGGGCGCCCTGCCCGGCCGCGTGCCTTAGCCGACCAGCCGCAGGCGCAGTTCCTTGGGCAGGGCGAAGACCATGTCCTCGGGCTCGCCGTCGAGTTCGTTCACGCGTTCGGCACCCAATTCGCGCAGGCGCTCGATCACGCCGCGCACCAGCACTTCGGGGGCGGAGGCGCCGGCGGTGATGCCGATGCGCTTGCGGCCCTGCACCCATTCGGGGTCGATCTCGACGGCGCCGTCGATCAGGTAGGCCTCGACGCCTTCGCGCTCGGACAGCTCGCGCAGGCGGTTGGAGTTGGAGCTGTTGGGCGAGCCGACCACCAGCACCAGGTCGCACTGGGCGGCCAGTTCGCGCACGGCGTCCTGGCGGTTCTGGGTGGCGTAGCAGATGTCGTCGTGGCGCGGGCCCTGGATGGCCGGGAACTTGGCGCGCATGGCTTCGATCACGCTGCGGGTGTCGTCCACCGACAGCGTGGTCTGGGTGGTGTAGGCCAGGTTTTCGGGCTGGTCCACCACCAGGGCGGCGACGTCGTCGGTGTCTTCGACCAGGTAGATGCGGCCGGAGCCGGCTTCGCGCCGCCACTGGCCCATGGTGCCTTCGACCTCGGGGTGGCCCTCGTGGCCGATCAGGATCACGTCGCGGCCGGCGCGGCAGTGGCGCGAGACTTCCAGGTGCACCTTGGTGACCAGTGGGCAGGTCGCGTCGAACACCTTCAGGCCGCGGCGCTCGGCCTCCTCGCGCACGGCCTTGGACACGCCGTGGGCGCTGAAGATGACGGTGGCGCCGTCGGGCACTTCGTCCAGTTCTTCGACGAACACCGCGCCGCGGTGCTTGAGGTCGTCGACCACGAAGCGGTTGTGCACGACTTCGTGGCGCACGTAGATGGGCGCGCCCAGGGTCTCGATCGCGCGCTTGACGATCTCGATCGCGCGGTCGACGCCGGCGCAGAAACCGCGGGGATTGGCGAGCAGGACGTCCATGGGGCGATTGTACTCCTGCCCTAGGCCTGGGGCTTGGCCGCAGGGGTCGCGAACAGGCCGACCAGGGCGATGCCGATGGCGCCGGCGACGATGGCCGAATCGGCCAGGTTGAAGGCCGGCCAGTAGTGCTCGCGCCAATGCCATTGGATGAAATCGACCACGTGGCCGTGCAGCAGGCGGTCGATGACGTTGCCCAGGGCGCCGCCGATCACCAGCGCGTAGGGCAGCGCGGTTTTCCAGTCGCCGCGCGCGGTGCGCCGCAGCCAGCTGGCCAGCAGGCCGCTGATGGCCACCGCCAGCACCACGAAGAAGTACTTCTGCCAGCCGCCGGCGTCGCTGAGGAAGCTGAAGGCGGCGCCGGTGTTGTAGGTGCGATACCAGTTCCAGAACCCGTCGATCACCGGGATGGCGGTGTACTCGGGCAGCGAGGCCAGCACCCAGGCCTTGCTGATCTGGTCGAGCACGATCACCGCGACCGAGACGATCAGCCATGGCAGGGCGTTGTTGTTATGCGTCTGCGACATCAGTGTTGCGCTCCTGGTTCCGGCCGGGGGCCGGAAGCCGGGTGGGTGGCCCGCGTGCGGGCCCGGGAAATCGGCCGCCGGCCCGCGCCCAGGCGCGGACCGGCGGAGGGACGGCGGCTCAGAACCAGCGACGGTCCTCGCCGGCGCCGGCGACGTTGCTGACGCAGCGGCCGCACAGCTCCGGGTGGTCGGCGTCGGCACCGACGTCGGCGCGGTAATGCCAGCAGCGCACGCACTTGCTCTTGGCGGTGGGCGCGGCGGTCACGGCGATGTCCTTGATGGCGTCGTCGGCGACGATTTCGACGTCGCCGCTGATGAACAGGAAACGCAGTTCGTCGGCGAACGGCGCCAGCCAGTTCTGGTCGGCCACGCCGCAGCGCAGGGCGATCTCGGCCTCGAGGGCGGCGCCGATCTTGCCTTCGGCGCGCATCGGTTCCAGGGTCTTGCTGACGTCGTCGCGCAGGGCCAGCAGGCGCACGAAGTCCTCGGCCGAGAGCGCGGCGTCTTCCGGCAGCAGGGCCAGGCCGTCGTACCAAGTGGTGAACAGCACGTTGCCTTCGCGCGCGCCGTGCTCGGTGGTGGCCGGCAGGTGGCGCCACATTTCGTCGGCGGTGAAGGCCAGGATCGGCGCGATCCAGCGCACGAAGGCCTCGGCGATGCGGTACATCGCGCTCTGCGCCGAACGGCGGCCGCGCGAGTCCTCCTGCATGGTGTACAGGCGGTCCTTGGTGACGTCCAGGTACAGCGAGCCCAGGTCGACGCTGCAGAAGTTGGACAGCGCCTGCACGATCTCGGCGAAGTCGTAGCGCTCGTAGGCGGCGGCGATGCGGTCCTGCAGTTCGGCGGCGCGGTGCACGATCCAGCGGTCCAGCGCGACCATGTCGGCGGGCGCGACCAGGTCGCGGGCCGGGTCGAAGCCGCTGAGGTTGCCCAGCAGGAAGCGCGCGGTGTTGCGGATGCGGCGGTAGACGTCGGCGTTCTGCTTGAGGATCTTGTCGGAGACCGTCATCTCGTTGCGGAACTCGGTCGAGGCCACCCACAGGCGCAGCACGTCGGCGCCCAGGGTGTCGGTGACCTTGTCCGGCGCCAGCGCGTTGAACATCGACTTGGACATCTTCTTGCCGTGCTCGTCCACGGTGAAGCCGTGGGTCAGCACTTGCCGGTACGGCGCCACGCCGTCCATGGCCACGCCGCTGAGCAGCGCGCTGTGGAACCAGCCGCGGTGCTGGTCGGAGCCTTCCAGGTAGAGGTCGGCGGGCTTGTGCAGGCCGTCCTGCGGGCGCTGGGCCAGCACGCATTCGTGGCTGGTGCCGGAGTCGAACCAGACGTCGAGGATGTCGTTGACCTTCTCGTAGTCGCCGGCTTCGTCGCCCAGCAGCTGTTCGGCGGTCATCGCGTACCAGGCGTCGGTGCCTTCGCGTTCCACCGCGTCGGCGACCTGACGCATGATCTCGCCGGTGCGCGGATGCGGCAGGCCGGTCTCGCGATGGAAGAACAGCGCGATCGGCACGCCCCAGTAGCGCTGGCGCGAGATCGTCCAGTCCGGGCGGCCTTCGATCATGTTGTAGATGCGCGCCTCGCCCCAGCCCGGCACCCAGGACACGCCCGGGATGGCGGCCAGCGCGTCGCGGCGCAGGCCGGCCTGCTCCATCGAGATGAACCACTGCGGGGTGGCGCGGAACACCACCGGCGTCTTGTGGCGCCAGCAGTGCGGGTAGCTGTGCTTGATGCGGCCGGCGGCGAGCAAGGCGCCGCGCGCGCGCAGCACCTCGACGATCAGCGGATCGATCTTGAAGATGTGCTGGCCGGCCAGCGCGTGGCCGTCGGCCGGCGGCGTGGACGGCAGGTACAGGCCGCGCGCGTCGACCGGGTTGATCTGGGCGGCGCTGTAGCGCTCGATCAGGCCGTACTTCAGGCCGACCGCGTAGTCCTCCTGGCCGTGGCCGGGAGCGGTGTGGACGGCGCCGGTGCCGGCGTCGACGGTGACGTGGTCGCCCAGCAGCACCGGGATTTCGCGGTCGTAGAACGGGTGCTGCAGGCGCAGGCCTTCGAAGGCGACGCCCGGCTGCGGGCCCCACTCGGCCGCCTGCACGCTGGCGCCCTGCTTCAGCGCCTCGCGGCTGGCCAGGGTGGACAGGAAACCGGCGGTGAGGTCGTGCGCGACCAGCAGGTATTCGGGGCGCTGGCCGTCCTCGCGGAACAGGCCTTCGCTGCCCGGCTCCAGCTTGACCAGCATGTACTCCACGTCCGGCCCCAACGTCACCGCCAGGCTGGCCGGCAGGGTCCACGGCGTGGTGGTCCAGATCGGCACCGACAGCGGCGCGCCGTCGTCGGCGATGCCGAAGGCGTCGAACACGCGCTTGCGGTCCAGCACCGGATAGCGCACGTAGATTTCGGTGGATTCCTTGTCCTGGTATTCGATCTCGGCCTCGGCCAGGGCCGAGCCGCAGTCGAAGCACCAGTGCACCGGCTTGGAGCCGCGCACCAGGTGGCCGCGATCGACGATCTTGGCCAGCGAACGCATGATGTCCGCCTCGTAGCGGAAATCCATGGTGCGGTAGGGGTTGTCCCAATCGCCGGTCACGCCCAGGCGCTTGAAGCCGCGGCGCTGGATGTCGATCTGGCTGGTCGCGTACTCGCGGCACTTGGCGCGGAATTCGGCGGCGTCGAGCACGCGCCCGTCGACCGTGCTGCCGACCTTGCCGAACTCCTTCTCGACCTTGTGCTCGATCGGCAGGCCGTGGCAGTCCCAGCCCGGCACGTAGGGCGCGTCGAAGCCGGCCAGCAGCTTGGACTTGACCACGATGTCCTTGAGCACCTTGTTGACCGCGTGGCCGACGTGGATCTCGCCGTTGGCGTAGGGCGGGCCGTCGTGCAGCACGAAGCTGCGCTCGCGGCCGCCGGTCTTCTCGCGAATGCGCTGGTACAGGCCTTCGCTTTCCCAGCGCGCCAGGGTTTCCGGCTCGCGCTTGGGCAGGTCGCCGCGCATCGGGAAATCGGTCGCCGGCAGCAGCAGGCTGGCCTTGTAGGCGTTGCCGGGGGCGGGTTGGCTGGGGTCGTTGGTCACAGCGGGTCTCAGGCAGTTTTCTCGGCCGCGTCGGCGGCCCGAGCTGGCGACGTAGACGCACGTCGAGGGTCGTGTTGCGGAAGATCGGTGGGCGGCGCCGCCTGCAGCGAACGGCGCTGCGCGTCCAGCCGCAGGTGCTCGCGCGCCTGGGCGGCGTCGCGGTGCATCTGCTGGGTGAGCGAGGCCAGGTCGGGGAACTTGAGCTCGGCGCGCAGGTGGGCGACGAACTCGACCTCGATGCGGCGGCCGTACAGGTCGCCGTCGAAGTCGAACAGATGCGCTTCGAGCAAGGGCTCGACGCCGTCGACGGTGGGCCGCGTGCCCAGGCTGGACACCGAGGCGTGCGGGCGGTCGCCGAGGCCGTGCACCCAGGTCGCGTAGATGCCCGACAGCGCCGGGGTCTTGCCGCCGAAACGCAGGTTGGCGGTGGGAAAGCCGAGGGTGCGGCCGAGCTGCCGGCCGCGCACCACCCGCCCGCCGATCGCGTAGGGGCGGCCGAGCAAGGCGGCCGCGGCGGCGAAGTCGCCGGCCAGCAGGGCGGTGCGGATGCGGGTGCTGGAGACGCGCTCGCCGTCGTGGTGCACGGGATCGATCTCGTGCGCCTCGAAGCCGTGGTCCTGGCCGAGCCGGCGCAGCAGTTGGATATCGCCGCCGCGGGCCTTGCCGAAACGGAACTCCGGGCCGACCCAGACCTCGCGCGCGCTCAGGCGCTCGACCAGCACCCGGCGCACGAAGTCCTGCGCGTCCAGGCCGCTGAGGCGGGCGTTGAAACGCAGCAGGCCGACCTGATCGGCGCCCAGCGCCAGCAGGCCCTCGGCCTTGGCGCGCGGCAGCAGCAGGCGCGGCGGCGGCGCCGACGGGGCGAAGAATTCGCGCGGCAGCGGTTCGAAGCTCAAGGCCACCGCCGCCAGGCCCAGCGCATGCGCACGCGCGACCGTGTGGCGCACCAGCGCGCGATGCCCGAGGTGCAGGCCATCGAAGGCGCCGATGCAGACCACACTGCCGTGCGGGCAACGGGGCCCGCCCTCGACGTCACGAAACAGCCTGCTCATTGGATTGCGTGGGGGACCGGCTCGCTGGGAGCGTTCAAAAGGATGAATCAGGAAGTATAGCCGCCGCGGGCGACTCTCAAGCCGCCCGCGGTGGACTCAGTGCCCGCGCAGGTCGCGCGGGCGGATGCCCTGCAGCCACAGCATCGCGGCATAGGCGGCGCCGCCGGCGCCGACCACCACCGCGAGTTTCCAGCCGCGCTCCCACCAGGGCCAGGCGGTCCAGCCCTGCCACAGCCACAGCAGGGCCAGCACCACCGCGCTCATCGCCAGCGCGGCCACGCCGATCTGGCGCAGGAAACGGCCCCAGCCGGGTTGGCGCGCGTAGACCCGCGCGTGGCGCAGGTACCAGGCCAGCTGCAGCGCGTTGACCCAGCCGGCGATGGCGATCGCCAGCGCCAGGCAGGCGTGCGCGCCGGGCAGATAGCCCAGGGCTTCGCGCAGGCGGCCGCCGCTGCGCGCCAGCGCGGCCTGGCCGGCGTCGGTGAAGTACAGCGCGGCCAGCAGCAGGGTCAGCGTCGCCAGCAGGTTCACGATCACCGACACCACCGCCGACTTCACCGGGGTCTTGGTGTCCTGGCGCGAATAGAACGCCGGCGCCAGCACCTTCACCAGCAAGAAGGCCGGCACCGCGGTCGATTGCGCCATCAGGCTCAGGCGGATCATCGCAGTGTCGCTGGCGCTGAGGCGGCCGTACTGGAACAGGGTCGCGATCAGGGCCTCGGCGCACAGCACCAGGCCCAGGCAGGCCGGGATGCCGATCAGCAGGCACAGCCGGAAACCCCAGTCCAGGCCCTTGGAAAAACCCTGCGGATCGGTGGCGGCGTGGCGCTTGGACAAGTGCGGCAGGATCACCGTGCCGATGGCGACGCCGAACATGCCCAGCGGGAATTCCAGCAGGCGGTCGGTGAGGTAGAGCCAGGTCACGCTGCCGGCGATCAGGAACGAGGCCAGCGCGGTGTTCAGCAGCAGGTTGAGCTGGGCCACCGAGGAGCCGAACAGGGTCGGCACCATCAGCCGCATGATCTTGCGCACGCCCGCATGCGCCCCGCCCCAGCGCGGGCGCGGCAGCAGGCCCAGCTTGGCCAGCGCCGGCAGCTGGAACAGCAACTGCAGGATGCCGGCCACGAACACGCCCCAGGCCAGCGCCAGCACCGGCTCCAGGCCCAGCGGCTGCATCAGCGGCGCGGCGCAGGCCGCGGCCGCGATCATCGACAGGTTCAGCAGCACCGGCGACAGCGCCGGGATCGCGAAACGCTCGTAGCTGTTGAGCACCCCGCCGACCAGCGAGGCCAGCGAAATGAACAAGGCGTAGGGGAAGGTGATCTGCAGCATCCGGGTCGCCAGCCGGTACTGCTCGCTGCCCGGCTCGAAGCCCGGCGCGAACAGCTGCATCACCCAGGGCGCGGCCAGCACCACCACCGCGGTCAGCACCAGCAGGGCGGCGGCCAGGGTGCCGGTGACCCGGTCGACCAGGTCCTTGACCGCGGCGTGGTCCCGGTTTTCCTTGTACTCGGCCAGGACCGGCACGAAGGCCATCGAGAACGAGCCCTCGGCCGAGAGCCGGCGCAGGAAGTTGGGAATGCGGAAGGCGATGAAGAAGGCGTCCATGGCCGGGCTGGCGCCGAACTGCCAGGCGTAGACCTGGTCGCGGACCAGGCCGGAGACCCGCGAAATCAGGGTCATGGCGCTGAAAACCACCGAGGAGCGCAGCAAACCGCCCCGGCTCATCGCCCGCCCCCGGCCGTTCCCGGCGCGGCGGCGGCCCAGTTGACGCAAGTCACTGAATCGGCCATACTTTTGGGTCTGATTTTCCGCAATTGCATTTTTGCACCCAGTTCCATCCAGCTTTCAACCAAATTTTTTCCAGGAAACCACCCGTGGCAAACATCAAGTCCGCCAAGAAGCGCGCCAAGCAGACGGTCGTGCGCAATGCCCGTAACGCCAGCCAGCGTTCGATGCTGCGTACCGCCGTGAAGAAGGTGCTGAAGGCCCTCGGCGAGAACGACGCCGCTGGTGCCAAGACCGCGTTCGACGTCGCCCAGCCGATCCTCGACCGTTTCAGCTCCCGTGGTCTGATCCACAAGAACAAGGCCGCGCGCCACAAGAGCCGCCTGTCGGCCCGCATCAAGGCGCTGTCCGCCGCCTGATGTCGACGCGGCTGCGGCCTGCGCCGCAGCAGCATGCGAAAACCCGGCTTCGGCCGGGTTTTTGCTTTTGAGGCCCGCGCGAAAAACGCCGCACGCGCCGACCCGGTCGACGGCGATCGCGGCGGACGCCGCATAGCGTGAGGGATCCGGCATGCGGCGCATCGTCGGCGCCACCGGTGAAGCGAGTAAGAAGTCACGCGCGCCCTCGCCTTGCGTGGCGACGGCGCGGCCCGCACTGCGCGCGACGACGGTCGGCGCGCGACGGGCGCCGGAACGGATCGGAATTGAACGCCGAGCCCGCGGCTCAGGGCGCATGGTCGCCGGCGGCGTTCGCGGCTTCCAGCGCCTCTTCGCGCTGACGGTCGAAGAAGGCCATCACCTCGAGCATGATCGGCCAGGTGCCGTCGCGGCCGATCGCCGAGACCAGGAACCAGCGGTCCTTCCAGCCCAGCTCGTCGATGACGGCCTGGGCCGCGGCCTGCTGCTCTTCTTCCAGCAGCAGGTCGGCCTTGTTGAGCACCAGCCAGCGCGGCTTGGCCAGCAGTTCGGGATCGTGCTTGGCCAGCTCGCGCTCGATCGCGCGCACCTGCTCGGCCGGGCTCACGCCCTCCACGCCGCCTTCCATCGGCGCGATGTCGACCAGGTGCAGCAGCAGGCGGGTGCGCTGCAGATGGCGCAGGAACTGCGCACCCAGGCCGGCGCCGTCGGCGGCGCCTTCGATCAGGCCCGGAATGTCGGCGATCACGAAGCTGCGGTGCGCCTCGACGCTGACCACGCCCAGGTTCGGATACAGGGTGGTGAAGGGATAGTCGGCGACCTTGGGGGTGGCCGCCGAGACCGCGCGGATCAGGGTGCTCTTGCCGGCGTTCGGGAAACCCAGCAGGCCGACGTCGGCCAGCAGCTTGAGCTCGAGCTTGAGCTCGCGCTGCTCGCCCGGCAGGCCCGGCAGCGCCTTGCGCGGCGTGCGGTTGGTCGAGCTCTTGAAATGCATGTTGCCCAGGCCGCCCTTGCCGCCGCGCGCGACCAGCAGACGGTCGCCGTTGCTGGTGAGGTCGCCGATGACTTCGTCGGTTTCGACGTTGGTGACCACGGTGCCGACCGGGACGACGATGACCAGGTCGTCGCCGCCCTTGCCGTAGGCCTGGCGGCCCATGCCGTTCTCGCCGCGCTGGGCGCGGAACTGCTTCTGGTGGCGGAAATCGACCAGGGTGTTGACGTTCTCGTCGGCGACCAGCCAGACGCTGCCGCCGGCACCGCCGTCGCCGCCGTCCGGCCCGCCCAGCGGGATGAACTTCTCGCGACGGAAGCCGATGCAGCCGTTGCCGCCGTTACCGGCGATGACTTGGATTTCTGCTTCGTCGACGAGTTTCATAGGAGCACGGGAATCGAGAATGGGGAATGGAGAATCGGCAAAGCGTTACAGCAAGATCTTAGCGCTACGAAGCTTCGAAGCCGGAAATGGAGAGCGGGGGCTTTGACGATTCCCTATTCCCCATTCCCGATTCCCGGCTTAGAAACGAAAAGCCCCGCCGAAGCGGGGCCCTTCGCGTACCGCGCGTCGCGCTTCAGGCGACGACGCTGACGGTGCGGCGCTTCTTCGGACCCTTGGTCGAGAACTCGACCTTACCGTCGACCAGCGCGAACAGGGTGTGGTCGCGGCCGAGACCGACGCCGGCGCCCGGGTGGAACTGGGTGCCGCGCTGACGCACGATGATGTTGCCGGCCTCGATGGCCTGGCCGCCGTAGATCTTCACGCCCAGGTACTTCGGGTTGGAGTCGCGGCCGTTGCGGGTAGAACCTACGCCCTTTTTATGTGCCATGGCTGCTGCTCCTTACTTGTTGTCACCACCGGCGATGCCGGTGATTTCGATTTCGGTGTAGTGCTGACGGTGGCCCATCTGCTTGCGATGGTGCTTACGACGGCGGAACTTGACGATGCGCACTTTGTCGGCGCGGCCGTGGCCGACGACCTTGGCGGTGACGCTGGCGCCCTTGAGCGCGTCGCCGAGTTTCACGCCTTCGCCATCGCCCAGCATCAGGACGGTGTCAAACTTGATCTCGCTGCCGGCTTCGACATCGAGCAGCTCGACGCGGAGCGTCTCGCCTTGCATCACGCGGTATTGCTTACCGCCGGTGACCAGTACTGCGTACATGACCGGTATTCCTCTGTAGTTATTTTGGTCGCTGCCGCACCCAATAGCGGGCGGACAGAAGCGGAATTGTAGGTGCTTCAGCGGCTTAGGGCAACTATCCCGGTCCGCCGGGACCGCGCCCCGCCCGCCCCCGGGGCCGCTGGCGCGGCCTTAACGCGTCTCATGTTGTATTGAGTGGGCTGCGAAGGACCCCGTGGCCGCCCCTCACCCCCGGGACCGCCGTATGTTCGAACATCTGCTGGACCAGGTCGGCAGCCGCCATGGCCTCAGCCCGGACCAGGCCCGGCGCCTGCTGGCGGCCTGGCTGGACCGCATCTTCGACCCCGCCCGCGGCGGCACGGCCGGCTTCGTCGAGGCCTTCCGGGCCCAGGGCCTGGAGGAGCTGGCGGCGTCCTGGATCGCCCCGGGCCCGAATCGGCCGCTGACCGCCGACCAGTTGGAGCGGGTATTCGGCGAGGCCGAGATCGCCGCCCTCGCCCAGGCCCTGGACCTGCCCGCGGCGGCTGTGGCCAGCGCCTCGGCCGCGATCCTGCCCGAGGCGGTCGACACCCTGGGCGAGGACGGGCGTTGGCACGGCGGCGGCCTGGCCGTGCATGCGCCTGGACCGGATCCGCAGCAACCTGCGCCGGCCGGCGCGGAACCGCCGGCCGAACCGCCCGCGTACGAACCGATCGGCCTGCATCCGATCCGCGACGCCGCGCCGGGCCCGCTCTCCAGCGAACCGGCGCCGCTGTATCGCGCGAACGACGCGCCGCCATCGAGCTCGCCGTCTTCGTTCCTGCGCCGCGTGTGGCCGTGGCTGGCCTTGTCCCTGCTGCTGATCGCGCTGGTCTTGCTGTTGCGCGCTTGAGTGCGGGTTCGCCGCGTGGCGACGCGGCGTGCGCCGCAATTGCACAGCGACGCAGTTCACACTATCGACATGGCATTGGCGCGCGCCGACGAACGCGACTTGCGCGTGCAACGCGCCCGTTCGCGTTTGTGAAGAACGGCGCTTTTCTCAGCGAATTCAGCATTGCATCCGATTTGACGCAGCGCCGACGCATGCGCGTTACATGCGGCGTTACATGGATGCGCATCGCCGATGCCTGCTTTAGTCGTAGAGCGCGCCACTTGCGCACATCGCAAGGCTTGAATTAGCTTGCGATGGACGCGCCTGCAGGGGGTCGCGTCGGGATCGAATCAGCACGGACGCTGAGTCGCGCGCCATCGCGCGCGACGCGGGCGGGACGCGCCGGATCTACACACAGGGGCCTCTGCATGCGACTGGATTCATCCAGCCTTCCCACGTCTCTCCGCGACGGCGAGCCTGGCGCGCGCGCAGTTCCTTCCTCTTCGTTCCGACGCGCGCCCACGCCGCGTGGCGATGCGTTCGCGCGCGTCGCAGCCACGGCGACGCCGATGCGCGAGGCTGTCCGCCTACGCTTCCGCTCCCCCATTACCGCGACTGCGCGGCGCCCCGGACGGGCGCTCGCACGCAGCCCGCGCACCGAAGTCCCGCGGCAAGGAAAGATGCCATCACCGCGGACCAGCGCCCGACGCCATCAGGGGATGCGTCGGGGATCATGAGCTACGAAATCAAGGATGTTTGTCATGACTCGCAAAGTACGTTCGATGAAATGGACCGCACTGGCCATCGCCACGGCGATCGTGGTCGCACCGGCGGCCTATTCCGGCGGCAAGCTGCCGACGGCCAACAAGACCAAGGTATCGACCTTGTCCCCGCAGGCGGCGAAGACGGCTAAGGAACAGCCGGCCCAATACGACCGCTTCATCATCACCTACAAGGGCTCGGCCAACGCCAAGGGCGTCGCCGCGGCCAAGGTCGGCACCCAATTG
Organism: Lysobacter sp. CCNWLW3; assembly: GCF_036697405.1. Taxonomy (NCBI): domain Bacteria; kingdom Pseudomonadati; phylum Pseudomonadota; class Gammaproteobacteria; order Lysobacterales; family Lysobacteraceae; genus Lysobacter; species Lysobacter sp. CCNWLW3. The sequence continues at coordinate 1,079,638 of NZ_JBAHWA010000001.1, forward strand.
GCCAGCGCGTCGAAGGCGCTGGGCCTGGGCATCGCGCCGATGCGCACGCTCGCCACCGGCAGCGCGCTGATCCGCACCGAGCGCAAGCTCGACAGCGCGGCCAGCAAGCAGCTGATGATCGAGCTGATGAAGGACCCCAACGTGCTCGCGGTCGAACCCGATCGCCTGCGCCAGCGGCTGCTGGTCCCGAACGATCCGGGCTACGCGCAGCAGTGGCATTACAAGAACGGCCCCGGCGGCATCAATGCCGAACCGGCCTGGGACCTGAGCACCGGCGACGGCGTGGTGGTGGCGGTGCTCGACACCGGCATCACCCCGCATGCGGACCTGGTCGGCAACCTGGTGGCGGGCTACGACTTCATCATCGACACCGACGTCAGCGTCGACGGCGACGGCCGCGATGCCGACCCCAACGATCCGGGCGACTGGCACGACGGCGAATGCAACATCTTCGGCATCCCCGAAGACAGCAGCTGGCACGGCACCCACGTGTCCGGCACGGTCGCCGCCTCGACCGACAACGGCGTCGGCGTGGCCGGCGTCGCCTTCGGCGCCAAGGTCCAGCCGGTGCGCGTGCTGGGCAAGTGCGGTGGTTACGAGTCCGACATCATCGACGCGGTGACCTGGGCCTCCGGCGGCACCGTCGCCGGCGTGCCGGCCAACGCCACGCCGGCCGAGGTCATCAACCTCAGCCTCGGCGGCGGCGGCGCGTGCTCGGTCGCAGAACAGGCCGCCTACACCGCGGCGGCCGGTCGCGGCACCACGGTGGTGGTGGCGGCGGGCAACTCCTCGGCCGATGCGGCCGGCTACTCGCCGGCGAGCTGCAACGACGTGATCACCGTGTCCGCGGTCGGCCCGACCGGCACGCTGGCCGGTTACTCCAACTTCGGCACGGTGGTCGACGTGGCCGCGCCCGGCGGTTCGGGCGTGACGCCGGCGGCCGACAACATCCTGTCGACCCTCAACCTGGGCCTGCAGGGCCAGGAAGGCGACGGCTACGCCTGGATGGCGGGCACCTCGATGGCGTCTCCGCACGTCGCCGGCGTGGTCGCGCTGATGCAGGCCGTGGCGCCGACACCGAAGACCCCGGCGGAGATCAAGAAGATCCTGGAGAACACCGCCTACGCCTCCGGCGGCTTCCCGGCCGGCTGCAACTACGACAAGCCCTGCGGCGCCGGCATCGTCGACGCCCGCTACGCGGTGGCCGTGGCCTCCGGCGCCGAACCGCTGCCGGCCGATCCGCCGCCGCCGCCGGCTCCGCCGCCGGCGATCGAGCTGTCCAACGGCGTCACCGTCACCGGCATCGAAGTGCTGGCCGGCGGCAACGTGCGTTATCAGCTGCTGGTGCCCAACGGCGCGTCCAACCTGCTGTTCGCCATGTACGGCGGCACCGGCGACGCGGACATCTACGTCAAGCGCGGCACCCCGCCGACCAACACCTCCTACGACTGCCGTCCGTTCAGTTCCGGCAACAACGAGAACTGCTTCTTCCCGGCACCGCAGGGCGGCATCTGGTACGTGACGATCAAGGGCTTCAGCAACTCGGCCGGCGTGTCCTTGTACCCCAGCTTCACCGACGCCAACTGGCCGCGCGCGGTCGAGGCCGAGGCGACCCCGCTGACCAACCACCGCACCCGCGTGGACCTGACCTGGCTCAAGGGCAAGCGCAACATCGACGTCTACCGCAACGGCGCGATCCTCAAGACCGTGCGCAACAACGGCGCCACCACCGATACCTTCCGGATCATCGGTGCCGGCACCATGAGCTACAAGCTGTGCAACAACGGTACGCAGGAATGCGCCGACCCGGTGGAGATCGAGTACGCCTCCTCCAAGCGCTGATCGCGGCATGCAACACGGAGGGCCCGGCTCGCCGGGCCCTCCGCTAGCGGAGCGCGAAGCGCCCGCCGATCCGTCGTTCCCTTAGTACCGTTCTGGAGTCCGCATGCATCCCCACCCCTCATTCCCGCGCCGGCATCGCGCCGGCGCCGTGCTGCTGACGCTGGCCTGCCTGGCCGGCCTGGCGGCCTGCAACCGCGGCCCCGCCGATGCCGGCACCGAAACGGCCAAGGCCGCCGAGACCGCACCGGTGCCGCGCTACGACGCCAAGCTCAGCCTGGTCAACAACAACGGCAGCCTGCGCTACGACGGCAGCGTCGACAGCGAGGCCGCCAAGCAGGCGGTGATCGCCGCGCTCGCCCACGCCTACGGCGCCGAGAAGCTGTCCGGCGACCTCGCCGTCGACCGCTATGCGCGTCCGGCCGATTGGGCGGCCAACCTGCCCAAGTTCGCCGCCGCCTTCCACCAGCCCGGCGCCGCGGTCAGTTTCCAGGGCCAGCGCATCGAGCTCAGCGGCCAGGTCGCCGACGCCGACCGCGCCGCCCTGCTGGAACAGGCGCGCAGCCTGTATCCCGGCTATGCCTACACCGGCCTGTTCGAGGGCGTGGGCGCGGCGCCGGCGAACGCCGCGCTGGCCTCGCTGGACAAGCAGGCCAGCGCCGCCGAGGTGGTCCGGGCCCTGAACCAGACCCCGATCGCGTTCGAAGGCGACAGCGCACGCATCGCCGCCGCCAGCCTGGACGCGCTGGGCGAGGCGGCCAAGGCGATCCAGGCAGCGCCGGCGCGGACGCGGGTCGAGATCTACGGCCCGGCCGGCGCCAGCGGCGCCAGCGAGGACGAGTTGGCGCTGTCCAAGGCGCGCGCCGAGGCGGTCAAGGTGCTGCTGGTGGTGAACGGGGTCAGCCCGGGCGCGATCGAGACCAAGGCCGCCGCCGCCGACAGCGGCCGCGGCATCAGCTTCAAGTTGATCAAATGATGCGGCGGCCGTCGCGGCGGCCGCCCCCGATCAGGTAACCGGCCTCTCTCCAGGCCCTCGCCGGCGAGCTGTTTGCGCCGGCGTTTTTTTGGGCGGAGGCGCCAAAAGCAAATCCCCCCTGCCCCCCTTTCAAAAGGGGGGAACAGCAGGCTCAAAGGGGGAGCCACGGGGCGGCGCTGAAATGAACCACCGGCGGGTCCTCCCCCTTTGAAAAAATGGGGGATCGAGGGGGATTTGCTCTTGCCCCCGACAAGCCCGGATCCCGGCCCCGCGCCCGATCCGTTCATTCGCCGCAAACGAAACCCGCCGTCGCGATCAGGCTTGCGACCAGGCCCCGCCTCGGCCCTTCCGTTCCGGGGATTTGCCCCCATCTTCCGCACTCGATACGCTCTTCTGTTCGCCGTCGCCTCGCGCGTCGGCGGCCCTCCCCCATTGCAGGCAAACGATGGCGCTGGATTTCATCCGCATCCGCGGCGCGCGGACGCACAACCTCAAGAACATCGATCTCGATCTTCCGCGCGACAAGCTGATCGTGATCACCGGCCTGTCCGGCTCCGGCAAGTCGTCGCTGGCGTTCGACACCATCTACGCCGAAGGCCAACGCCGTTACGTGGAGTCGCTGTCGGCCTATGCCCGGCAGTTCCTCAGCGTGATGGAAAAGCCCGACGTCGATCACATCGAAGGCCTGTCGCCGGCGATTTCGATCGAGCAGAAGTCGACCTCGCACAACCCGCGTTCGACCGTCGGCACGATCACCGAGATCTACGACTACCTGCGCCTGCTGTACGCGCGCGTGGGTTCGCCGCGCTGCCCCGACCACCACTACCCGCTGGAAGCGCAGACGGTCAGCCAGATGGTGGACCAGGTGATCGCGCTGGACCCGGAGCAGCGCTACATGCTGCTGGCGCCGGTGGTGCGCGAGCGCAAGGGCGAGCACGCCCAGATCTTCGAGCAGCTGCGCGCGCAGGGCTATGTGCGCGTGCGCGTGGACGGCGCGCTGTACGAGATCGACGCGGTGCCGCCGCTGGCGCTGCGGGTCAAGCACACCATCGAGGCGGTGATCGACCGCTTCAAGCCGCGCGAGGACATCAAGCAGCGCCTGGCCGAATCCTTCGAAACCGCGCTCAAGCTGGGCGACGGCATGGCCCAGGTGATGTCGCTGGACAACGCCGAGGCGCCGCCGCTGCTGTTCTCGTCCAAGTACAGCTGCCCGGTCTGCGATTACTCGCTGCCGGAGCTGGAACCGCGCCTGTTCTCGTTCAACTCGCCGGTCGGCGCCTGCCCCACCTGCGACGGCCTGGGCGTGGCCCAGTTCTTCGACCCCTCGCGCGTGGTCGTGCATCCGGAGCTGTCGCTGTCGGCCGGCGCGGTGCGCGGCTGGGACCGCCGCAACGCCTACTACTTCCAGCTGATCCAGTCGCTGGCCAAGCACTACAAGTTCGACGTCGACGCGCCCTGGCAGTCGCTGGCCGAGAAGGCGCGCAACGCCGTGCTGTACGGCAGCGGCGACGAGCAGATCACCTTCAACTACATCACCGAGAACGGCGGCCGCAGCCAGCGCAAGCACCGCTTCGAGGGCATCGTGCCCAATCTGGAGCGCCGCTACCGCGAGACCGAATCGGCGGCGGTGCGCGAGGAGCTGGCCAAGTACATCAGCGAACGCGCCTGCACCGAGTGCGGCGGCGCGCGCCTGAACCGCGCCGCGCGCAACGTGTTCGTGGCCGAGCGTCCGCTGCCCGAGCTGGTGGTGCTGCCGGTCGACGAGGCGCTGAGCTTCTTCAAGTCGCTCAACCTGCCCGGCTGGCGCGGCGAGATCGCGGTCAAGATCGTCAAGGAGATCGCCGACCGCCTGCGCTTCCTGGTCGACGTGGGCCTGGATTATCTGACCCTGGAACGCAAGGCCGACTCGCTGTCCGGCGGCGAAGCCCAGCGCATCCGCCTGGCCAGCCAGATCGGCGCCGGCCTGGTCGGGGTGATGTACGTGCTGGACGAGCCCTCCATCGGCCTGCACCAGCGCGACAACGAGCGCCTGCTCGGCACCCTCACCCGCCTGCGCGACCTGGGCAACACCGTGATCGTGGTCGAGCACGACGAGGACGCGATCCGCCTGGCCGATTACATCGTCGACATCGGCCCCGGCGCCGGCGTGCACGGCGGCGAGGTCGTGGCTCAGGGCCTGTTCCCCGACATCCTCAAGGCGCCGCGCTCGCTGACCGGCCAGTACCTCAGCGGCAAGCGCCGGATCGAGATCCCCAAGAACCGCCACAAGCCCAATCCCAAGACCAGCCTGCATCTGCGCGGCGCCAGCGGCAACAACCTCAAGGACGTCGACCTGACGATTCCGTCGGGGCTGTTCACCTGCGTGACCGGCGTGTCGGGCTCGGGCAAGTCGACCCTGATCAACGACACCCTGTTCGCGATCGCGGCCAACGAGCTCAACGGCGCCTCGCATACGCCGGCGCCGTACAAGGCGGTGGAGAACATCGAGCTGTTCGACAAGGTGGTCGATATCGATCAGTCGCCGATCGGACGCACGCCGCGTTCCAATCCGGCCACCTATACCGGCCTGTTCACGCCGCTGCGCGAGCTGTTCGCGCAGGTGCCCGAAGCGCGTTCGCGCGGTTATTCGCCGGGCCGCTTCAGCTTCAACGTGCGCGGCGGCCGTTGCGAGGCCTGCCAGGGCGACGGCCTGATCAAGGTCGAGATGCACTTCCTGCCCGACGTGTACGTGCCCTGCGACGTCTGCGGCGGCAAGCGCTACAACCGCGAGACCCTGGAGATCCTCTACAAGGGCTACAACATCAACGACGTGCTGGAAATGACGGTCGAGGATGCGCTGGGGCTGTTCGAGGCGATCCCGGCGATTTCGCGCAAACTGGAAACGCTGATGGACGTGGGCCTGAGCTACATCAAGCTGGGCCAGAGCGCGACCACCCTGTCCGGCGGCGAGGCGCAGCGCGTCAAGCTGTCCAAGGAACTGTCGCGCCGCGATACCGGGCGCACGCTGTACATCCTGGACGAGCCGACCACCGGCCTGCATTTCCACGACATCGAGCACCTGCTGGCGGTGCTGCATCGCCTGCGCGACGACGGCAACACCGTGGTGGTGATCGAGCACAACCTGGACGTGATCAAGACCGCCGACTGGGTCATCGACCTGGGCCCGGAGGGCGGCCACCGCGGCGGCAGCATCCTGGCCACCGGCACGCCGGAGCAGATCGCCGCGCTGCCGCATTCGCACACCGGCCACTTCCTGGCGCCGCTGCTGGGCATGGGCCCGGCCGCGCGCGAGCAGAAGTCGGCGCGCAAGGTTCCGGCGGCCAAGGCCGCAACCAAGGCGCCGGCCAAGGCCAAGAAGAAGTCCGCCGCATGAGCGACGCCACCGAAACCACCGCCGACGTGCTGTTCCGCATGCCGATCGAGCTGCGCTGGCGCGATCTGGACGCGTTCAACCACGTCAACAATTCCAACTTCCTGACCTACCTGGAAGAAACCCGCATCCGCTGGTTCGCGAGCTGGGACGGCGAATGGGTCAGCGACACCGTCGCGCCGCTGCTGGCGGCGGTGCAGCTGAACTACCGCCTGCCCATCCCCTATCCGTCGGCGGTGGCGGTGGAGCTGTACACCCAGCGCGTGGGCAGCACCAGCCTGACCATCGGCCACCGCATCGTCTCCGAGGACGGCAGCGCGCTGTACTGCGACGGCCACGTGGTGGTGGTCTGGATCGACCGCGCCAGCGGGCGGCCGGTGCCGCTGCCGGTGCCGGTGTTGGAAGCGATCCAGCGCTGAGCGTGGTGCGCGCCTAGGCGTGTCGCCTGCGGGATCCGTTCGTCGTGGATCTGTCGAACCACGGGCGGACCGCGCGCCACTCACGAATCAGGATCGTGGCCGTAGGGTGCGGTGATAACCGCACCGGCGCGGTGGTTCGCAGCGGCGCGATGGTGCGGTTCGCATTCGCTCACCACACCCTACGGTTAGGCGGCCAGACTCATTCGCAGGCATCCGCACGACGGAGCCGGCTATCAGGGCTTGCGCGCTTCCAATTCGCCGCGCAGCACGCCGCCGTCCTTGAGCGCGAACTCGACCACGACCTTGCTGCCGGGCTTCAGCGGCGCATGCGGCTGCATCAGCATCAAATGCATGCCGCCGGGCTTGAGCGTGGCGTTGCCGTCGGGCGCGATGCGCAATTCCGGCAGCGCGCGCATGCGGCTGATGCCGTCGACGATGCGGGTTTCGTGCAGCGTGCTGTCGCCGAAGGCCGGGCTGCTGACGCCGACGATGGTGATCGGGGTCGGACAGCGATTCTCGATCCGGCCGAAGCCGGCCATCATCGGCATCTGCGCCGGCGGCAGCCGAACCCAGCCGTCGACGACGCGCGCCGTGCAGCCGCGCGCCTGCGCCGGCGGCGCCATGCACAGGGCCGATAGCAGGGCCGAAACCAGGGCCAGAACGTGGAAGGCGGTGCGAGAACGGAGCGGCGTCATCGGCCTATGATAGCGCCAAAGCTTTCCGTCCCGAATCGCCGCGCAGGAGCTGCCATGAGCCTAGTCACCGCCACCACCCACGGCGAAATCGTCGAGCTGCAACTGGCGCGCGCGCCGGTCAACGCGCTCAACCCCAGCCTATGCCATGACCTGCGCGTCGCGCTCGGCCAGGCCATCGCCGACGGTGCCCAGGGCATCGTGCTGGCCGGCGGCCCCAAAGTGTTCTCGGCCGGCCTGGACGTGCCGCATCTGCTGTCGCTGGGCGAGGATCGCCACGCGCTGATGGCGGCCTGGCAGGCCTTTTTCGACACCGCGCTGGCGATCGCCGCCAGCCCGGTGCCGGTAGTGGCCTCGCTGGCCGGCCACGCGCCCGCCGGCGGCTGCGTGCTGGCGCTGTGCTGCGACTACCGCATCATGGCCTCCGGCCCGTTCCGGATCGGCCTCAACGAAACCCAGGTCGGCCTGGTCGCGCCGGAAGGCATCCAGCGCCTGATGCGGCGCGTGGTCGGCACCTACCGCGCCGAACGCCTGCTGGTGGCGGGCGAAATGCTGGACGCCGAGCAAGCGCTGCAGGCGGGTTTGGTCGACGAGCTGACCGATATCGACGACGTCGCCACCCGCGCGCGGGTCTGGCTGGAGCAGCTGCTGGCGCTGCCGCGCCAGGCCATGCTGCAGACGCGCTCGATCGCGCGCGCCGATCTGATCGAGGCGCTGCAGCCGGAATACATCCATCTGCAGCATTTCATCGAGGCTTGGTATCAGCCTTCGACGCAGGGCGCCTTGCAGGCGCTGGTGGCGCGGCTGGGCAAGTAGGTTCCGCTGCGATCGAACGCGGGCTTCGTGGCTGGTCCTGGGGCGATTCGCGTTAAAGCAAATCCCCCTTTTACAAAGGGGGAAGACAAGCGAGCGCTGTGCTTGGTCCGTTCGCGTTAAAGCAAATCCCCCTCAATCCCCCTTTTTCAAAGGGGGAAGAATAAGCGCGCTGCTCCTGGTTCGTTCGTGGTGAGCTTGTCGAACCGTGGTGGGTCGCCGCGTAAGCGCGCGACAAAGCAAATTCTCTCCTACCCCTTTTTTCAAAGGGGTACTGCTCTGGCGTGTCGTCGCAGTTCCGCGCTGCACGCGTTCTGCCTCCCCCTTTGAAAAAGGGGGATTGAGGGGGATTTGCTTTTGCTTCCGAGCGCGTGGGCCGCGCTCGACGGCGAGATGGAGACAGCGGCTGCGTAAGAAGCAAATCCCGCCCCTTTTGCAAAGGGGGAAGACCGGCGGCAGGCGCTTAGTTGGGTGCGGGGATCAGGCTTCGCCGGTCGCCACCGGTCGCGACGGGTCGGCCAGCCAACCGCTCCAGGAGCCGGTGAACAGGCCCGCGCCTTGCAGGCCGGCATGTTCCATCGCCAGCAGGTGGTGGCAGGCGGTGACGCCGGAGCCGCACATCACCACGGTCTGCTGCGGTGCGTAGTCTCCCATCACCTCGGCGAAGCCCTGCGCGAGTTCGCCGGCGGGCTTGAAGCGGCCGTCGCTGAGGTTCTGCGCGTAAGGACGGTTGCGCGCGCCGGGCACATGGCCGGCGACGCGGTCCAGGGGTTCGACTTCGCCGCGGAAGCGTTCGGCCGCGCGCGCGTCGATCAGCAACTTGCCGGCGTCCAGATGCGCGCGCACCGCGTCGGCGTCGAGCAGGCGGCGCTGGTCGAAACTGCCCGGATAGCGAGAGGGCTCCGGCGCCGGCAGCGCCGCGTCGGTCGGCAGGCCGAGCTCGTTCCAGCGCTGCCAGCCGCCGTCGAGCACGGCCACGCGGCGGTGGCCGAGCAGGCGCAGCAGCGCCCACAGGCGCGCCGCGGCCAGCGCGCCGTCGCCGTGGTCGTAGGCCACGACCTGGTCGTCGGGCGAGACGCCCCAGCGTTCCAGGGTGGCGGTGAAATCGGCGGCATCGGGCCAGGGATGGCGACCGGCGTTGCGTTTGCGGTGATCGGACAGGTCGCGATCCAGGTGCGCGTAACGCGCACCGGGGATATGCGATTGCGCATAGGCCGCTTCACCCGCCTCGGGATCGCCCAGGCCGGCGCGGGCGTCGATCACGACCAAGCCGTCGCTGCCCAGTTGCGCGGCCAGCTCTTCGGCCGGCACCAGGGTGGTCCAGTTCATCATGCGATCGCCTCCAGTCGTTGCCGCAGGTTCAACAGCATCGACGCGGTCGCGCCCCAGATGCGCTGGTCCGGATAGCGGAACTCCAGCACCTGGCGCACGCGGCCGCGGTAATCGAGCGTATGGGTGGTCAGGTTGGCCGGATCCATCAGATAGGCCAGCGACACTTCGAACACGTCCGCGACTTCGTTCGGGTCCGGCCGCGCCACGTAGTCGCGGTCGATCGTCGCCACCACCGGCAGCACGCGGAAACCGGTGATGGTCGCCAGCGGATCCAGATAGCCCAGCGGCGCGATCTGCGCCGGCGCCAGGCCGATCTCCTCGCCGGTCTCGCGGATCGCCGCGGCCACCGCATCGGCGTCGGCGGTTTCGATGCGGCCGCCGGGAAAGCTCACCTGCCCGCCATGTTGGCGCAGGGCGTCGGTGCGCCGGGTGAGCAGCACGTGGGTGCCGCCTTCGCGCGGCACCAGGCCGACCAGCACCGCGGCGCGCGCGGGCTCGGCGGCTTCGGGCAGCAGGCCCTGCAATTCGTTCAGATTCCAGGCGAGGCCGGCGGGCTCGCTGGCCAGCGGGTACAGCGCCTCGTGCAAGCGCGGATAGTCGCTGGGCACGCGGGGCGGCAAGGCGCTCACCGGCGCCGCGACTCGCGATCGGGCAGCACGTGCTCCATCAGCCGCAGGCGCTCGTCGTCGTTCATCTGCGACCAACGCGCGATCTCGGCGGTGGTGCGGTGGCAGCCTTCGCACAGGCCCTGCTCGTCCAGCGAGCAAACGCCGATACAGGGACTGAGCACCGCCCGGAATTGGAAATTCATCGCCACACCACCAAGCCGCGCATCCTCGCGCGACCGTCAGGGCGGCCCAAGGGGCCGCATAGCACCGGCCAGGGCCGGGTTCAACGCCTCGCCGGCGACGCCGGCGGGTGAGTCCCAAAACTACGCCGGACCAGCCGGTGGACTACTCAAAAAAGTTGCGCCGGCAGGGCCGGCGCAACCTGACAACGGACCGATCGGCTTACTTGGTGCTGATCAGCTTGATTTCGAACTGCACCGCCACGTTCGGCGGGAACGGCGTGCGCGGGTCGGCGCCGTAGGCGGCGGCCGGCGGCAGGGTCACTTCCCACTTCGAACCGGTCGGCATCTGCAGCAGCACTTCGCGCATCGCCGCCATCTCGATCTCGCTGACCTTGATGGCCGGGATCGCCTGCGGCGGACGCGCCTGCGCCGGACGCTCGCCCCAAGCGTAGGGGCCGGCGACTTCCAGCTGCACGGTGTTGGTCTGGGTCGGCTTGGCGCCGGTGCCGACTTCGATCACGCGGTACTGCACGCCGCTGGGCAGGGTCTTGACGCCGGCCTTGGCCTTGTTCTGGGCCAGGTAGGTGTCGCTCTTGGTCTTGTTCTCGGCGGCGGCCTTTTCCCACTCGGCCTTGGCCTTGGCCTGCTGGCGCTGCTGCATGTTCTGCACGGCGGTGCGCAGCTGGTCGACCGCGACGGCCGGCTGCTTCTTGCCGTAGCCGTCCTGCAGGCCCTTGATGATGGTGTTCACATCGACCTGTTCGCCGCTTTCGATGGCGTTGCGGCCCAGGTCGTAGCCCAGCGCGTAGCTCAGCTTGCCTTTCTCGGACGAAGTGTCCTGCGCGACGGCGTTGCCGGCGGTCAGAGCCAGGGCCGCGACGGCGGCAGCAATCAAACGCAACTTCATTCGTTGGAATCTCCGGTAATGACACGGGGCGGATGAGACCGCCCCGATAGAAAGGCCCATCGGGTCGTAAGCCCCCGGATGGACGGGGTAGGATAGCGGCCGCAAGGCTTAACCGCCACTGACATCCCGGGCTCTGACCCCGCGGACGCGCCGGAGTTCCTTTCGGGCAGCCGCGCCCCCTCCCTGCAGACACCTATTCATATGTCCTCATCGCCCCTGCTGACCACCGATCGCGGCGCCGTCCGCGTGATCGCCGTCGACCGCCCCGACAAGCTGAACGCCCTGAATGCCCAGACCCTGGACGCGCTGTACCAGGCTTTCGAGGCCGCCGCCGCCGACCCGGCGGTGCGCTGCGTGGTCCTGACCGGCAGCGGCCCCAAGGCCTTCGTGGCGGGCGCCGACATCGCGGAAATGAACGGCCTGACCCCAGTCCAGGGCCGCGATTTCTCGCTGCGCGGGCAGAAACTGATGCGCCGGATCGAGAAGATGCCCAAGCCGGTGATCGCGATGGTCAACGGTTTCGCCCTCGGCGGCGGCCTGGAACTGGCCATGGGCTGCCACCTGCGCATCGCCGCCGACACGGCCAAGCTGGGCCAGCCGGAGATCAACCTCGGCCTGATCCCCGGTTTCGGCGGCACCCAGCGCCTGCTGCGCCTGGCCGGCCGCGCCGCGACCCTGGAGCTGTGCCTGGTCGGCACGCCGATCGACGCCGAACGCGCGCGCCAGCTGGGCATCGTCAATCGCGTGGTGCCCGCGGCCGAACTCGAAACCGAGACCTTCAAGCTGGCCGAGCAACTGGCTACGGCCGCGCCGCTGGCGCTGCGCGGCGTGCTGGACTGCGTCGCGGTCGGCGGCGAATGCGGCATCGAGGAAGGCCTGGAGTACGAAACCGCGCAATTCGGCCTGATGTTCGCCACCGACGACATGCGCGAAGGCACCGGCGCCTTCCTGGAACGCCGCAAGCCGGTGTTCTCCGGCACGTGAGCGAGGCGGCGTCCTGCCGTTGCGGCTGCGCGCGCGCCGACGGCGCGGCGACGCACGCGATCGTGGCCGCGCTGGCCGTGGACGATCTCGATCGCGCGCTGACGCTGGGCCTGCTCGAGGCCCCGGCCTGCACCGCCTGCACGCCGGCATGCACGGCACTGCTGATCGACGCACGCGAAGCGCGCAGCAAGGCGCTGGCCGCACGCGCACGCTACCGCGCGCGCAATGCGCGTCTTGCGCAGCGCGCTCAGGAACGTGCTGCGCAACGCGCGGTCGCGCGCGCGCCTGAAGTCGCGACGCTCGACAAGGCCACCGTCGCGCCGGCCGCAGCACCGCGACCGGCGTTGCCGTCCGCGGCCGCGGCCGCGCTGGCACGTGCCAAGGCCAAAGCCGCGGAGCGCAGCAAGCCGTGAGTCCAACCGCTAAGAAAACCACGGCCGTCGCCAAGCGTCGCGCCAGCCCGGCGAAAACCGCGGCCGCCAAACCCTCGGCGGCGCCCAAGCCCAAGCCCGCCAAGAGCGCCGCCAAGCCCAAGCGCGCCGCCCGCATGAGCCCGGCCGAAGCCGAGGAGATGTTCGCCCGCCTCAAGGCGCTGAACCCCAAGCCGGTCACCGAGCTCGAATACAGCTCGCCCTACGAGCTGCTGGTCGCGGTCGCCCTGTCGGCCCAGGCCACCGATGTCGGCGTCAACAAGGCCACCCGCAAGCTGTTCCCGGTCGCCAACACGCCGCAGGCGATCGCCGCGCTCGGGGTCGAGGGGCTCAAGCCCTACATCGCCACGATCGGGCTCTACAACACCAAGGCCGCCAACGTGGTCGCGCTGTCGCAGCGCCTGCTGGCCGAGCACGGCGGCGAGGTCCCGCGCGAGCGCGCCGCGCTCGAGGCCCTGCCCGGGGTCGGCCGCAAGACCGCCAACGTGGTGCTCAACACCGCCTTCGGCGAGCCGACCATGGCCGTCGACACCCACATCTTCCGGGTCGCCAACCGCACCGGCCTGGCGCCCGGCAAGACCGTGCGCGCGGTCGAGGACGGCCTGCTCAAGAGCGTCCCCCCGGACTATCTGCACGACGCCCACCACTGGCTGATCCTGCACGGACGTTACGTCTGCAAGGCACGAAAACCGGACTGCCCGCACTGCGCGATCCGCGACATCTGCCGCTATCCGGACAAGACCCCGGGCGAGCCGGAGCCCGTCGCCGCTTGATTTGCGGGGCTTGGCGGGAGCGCCTCCACGACCGTCATGGATCGGTCACAGCAGCGAAATAAGTCAGTCCTGTCATATTTACGCAACTTTCACACCCTAGCCTGCGCGGCATCCAACCACGCCCTAGGGCCCGCCATGAAACTCTCCCGCAGCACCCTGTCCGTCGCGCTGCTCGCCGCGCTCGTCGCTCCGGCCGCGCACGCCGAAGTCGCCCTCGACGTCATCGGTAACTCCGAAGTGAGCTTCGAAGGCTTGCTCCAGGCCGACTACTACAGCTACGGCAACGACCTGAAGAACCTCAACGTCGACGCCCCGGACGGCTCCGATTCGGACAACGAACTGCGCCGCGCCGAGCTGGTGCTGAAGGGCAAGGGCCCGGGCAACTTCGAGTGGGTGCTGGGCTACGACGCCAAGGACGACAAGTTCCTCGACGCCAACGTCAAGTACAAGTTCGGCAACAACGCCAACCACTTCATCCAGGTCGGCCAGTTCAAGCAACCCAACAGCCTGGAAGAGCTGTCCTCGACGAAGAACAACGATTTCGTCGCCAAGGGCTCGATCACCAACACCTTCGGCATCGCCCGCCGCGTCGGTGTCGGCTACTACTACGGCGACGTCAACTGGGGCGTCAACGCCACCTACTTCAGCCGCGAGCTGACCCGCAACCGCAAGCACGGCAACGGCTTCGGCCTGCGCGGCACCTGGGCGCCGATCCTCGACGCCGGCAACATCCTGCACTTCGGCCTGTCGCACGTCGATTACGACGCCGACCTGGGCGGCACCGCGGCCCTGAACACCGGCGACACGGTTTCGTTCAGCGCCCGTCCGCTGGCCGACATCTCGCAGACCCTGGTCAGCACCGGCAGCATCACCCGCTCCGACCGCGTCGCCACCACTGGCTTCGAAGGCCTGTGGGTGCGCGGCCCGTTCAAGCTGCAGGGCGAGTACATGAAGACCAGCGTCAAGCGCTACGGCGTGGCGCCGGACCTGGACTTCGACGGCGGCTACATCAGCGGCCTGTGGAACATCACCGGCGAAACCTGGACCTACAAGTCCGGCACCCCGGTCACCGGCCTGCCGGACAACCCCGCCGCCGGCATGTGGCAGCTCGGCCTGCGCTACGACACGATCGACCTCAACGACGGCAGCGGCAACGTCACCACCGGCGCCACCACCGGCGTGCTGGGCGGCGAGCAGGACGCCTGGACCCTGGGCGTGAACTGGTACTGGCGTTCGAACTTCAAGTTCATGCTGAACTACGTCAAGGTCGACAGCAGCAAGTGGGTCGGCGGCACCACCCGTCGCTACGTCGACGACAACCCGAACATCACCGAAGTGCGCATGCAGTTCTACTGGTAAGCCCTTACCGGTAAGTCAGGTCTCTCTCTCCCCCACTGGCTGTACGTTCGCAAATCGCCTCGGGGCGCGGCCTACGCCGCGCCCCTTTTTGCGTCCGCATTGCGGCCGCGCCCGGGCGCCGCGTGTCAGCCACATGTCGGATGTCACCGACCTGTCACATAGCCGACCCGCGGCTGTCATCGAACCGTTATGAAATGCGCCCCAAGCGGGTCAATGCCCGTCGTCTCTCTTCAGGAGCCTTCCGTGTTCAAGTCCATCCGCTTCCGCCTGGCCGCACTCGCCCTCGCGACTGCGTTCGTCGCCAACGCTCAGGCCGCCGACGTCACCGGCGCCGGTGCGTCCTTCGTCTACCCCATCATGTCCAAGTGGTCGGCCGACTACGCCAAGGCCACCCAGAAGAAGGTCAACTACCAGTCGATCGGCTCCGGCGGCGGCATCGCCCAGATCAAGGCCGCCACCGTGGACTTCGGTTCTTCCGACGCCCCCTTGAAGCCCGATGAGCTGGCCAAGTTCGGCCTGGCCCAGTTCCCGTCGGTGATCGGCGGCGTGGTGCCGGTGATCAACGTGCCGGGCGTGGCCTCGGGCGCGCTCAAGCTCGACGGCGACACCCTGGCCAAGATCTTCCTCGGCAAGATCACCATGTGGAACGACCCGGCCGTCGTCGCCCTCAACGGCGGCGTGCAGCTGCCGGCCAAGAAGATCACCGTCGTGCATCGTTCGGACGGTTCGGGCACCACCTTCAACTTCGTCAACTACCTGTCCAAGGTCAGCGCCGAGTGGAAGAGCACGGTCGGCGAAGGCACCGCGGTCAAGTGGCCGGTCGGCATCGGCGGCAAGGGCAACGAAGGCGTGGCCGCCTACGTCAAGCAGATCCAGGGCGGCATCGGCTACGTCGAGCTGTCCTACGCGCTGCAGAACAAGATGGCCTATTCGCGCCTGAAGAACGCCGCCGGCAACTACGTGCTGCCCAGCGACGAGACCTTCCAGGCCGCCGCCGCCAGCGCCGACTGGGCCGGCGCCAAGGACTTCTACCTGGTGATGACCAATGCGCCGGGCGAGAAGTCCTGGCCGATCACCGCGACCAACTTCATCCTGATGTACAAGCAGCCCAAGAACGCCGCCGGCGCCAAGAACGCCAAGGAATTCTTCCGCTGGGCCTACGCCAACGGCGACGCCCAGGCCAAGGCCCTGGACTACGTGCCGCTGCCGGACGCGCTGGTCAAGCAGATCGAGGCCTACTGGTCTGCGAACATGAACTACTGATCCTTCCGAGGATCGGGTCGCAAGGAACGGGCCTTCGGGCCCGTTCTGCGTTTGGGGCTGGAGAACTCTTCGCTGGGCGGCCCTCACCCCCCTCTCAGCCTTGCACACCCTTCAGGCGCCGCAGGCGGGAGGGGGCTCCATACGCAGAGCTTTTTGACGCCGCCGTCACCGCCCTCCGGTACCCCGCCCCACGCCCCCAGCCCCACGGCTACGGCCTTTCAGCCTTTCACTACAAATTCGTTACCGAACGATGTCATAGCGCTGTAACAAAAAGATCATCAAATGGCGCAGCCCCGCCGGCGAATCTCGTCGGCACCCTCATGGAGTTGCGCATGAAATCCTCGCCGGCCCGTATCGCCGTCCTGTCCCTCGCCCTGACGCTGGCCGTGGCCGCGTGCAAGCCCGGCGCCGACGCCCCCAAGGCGGCCGCCGACGGCGCCGCCGCGACCTCCGCCGTTCCGGCCGGAGACAAGAGCACGGCGCTGATCACCGGCGCCGGCGCGACCTTCATCTATCCGCTGCTGTCGAAGTGGTCGGACGACTACAACAAGGCCACCGGTGCCAAGGTCAATTACCAGTCGATCGGCTCCGGCGGCGGCATCGCCCAGATCAAGGCCGGTACGGTGGACTTCGGTTCGTCCGACAAGCCGCTGACGACCGAGGAACTCGCGGCGGCCGGCCTGGGCCAGTTCCCCTCGGCGATCGGCGGCGTGGTGCCGGTGGTCAACGTCGAGGGCATCGAAGCCGGCAAGCTGCGCCTGACCGGCGCGCTGCTGGCCGAGATCTTCCTCGGCAACGTCAAAGTCTGGAACGACCCGGCGATCGCCGCGCTCAATCCGGGCACCGCCCTGCCGGCGACCAAGATCAACATCGTCCACCGCTCCGATGGTTCGGGCACCACCTTCAACTTCGTCAACTACTTGTCCAAGGTCAGCCCGGCCTGGAAGAGCAAGGTCGGCGAAGGCACCTCGGTGCAGTGGCCGGGCGGCGTCGGCGGCAAGGGCAACGAAGGCGTGGCCTCGTACGTCAAGCAGATCAAGGGCTCGATCGGCTACGTCGAACTGTCCTACGCGCTGCAGAACAAGATGGGCTACGCCCAACTGCAGAACGCGGCCGGCAACTTCGTCGCGCCCAGCGCGGAATCCTTCCAGGCCGCCGCCGCCAGCGCCGACTGGGCCGGCGCCAAGGATTTCAACCTGGTGATCACCAACGCCGCCGGCGCCCAGGCCTGGCCGATCACCGCGACCAATTTCATCCTGATGTACAAGCAGCCCAAGGACGCCAAGCGCAGCGCCGACACGCTGGCGTTCTTCAAGTGGGCGTTCGAGAACGGCCAGGCCCAGGCCGCCTCGCTGGACTACGTGCCGCTGCCGCCGGAGCTGGTCAAGCAGGTCGAGGCCTACTGGGCGGCGGAGTTCAAGTGACGCATCGGCCCGCGCGCGCCGCGCGCGGCTTTGCCGATGCGTACATCCCCGCGAAAGCGGGGGTGAGCGGATGCGCTTGCGAGCCACTGGCTCGCGCATCCGCGAACGCCGGGGCGCTATGCGCCCTGGCGGGGGAAACACAGTTCAGCGCCATGCCACCTGAAAACCTTGCAGCGCCCCGCCCTGGATTCCCGCCTGCGCGGGAATGACGGCAAAAGCAACCGACACCGCAGCACCCACAGCACTCGCCGCCACCGCCACACGCGCCCCAACGGACTCCAGATCGCAATGAACGCGACCGCCCTCCCCGCCGTACCGCTCGCGCGCGACCACGCCGACGCGCGCCACGATCGTCTGTTCCGCTACGTCCTCACCGCCACCGTGATCTTCGTGCTGGTCGCCCTGGCCGGCGCGGCGCTGTCGATGCTGTGGGGCGGGCGCACCGTACTCGCCAAGGAAGGCATCGATTTCTTCATCACCGCCGAGTGGAATCCGGTCGAGGACAAGTACGGCGCGCTGGTGCCGATCTACGGCACCATCGTCACCGCCATGATCGCGATGATCATCGCCGTGCCGGTCAGCTTCGGCATCGCCTTCTTCCTGACCGAGGTCGCGCCGCGCTGGGCGCGCGGCCCGATCGGCACCGCGATCGAACTGCTGGCCGGCATCCCCTCGATCATCTACGGCATGTGGGGCCTGTTCGTGCTGGTGCCGGTGATGACCGAGTACGTGACGCCCTGGCTCAACGACCACCTCGGCACCTGGCCGGTGATCGGGCCGTTGTTCCAGGGCCCGCCGCTGGGCATCGGCATGCTCACCGCCGGCATCGTGCTGGCGATCATGGTGATCCCGTTCATTTCCTCGGTCATGCGCGAAGTGTTCCTGACCGTGCCGACCCGTCTGAAGGAATCGGCCTACGCGCTGGGCTCGACCAAGTGGGAAGTCAGCTGGGACATCGTCCTGCCCTACACCCGCTCGGCGGTGATCGGCGGCGTCTTCCTCGGCCTCGGCCGCGCCCTGGGCGAAACCATGGCGGTGGCCTACGTGATCGGCAACAGCGTCAACTTCTCGGTGTCGCTGCTGGAGCCGGGCACCACCATCGCCGCGGTGATCGCCAACGACTTCGGCGAGGCCACCGAAACCTACCGTTCGGCCCTGCTGCTGCTGGGCTTCGTGCTGTTCATCGTCACCTTCGTCGTGCTCGCCGCCGCGCGCCTGATGCTGATGCAACTCTCGCGCAAGGAGGGCAACTGATGGCCGCCGCCACCGCCAAGGAACTGCGCACCGCCGACGGCCTCTACCGGCGCCGCCGGATCGGCAACGCGGTCGCCATCGTCGCCGCCTGCGCCGCCGCCGTGTTCGGCCTGTTCTTCCTGGGCTGGATCCTGTGGACCCTGGTCGCCAAGGGCCTGGGCGGCATCAACTGGGCGCTGTTCACCCAGATGACGCCGCCGCCGCAGCAGGAAGGCGGCCTGCTCAACGCCTTCTTCGGCAGCGCGGTGATGTGCGTGATCGCGCTGCTGATCGGCACCCCGCTGGGCGTCGCCGCCGGCACCTGGCTGGCCGAGTACGGCAACGCGCGCAAGTTCGGCACCGTGGTGCGCTTCGTCAACGACATCCTGCTGTCGGCGCCGTCCATCGTGCTGGGCCTGTTCGTCTACTCGCTGGTGGTGGCGCAGATGGGCCAGTTCTCGGCCCTGGCCGGCGCGCTGGCGCTGGCCTTCATCGTGCTGCCGGTGGTGGTGCGCACCACCGACGAGATGCTGCGCCTGGTGCCCAGCCAGATGCGCGAGGCGGCGCTGTCGCTGGGCGTGCCGCAGTGGAAGGTGATCGTGCAAGTGCTGTACCGCAGCGCCTCGGCCGGCATCGTCACCGGCATCCTGCTGGCGCTGGCGCGCATTTCCGGCGAAACCGCGCCGCTGCTGTTCACCGCCCTGAGCAACCAGTACTGGAGCATGGACATCTTCCGCGAGATGGCCAGCGTGCCGGTCACGATGAACAACTTCGCCAACAATCCCGACGCGAACTGGAACACGATCGCCTGGGCCGGCGCCCTGGTCCTGACCTGCTTCGTCCTCTTCGTCAGCTTGTTCGCGCGCACCGTGATTCTGCGCAAGCGGATCTCCAATGACTGACCTCACTCTTCGTAACCTAGACCGGACTGCGGCCATGAACGACGCCCGCCTCAACCTCGCCACGCCCGAGCGGGACAGCAGCACCGCCGCTCCGGCGCCGGTCAAGCTCGCCGCGCGCGGGCTGGACTTCTACTACGACAAGTTCCACGCCCTCAAGAGCATCAACCTGGAAATCCCCGAGAAGCAGGTCACCGCGCTGATCGGCCCCTCCGGTTGCGGCAAGTCCACCCTGCTGCGCATCTTCAACCGCATCTACGCGCTGTATCCGAAGCTGGAAGCGCGCGGCGAGGTGCTGCTGGACGGCGAGAACATCCTCGACGCCAAGTACCCGATGAACCGCCTGCGCAGCAAGGTCGGCATGGTGTTCCAGAAGCCGGTGCCGTTCCCGATGACCATCTTCGAGAACGTGGCCTACGGCATCCGCCACCACGAGAAGCTGTCGAAGTCGGAAATGAACGACCGCGTCGAGCACGCCCTGCGCCAGGGCGCGCTGTGGGACGAGGTCAAGGACAAGCTGGGCCAGAGCGCGCTGGGCCTGTCCGGCGGCCAGCAGCAACGCCTGTGCATCGCGCGCGCGGTCGCGCTGCGCCCGGACGTGCTGCTGCTGGACGAACCGACCTCGGCGCTGGACCCGATCTCCACCAGCCGCATCGAGCAGCTGGTCGAGGAGCTGAAGAAGGACTACACGATCGCGATCGTGACCCACAACATGCAGCAGGCCGCGCGCGTATCGGATTTCACCGCCTTCATGTACCTGGGCGACCTGATCGAGCACGGCCCCACCGAAACCATCTTCTCCAAGCCGAGCAAGCAGCAGACCGAGGACTACATCACGGGACGGTTTGGGTAAGGGATCGCGCTTGGCCGATGCCCTGTCGGCATCGGCTGCGGTCGCGAACGCCCGGCCAGGATGGCCGGGCCGGACCATCCGGAGACCTAATGTCTCGCCATGGATGGCAATGCAGTCCAACCCAGAATAAAACGAAATTCGAACCCACCCATGAGCACCCACATGCACGACCACATCGTCAAGAGCTACGACGACGAGCAGCGCCGCCTGCTCGACGAGACCCTGCGCATGGGCGAGATGGCCGCGTCCCAGCTGGAGGCCGCGCTCGACGTGGTCGAACGCCGCGACGACAAGGCGGCCGAGCGCATCATCGCCAACGACGAGGCGATCGATGCGCTGGAGCAGGAAATCAGCCACGACGTGATGAAGCTGGCGCTACGCGGGCCGATGGCGCGCGACCTGCGCGAGATCCTGGCCGCGATCCGCATCGCCTCCGACATCGAGCGCGTCGGCGACTACGCCGCCAACGTCGCCAAGCGCTCCACCGCCCTCAACCTGTCGCCGCCGCTGCCGCATATCGCCGGCCTGCACGCGCTGGGCACCCTGGCGGTCAAGCAGCTGCGCGACGTGTTGGCCGCCTACCGCGAGAACGATGTCGAACTGGCCCAGCGCGTGCGTGCGCGCGACGCCGAGATCGACACCGCCTACACCGGCCTGTTCCGCGAGCTGCTGACCTACATGATGGAGGACGCGCGCAGCATCACCCCCTGCACGCACCTGCTGTTCATGGCCAAGAACATCGAGCGCATCGGCGACCACGCCACCAACATCGCCGAGAACGTCTGGTTCCTGGTCAAGGGCGAGGAACTGCTGCCGCCGCGCGAGAAGCGCGACGACACCAACACCACCGGCGCGATCTGAGCGCCCCGTGCCCGGCCCCGCGATCGCGCGGGCCGGGTCGCGACGCCGTCCGGGACGTCGCCGCCACGCGCTGCAGCGCAGCAAAACTGCAAACGTTTCCAGCGTTCTTTAACTGAACGCAAACCCAACAAAGCCGGCGCGACCGCCTCCGGCGCGAACCGTTTGCCGTAACCCCTAACTCTTGGTACATGTCCGTGGCGCCCCGCTACGGTGTAAGTAGCAAGGATTCGGAGGGATACGAAGGGCATGAGCGTTACCCTGGCCCATGGCGACTTGGAAGCGGCCCGCGCGGGCGACCGTGGCGCGCTCGAGCGCGTGCTCGTGCGCTCGCGCCAGGACCTGCGCCGCTACGCCGAATTCCACTGCGTAATCAACGACATCGAGGACGCGGTCCAGGAAACCCTGATCGCGGTCTCGCGCAAGCTGCGCGACCTGCGTTCGCTGGAGAGCTTCGTCTCCTGGACCTTCCGCATCGTCAAGCGCGAGTGCAACCGCCTCAAGCGCGGCATGCGCCTGCTGACCGGCGACGCCATCACCGAGAATATCCTGCCGGTGGTGCTGCCCGGCCCCTGCGAGTGGCGCCACGACGTCGCCGCCGCGCTGGAGTCCCTGCCCGCGCACTACCGCCAGGTCGTGCTGTTGCGCGATGTCGAAGGCCTGACCGTCGCCGAGATGGCCGCGCGCCTGTCGCTCACGCGCGAAGCGGTCAAGGCGCGGCTGCACCGCGCACGCGTGCTGGCGCGAGAATATCTGGATCCATGAACAGTTTTCGAACCTGGAACCGGGCACACTGCGCCGGCTTCCGCCTTGTGTTTTTCACCGACGGGTCGATCCCGTCATCATCGCCAACGTAATGGAGAGCAAGCGCATGTCCAAGCAGATCAAGAAACCCGTCGCCCTCGCGCTCGGTGCCGCCCTGGTCGGCGGTCTGACCCTGTCCACCTCCGCCTTCGCCATGAGCGACCTCGCGCAGGGTTATCTGCTCGGCGCCCAGCAGGCGCAGACCGCCGAAAAGGCCGCCGATGCCAAGGCCACCGACGCCAAGGCCGCCGAAGGCAAGTGCGGCGCCGAGAAGAAGACCGGCGAAGGCAGCTGCGGCGCCGACAAGGACAAGAAGGCCGCCGAGGGCAAGTGCGGCGAAGGCAAGTGCGGCGCCGACAAGAAGAAGGCCGGCGAAGGCAAGTGCGGTGAAGGCAAGTGCGGCGCCGACAAGGACAAGAAGGCCGCCGACGGCAAGAAGGCCGGTGAAGGCAAGTGCGGCGAAGGCAAGTGCGGTGGCTCGGTCTGAGCCACGCATGGACGGCGTGCGTCCGCTGAACGCGGACGCCGTCGGCCTCGGTTTGCGGCGGGCCCTGCTGGGCCCGCTGCGATCGGCCGCGCCCACCGATTTCGATTTCCTGGAACTCGCGCCCGAGAACTGGATCGGCGTGGGCGGGCGCTACGGCGAGGCCCTGTCCGAACTCGCCGCGCGCCACCCGCTGGTCTGCCACGGCCTGTCGCTGTCGCTGGGCGGCACCGAGCCCTTGGACGAGACCTTCCTGATCCGGGTCCGCCGTTTCCTCGACCAGCACCAGGTCCGTTCGTACAGCGAGCACCTGAGCTATTGCAGCGACGACGGCCACCTCTACGACCTGCTGCCGATCCCTTTCACCGAGGAAGCGGTGCGCCACGTCGCCGCGCGCATCCGCCAGGCCCAGGACATCGTCGGCCGCCGCATCGCGATCGAGAACACCTCGACCTACGCCAATCCGCATCGGGAAATGAGCGAGATCGACTTCACCAACGCGGTGCTGGCCGAGGCCGACTGCGACCTGCTGCTGGACGTCAACAACGTCTACGTCAACTCGATCAACCACCGCTACGACGCGAGCGCGTTCCTGGCCGCGCTGCCGGGCGAGCGCATCGCCTATATCCACGTCGCCGGCCATTACGACGAAGCCGACGATCTCAAGATCGACACCCACGGCGCGCCGGTCAAGGACGCGGTGTGGTCGCTGCTGGGCGAGGCCTACCGCCGTTTCGGCGCGCGCCCGACCCTGCTCGAGCGCGATTTCAATTTCCCGCCCTACGCCGAGCTCGTGGCCGAGCTCGACACCGTGCGCGCGGTCCTGCGCGAACACGCGCCCGCCGCCGCGCGCCAGGCCCATGGCTGAGCCGCGCGCCCAGGCGCCCGCGCGACTGCGCGCGCAGCAGTTCGAACTGACCCGCCACCTGCGCGACCCGCAGGCCAGTCCCGCCCCGGCCGGCATCGAGGAGCGGCGCCTGGAGGTCTACCGCGGCCTGCTGTTCAACAACATCGAAGGCCTGCTGGCCGGCAACTTCCCCGTCGTCACCGAACTGCTGGGCGAACCGGCCTGGACCGCGCTGGTACGCGACTTCTTCCGCGACCATCGCTGCCGCACGCCGCTGTTCCCCGAGCTCGCGCGCGAGTTCCTGCGCTACCTGGAAGACCGCGAGGATCTTTCGCCGGCGTTCCTGACCGAACTGGCGCACTACGAATGGGTCGAACTGGCCCTGCAACTGTCCGATGCCGAAGCGGATCCGGCCACGATCGACGCCGGGGCCGACCTGCTCGACGGGGTGCCGGTGCTGTCGCCGCTGGCCTGGCCGCTGGCCTATGCCTGGCCGGTGCACCGCATCGGCCCGGCGTTCCAGCCCGACGCGCCGCCGCCGCAACCGACCCTGCTGCTGTTGCGACGCGGGGCCGACGGCGAGGTGCGCTTCTCCGAGCTGAGCCCGCTCGCCTATCGCCTGGTCGAACGCCTGGGCGAATCGCCCGAACTCAGCGGCCGCGAGCAGTTGCGCGCGCTGGCCGCCGAGGCCGGCAGCCAGGACATCGACAGTTTCGTCGCCCAAGGCCGCGCCCTGCTCGAGCAGATGCGCGCCAGCGGCGTCGTGCCCGGCACGCGCGCGCACCGTTCGGCCTGATCGCCGCCTCCTTAAGGAAAGCGCTGGCGGTACCAGCGCGTTTCCCGCGGAGCACGACATGCCCCTCCTCTCCCGTTGCGCGCACGCGCTGCGCGACCGTCTCGAAGGCCTCGGCACCTGGACCGCCCCCTTGGGCCTGCGCCTGATCCTGGCCTGGGAGTTCTACGAATCCGGCCGCGAAAAACTGCGGGGGCAGAACTGGTTCGCCGACGTGATGGCGGCGTTCCCGTTTCCGTTCGACCGCCTGCCGGCCGGGCTGAGCTGGACCCTGGCGACCTGGTTCGAGCTGATCGGCGGCCTGGCGCTGCTGATCGGACTGGGCACGCGCTTTTTCGCCGCGGCCTTGTTCGTGCTGACCGTGGTCGCGATCGCGGCCGTGCATTGGCCGCAGGACTGGATGGGCCTGGGCCAGCTCGCTCAGGGCTATGCGCTCACCGATCGGGGCGCGGGCAACTACAAGCTGCCGCTGCTGTTCCTGGCGATGCTGTGGCCGCTGATCCTGGGCGGCGCGGGCCGCCTCAGCCTGGACGCATGGATCGAACGCGCGCGGCGCGCGGCGCCGGCGCAAGCGCGCAACGACGCCCTGGGCTGGGGCGTCGGCCTGCTGCTGTTCGGCGCCGTCGCGGCCATGCTGTTGCCCTTGCCGGGCCTGCTCCTGGCTGTGGGCGGCGCCGTGCTGCTGGCAGCGGACCGGCTGCGCCTGCGCATGCGCTAACGCCCCGCTCCGCCGTCCTCTTTCTGCTTGCGAGAGGGCGGCGGGGCGCGGGCACCGCCCGCCGCGGCCGCAGCCGCGCGCCGCGCGCGCAGGTTCCGCCATCGTCGTCTGCTAGGCTTTCGGCATGATCGACGCCGGCCCCGCCCCCCAGACCACCGCCGCTCCGCCCCGTTTGTGCAACCGTTTCCGCGGCTTCCTGCCGGTCGTGGTCGACGTCGAAACCGGCGGTTTCGACTGGAATCGCCACGCCCTGCTCGAGATCGCCGTGGTGCCCGTGGAGTTGGACGAGCAGGGCCTGCTGATTCCCGGCACCACCACCAGCGCGCACGTGGTACCGGCGCAGGGCCTGGAGATCGATCCCAAATCGCTGGAAGTCACCGGCATCGACATCGACCATCCGTTCCGCGACGCCAAGCCCGAGCGGGTCGCCTTGGAAAACGTGTTCGCGCCGGTGCGCGAAGCGATCAAACGCCATGGCTGCCAGCGCGCGATCCTGGTCGGCCACAACGCCCATTTCGACCTCAACTTCCTCAATGCCGCGGTCGCGCGCAGCGGCCACAAGCGCAACCCCTTCCATCCCTTCAGCGTGTTCGACACCGTGACCCTGGGCGGCCTGGCCTACGGCCAGACCGTGCTCGCGCGCGCGGTCCAGGCCGCGGGCTTCGAATGGAACGCCGAGGAGGCGCACTCGGCGGTCTACGACGCCGAGCGCACCGCGGAATTGTTCTGCAAGGTCGTCAACGCCTGGCCGCGCGGCTGAGCCGGGCGCCACGCCCGACATCGGTCGCGCTCGGCTCCATTCGCCCACCGGCCTACGAACCGCCGCGTCGAGGCGAAGCTCCAGCCTCCGGGTGCGGCTGCGGCGATCGGCCACCGCGCCGGCGCGTCATGCCCACGGGTGCGCCGATCAGGCCAGTTTCAGGCCGATCAGACCGGCCACGATCAAGGCCACGCTGGTCACCCGTAGCGCGTTGACCGGCTCGTGGAACAGCACGATGCCGAGGATGACGGTGCCGACCGCGCCCACGCCCACCCAGATCGCGTAGGCGGTGCCGACCGGCAGCGACTTCATCGCGATGCCGAGCAGGCCCAGGCTGATCGCCATCGCGGCGACCGTGCCCACGGTGGGCCAGAGCTTGCTGAAACCGTCGGTGTATTTGAGGCCGATGGCCCAGCCGACCTCGAACAGGCCGGCGAGTACGAGAATGATCCAGGGCATGGCAGGTCTCCTTTCGCGATGGGGCCGTCCCCGGGCGACTGGAGAGGCGGGGTCGTCCCCGCTTCCTGCTTGTTCGTGGATTATTTCACGGGGGCCAGGCGCTGGCGCACCGCTTCGAACAAGGTCACGCCCGCGGCTACGGATACGTTCAGGCTCTCGACCGCGGAGCCATCGGCGCCGCCGGGCATCGGGATCTTGACCAGCTGATCGCAGTTCTCGCGGGTCAGCCGGCGCATGCCGTCGGATTCGCCGCCCAACACCAGGCCGACGTTGCCGCGCAGGTCGATGCCGTAGAACGAGGCCTCGGCTTCGCCGGCCAGGCCGTACAGCCACACGCCCAGCTCCTGCAGTTCGCGCAGGGTGCGCGCGAGATTGGTGACCGGAATGATCGGCACGCTGTCGGCGGCGCCGGCCGAGGTCTTGCGCACGGTCGCGTTGACCTGGACCGCGCGGTCCTTGGGAATGATGACGACGGTGGTGCCGGCCGCGGCCGCGCTGCGCAGGCAGGCGCCGAAGTTGTGCGGGTCCTGCACGCCGTCCAGGATCAGCACCAGCGCGCGGCCCTCGGCGGCCTCGATCAGGCCTTGCAGTTCGTTCTCGCTCCAGGTCTTGGCGGCTGCGTAGCGCGCGACCACGCCCTGGTGGCGCAGGCCGCCGGCGACGCCGTCCACGGCCTGGCTGGCGACCTTGCGCACGTCGATGCCGACGCGGCGCGCATTGCTTTCGATCTCGGCCAGGCGCGGGTTCTTGGCGCCGGCTTCGATCAGCACCTCGCGCACGTTATCGGCGTCGTGCTCGATCGCCGCCGAGACTGCGTTGATGCCGGCGATCCATTGTTTCTGGCTCATGGGGGTTCCGTAGACGGGAGCGAGCGCTGGCCGGGCATAGGCCCAGGCGGCGGGAGGACAGGGGGTGAGATTCTAAGCCAGCGGCGCCCCCGAAGCCTGCTCCCGGCCCTACCTCACCCCTTCGAATCGGTCCCCCCCCCTTTGAAAATGGGGGTTAGGGTGGATTTGCGGTTGCTGTTGCTTTCACCTTCGCCGGCCATGCAAATCCCCCGCGCCACGGTGCCAGGCCACATCGGCGCCGGCGCCGGGCGCTGGCCCCCTCTTCAAAGGGGGCCATGGGGTGCGCGAACAGCGGTCCCGAAGTTCGTCAGCCGCTCAGTACTTCTGCTTGCTGCGCTTGGCCGGTTGGCCGCGCGGCGGCGGCGCCTTGGCGCCGCGGTCCTCGACCAGCTTGAAGTCGATCTTGCGGTCCTCGACGCTGGCCTTCATCACCACGATCGCGACCCGGTCGCCCAGCCGGAATTCGCGCGCGGTGCGCTCGCCCTGCAGGGTCTTGCGGATCGGGTCGAAGTGGTAATAGTCGTGCGGCAGCTGGGTGACGTGGATCAGGCCGTTGACCTTGGACTCGTCCAGCTCCACGAACAGGCCGAAGCTGGTCACGCCGCTGATGGTGCCTTCGAACTCGCCGCCGACGTGCTGCTCCATCCAGGCCGCGCGGTAACGCTCGTCGACCTCGCGCTCGGCCTCGTCGGCGCGGCGTTCGCGTTCGGAGCATTGCAGGGCCAGCGCGGCCATCTCGCGCGGCGAGTACAGGAACTGGTCCGGTCGCCCGCCGCCCAGCGCGTACTTGATCGCGCGGTGCACCAGCAGGTCGGGATAGCGGCGGATCGGCGAAGTGAAGTGCGCATAGGCCTCCAGCGCCAGGCCGAAGTGACCCAGGTTGTCCGGCGCATACACCGCCAGGCTCTGGCTGCGCAGCAGCACGGATTCGATCAGGGCCGCGTCGGGGCGCTCACGCACCTTCTTCAGCAGTTCGGTGAAATCGCGCGGCTGCACCTGCGGCCACGGCGGCATGCGCAGCTTGAACTCCTTGAGGAACTCCTGCAGGTCGGCGTACTTCTGCTCCGGCGGGCGCTCGTGGTTGCGGTACGGCGCCGGCACGTGCGCGCCGATCAGGTACTTCGCGGCCTCGACGTTGGCCGCGATCATGCATTCCTCGATCAGCTTGTGGGCGTCGTTGCGCTGGAGCATGCCGGCCTGCACCACTTCGCCGCGCTGGTCGAGCACGAAACGCACTTCGCTGGATTCGAACTCGATCGCGCCGCGGCGCCGGCGCGCCTTGGACAGCACGCGGTAGAGCTGGTGCAGGCGCTGCACGTCCGGCAGCAGCGAGCCGATCTGGGCCAGCGCGTCCTCGCGCGCCTCGGCCTCGATGCCCTCGCCGACCGCGTTCCAGACCTGGGTGTAGGTCAGGCGCGCGTGCGAGTTCATCACCGCTTCGTAGAACTTCGACTCGGTGACCTGGCCTTCGCGATCGATCTGCATGTCGCAGACGAAGCACAGCCGGTCGACCTTGGGCTTGAGCGAGCAGATGCCGTTGGACAGGGTCTCCGGCAGCATCGGCACGACGAAGCCGGGGAAGTAGACCGAGGTCGCGCGGCGGGTGGCCTCTTCGTCCAGCGGAGTGCCGGGGCGGACGTAATGGGAGACATCGGCGATCGCGACCACCAGACGGAAACCGTCGCGGTTGGGCTCGCAATAGACGGCGTCGTCGAAATCCTTGGCGTCCTCGCCGTCGATGGTGACCAGCGGGGTCGAACGCAGGTCGACGCGTTGCGCGGCCAGCTCCGGCGGCACCGTCAGGGCGACGCCGGCGGCTTCGTCGAGCACCGCCTGCGGGAATTCGTGCGGCAGTTCGTGGCCGTGGATCGCGGCCTGCACCGCCAGCGACGCGGTCAGGCGTTCGCCCAGCACCGTCAGCACGCGGCCGATCGGCGGGCGCTTGGCGTCCGGCGCCTGCACCAGTTCGCAGACCACCAACTGGCCGTTCTGCGCTTCCAGGCGCGCGTCCGGCGGAATCTGCACATTGCGCTGGATGCGGCGGTCGTCGGGCACGACGTAGCTGATGCCGGACTCCACGGTGAAGCGGCCGATCAGGCGGTTGAGACGGCGCTCCAGCACTTCGACGATCGCGCCCTCGCGGCGGCCGCGGCGGTCGACGCCGGTGACGCTGGCGAGCACGCGGTCGCCGTGCATGGCCTTGCGCATCTCGAACGGCGGCAGGAACAGGTCGTCGCCACCGCCGGCTTCCGGGCGCAGGAAGCCGAAGCCGTCGGGATTGGCGATCACCACACCGGGGATCAGGTCCATGCGCGCGGCGGGCGCGAACTCGCCCTTGCGGTTCTGCAGCAGCTGGCCTTCGCGCAGCATCGCCGCCAGGCGCTTGCCGAGCGCGTCGAAGCGGTCCGGCGCGCTCAGGCCCAGGGTCTCGGCCAGGGCCTCGGCGCGCATCGGGCCGTCGGCCGCGGCCAGCAGTTGCAGGATGGCCTCGCGGCTGGCGATGGGCTGCTCGTAGCGGCTGGCTTCGCGCTCGGCGTAAGGGTCGTTGTAGGCCGGCGGCGCGTTGCGCGCGCGCGGCGCGGACGGCGTTGCCGCATCGGCCTTGCCGCGCTTGCCGCCCTTGCCGGGCGGCCCGTGTTGCAGGCTCTCGGGCAGCCACGGCGGCCGCGGCGCGGAGCTCTTCTTGCCGCCACCGGGCTTGCCGGCGCCTTGTCTGGTGTTCGCCGGCTTGGCGCCGGCCTTCGCGCTGGCTGCGCGGGTGGATTTGCCGGGCTTGCCCCCGGCCGGGGTCTTCTTACTCATCGCGGCATGGTCGCACATCGCCATGAACGCAGCGTCGTCGGCCGGGCAGCGACCAGGCCTGCGCGCCCCGCCGCCGCGACGGAGCTGGGCCGCGAAACGGGCCGGGCTCAGCCCATCCGCTGCCCGCCGCGACCCGGCGCATCCGGACCGCCCAGGCCCTGGGTCTGTTGCTGGCTCTGCTGCGCGCCGACCTGGGCCAGTTGCTCGAAGCTCTGCGCGGCCGGCACGCGCGCGGCCTGGTTGGCCTCGACCTGGGCGTGGATTGCGGGCCGCGCTCGCCGGGCGGCGAGTACATCGCGAACGCATGGGCCTCGCCGTTCGCGGTCACTTATTCGTTGCAAATCCCTTCCGGACCGAGGGCTGCGATTGGCTCGCGGTGCAAAATACCGTACTCGTCGATTACGTCGCCGGACCGGCGATACCACACCAGCCGATCGCCACGGCGCTCGAAGCAACCGACTCGTCCTTCGTACTTCGGGCATGGCGCATAGCGGCCCGACTCGACGTACTTGCTGCAAAGCTCAAGCACGAGTTTGCCGTCGCTCACTCGTCCCTCGAGTAGCCCATCCGACCCGCGAGTATCGGTGCCGTCGCTCCAGCTTCCGCTATGCCCTTCACCGTCGCGGGCGATATCGATGCCGACGTAGTGCCCTTGCAGCAACGCGTACTAAAGCCCCAATCGCCCGCGAACGGATCGGCGCCGGCGTCCGCCGCAGCCGTCGCAGCAGGCCGCTCGTTCTGCGCCGAGCACGCACTACCCGACAAAGCCAATCCGGCCAGGCACAGCATCGTCCAGGCTTTGCGACGGACGCATCGATCGAACATTCCGCTGTTCTTGTGGCTCTCGACTCGCGCCTCGGAACCGTATGCGGCTCCGCCTCAATAATCCTAAGAACAGTGCCGCCCAGCCTGCACGGGCGTGCAGGCGATTGAGCTTGCGGTGAATCGAAGGGCGTGGTGCCCATCGGTGCGACTAGCTGTGTTTGAAGCGCGCCCGCAATCGGTCGTTCCAGTCGTTGACCGCGGCCAGCAGGCGCTCGCGCAGCCGTGCGACGTCCTGGTCCGGGGCGGCGGCCAGGCTGCGGGCGTGGCAGACCAGCGCGCCACCCGCGCTTTCCTCGATGCGCCAGCGGTGCAGGCCGGGCCAGGGCCCTTGCAGCAGGTCCCATTCGAGCCTGCGACCGGGTTCGACGCAGGTCAGGCGCGCGAGCGAGAGCGTCTCGTGTTCGCGCCAGTGCAGCGCGGTGCCGGGCTGCGCCGGGCCTAATAAGTTGGAGGCCGAGATCCGGTCGTGCCATTGCGGCCAACAGGCGATGTCGATCAGGCAGTTCCAGATCGCGGCGGGACTGGCATCGACGCGGGTGCAGGCGCCGATGGCGATGGACGTGGGAGGCTGTGTCAGAGGCGTACTCCTGTGCGGAATCGTGGGTGATTCGAAACGAGCGATGCGGCGCGGGCGAGGCAGATTTCGACGCCACGCATGCGTACAGACTCGGCATAGCGGCGACCTCGCGCAGCGGCGCGGGATCGGAAGGGTGGGTGTCCGGCGACGGGCGCGCGGCGGCCTGGAAGGCGATGCGATGCCGCGGGGAGCGACGGCGCAGGACCGCGTGTTGCGTGGAGTGCAGCGACCGGCATCGAGCGACCGCTTGGAAGCGCCGGCGTTCCCGGGCGGGAGACGCGGAAATCGAAGCTGGGGCCTGCGCCGGCCGAGTCTAGGCCGGCCGGATCGGCGACGGTTCGAAGGACATCGAAGCCCAGGCTGCGGCCGGAGGCGGGGCCCGCACGGCTGCTGCGCTCGCGGCGGCCGCGGAATCGGGCCGGAGCCGGCCCTGAAAACGAAAAACCCCTGATTTCTCAGGGGTTGTTCTGAAGAGTGGTGCCCAGGAGAGGACTCGAACCTCCACGGTTTTACCCGCTAGTACCTGAAACTAGTGCGTCTACCAATTCCGCCACCTGGGCCTGTCGCAACGCCGTGGGGCGCTGCGAGGAGGCGTATGTTGCGTTGCGGTGAGGCGGCTGTCAACGGTTTTGTCACAACGCCGGCCCAACGCCGAAATCGGCAAGGCCGGCCCTGCCGCCGGCCCGGGCCGGCGCGCGCGCCTCGCCCGCTTGGCCTTGCCTGCCGCGAACCCTTGCCGCGCCGCGCACGCGCGGCATCGCGCGCGGACACAAGGACGAGATCGCGGCTCCGGCCCGGCACAGCGACGGGTAGAATCGCGAGGTCACGCCTTAGCGAGTTGATTGCGTTCCATGACTGATTCCGTACGTCCGGTGTTCCACGGCTTCGAACAGATCCCGCTGCGCGAGTACGCCGAGCGCGCCTACCTCGATTACTCGATGTACGTGGTGCTCGACCGCGCCCTGCCCTTCCTCGGCGACGGCCTCAAGCCGGTCCAGCGCCGCATCATCTATTCGATGAGCGAGCTCGGCCTCAATGCCGGCGCCAAGCCCAAGAAGTCCGCGCGCACCGTCGGCGACGTGATCGGCAAGTACCACCCGCACGGCGACAGCGCCTGCTACGAAGCCATGGTGCTGATGGCCCAGCCGTTCTCCTACCGCTACCCGCTGGTGGAGGGCCAGGGCAACTTCGGTTCCAGCGACGATCCCAAGTCGTTCGCGGCGATGCGCTACACCGAATCCAAACTGACCCCGATCGCCGAGGTGTTGCTGGGCGAACTCGCCCACGGCACGGTCGACTGGGTGCCTAACTTCGACGGCACCCTGGAAGAGCCGACCTGGATGCCGGCGCGCCTGCCGCACCTGCTGCTCAACGGCACCACCGGCATCGCGGTCGGCATGGCCACCGACGTGCCGCCGCACAATCTCAACGAGGTGGTCAGCGCCTGCGTGCGCCTGCTCGACGACCCGGACGCGACCACCCGCGACCTGTGCGAGCACGTACTGGGCCCGGACTACCCGACCACGGCCGAGATCATCACCCCGCGCGCCGACCTGATGGCGATGTACGAAACCGGCCTGGGCAGCGTGCGCGCGCGCGCCACCTGGGTGAAGGAAGCGCAGAACTTCGTCATCACCGCGCTGCCCTACCAGGCCTCGCCGGGCAAGATCATCGAGCAGATCGCCCAGCAGATGCGGGCCAAGAAGCTGCCCTGGCTGGAGGACCTGCGCGACGAGTCCGACCACGCCAACCCGACCCGGATCGTGCTGGTGCCGCGTTCCAACCGGGTCGACGCCGAGCAGCTGATGGGCCATCTGTTCGCGACCACCGATCTGGAAAAGAGCTACCGCGTCAACATCAACGTGATCGGCCTGGACGGCCGCCCGCAGGTCAAGGGCCTGAAGGCGCTGCTGAGCGAGTGGCTGGTGTTCCGCACCGACACCGTGACCCGCCGCCTCACCCATCGCCTGGAAAAGGTCGAGCGCCGCCTGCACCTGTTGGAAGGCCTGCTGGTCGCGTTCCTGAACCTGGACGAGGTGATCCGCATCATCCGCACCGAGGACGAACCGCGCCCGGTGTTGATGGCGCGCTTCGGCCTCAGCGAGGAGCAGACCGACTACATCCTCGAGACCAAGCTGCGCCAGCTCGCGCGCCTGGAAGAGATGAAGATCCGCGGCGAACAGGACGAACTGGCCGCCGAGCGCGAGAAGCTGATCGCGACCCTGGGCAGCAAGTCCAAGCTCAAGAAGCTGGTCAAGGACGAACTGCTGGCCGACGCCAAGAAGTTCGGCGACGCCCGCCGCTCGCCGCTGGTCGCGCGCGACGCCGCCCAGGCGCTGTCGGAAACCGAACTGGTGGCCAGCGAGCCGATGACCGTGGTGCTCAGCGAGAAGGGCTGGGTGCGCGCGGCCAAGGGCCACGACATCGACGCGGCCACCCTGAGCTACCGCGACGGCGACGGCCTGCTGGGCTCGGTCAAGAGCCGCAGCACCCAGCAGGTCGCGTTCCTGGATTCCACCGGCCGCGCCTATTCGACCGTGGTCCACGGCCTGCCCTCGGCGCGAGGCAACGGCGAGCCGCTGACCGGGCGCTTCTCGCCCGCCGCCGGCGCCTCGTTCCAGGCCCTGGCCAGCGGCGACAACGACAGCCGCTTCGTGCTCGCCTCCAGCCACGGCTACGGCTTCGTCACCCGCTTCGAGAACCTCACCGGCCGCAACAAGGCCGGCAAGGCGATGCTGTCGCTGACCCCGAACGCCAAGGTGCTGCAGCCGGCCGCGGTCGGCGCGGTCGAGGCCGACCGCGTGGTCGCGGTGACCAATGTCGGCCACCTGCTCGCGTTCCCGGTGTCCGAGCTGCCCGAGCTGGACAAGGGCAAAGGCAACAAGATCATCGACATCCCCAAGGCCAAGCTCGGCACCGAGCGCGTGGTCGCGGTGGCGGTGGTCGCGCCCGGGACCACGCTCAGCGTCCGCTCCGGCACCCGCAGCATGAGCCTGTCGTGGAAGGACCTGGACGCCTACGTCGGCGCGCGCGCCACCCGCGGCGGCCTGCTGCCGCGCGGTTGGCAGAAGGTCGAAGGCCTGTCGGTGGAGTGAGGTAGCGAGATGGAAGCGGAGTTCTGGCACCAGCGCTGGCAGGACAAGCAGATCGGCTTCCATCAGGACCGGCCGTCGCCGCTGCTGCTCAAGCACTGGCCGTCGCTGGGCCTGGCGCCGGCCGGCCGGGTGTTCGTGCCGCTGGCCGGCAAGACCCTGGACATGGCCTGGTTCGCCTCGCAAGGCCATCGCGTGCTCGGCGTCGAACTGTCGCGGATCGCGGTCGAGGAATTCTTCGCCGAGCATGGCCTGCAGCCGGAAACGCAGGACACGCGCTACGGCCGCCATTACCGGGCCGGCGCGATCGAACTGATCTGCGGCGACGCCTTCGCCCTGGATGCCGAACTGCTGGCCGACTGCACGGCGGTGTTCGACCGCGCCGCCCTGATCGCCCTGCCCGCGCCGCTGCGCGAGCGCTACGCGGGCGAGCTCTACCCGCGCCTGCCCAGCGGCTGTCGCGGCCTGCTGATCACCCTGGAGTATCCGCAGCACGAGAAGCAGGGGCCGCCGTTCCACGTCGGCGAGGACGAGGTGCGCCAGCGCTACG
The DNA here is from genome assembly GCF_036697405.1 of Lysobacter sp. CCNWLW3. Taxonomy (NCBI): domain Bacteria; kingdom Pseudomonadati; phylum Pseudomonadota; class Gammaproteobacteria; order Lysobacterales; family Lysobacteraceae; genus Lysobacter; species Lysobacter sp. CCNWLW3. Next base: position 1,114,412 of record NZ_JBAHWA010000001.1, read on the forward strand.
CCCGCGATTGGCGCGTACTGACCCTGGAGCGCCGCGACATCCTCGCCCAGCAACCCAGCTTCGTCGAAGAGGGCGTGACCGCGCTGAACACGGTGGTCTACCGCCTCGATCGCAACTGAGCTGGAACGCAAGACCGACCGAGTCGGCTGACAAGGGGCATCCGCGGCGGAGGCGAAACGCGGCCGCCATCGCGCCGTGCCGGCTCGTTCCGGCCATCGCAATCTTCGGTTGCGACACCACCCACAGCGCGCACGCAATGCGACGAAACACGGTATGGCGCGACGAATGCGGATGACGCGCGCCTGGACCGACCGGACACTGACGACGACGGCCACCCGGTCGTCGTTGCCGCCGGCGGCGGCCCGCCCATGCTGCTCGGGCAGGCCCTGCGCCGGCTTTATCCCACCAAGAACGCAAGGATCTGCGTCCATGAAGCTTTCCAATCCCAGTCTCGCCCTGCTTGCGGCGGCCCTGCTGCCCTCCATCGCCGCGGCGACGCCGCCGCCGGATGCCAGCGAGCGCATCTCCATCTGCAGCGGCGCCTACTACGCCGTCATGTCGCTGGACTTCGGCAACACCGGCACTACCGCCACCGTGACCGCCAAGGCCAACGTGGTCAGCGAACCGTTCAGCCCGTTCCCGCCGCCCCCGCCGTATTACGCCGTCTACGCCGGCGCTTCGCACCGCGCCAACGCCAGTTCGGCCTGGACCACCAACGACCAGAATCTCGAGGGTTACGGTTCGTATCCGGCGGCGGCGGCCAGCGCGACCAAGATGGCGTTCCGCAGCGCGACCTGCGAGCTGGCCGGCAACGCCGTGGTCAGCGTGCATTGCCCAAATGGCAACTGGGAATACAAGACCCTGGAACGCACTTGGGTCGGCTGCGGCCTGTAACGCGCCGCTGAGCGCGTCGGCGCCGCGATGCATCGCGGCCGTCGCGCGATTCGCCACCCACGGGCGCCGCCATCGCGGCGCCCGTTTCATTTGCGGCTGCGGATCAGCCCTTGGCCGCGTCCGCCAGGCCTTGCGCGATCGTCTCCGGGCTGGAGCGCAGCACGCTGGGATTGACCTGCATCGCGAACTCGCCGGTCTGCGGATGCGGCCGCGACAACAACAGGCCGCGTTGCCTGGCGCGCTCGCGAAATCCCTGTGCGTCGCCGGACACCGCCATGAAGTAACGGCTGGTTCCGGACGGCAGCTTGCGCAGCTTGAAGCGGCGGTCCCGGCCCAGCAGCGCTATCAGGCGGTCGGTCGCCTGCCAGGACTGCGCGTAGTCCGCTTCGTAGCGGTCCACGTACTGCGCCGCCACCGCCACCGCCGGCCAGGCCTGCGGCAGCGAGCCGCCGAACATGCGCCGCGTGTGGTACAGCCCTTCGATGAAGTCGGTCTCGCCGACGAGGATGGCGCCCGAAGCGCAGTTGAAGTGCTTCCACAGCGATACGAACACGGTATCGAACAACGCCGCGTACTCGTGCAGGCTGTGCCCGGAGTGATACGGCAGGTTGAACAGTCGCGCCCCGTCCAGGTGCAGGCGGATGCCTTCGCCACGCGCGTAGCGGCTCAGGCGCACCAGTTCGTCGTAATCGGCCATTTCATGATCGCGCCGGCGTACCGGCGACTCGATCGAAATCGCGCCGACCTTGAGCGGCACGCGTCCGCCGGCGGAGCGCTCGACCCACTCGCGCGCCTGTTCGGCGGTGAGGGTGCTGCCTCCCGGCGCTAGCGGCACCAGGTTGAGCCCGCTGAGGATCTCGCCGCAGTCGCCGCTGTCGTTGTAGAAATGGCTTTCGGCCTGCACCAGCACGCGCCGATCGGCGCCGGCCAGCTTGCGCAGCGCGATGTGATTGGCGAGGGTGCCGGTGGGCACGAACATCGCCGCGGGCTTGCCCAGCTTCTTGGCGAAGCGGGCCTCCAGGTCGGCGACGATGCCGCCGTTGGAGTAGTTGTCGTTCTGGATGCCGGCGCCGGAGGCCATGCGCTCCAAAAGCACGGCGTACTCGCGCGGCGTCAGGCTGAGCCCGTCGTCGTAGAAATTGACGTCCTTGAACAAGCCGGCGTCCGCATCCGCACCCGCCGGTGTCGGTGCCTGCGCGAGCGCCGGCAAGACCGCCGTCAATCCGCCCGCGGCGAGGAATCGGCGTCTATCCATTCGCGCAGCCCGGCTCGGTAGAGGCTTTCGATGATACCCGAGCGTCTACGGCGCGCTGCGCGGCCCGTCACCGGGTCGGCGCAGAATCGTCGCGGCATCGGGCCGCTCCGACGGCGCCCGCTGGGTGGGCGAAGGCTCAGGCCAATGCGGACTGGTGCACGCCGGCGACCGCGCGCCCGGACGGATCGGCGGCGTTGGCGAAAGCGGCGTCCCAGGCGATCGCGGCCGGCGACGAACACGCGATCGACTTACCGCCCGGCACCGTCTCGGCGCAGGCCGTGCCCGGGAAGTGGCGCTCGAAGATCGAGCGGTAGTAGTAGGCCTCCTTGGTCTGGGGCGGGTTGATCGGGAAGCGACCCGGCGCCGCCGCCAGGTCGCGGTCGCTGACCTGCGCTTCGGCATGCGCCTTGAGGCCGTCGATCCAGCCGTAGCCGACGCCATCGCTGAACTGCTCCTTCTGCCGCCACAGGATCTCGTCGGGCAGATAGCCCTCGAAGGCCTCGCGCAGCACCGCCTTCTCGATCCGGCCCTGGCCGGCCATCTTGGCCTGCGCGTCCATGCGCATCGCCACCTCCAGGAACTCCACGTCCAGGAACGGCACCCGCGGCTCCACGCCCCAGGCCATCATCGATTTGTTCGCGCGCAGGCAGTCGTAGCTGTGCAGGGCGTCGAGCTTGCGCACCAGTTCCTCGTGGAACTCGCGCGCGTTGGGCGCCTTGTGGAAGTACAGGTAGCCGCCGAAGATCTCGTCGCTGCCCTCGCCGGACAGCACCATCTTCACGCCCATGGCCTTGATCCGCCGCGCCAGCAGGAACATCGGCGTGGACGCGCGGATGGTGGTGACGTCGTAGGTTTCGATGTGCTGGATCACGTCCGGCAGCACATCCAGGCCTTCCTCGAAGGTGTAGGTGAAACCGTGGTGCACGGTGCCCAGCGCCGCGGCCGCGACTTCGGCCGCGGCCAGGTCGGGCGAGCCCTCCAGGCCGATCGCGAAGGAGTGCAGGCGCGGCCACCAGGCCTCGGCCTGATCGTCCTCCTCAATGCGCCGGCGCGCGAACCGCGCCGCGCAGGCCGCCACCAGCGAGGAATCCAGGCCGCCCGACAGCAGCACACCGTAGGGCACGTCGCTCATCATCTGCCGGTGCACGGCGCGCTCGAAGGCGGTGCGCAATTCTTCCTTGCCCACCTCGACGCCGCGCGTGGCCTCGTAGTCGCGCCAGGGCCGTTGGTAGTACTTCACCGGCACGCCGACCTCGCTGTCGTAGTAGTGGCCGGGCGGGAACGCGGCGACGTCGTCGCACAGACGCGCCAGCACCTTCATTTCCGAGGCCACCCACAGGCGGCCGTCGGCATCGTGGCCCCAGTACAGCGGGCACACGCCGATCGGGTCGCGCGCGATCAGGTAACGCCCGCGCGCGGCGTCCCACAGGGCGAAGGCGAAGATGCCGTTGAGGCGGTTCAGCAGCTCGCCCGGATCGCCGCCCTCGCGGTAGAGCGCGTTGATGACCTCGCAGTCGGACTTGGTCTGGAACGCGTAGGGGGCGCCCAGCTGCTGCTCGAGCTCGCGGTGGTTGTAGATCTCGCCGTTGACCGCCAGCGCGAGCTCGCCGTCGGCCGAACGCAGCGGCTGCGAGCCGCCGGTGGGGTCGACGATGGCGAGGCGTTCGTGGACCAGCACCGCGCGAGGCTCGGCGCTGACGCCGGACCAGTCGGGGCCGCGATGGCGCTGGCGCGCCGAGAGCGACAGGGCCAGCGGCCTGAGCGGTCTCAGGTCGGCGCCGGGGCGGAGGTCGAACAGACCGAGGATCGAGCACATCGGGGAATCTCCAGGAGGTCGGACAGGGCGGTGGGAATTTCTCGGGGCCAGAAAACAAAAAACCCGCGCTTTTCGGCGCGGGCTTCTTGAGCGATTGAGCGTGTGTTGCGCGCGCTAATCGCCGGCCCGCGGAAGGCTGGCGTTATTGCGATTGTTATTGTTCGACGCAGCCACGGCCGCGCGGCCGCGAAGGGCGGCGCTGCGGATCAGGGCGGTGGCGAAGGGGCGGGACATGGCTCGATCCTGCTTGAGGCCGGGACGGTTTGCAAGCGCCCCCGCCGCGGCCGCCTCCCGCGGACCTCCGCGGCCCCGGAACCGGCCGGCCAATCGGCTAAGCTGCGCCGCGGAGGGAACTCATGGCCAAATGGATCAAGCGCGGCCTGCTCGCGCTGGGGGTGGTGGCACTGCTCGCGGTCGCGGGCGCCTGGTGGCTGATGCGCGGCAGCCTGCCGCAACTGGAGGGCGAGCTGAGCCTGCAGGGCCTGTCGGCGCCGGTGACCGTGCAGCGCGACGCGCAGGGCGTGGTCACCATCGACGCCGCCAACGAGACCGATGCGATCCGCGCGCTGGGCTACGTCCACGCGCAGGAACGCTATTTCGAGATGGACCTGCTGCGCCGCACCGCGGCCGGCGAGCTGTCGGCGCTGTTCGGACCGATCGCGGTCGAGGTGGACCAGCGCCGGCGCATCCACCGCCTGCGCGCGCGCACCGAACAACAGCTGCAGAATTTCGCCGGCGAACAACGCCCGCTGCTGCAGGCCTACACCGACGGCGTCAACGACGGCCTGGGCGCGCTGCGCGCCCGGCCCTGGCCCTATCTGTTGCTGGGCACGCAACCGCAGCGCTGGCAGTTGGCCGACTCGGCCCTGGTCGGCTACGCGATGTACTTCGACCTGCAGGACGCCGACAACCTGCGCGAACGCGCGCTGTGGAAGCTGCGCCCGGCCCTGCCGCCGGCCCTGTATGCGCTGCTGACCCACGACGGCAGCACCTGGGACGCGCCGCTGTTCGGCAACGCCCGCGGCGACGCCGTGCTGCCGGATGCGGCGAGCCTGGACCTGCGCGCGCTGCCCGCGCCGGACCAACCGCTGGCCGAAGTACCGCGCCGCAACGAGGTCGGCAGCAACAACTTCGCCGTCGCCGGCAGCCGAACGCGCGACGGCCGCGCCATCGTCGCCGACGACATGCACCTGGGCCTGCGCACGCCCAACCTGTGGTTCCGCGCGCGCCTGCGCTACGCCGACGCGCGCGTGCCCGGCGGCCGCATCGATGCCGGCGGCTTCACCCTACCCGGCCTGCCCGCGCTGGTGGTCGGCAGCAACGGCCGCATCGCCTGGGGCTTCACCAACAGCTACGGCGACTGGCTGGACTGGGCGATCGCGCCCGGCTGCGCCGGCGCCGCGCCCAAGGCCTGCGCCGGCCTGCGCACCTACGAGGAACGCATCGAGGTCAAGGGCGAGGCGGCGCGCGTACTGCGCGTGCGCGAAACCGCCTGGGGCCCGCTGATGCACGACAACCCCGACGGCAGCGCGCTGGCTTTGCGCTGGTCGGCGCACCTGCCCGGCGGGCTCAACCTGGGCCTGGCCAGGCTGACCCGCGCGCAGTCGCTGGACGAGGCCCTGCGCGATGCGCAGGACGTGGCCCTGCCGGTGCAGAACCTGGTGGTCGGCGACCGCTCGGGGCGGATCGCCTGGCGCCTGCTCGGCCCGATCCCGCAGCGCGCGCCGGCCTGCACCCCGGCGGTGCCGCTGGCCGCCGACGCGGCCGCGGCCTGCCCGCCCTGGGCCGTGCGCACCGACACCGCGCCGCAACTGATCGACCCACCGGGCGGGCGCCTGTGGACCGCCAACTCGCGCACCCTCGACGGCGCCGAGCTGGCGCGCATCGGCGACGGCGGCCTGGTCCTGGGCGCGCGCGCGCGGCAGATTCGCGACGACCTGATGAGCAAACCGCGTCTGGACGAACGCGATCTGCTGCGGGTCCAGCTCGACGACCGCGCGATCTTCCTCGCACGCTGGTGGACCCTGCTGCGCGATCGGGCCGCACAGGCCAAGGACGCGCCCGCGCTACGCGAACTCGCCGCCGCGTCCGCGCATTGGGAAGGCCGCGCGGTGCCGGAATCGGTGAGCTATCGGGTGGTGCGTTCCTGGCGCCTGGCCGTGCACGACCGCCTGATCGACGGCCTGACCGCGCCGGCGCGCGTGCGCCAGGGCCGCGATTTCGAAATGCCCGAACTACCGCAGTTCGAAGGCGTGGCCTGGCCGCTGGTCAGCCGGCGCCCGGCGCATCTGCTGCCGCGGCGCTATCCGAGCTGGGACGCGCTGTTCGAGGATGCCGCGCGCCAGGTCCGCGACGATCTCGCCAAGCAGGGGCCGCTGGCGCAGCGCCGCTGGGGCGAACGCAACACCGCCGCGATCTGCCATCCGCTGTCGCGCGCCCTGCCCGGCTTCGCCAAGCCGGCGCTATGCATGCCCGCCGACGAACTGCCCGGCGACGTCGCCATGCCGCGTGTGCAGCGCCAGGATTTCGGCGCCTCCGAGCGCATGGTGGTGGCGCCCGGGCACGAGGCCGAGGGCATCATCCACATGCCCGGCGGCCAGAGCGGGCATCCGCTGTCGCCGTACTGGGGCGCGGGCCACGACGATTGGGTGCAGGGGCGGGCCTCGCCCTTCCTGCCGGGGGCGACGCGGTATCGGTTGACGCTCAAGCCGCGTTGAGGCGTGGCGCCTTGGGAACAGCGCGGTCGTGCGCAGTGGCGCGATCGCGGCTTATGACCGAAGGAAATCCCCGTGGGACGCCGCTCTCACAGAGAGCGGCGGCGTTCGCTTCATGCGGGAGCGGCGTGAGCCGCGATTTGGACACCACGCTTGGCGCCCCTCAAAGGACCATGCGGCGTCCCGCCATGTCGTGGGCTTCCGGTGGCGCTTGCTTGCTGTGGGAGCGGCGCAAGCCGCGATTGGGTGGGACACCACAGCTGGCGCGCCACCACCCCGGCAGCGCGCCTCATCGGCAGCGTCGGACGACTACGACGCCGGGTCCAGCAGCCGCTCGATCAAGGCCAGGTACAGATCCGGCAGCGCCTCCAGATCGGCCACCGACACGTTCTCGTCGACCTTGTGGATGCTGGCGTTGATGGGGCCGATCTCGATGCACTGCGCGCCCAGCGGCGCGATGAAGCGCGCGTCGGAGGTGCCGCCGCCGGTGCTCTCTTCCGGCGCGGCGCCGGCGAACCGCGCCAGCACCTCGCGCGCGGCCGCGCGCAGCGGCCCCTCCGGGGTGTAGAAGGGCTCGCCGCCGCGGAACCAGCGCAACTCGTATTCCAGGCCGTGCGCGCGCAGCACCTGCTCGCACTCGCGCTCCAGCGCCTCGGCGTTCCAGCTCGGGTTGTAGCGCAGATTGAACAGCACCTGCAGCTCGCCCGGAATCACGTTGTTGGCGCCGGTGCCGGCATGCACGTTGCTGATCTGGAAGCTGGTCGGCGGGAAGGTCTCGTAGCCCTCATCCCAACGCCGCGCGGCCAGTTCCGACAGCGCCGGCATGGCCTGGTGGATCGGATTGCGCGCCTTGTCCGGGTAGGCGACATGGCCCTGCACGCCGATCACGTTCAAGGTCGCCGACAAAGTGCCGCGACGGCCGACGCGCAGCAGATCGCCGAGTTTGGCGGTCGACGAAGGCTCGCCGGTCACGCACCAGTCGATGCGCTCGCCGCGCGCGCGAAAGCCGTCGGCGACGCGGCGCACGCCGTCGATGGCGTCGCCCTCCTCGTCGGAGGTCAGCAGCAAGGCGACGCGTCCCGGGTGCTGGGGATGCGCGGCGACGAAGCGCTCCAGCGCGACCACGAACGCGGCCACACTGCCCTTCATATCGGCCGCGCCGCGGCCGTACAGCACGCCGTCGCGGATCTCGGGCAGGTAGGGATCGCTGGCCCAGGCCTCGACCGGGCCGGAGGGCACCACGTCGGTATGGCCCAGCAGCACCAGGGTCGGCCCCGCGCCATCGCCGTGCACGGCCCAGAGATTGTCGACCTCGCCGTAGCGCAGATGTTCGCAGGCAAAACCCGCCTGGCCCAGGCGTTCGGCGATCAGGCGCTGACAGCCCAGGTCGTCGGGCGTGACCGAGGGACGCGCGATCAGGTCGCAGGTCAGGGCCAACACCGCGCTGGCGGCCGCCGCGCTCACGAACCGATCCCGAAGCGCTGCTTGAAGCCGTTGTCGCTGAAGCCCTGGGTGACCTTGCCGTCATCGGTCACCACGACCGGGCGCCGGATCAACTGCGGGTACTCCTTGAGCAACAGCTTCCACTCCGCGTCCGAGGCCGGTTCCTTGCGGTTCGGCGGCAAGGTGCGCCAGGTGGTCGAGGACTTGTTGATCATCGCGTCCCAGCCGCCGAGCTGGTCGCGCCAGCCCAGCAGGGTTTCCGGCGCCTGCCGGTTGTCGCGATAGTCGACGAAGCTGTGCGCGACGCCGAAGCGGTCCAGCCACTTGCGGGCCTTCTTGCAGGTGTCGCAGTTGTTCAAGCCGTACAGGGTGGTCATGAGCGGATTGCTTTCTCGTTCGTGGTCAGCACGCGTCCGGACAGATCGTCGGCCACCAGGTTGCCTGCGAAGTAATACGAAGCCGGCGGATTGACGCGGGGGCAGAACAGGATCTTGCCGCCGTCGCGCAGATGCAAGCTCACGGTCGGCGAATGACGCAACCCCCGGCTTTCCACCTTGATGATCTCGGTCAGCGGCAAGCTGATATCGATGCCTGAGCGTCGCACGAGCAGACGCTCGCCGTCGTCCCAGACCTCGTCCGCCATCTGCCGCTGCAATCTCCAACCCAACCAGCCTATCGCCGTGGCGAACACGGCGAGGATGGGGGCCACCTGCAACCACGGCAGACCATCCCTGGACGCCATCGCGGCGATCGTGCCGAGGCAGACCCCGCCCATGAGCACAGGAGCCAGGACCTTGGTCAAGCGGTTGTCCACGCGCGAGATTCGCTGCATGCCTGAGGTGAGCGGATCGCGAACGTTTGGTTCGCCGACAAGCGCACCCATCGACCGCCTCAGTCCGCCAGGCCGCGCAGCAGATCGTTGATGCTGGTCTTGGAGCGCGTCTTGGCGTCGACCTGCTTGACGATCACGGCGCAGTACAGCGAATGCGAACCGTCCTTGGCCGGCAACTGGCCGGACACGACCACGCTGTAGGGAGGTACGTAGCCGTAGCTGATCTGGCCGGTGGCGCGGTCGTAGATGCGCGTGCTCTGGCCCAGGAACACGCCCATGCCGATCACGCTGTGATGGCCGACCACGAAGCCTTCGACCACTTCCGAGCGCGCGCCGATGAAGCAGTGGTCCTCGATGATGGTCGGCGAGGCCTGCAGCGGTTCCAGCACGCCGCCGATGCCGGCGCCGCCGGACAGGTGGCAGTGCTTGCCGACCTGGGCGCAGGAGCCGACCGTGGCCCAGGTGTCGACCATGGTGCCCTCGCCGACGTGGGCGCCGATGTTGACGAAGCTGGGCATCAGCACCACGTCCTTGCCGATGTGGGCGCCGCGGCGGGCGATCGCGCCGGGCACGACGCGCGCGCCGAGCTTGCGGAAATCGCTCTCGCCGTAGCCCTCGAAGCGCGCCGGGACCTTGTCCCAGAACGGCGCCGGGTCGGCCTCGACCAACTGCATTTCATTGACGCGGAAATACAGCAGCACAGCCTTCTTCAGCCATTCGTTGACGGTCCAGCCGCCCTTGCCGTCCGGTTCGGCGACGCGGAACTCGCCCTGCTCCAGGCCCGAGATCACCCGCTCCACGGTCGGCCGGGTCGAGCCTTCGATCTCGTCCGGGGTCAGCATGGTGCGGCGCTCGAACGCGCTGTCGATCATGAACTTGAGCTCGTCGACGCCCGGCGCTTTGGGCGCCGACTTCTTGCGGACGGTCTTCTTGGCGGTCTTGACGGTCTTGGCGGGGCTCATCGATGGTCTCCTTCCAGGCAGGCGAGCAGCGCGTCGCGCAGCGCCTGCTGTTGCGTTTCGTCGAGCGCGCGATCGCGCCCGTCGGTGTCGGGGCTGGTGATCTGGAACATGTCCTCGGCGCGTTCGCCGAAGGTGGCGATGCGCGCGTCGTGCACGCGCAGCGCCTGGTTGCGCAGGGTCATGGCGACGTCGGCGAGCAGGCCCGGCCGGTCGGTGCAGACCAGGCTGAGCAGGGTGCGCTCGCCGGCGCCGCCGGCGCTGTCGCTGCCGGATTTGTCGACCGTGTTGAAGCCGATCTGCGGCACGATGCGGAAATGCTTGAGGTGGCGCGGCTGGGCGCGGCGCGCGGGCTTGACCCGGTCCAGCGGCGCGGCCAGGGCCGCGGCCAGGCGGCGCTCGACCTCCTCGGCCGAGGGTGGATGGCGCGGGTCGGTGGGCACGACTTCGAAGGTGTCGAAAATGGTGCCCTGCGGGCCGTCCAGCACGCGCGCCTGTTGGATCGCCAGGCCGAGGCGGTCCAGGGTGGCCACGATCGCGGCGAACAGGCCGTCGCGGTCGGGCGAATGCACGAACACCTCGAGCGCGCCGGCGAGCGCGCTGACCGGGCGCGCACGCACGCGGGTGTCGCCGACCAGCACGCCGCGCAGCGAGGCGGCCTGCCAGGCGATCTGATCGGGGCGGCCGCGCTGGAAGCCGATCTCGGGCATGCGCGCGAACAAGGCCGCGATCTCGTCGTCGCCGCTGCCGAACGCGGCCAGCATGGCGTGCGCGGCGGCGCGGGTTTCGGCGGCGCGCTCGGCGCCGGCGACCGGGTGTTCCAGGCCGCGCCGCAGCGCCAGGCGGGTGGCGGTGTACAGGTCGGCCATCAGCCGGTCCTTCCACGCGTTCCACAGCTTGGGCGAGGTGCCGGCGATATCGGCGCAGGTCAACAGGTACAGATGGTCCAGGCGCTCGCGATCGGCGACCTTGCCGGCGAAGCGGTGGATCACTTCCGGATCGGCGATGTCCTGCTTCTGCGCGGTCACCGACATCAGCAGGTGCTGGCGCACCAGCCATTCGATCAGGGCGGTGTCGGCCTCGCTCAGGCCCATGACGGTGCCGAACACGCGCGCGTCGTCGCCGCCGAGTTCGGAATGGTCGCCGCCGCGGCCCTTGGCGATGTCGTGGAACAGGCCCGCCAGCAGCAGCAGCTCGGGCTTGCGCAGGCGCGGCCAGACTTCGTGGGCGATGCTGAAGCGTTCGTCGGCCACGCCCGAAGCGAAGCGGGCCAGATTGCGCAGCACCGCCAGGGTGTGCTGATCGACGGTGTAGACGTGGAACAGGTCGAACTGCATGCGCCCGGAGACTTTGGAGAACGCCGGAATCCAGCGCCCGAGCACGCCCAGGCGGGCCATGCGTTCGAGCGCATGGACCGGATGCGGGCCGCGCAGGATCGCCAGGAAGCGTTCGCGCAGCGCCGGTTCGGCGGCTTCGAAACTGGGAATGCGCGACAGCGACTCGGCCAGCGCGCGCGCGGTGCGCGAATGCAGGCCGCGCACGCCGTCGTGCTCGGCCCAGGCCGCGAACAGGGCGAAGATGTCGTCGGCGTCGCGCGGCCACTGCGGCGAACGCGCGGCGATGTAGTCGCGACGCAGCTCGAAGGCCTCGAACGCGCCGTGCATCGGCACCGGCGTGGGCTCGCCTTCGATCTGCTCCTCGTAGCGCTGCAGCAGGCGTTCGCCGATGCGCAGCACCAGCGCCGCGCTACGGTAGAAGCCCTGCATCATCTGCTCGACGGCGAGGTTGTCGGCATTGTCGACGTGGCCCAGGCGTTCGGCCAGCAGCTTCTGGTAGTCGAAGCGCAGGCGCTCCTCGCGCTTGCGCGCGACCAGGTGCAGGCCGAAGCGCAGGCGCGACAGGGCGCGGCGCTCGCGCTCCAGGGTGGTCAGCTCGTCGATGCCGAGCTGGCCGATCGCGACCAGGGATTCCAGATCGGCGGTGCCGATGATGCGCAGCGCCATCCAGTGCAGGGTCTGCACGTCGCGCAGGCCGCCAGGGCCTTCCTTGAGATTGGGCTCGAGGTTGTCGGCGGTGTCGCCGTAGCGGGCGTGGCGCTGGCGCAGTTCCTCGCGCTTGGCCAGGAAAAATTCGCGCGCCGGCCACACGTACAGCGGCGCGATCGCGGCCTGCAGGGTGGCGCCGGCGTGGTGGTCGGCGGCCAGCGGGCGCGCTTCGAGCATCGCCGTGAGCACGGTGATGTCGGCCGCGGCCTCGGTGCACTGCGCGGCCGAGCGCACCGCGTGACCGACCGGCAGGCCGCCGTCCCACAGCAGGGTGAAGAAGCGCCCCAGGGCGTCGGCGTGCTCGGCCTGGGCCTGCGGCTCGGCCAGCACCAGCAGGTCGATGTCGGATTGCGGGAACAGTTCGCCGCGACCGTAGCCGCCGACCGCGAACAGCGCCAGCGGTGCGTCGGCGGGCACGCTGTCGCGCCAGGCCGCGCGCACTTCGGCGTCGACGGTGTCGGCGCGCACGCGCAGCAGGCGATCGATGTCGACTTCGGGGCCGGCGTCGAAACGCTGCGCCAATGCCGCGTCGACCGCGGTCAACGCGGCGCGGATCGACGCCGCCCGGTCGGCGCCATGCGCCGTTGCGCCCGGCTCCGCCAGGCCAGAGCCGGCGGCGGCGCTACCGGTCATAGGTCGTTGTCGTCGCCGGGCAGCCGGGTCAGGATCTCGACGCCGTCGTCGGTCACCGCGACCGTGTGCTCCCACTGCGCCGAAAGCTTGCGGTCCTTGGTGACCACGGTCCAGCCGTCGGGCAGCAGTTTGGTGTGGCGCGCGCCTTCGTTGATCATCGGCTCGATGGTGAAGGTCATGCCTGGCTTCAGCACCAGGCCTTCGCCAGCGCGGCCGTAATGCAGCACCTGCGGATCCTCGTGGTAGATCCGGCCGATGCCGTGGCCGCAATACTCGCGCACCACGCTGAAACGTTCGGACTCGGCGTACTGCTGGATCGCCGCGCCGATGTCGCCCAGGGTCGAACCCGGCTTGACCGTGCGGATGCCGCGGAACATGGCTTCGCGGGTCACGTCGACCAGGCGCTTGGCCATGACCGAAGGCGTGCCGACGATGTACATGCGGCTGGTATCGCCGTGCCAGCCGTCCTTGATGACGGTGACATCGATGTTGACGATGTCGCCTTCCTTCAGGACCTTGGACTCGCTCGGGATGCCGTGGCAGATGACGTTGTTGACCGAGGTGCAGACCGTCTTGGGGAAACCCTTGTAGCCGACGTTGGCCGGGATCGCCTGCTGGACGTTGACGATGTGGTCGTGGCAGAGCTTGTCCAGGGCCTCGGTGGTGACGCCGGGCTTCACGTGCGGGGCGATCATCTGCAGCACCTCGGCGGCCAGGCGGCCGGCGACGCGCATCTTCTCGATCTCGTCCGGAGTTTTGATGGTAATGGGCATGCGGGCATTATCGCTCATTTGCAGCGCGCCCATTCAGGGCGGGCCTGGGACGGAGCATCCGCCGCCTCGCAACGCCCAGCCCCGACGGCGCCTGCGCCACCGACAGACAGGAGTGCCTACCGTGCCGCCGTTCCGATTGCTGCTCCCGGCCGCGCTGACCGGCCTGTTCATGCTGATGCCGGCCACGGCCGCCGAACCGGCGTCCCAGGCCGGCGCCGCGCCCGCCCCGGCCTTCACCGAGCTCGCGCCCGGCGCCTGGATCTACCAGGGCAGCGGCGGCGCGGTGCTGCTGGCCGTGGGCGAGGACGGCGCCGTCCTGGTCGACACCGACCTGCCCAAAGGCGCGCCGCAGCTGTTGGCGGCGCTGGACGCGCGTACCCGCCTGCCGCTGCGCTACGCGGTCAACACCCACTGGCATTTGGACCACGTCGGCGCCAATCGCGAGCTGGGCGAGCGCGGCGCGGTGGTGGTCGCGCACGAAAACGCGCGCGCACGCATGGCCGTGGACACCTACCTCAAGCACCACGACCGGATCATGCCGGCCCTGCCCGCTCAGGCCCTGCCCGGCCTGACCCTGGCCGGCGACGGCCGCGCCCCGGTCGCCACGGTCCGCCTGCGCGGCCTGGAACTGCGCCTGATCCACATGCCGCGCGCGCATACCGACGGCGACCTGCTGGCCTTCCTGCCCGCCGCCAACGTGCTGCACCTGGGCGACTGCTTCTTCAACGGCCTCTACCCAATCATCGACACCGGCACCGGCGGCAGCGTCGATGGCCTGATCGCGGCCCTGGACATGGGCCTGGGCTTGGCCGACGAGCGCAGCCGCATCGTCGCCGGCCACGGCCCGATCGGCGCCAAGGCCGATCTCAAGGCTGCGCGAGACATGCTTGCCGAGGTCCGCGACCGGGTCGCCAGGCTCAAGCGCGCGGGCCGGACCCGCGAACAGGTCCTGGCCGCGGCCCCGACCGCCGACCTGGACCCGCGCTGGGGCCAGGGCTGGGTCAAACCGGCTCAGTTCGTGGGCTCGGTCTACGACAGCCTGCCCTGAGGCCGGCCCGAAGCCGCCCCCGGACCGGGTTGGTTGCTCCAAGCCCCTGTCCCGGCTACACTTTGCCGGCTCAGCGGAGGGTTTCGACCTTGCGCGCCGCCCACGCCGGGCGTCACCGGCGAATACACACCCGCTGCCACAACCCGTGCCGGGGTGCCTCGTACAGCTTTACGTACGCGGTTCGGACACGGAAGCAGCGGGGAGGCCCAACCCCGGAACCACGCGCCGCAGGCCCTGCCCACGGCGCACCGCCCTCATCTTTCGTGGCGGCCGGTTCCTTGCCTATCGGAGTCATGCAATGCCCCAGATCACCATGCGCCAGATGCTGGAAGCCGGCGTCCATTTCGGCCACCAGACCCGTTACTGGAACCCCAAGATGGGTCCGTACATCTTCGGCGCCCGCGGCAAGATCCACATCATCAACCTCGAGAAGACCGTTCCGCTGTTCAACGACGCGATGAACTTCATCTCGGGCATCGCCCAGAAGCGCGGCACCATCCTGTTCATCGGCACCAAGCGCTCGGCGCGCGAGTCGATCAAGGAAGAGGCCGAGCGTTGCGGCATGCCGTACATGACCCAGCGCTGGCTGGGCGGCACCCTGACCAACTTCCGCACCGTCAAGCAGTCGGTGTCGCGCCTGAAGGAACTGGAAGCCGGCGAAACCGACGGCACCTTCCAGAAGCTGGTCAAGCACGAAGTGCTGGGCCTGCGCCGCGAGCGCGAGAAGCTGCTGGCCTCGCTGGGCGGCATCAAGGAAATGAACCGTCTGCCCGACGCGCTGTTCGTGATCGACATCGGCCATGAAGACATCGCGATCAAGGAAGCCAAGAAGCTCGGCATCCCGGTCGTCGCGGTCGTCGACACCAACTACGATCCGGCCCTGGTCGACTACGCCATCCCGGGCAACGACGACGCCATCCGCGCCGTGCAGCTGTACGCCCGCGCCGCCGCCGACTCCGTGCTGGAAGGCAAGGCCGCCGCGCCGGCCGTCGGCGTGCGCGAGGAAGAGTTCGTCGAGCTCGACGCCGAAGGCAACCCGGTCGCGAAGGAAGACCGCAAGGCCGCTCCGCGCGGTCGCGCCCCGGCCAAGAAGGGCCCGGCCCCGGCCGGCGCCAAGAAGGACGCTCCGGCGGCCGAGTAAGCGCATTGTCACGCAGCCGCGCGAGACTGCGCGGCTGCGTCTATCACGCATCCGACCATGTAGGAGCGGCGTAAGCGGCGATCGCCGTCGCGCGCGCCGCCGCTTACGCCGCTCCTACACGGCCACACGAATACCTGAGGTAACCCCATGGCTGAAATCACCGCTTCCCTGGTCAAGGAACTCCGCGAGCGCACCGGCGCCGGCATGATGGAGTGCAAGAAGGCCCTGACCGAAAACAACGGCGACATCGACGCCGCCGCCGAGTGGCTGCGCAAGTCGGGTCTGGCCAAGGCCGACAAGAAGGCCGGCCGCATCGCCGCCGAAGGCCGCATCGCGGTCGCCCAGGACGGCGGCAAGGCCGTGCTGGTCGAGATCAACTCCGAGACCGACTTCGTCGCCAAGGACGCCAATTTCCTCGGCTTCACCGAGACCGTCGCCCAGGTCGCGCTGACCTCCGGCGCCGCCGACGCCGAAGCCCTGAAGGCCGCCAAGGTCGCCAGCGGCGAAACCATCGAAGAGACCCGCGCCGCCGTGATCGCCAAGGTCGGCGAGAACGTGCAGGTGCGTCGCCTGGTCCGCATCGACAGCCCGAACAACGTCGCCGCCTACGTGCACGGCGGCCGCATCGGCGTGCTGATCGAAGTCAAGGGCGGCGACATGGACCTGGCCCGCGGCCTGGCGATGCATGTCGCGGCGATGAATCCGCCGCACATCAAGGCCAGCGACGTCCCGGCCGAGTTCGTGGCCAAGGAAAAGGAAATCGAACTGGCCAAGATGACCGACAAGGACAAGGCCAAGCCGGCCGACATCCTGGAGAAGATCATCGGCGGCAAGATCGCCAAGATCGTCAACGAAGTCACCCTGTACGGTCAGCCCTACGTGCTGGACACCAACCAGACCGTCGAGCAGGTCCTGAAGGCCGCCGGCGCCGAGGTCGTGACCTCGCAGCGCCTGGCCGTGGGCGAAGGCATCGAGAAGCAGACCGACGACTTCGCCGCCGAAGTCATGAAGCAGGCCGGCCTGGCCTAAGCCAGTCGCGCGGTCTCCAGCGACACGGGAAAGGCCGCGAGCAATCGCGGCCTTTTTCTTTGAGCGCGATTCGGCGAGTGCGGTGCGTGTCCCGCAGGAGCACTTGCGGGAGCGCGGGGCCGTGAGGCAGGAGCGGCGTAAGCCGCGACCGGCGTCGCAGCCGGACTGGCACGGTCGCGGCTTGCGCCGCTCCTGCACAAAGCGGATGCGCATGCGCGCAACGCAAAAGGCCGCGATCGCTCGCGGCCTTTTGCGTTGCCGAACGGCGCGTCTTGCGACGCGCGAACGCTCAGCCCTGCTGCTGGAAATACACCTCTTCGTACGGCTGCACCACCACCCAGCCGTTGCCGGAGAACTTGAGCTGGATGCTCTCGCCCGAACCACGGCCGAGCAGCGTGCCCAGCGAGATGTCGGTGACGATGTCGGGGCTGAGGTTGCCCGACCAGGCCACGGTCGCGTTGGGGTCGGTGAACACCGGCTGGTCCGGGGTCACCGCCAGGGTCAGCGGTTCGTAGTGCGAGGTGATCGCGACCAGGCCGCTGCCGGAGAGCTTCATGTTGAACAGGCCGCCGGACATCATGCCCGAGACCTTGCGCATCATCTTGATTTCCGAGGCGACGCCGTCCTCGTAGGCGAGCACGTCGTTGCCGTTGACGAAGATCGACTCGCCGGCCAGGCGCAGCAGGGTGATCTTCTTGCCGGCGTCGGCGATATAGACCCGGCCCTGCCCTTCCATCTTCATCATCTGGGTGCCTTCGCCGCTGATCGCCTTCTTCAGCAGGTTGGTCAGGCCCTGTTCGAGCATGCCCTGGCGGACGAACTTGACGCCGCCGCGGTAGGCCACCATCGAGCCGGACTTGGCCCAGATGCGGCCGTTGAGTTTGACCTCGAGCAGGTGCGAGCTCTCGAGTTCGAACACCTCGGGGCTGAGGTCCTTCTGGCTGCTGGTTTCGACGAAATCCTTGAGGTTCTTGATGCTCATATGCGGTCCTACGCCAATGGAAGCGGCAGCATAAGCGACCGCGCGCTTGTCGGCATGACAAAAAAAAGGCCGCCTGCGAGGCGGCCCGAGGTGCTGGGAGAGATCCGATCTTGCGACCGCCCTGGGCGTCCCTGCCGCCCGGCGATCCCTCGCCGCGGCACGGCGGCCGTGGCCGCCGCGCTCGCTGCCGTCGTGCGACGGTCAGAACTGCAGGGTGTAGCGCGCGTTCACCGCATGATCGCGCGCTTCATCGGCCCATTGGCCGCTGTAGCTGAACTCGAGCAGGCCGTTGCCGCCCACGCGCGCGGCCAGGCCGGCCTCGAACACGGTCGCATCCTCGGCCAGCGGCGCGCCGTGCACGTCGAAGGCCGCGCCGTTGCGCCAGGCCACGGTGGCCGACGGGGTTTCCGCGCCGCCGGCGTGGCGCCGGCCGATGCCGCCGCGCAGATTCAGCCAGCTGCGCTCCTGCTGCGCGCCCTTGAGGCCGACGTTGAAACGCAGGCCCAGGGTGGACAGGTCCAGGCGCTGGTCGGCGCTGGCGCCGCCGAGCGCGGCCGTGCCGCCGCTTTCCTGGAAGCCGTCGCTGCCCACGCGCACCTGCGCGTATTGGGCGTAGGGCTCCCACTCCCAGGCGCCGCGAGCGATGCGATAGCCGCCCTCGACGAAGACCTGACGGGTGTCGCCGTCGTAGTCGGCACGGGTGCGGTCGAACAGCCCCGGCAAGTTCACGCTGCGCTCGATTTCGATGTCGTGGCGCGCGTAGCTGGCGCCGGCGCGCAGGCCGAAGCCGCCCCAGTTCTGACCCAGGTACAGGCCCAGGTGGCGGGAGCGGACCTCGCCGCGCGAACCGCGCGTAGTCAGCTTGGCGTCGCTGCGGCCGACGCCGCCGAGCACGCCCAGGCGCCAGCCGTTGCCGAAGCGGTAGTCGTAGCCGAGCAGGCTGGTGTCGCCGTTGTAACCGACTTCGCCGGCGTTGCCGTCGGCGTGCAGGCTGCCGCCGTTCTTGAGCAACTGGATCCAGGCCGCGGATTGGGACTCGCCCTCGCCCACGGAGTCGAACGCGCCGCTGCCGGCCTGCGCGCGCGCCAGGGCCGCCTCGCGCACGTGGCGGCCGTCTTCCAGCAGTACCGAGCGCGCGCTCGCGTGCAGTTCACCGCTTAGCGCGTCCAGCGCGTCCAGCGCCTGCGCCGGGAACAGCTGGGTCAACCGCTGCGGCAGGCTTTGGTCCATCGCCTGCGCATCGACCGCGCCGGCGGCCGAACGCCGGTTGTAGGTGTTGGCGGCGCTGGCGAGGCTGGCGCCGCGCACCACATCCACCGTCACTTTGTCGGCGCCGTAGGCCAGATCGAACTTCAGGAACGGCGAGAACGCGCTGTGGTCGATGGCGGCGAAACGGCCGTCGACGCCGGAGGTCGCCGAGAGGATGCCGTAGCGCTGGCCCAGCAGATAGGTACCCGGCCCCTGGAACACGCGCACGGTGCCGCCCAACAGGGTCGCGCGGCCGTTGACCTGCAACAGGTCGGACGCCGCCGGCGCCGCCAGTTCGACCTGATAGGTGGAACCCGCGGCCTGGGTGTAGTCGCCGTCGATGATCAGGGTGCCGATCGAATTGCCCGGCGCGATCGTGCCCTCGACGCGGGTCGCGCCCAGCCGGCCGCTGCCGCCGAGCGTGCCGCCCGCGCCGATCACGGTGCTGCCGCCGCGCTGCACGCCGTTGAAGGCGACCTTGCCGCCGTCGACGCGGAAGTCGACGTTCTCGAGCACGCCGCTGGCGGCGACCAGGCCCCAGCCGCCGTTGACGCTGAAGGCCAGATCGTGGAGCCCGCCCTCGATACGGGCGACGCCGGACGCGACGTTCACGGCCGAGCGGTGCAATTCCCCGGTGAGCAGCAGATCGCCGCCCTCGACATCGACCGAACCGGACAGCTTGCTGATGCCGGCCAACTCCAACCGGCCGGCGCGCACGCTGGCGCCGGCGAAGGTATTGCCGCCGCTCAGGCGCAGCCAGCCGGCGCCGGACTTGGTCAGGCGACCGGGGCCGGAGATGTCGTTGCTCCAATCGTCCCAGGCGCCGCCCTGCCAGACCTTGGCGCCGCCGGCGCGCTGGTTCATCGCCACCTCGGTGTCGACCCGGAACTGGCCCGGCCCGTCGATCGCCTTCTTCAGGTCGATCAGGCCCCAGCCGTAGAACTCGTCCACGCCCGGATCGCCCAGGTCGGTGGCGGTGGTCAGCAGCACGTCGCGGATCTGCGGATTGTCGAGGTAGGGATAGCGCTCCATCAGCAGCGCGAGCGCGCCGGTGACGTGCGGCGAGGCCATCGAGGTGCCGGTGTAGTCGTCGTAGCCATAGTTCGGATGCGCGGCGTCGACCAGCAGGTTGAGCGAACCGTCCGTGTCCCGCACCACTCGGCCGTCGATCTCGCCGTTGATCACGCTCGAACGGATGTCGGTGCCCGGCGCGGCCACGCACCAGTCCTTGCTCAGGCCGCAGATGCTGGAACTGCCGTCGAGGTTGAGGTCGCGGCCCACGTTGACCACGCTGAGCCAGTACTTCTCGATCTCCGGCGCGAAGCGCGGCAGGGTGGCGTAGGCGCCGGCGATGTTGCCGTAATCGTTGCCCGCGGCCCAGACATTGATCATGCCGGTGCGCAGCGCGGCGTCGGCGAAGATGCGGTAGTAATCGGCGTAGTCGGCGTATTCGCGATCCATGTCCTCGGGCGTGGTCGGCTCGGTGCCGTTGCCCCAGCTGTGGTTGATCGCGCGCACGCCCTGCGCGGCCATTTGGTCGAACATGCTGTTGAGCGCGTCCTCGCCCGGGCCCTGGGTGAGCGTGCGCCGGTCGATGCCGCCGTTGGCGTCGACGTAGTACTCGTAGATGCGATCGAAGAACAGCTTGGACGCGGTCAGGCTGGCGCCGGTGGCGACGCCGTGCATGCCGCGGCCGTCGCGGTTGGCGACCATGGTGCCGGCGACGTGGGTGCCGTGGCTGTTGTATTCCAGGATCAGGCGAATGCCGCTGCCGCCGAAGGACAGCTCCGGCGGCACGCTGTCGTTGATGTAGTAGGCCTCGATCTGGGCGATGTCGCCGTCGGACAGGAAGCAGGCGTTGGGGCCGCTGATCAGGCTGGTGCTGGCGCAGCCCGGATCGCCGATGCGGATGGCGCGATGGTCGCGGCCTCCGAACTCGGCATGATTCAAGGCCGCGCCGCTGTCGAACACGCCCAGGCGGACGCCGCGCCCGCTCAGGCCGCGCGCGTAGGCGTATTCGGCGCCGATCGCGCCCAGGCCCCAATCGGCCTTGAACTCGTCGCTGCGCCAGCTGTCGGCATCGCCGACGACTCCGCCTTCGTGGTAGGCGTCCTGCGCGAACGCGGGCGCGCCGGCGCCCAGCAACAGGCCGCAAAGGATCGCGGCCGACAGCGCCGAACGGGGGTGGCTGCGATCGCGACGACGACGGTTGCCTGTTGCGCTTGCACTGCTTTGCATGCTGCCGATGCTCCTTTCGGTGGCGGCGCGATCGAATCGCGTGGGAAGTGGGAGGGGTGCGCTGCGACGCGAGCCGCTCCCCTGATCGCCGGTGGATGCGGACCGTCGCCGACGCGACCCCTGATAGGAAATAACGCAAGCGCGCGGCGCCTCCCTACCCGCGCGCATCGCCGGCCCCGTACCGTCTCGGTCCATCCAACGCAAAATGCGCGAAAAAGATGCCATCGCCTGCAGCGCGGCGCAGGTTCCGCCGGTCAGAAGCGGTAGGCGGCGCTCAACAGGTAGTAGCGGCCGCGCGGATCGTCGTAGGCGATGTCGTAGCCGCCCTTGGCGGTGTCGTAGTTGACCGGCGTGCGGTCGCCCAGATCGTGCACGTTGAGCGAGAAGCGCCAGCGTTCGACGTTGTAGTCGAAGTTGAGGTCCAACGTGGTCGAGCCCGGATTGCGGCAGCGGCCGGCCAGCGCATAGCGCTTCTCGCACTCCTCGCCCGGCATGCCGATCCGCGACGGCCCCAGCGCGCGCGCGTTCAAGCTCGTGCTCCAGTTGCCGTAGGCCCATTGCAGCCCCGCCAGGGCGGTGCGGTCGGGGGCGCCGTAACCGGCGTAATCCAGCGCCGGGTTCTCGGTGTCGACGCGCCGCGACAGGCGGTCGAGGTAGTTGCCGGCCAGGCGCACCGTGAAACGTCCCCAGCGCCGGGTCTGCAGCCGGTATTCGGCGTCGAACTCCCAACCGCGCACGTGGGTCTCGCCGATGTTGTCGTAGTAGTCCTGCACGCCGATCAGTTCGCCGTCGTCGTCGCGCTTGGCCGAGCGCGTGGACATGAGATCCCCGGCCAGGCCGTTCACCGCCAGGATCTCGTTGCGGCGGCGGATATCGAAATGGTCCAGCGCCAGGCTGAAGCGCGGGTTCGGCGCCCACACGAACCCCAGGGTGTAGCTGCGCGAGGTTTCCGGCTTGAGGTCGGTGTTCTCGAACGCGCCACGCGCGACCAGGCATTGGGTTTCGCCGTTCGGACCGACGATGGGATTGTCGCAGGGGCCGAAGCCCTGGTTGTCCTGCACCACCGCGACCTGGTCGGACACGTTCGGGCGCCGCAATTCGTACAGCGAAGGCGCGCGGTAGCCGGTCGCCCAGGAACCGCGGAAGGTCAGCGTGTCCAAGGCGTTCCACTTCAGGCCCAGTTTGGGCGACAGCTTGTGCCGATAGCCTTCGCGATAATCCGAGCGCAGGGCGAATTCGCCCTGCAGGCGCGAGGCCAGCGGCGCGCTGAGTTCGGCGTAGAGCGCGGCGGTGGCCTGGTTCTCGTCGACGCGCACCTTGGGCGGGCTGAGCGCGACGTCGTGGTCGACCATGCGCGGATCGGGCCGGTTGTCCAGCGAATCGCGGCCCAGCTCCAGGCCGGCGGCCACGCGCGTGGGGCCGGCCGGCAGCGAGAACCAGGGCCCGTTGACGCCCACCGTGACCTGGTCGAGTTCGGCCTTGCCGCGCGCGATCAGGCGCGGCGAGAACGCCATCATGGTCTCGCGGCTGTTGCGCGTGTTGAAGCGATAGCTGAGGTTGCCGACCAGTTCGTAGAACGCGCTCAGGCTGACCATGCCGTCGATGCGGTTGACCACCGAGTTCTCGTGGTGGGCGTAGGCGGCGCTCCACTCCCAATCGCCGCGATAGCTCTTCACCCCCACGCTCAGGTCCAGGGTCTGGGCCACGCTGCGGGTGCGGATCTGGCCGGCGTCGTAGAAGGCGTAGTAGAGCGAGGTGTACTCGCCCGGGAAGAACGCGTCGGGATGCTCGTCGGGCAAGCTGACGTTGGCGTAGAACGGCGCGCCCAGCAGCTGCTGGGAGACCTCGCCCACGCGCAAGTCGGCGTAGACCTCGGTGTCGGCGCCGAAGGGCTGGCGCCAGTGCGCGTAGAACGAAGTGCGTTCGGCTTCGGGCTGCAGGCTGATGTGCTTGGCCGTGTCCAGGATGCAGCGGCCCTGCTTGTCGCGGTACTGGCGCGGGCAGGCCCACCAGAAATTGTTGCTCTCGTAGCCGATGTAACCCAGCGGAATCCGCCAATCGCCGAGGCCGTCGCCGCTGCGGTCCATGGTCCGCCACGCGCGCTGCGCGCCGGACAGGCCGTCCTGCTGGAAATAGTCGGCGCTCAGGAACAGGTTGCCGCCGCGCTTGAGGTCGACGCCGCTGCTGACCGAAATGCGGCGCTGCTTGGCGTCGTTGCGGTCGGACACGCCCAGGCGCGCGATCACTTCCGAGCCCTGCTGGTCCTTCTTGAGGATGATGTTGACCACGCCGGCCATGGCGTCGGCGCCGTAGATCGCCGAGGCGCCGCCGCGGATGATCTCGATGCGCTCGACGATGCTCAGCGGGATGCCGTCCAGGTCGGTCAGGCCGCCCAGGTCGGCCGAGATCAGGCCGTAGTTGGCGATGCGCTGGCCGTCGACCAGGAACAGGGTCGCGCGCGGGCCCAGGGCATTGAGGCTGGTGGTGGCGGCGGCGGCGAAGGGCTGCTGGTAGGGCTGGCCGCCCTCGGCCGCGACCGCGACCGGGTGGTGGCCGACCATGCCGGGCTGGAAACGCAGCAGTTCGAACAGGGTCTGGTGGCCGCTGGCCTCGATCTCGTCGCGGCCGATCAGGGTCATCGGCGAGACCGCCACCGATTCCAGGTCGCTGCGCGGGATATGGCTGCCGGTGACGTGGACCGGGCCCAGGTTGGTGGGCTCCTCGATGCGCGGCGGCGGTGGCGGCGCTGGACGCGGCGGCGGGCTGGGTTTGGCCAGCGGCGCCGGCTTGGGCGCGGCCTGGAGCAGGAAGGTGTCGTCGTTGACCCGCACCGCGCGCAGGCCGCTGCCCAGCAGCAGGCGTTCCAGGGCCAGCGCGGGCGGCAGTTCGGCGCGCAGGCCGGGGCTGCGCTTGCGCGCGACCAGGGCGGGGGCGTACAGGATCTGCAGCCGGCTCTGCGTGGCCAGGGACTGCAGCGCGTCGTCGAGCGCGCCGGGCCTGATCGCGAAGCGGGTGGCGGCAGCCGAAGGCGCGGCCGCAGCGGTCTGCGTGCCCTGCGCTGCGAGGCACAACAAGAACGCACTTGAGATGGCTAACGTGTGCCTAGCTCTGGCCATTCATCCGGTGCGTCTATCCCCCCAAACGGACCACCATACGGAAGCCTGAGTAGGCCTGCAACGCGACGCCACTATTGGTTGCCAAACGCGGGGCCGGAACTCACTGGCGCGCGGCCTGGAGCACGATTTCGTGCTCGCCCACGCGCCGCGCCTGCAGCGACCAGCCGCGTTGCAGCGCCGCCAGCAGCGCGCCCTGGTCGTCGATGTGGAACACGCCGCTGACCTTGAGCGCGCCCAGTTCCGGCTGCTCCAGCCGCAGCTGGGTCTTGGAATAGCGGTTCATCTCGTCCAGCAGCTGGTCGAGGCGGCGGTTCTTGAACACCAGGTCGCCGCGCGGCCAGGCCTGGGCCACGGCCAGGTCCAGCGGGCGCTTGGGCGCGAGCGTGCCGCCGCCCTCGATGCGGACCTGCTCGCCTGGGGCCAGGGTGCTGGTCACGCGCGCCGCGCCGGCGCCGCCGACCGCGACTTCGACCTCGCCTTCGATCAGGCCGACGTCGACGGCGCTGCCGTCGCGGCTGACCTGGAAGGTGGTGCCGACGTCGCGGATGGTGCCGCCGCCGGCCTTGACCAGGAACGGACGCGGGCCGTCGCGGCCGCCGGCGTCGCGGCCGACCACGAACTGGACCCGGCCCTGGGCGACCTCGACGGTGCGGCTGTCGCGATCGAAACGGGTGGTCACCGCGCTGTGGGTGTCCAGCAGCAGGGTGGTGCCGTCGCTGAGGCCGATCGTGCGTTGTTCGCCGATGGCGGTGACGTAGCGCTGGATCTGCGGCGGCGGCGCGCGCTGGACCCAGGCCACCACCCCGATCGCGACCGCCAGGGTCGCGGCGATCGCCGCGCCCGGCGCCAGCCAGGGGTGGAAGCGGCGGCGGGTCGCCGCGCTGTCGCGGCGCGCCGCGCGCGCGGCCGCGCGCAACAGCTCGTCCTCGCCCAGTTCGGCCGAGAGTCGATGGATGCGCTCGACCTCGCCGTAGTCGCGGGCGTTGGCCGGCGAATGCGCGAGCCAGCGCTCGAAGGCCTCGCGGTCCTGGGCGTCGCTGTCGGGCGCGTGCAGGCGCGCGACCCAGGACTCGGCCTGGTCCTGGTCGTCGTATCGGTTGGAATTCGCGCTAGCCGTATTCATGCGCCACCTGTCGTGTCTGACAGATTTTCCCTCAGACGCAAGCGCAACAGCACCAGCGCGCGGCCGATATGTTTCTCCACAGCCTTGACCGAGATCCCACAATGGCGCGCGATCTCGGTATAGCTCATGCCTTCGATGCGGTTGAGCAGGTAGACCTGCCGGCACTTGGTCGGCAGCCGCAGGATCGCCTCACGCACGCGCGCCAGCTCCTGTTGGTTGGCCACGCGCTGGTCGTGGGCGAGATCCGCCGACGGCAGGCCGTGGAAATGCTGGTCGAAGCTCACGTGCGCCGAGGCGTGCTGGCTCTGCTGGCGGCGGCCGCGGTCGTTGAGTTCGTTCATCGCGATCCGGTACATCAGCAGCTTGAGCTGCTCGGCCGGCTGGCCGCGGTAGCGCATCAACCGGACCAGGCTTTCCTGGGCGATGTCCTTGGCGTCCTCCTCGCCGGTGCGCTTGCACAGGAAGCGGATCAGGGCGTCGCGGTGCTCCAGCACGAAGCGCTCGAAGCCGTCGTCGCCGCGCGGGCAGACTTCCGGACGGCCGGGCGCGGGGCGGTCCGGCAGGGGCGGATCCGGGTAGACGTCCATCTGGGCCTGGTGCACGGGGCGGGCCAAGGCCTAAACCACCGTCGCCGCGCGCGGCGGGCGCGGCCGATCGCGGCCTGCGGCGCCGGTCGCTGTGCGGGAAACCTGATCGTTCATCGGCACCTGGCCCCTGTAGTGCGGGTTGCTTGGTAACGCTGGAGCGGCCGCGCGGGGCGGCGAACCGGCATGCGCTAGCTTTGTAACATGGAATCCGCTATGCCGAAGGCTGGCGCCAGGCTGTGCGCAAGCCGGCTTAGCGCGACGCCGATCGCAATCCGGCAAGCCGGCCCGGCTCGTGGAACCCGCCCCACTGGGCTAGAATCGCTGGGTTTGCTCACCCGGAGGTCCTTATGTCCCAGCTCGCCTGTCGCCGTGTCCTGCTCAAGTTGTCCGGCGAGGCGCTGATGGGGGACGAGGACTACGGCATCGACCCCAAGGTGATCGGCCGGCTCGCGCGCGAGGTGGTCGAGGCCCAGCACGCCGGCGCCGAGGTCGCGCTGGTGATCGGCGGCGGCAACATCTTCCGCGGCGCCGGCCTGGCCGCCGGCGGCATGGACCGGGTCACCGGCGACCAGATGGGCATGCTGGCCACCGTCATCAACGCCCTGGCCATGCAGGACGCGCTGGAGAAGCTCGGCGCCAAGGCGCGGGTGATGAGCGCGATCAAGATCAACGACGTCTGCGAGGACTACATCCGCCGGCGCGCGATCCGCCACCTGGAAAAGGGCCGTCTGGTGATCTTCGCCGCCGGCACCGGCAACCCCTTCTTCACCACCGATTCGGGCGCCGCCCTGCGCGCGATCGAGATCGGCGCCGATCTGCTGCTGAAGGCGACCAAGGTCGACGGCGTCTACGACAAGGACCCGAAGAAGCATGCCGACGCCATTCGTTACGACAAGCTCAGCTACGACCAAGTGCTCGCGCGCGATCTGCAGGTGATGGACACGGCCGCGTTCGCGCTGTGCCGCGACAGCGACCTGCCGCTGCGCATCTTCGACATGAGCCAGCCGGGCGTGCTGCTGCGGATCCTGCGCGGCGAGCACATCGGCACGCTGGTGCAGGGGCGCGGCTGAGGGGTGTAGCGGCGAGTTCCCGCCTAAAGAGGCCCCCTCAATCCCCCTTCTCCAAAGGGGGAATACCGGTGACCGGATCCGTTCGTGATTCCAGGATCCGTTCGCGGCGAGCCCGCCGCACCATGAACGGATCGCCCGCGCCGCCGCAAGAGCCCTTGCCCCTCAACCGAGGGGAAAACCGGCCGCGCTGTAATAGTGTTCACGCGCCGGCCCGTGGCAGCATCCGCACATGCACTCGCACAGCCACGATCACGCGGCGAACGGCACCCGCGCCTTCGCCTTCGTCACCCTGATCAATCTCGCCTACACGGCGCTCGAGGCCGGCTACGGCTTCGCCACCAATTCCCTGGCCCTGCTGTCCGACGCCCTGCACAACCTCGGCGACGTGCTCGGCCTGGGCCTGGCCTGGGGCGCGGCGGTGCTGGCCAAGCGTGCGCCCACCGATCGCCATACCTACGGCTGGCGCCGCGCCACCCTGCTCTCGCCGCTGGCCAACGCCCTGCTGCTGGTGGCGTTCTCCGGCGCCCTGGCCTGGGAGGCGATCCGCCGCTTCAGCGCCCCGCCCGAGATTCCGGCCCTGCCGGTGATCGTGGTCGCCACGCTGGGCATCGCGGTCAATCTGGGCGCGGCCTGGTTCGTGCGCGACGGCCATGCCCAGGACCTCAACCGCCGCGGCGCCTTCCTGCACCTGATCGCCGACGCGGCGGTGTCGCTGGCGGCGGTGCTGGCCGGCGCCGGCATGTGGTGGCTGGGCTGGGCCTGGCTGGACCCGGTGATCGCGCTGCTGATCGGCGTGGTGGTCGCGGTGGGCGCGTTCGGGCTGCTGCGCGAAAGTTTCAACGCGGCCATGGACGCGGTGCCGCGCGGCATCGACCAGGCCCAGGTCGCGGCCTTCCTGGCCGGGCAGCCCGGCGTGACCGCGGTCCACCATCTGCACATCTGGTCGCTGGGCGCGGGCGAGATCGCGATGACCGCGCACCTGGTGCGTCCGGACGACGCCGACCACGACGCCTTCATCGACCGCCTCAACCACGAACTCGACCACCGCTACGGCATCAACCATCCGACCCTGCAGGTCGAGCACGGGCGCGCCTGCGAGCACGATCGCCACGATCGAGCCCCGCACGGCGACCACGCCCACGAGCATTGAGACCGGGCCCGCGCGCGGGTTCCGGCTGGGCCGCGGGCCGCAAAAGCGGCCCGGGCCTATATAATCCCGCGATTACCGTTCATAAGGACCGGAGCCGGCGATGCTCAACGACATCAAGAAAGACGCCCAGACCCGCATGGCCAAAAGCGTCGAAGCGTTTCGCCACGACCTCACCCGGGTCCGCACCGGCCGCGCCTCGACCGCGCTGGTGGACCACCTGAAGGTCAACTACTACGGCTCCGACATGCCCCTGTCGCAGGTCGCCAGCGTCGCCATCTCCGACGCGCGCACGCTGATGATCACGCCCTGGGAAAAGCAGATGGTCGGCCCGGTCGAGAAAGCGATCCTGGCCTCGGACCTGGGCCTGACCCCGAACACCGCCGGCACCGTGATCCGGATCAACCTGCCCGCCCTCACCGAGGAGCGCCGCAAGGAGCTGAGCAAGCACGTGCACAGCGAAGGCGAGAACGCCAAGGTCGCGATCCGCAACATCCGCCGCGACGCCAACCACCAGGTCAAGGAACTGCTGAAAGACAAGCAGATCACCGAGGACGAGGCCGGCCGCAGCGAAACCGACATCCAGAAGATCACCGACAGCGCGATCAAGGACGTCGACGAGGTGATCAAGGCCAAGGAACAGGAACTGATGGCGGTCTGAACCGGTGCCGCCCGCGCCCGTCCGCCCGTGCGCGGCCGCCGACGCGCCGGCATCGAACTTTCGCCGGCGCCGCCGGTCCGCTACAGACCTGCTCGGGCAGGCCCGGCCCGCCGGGCCCGCGACGGCGCACCGCGCCGCTGCCTGAACCCGCCGACTCGAACCCGTCGCCCCAACCCCGCTTCCAGGTCCCGCCGCCGGCTCCATGCCTTCCGATCCCGCCCACGCCGCGCCGCGCGTCCCGCGCCACCTCGCCGTCATCATGGACGGCAACGGCCGTTGGGCCGAGCGCCGCCGTCGTCCGCGCATGATCGGCCACCGCGCCGGCGCGCGCGCGGTCGACGTCTGCATCGATTTCTGCATCGCGCGCGGGATCGGCGCCCTGACCCTGTTCGCCTTCTCCAGCGAGAACTGGGGCCGGCCCGAGGACGAGGTCGGCGCGCTGATGAAGCTGTTCCTCAACGCCCTGGAGCGCGAGGTCGACGAACTCGACCGGCGCGGCGTGCGGGTGCGCTTCATCGGCGAACGCGAACGCTTCGCCGCGCCGATCCGCGAGCGCATGGCCGCGGCCGAGCGCCAGACCCGCAACAACGAGGTGTTGCACCTGACCGTGGCCGCCAGCTACGGCGGCCGCTGGGACATCGCCCAGGCCGCGCGCTCGCTGGCCCAGGACGTGGCCGCCGGCCGGCTGGCCCCGGAGGCCATCGACGAGGCCGCCCTGGGCGCGCGCATGGCCCTGGCCGACCTGCCGGCGCCGGACCTGTTCATCCGCACCGGCGGCGACACCCGGATCAGCAACTTCCTGCTCTGGCAGCTGGCCTACACCGAGCTGTGGTTCACCGACGCGTTGTGGCCCGAACTGGATGCGGCCACACTCCAGCGCGCCCTGGACGATTTCGCCGGCCGGGAGCGCCGCTACGGCCTGACCGGTGCGCAGATCGCCGCGCGCTCCAACGACTCCGACGAGACCGCTGAATGACCCGAACCCGCCTGCTCGCCGCGTTGGTGATGACCCCGATCGCGATCGCGGCGATCCTGCTGCTGCAGACCCCCTGGGTGATGGCGGTGGCCGCGGTGCTGTTCCTGATCGGGCTGTGGGAGTGGTTCGACCTGGCCGAAATCGAGGACACCCTGTCGCGCACGGTGCTGCTGGCGGCCAACCTGGCGCTGATGGTGGCGATCGTCTGGGCCTCGCGCTCGGGCGCGCCCGAGATCGCCGGCGCGCCTTCGATGGTGCTGTTCAAGATCGCCTCGCTGGTGGGCGTGATCTGGTGGCTGCTGGCCCTGTTCTGGCTGCAGCGTTACCAATTCGCGAGCAATCACGAGTCCTATGCGCGCGCGTTCAAGCTCGCCGCCGGCGCGCTCAGCGTGATTCCGGCCTGGTGCGCGCTGGCCTGGATCCACGCCGGCCAGCCCAACGGCCACCGCTGGCTGCTGACCGCGCTGGCGATCGTCTGGGCGGCCGACAGCGGCGCCTATTTCGCCGGGCGCAAATTCGGCCGCCTCAAGCTCGCGCCGCGGGTCAGCCCCAACAAGACCATCGAAGGCCTGGTCGGCGGCGTGCTCGCCGGCGTCGCGGTCGGCATCGCCTTCGCCGCCTTCGCCGGCGCCCAGCCCGCGCAGTTGCCGGCGGTGGCCCTGGTCGCGTTCGCGGCGGTGCTGTTCTCGGTGGTCGGCGACCTGTTCGAGAGCCTGCTCAAGCGCCATGCCGGCGTGAAGGATTCCGGCAACCTCATCCCCGGCCACGGCGGCGTGCTCGACCGCGTCGACGGCGTGCTGGCGGCGTTGCCGGTCTTCGCGCTCGGCAAGGCCGTGCTGGGCTTCTGAACATGCAGCACATCGCCGTACTCGGCGCGACCGGCTCCATCGGCACCTCGGCCCTGGACGTGATCGCGCGCCATCCCGAACGCCTGCGCGCCAGCGTGCTCGCGGCCGGCGGCCGGGTCGAACAATTGCTGGCGCTGTGCGAGCGTCACCGCCCCGCGCACGCGGTGATCGCCGACGTCTCCTGCTATCCGGCGCTGCGCGACGGCCTGCGCGCGCGCGGCCTGGACACCCAGGCCCATTGCGGCGACGAGGCCCTGGTCGCGCTGGTGTCCGGCGACGCCTGCGACAGCGTGGTCGCGGCCATCGTCGGCGCGGCCGGACTGGACTCCACCCTGGCCGCGGCGCGCGCGGGCAAGCGCCTGCTGCTGGCCAACAAGGAATCGCTGGTGCTGGCCGGCGAGCTGCTGATGCGCGCCGCGCACGAAGCCGGCGCCACCATCGTGCCGATCGACAGCGAGCACAACGCGATCTTCCAATGCCTGCCCGACGCGCACGCGCACGCCGGGCTGGCGCGCATCCTGCTGACCGCCTCCGGCGGGCCGTTCCGCGGCCGCAGCCGCCAGGACCTGGCCCAGGTCACGCCCGAGCAGGCGGTCGCGCATCCGAAGTGGTCGATGGGGCCGAAGATCTCGGTCGACTCCGCCACCCTGATGAACAAGGGCCTGGAAGTGATCGAGGCCCACCACCTGTTCGGCGTGTCCGGCGAACGCATCCAGGTGCTGGTGCACCCGCAGAGCCTGGTCCATTCGCTGGTCGAATTCGTCGACGGTTCGACCCTGGCCCAGCTCGGCCTGCCGGACATGCGCACCGCGCTGGCGGTGGGTTTCGGCTGGCCGCAGCGGATCGCCTCGGGCGTGGCCGGGCTGGACCTGCTGGCCCACGGCCGGCTCGATTTCGAGCCGCCGGACCTGGACGCCTTCCCCTGCCTGCGCCTGGCCTTCACGGCCCTGGCCGCGGGCGGCACCGCCCCGGCGGTGTTGAACGCGGCCAACGAAGTCGCGGTTTCAGCGTTTCTTCAGCGGCGTATCGGTTTCCTAGCGATACCGGCGCTGGTCGAGGACACCCTCGCCGCGCTCCCCTCCACCCCGGCGACCTCGCTGGCGGTCCTGCGCGATGCCGATGCGCAGGCACGCCGGTACGCCGGGCAGGCCATCGACCACAAGGCGTAGCGCATGGCCCCGACCCGCACCGTGGAACTCCCATGAGCGAATTCATCGGCTCGGTCTGGTGGCTGCTGGTCAGCCTGGGCGTGCTCGTGACCTTCCACGAGTTCGGCCACTATTGGGTCGCGCGCCGCTGCGGGGTCAAGGTGCTGCGCTTCTCGGTCGGCTTCGGCAAGCCGCTGTGGATGCGCCGCGATCGCAACGGCACCGAATTCGCGATCGCCGCGATTCCGCTGGGCGGCTACGTCAAGATGCTCGACGAGCGCGAGGGCGACGTCGATCCGGCCGAGGCCCCGCAGGCCTTCAATCGCCAGCACGTGTTCAAGCGCATCGCGATCGTCGCCGCCGGCCCGATCGCCAACCTGATCCTGTGCGCGGCGCTGTTCTGGCTGATGTTCGTGATCGGGCGTCCGGACTTCGTGCCCGCGGTCGGTCAGGTCGAAGGCCTGGCCGCGCAGTCGGGCCTGGTCCGCGGCGACACCATCGTCGCCATCGGCGAGCGCGCCACCCCCACCACCACCGAGGCCGGCCTGGCCCTGCTGTCGGCGGCGCTGGATCGCAGCGACGTGGCGGTGCGGGTGCGCGGCGACGACGGCCGCGACACGGTCCGCACCCTGCGCCTGTCGAAGCTGCCGGCCGGCATCGACGAGCGCGAACTGCTCAACCACACCGGCCTGATCTGGCGCCATCAGCTGTTGCCGGCGGTGATCGGCCGCGTGCTGCCGAACCGTCCGGCCTGGGGCGTGCTGGCCGAAGCCGATCGCGTGACCGCGATCGACGGCGAGCCGGTGCGGTCCTGGGCCGACGTCGCGCCCCTGGTCGACGCCCTGGGCCGGCGCGGCGGCGAGGCCATGGTCGAAGTGCAGCGCGGCGGCGACCGCCTGGCGTTCCCGCTGACGCCGCTGCGCGGCGAAAACCCCGAAACCCGCAAGCAGCAATGGATGCTGGGCCTGGAACCGGCCAAGGACAAACCCAAGCCCGACGCAGTGCTGCGCTACGGCCCGATCGACGCGGTCCCGGCCGCGCTGCGCGAAATGGGCCGTCAGACCCAGGACATGGTGGCGATGATCGGCCGTGCGTTCAGCGGCCGGCTATCCGTGGAGAACACCGTCGCCGGCCCGATCACCATCGCCCGGGCCGCCAACGACCATGCCCAGCACGGCCCGGCCTGGTATCTGCAGATGCTGGCCTTGCTGTCGCTGAGCCTGGGAATCCTGAACCTGCTCCCGATCCCGATCTTGGACGGCGGTCACCTGCTGTATTACCTTATCGAGCTGGTCAAGGGCAGCCCGGTCAGCGAGCGCGTTATGGCCGCCGGCCAGTATGTCGGCCTGGCGCTGATCGTCAGCCTCATGGGTTTGGCGTTCTACAACGACATCGTGAACAACCTGGTGCGCTGATGCCGGCCTTGCCCAACGACCCGATGCCTCGATCGCGCGGTCTCCGACCGCGCGCCCCCGAAGCCTCGAACCGGCGCCCCGTAGCGGGCGTCAACGAACCCCAACCGGACGTAATGATGACGCGAACCCCTCCTCGCCGCATGCTCGCCCTCGCCCTCGCCACGGCGCTGACCTCGGCCGCGGCAGCTCCAGCGTTGGCGCAGTCGGCCGACCCGTTCGCGCTACCCGGCGCGCCGGCCCCGGCACCGGGTTCGTTCACCGTCAGCGACATCCGCGTCGACGGCCTGCAGCGCATCTCCGCCGGTACGGTGTTCACCTACCTGCCGATCGAGCGCGGCGACACCATGGACGGCGCCAAGGCCGGCGATGCGATCCGCGCGCTGTACAAGACCGGCTTCTTCGAGGACGTGCAGATCGGCCGCCAGGGCAGCATCGTCGTGGTCACCGTGACCGAGCGTCCGGCGATCAACAAGCTGACCCTGACCGGCAACAAGGACATCAAGAGCGAAGACCTGCTGCGCGGCCTCAAGGAAGCCGGCCTGGCCGAGGGCGACACCTTCGACCGCCTGGCCCTGGACAAGGTCACCCAGGAGCTCACCAAGCAGTACAACAACCGCGGCAAGTACAACGTCGAGATCACCCCGACGGTGGCGCGCCTGGACCGCAACCGCGTCGACCTGACCATCACCGTCAAGGAAGGCAAGGCCGCCAAGATCCGCCACATCAACCTGATCGGCAACGAGAAGTTCGAGCAGGAACAGATCGTCGACAGCTGGGAATCGCGCGAGCACAACTGGCTCAGCTGGTACCGCCGC
The DNA here is from genome assembly GCF_036697405.1 of Lysobacter sp. CCNWLW3. NCBI lineage: Bacteria > Pseudomonadati > Pseudomonadota > Gammaproteobacteria > Lysobacterales > Lysobacteraceae > Lysobacter > Lysobacter sp. CCNWLW3. The sequence continues at coordinate 1,148,368 of NZ_JBAHWA010000001.1, forward strand.
GACGACCAGTACTCGCGCGAGAAGCTCTCGGGCGATCTGGAGAAGCTCAACAACTACTACCTCGACCGCGGCTACGTCGACTTCAACATCGAGTCGACCCAGGTCGCGATCAGCCCCGACCGCCAGGACATGTTCATCACCGCCGGCGTCAACGAGGGCGAGCAGTACAAGGTCACCAAGGTCGAGGTCACCGGCGACACCGTGCTGCCGAAGGACCAGATCGAGCGCCTGGTGATCGTCAAGCCGGACCAGATCTTCTCGCGCCGCCTGCTCGAGATCAGCTCCGATGCGATCGTGGCCACCCTGGGCAACGTCGGCTACGCCTTCGCCCAGGTCAACCCGATCCCGGACGTGGACCGCGAAGGCAAGACCGTGGCCATCAACATGCAGGTGGTGCCGGGCCCGCGCGTCAACGTGCGCCGCGTGGTGTTCAAGGGCAACACCCGCACCGGCGACGAAGTGATGCGCCGCGAAATGCGCCAGTTCGAAGGCAGCTGGTACTCGCAGGCCGCGATCGACCGCTCCAAGATCCGCCTGCAGGGCCTGGGCTACTTCGAGACCGTCGACGTCGAGACCCAGCCGGTGCAGGGCACCAACGATCAGGTCGACGTGGTCTACAACGTCAAGGAAACCACCTCGGGCAGCTTCGTGTTCGGCCTGGGCTTCTCCCAGCTGACCGGCCTGACCACGCAGATCCAGTTGTCGCAGAGCAACTTCCTGGGCAGCGGCAACCGCGTGTCCGTGCAGGCCAGCCGCAACGACTACCTGCAGCGTTACGACTTCTCCTACACCAACCCCTACTTCACCGACGACGGCATGTCGCTGGGCTACAACCTGTGGTGGCGCGAGTTCGACAACTCCGACTACAACACCGCCCAGTACTCCACCACCAGCGGCGCGGCCCAGGTCGTGCTGGGCCTGCCGATCACCGAGACCGACACCGTCTCGGCCATGTTCGGCATCGACAGCAACGAGATCCTGACCACCCGCGGCGGCACCGCGTTCAGCCTGGTCGACTACATCGACGCCCTCGGCACGCGCACCTTCCACGCCTGGCGCGCGGAGTTCGGCTGGTCGCGCAACTCGCTCGACAACCTGCTGACCCCGACCCGCGGCCTGCAGCAGCGCGTCTGGCTGGAAATGACCCTGCCCGGCTCGACCGTCGAGTACTACAAGCTCAACTACAACATCTCCAAGTTCTGGCCGATCTCGCGCCACTTCGTGCTCAACACCCGCGCCGAACTCGGCTACGGCGACAGCTACGGCGACGCGGTCACGCGCGTGCTTCCGGACCCGGACGGCACCGGCCCGCTGACCGCCCGCACCGTCACCGCCGACGGCCTGCCGTTCTTCGAGAACTTCTACGCCGGCGGCGTGCGCTCGGTGCGCGGCTTCACCGACAACACCCTGGGCCCGCGCGAAGGCGCGGCGCCGGGCAGCACCTTCACCCAGCCGATCGGCGGCTCGTTCAAGACCGTCGGCTCGCTGGAAATGTACTTCCCGACCCTGCTGGACACCCCGCAGGCGCGCGTGTCGGCCTTCATCGACGTCGGCAACGTCTACAAGGACTACGATTCCTTCGACGCCGGCGACCTGCGCGCGTCCACCGGCATCGCGCTGATGTGGCGCTCGCCGATGGGCCCGATCTCGATCAGCTACGCCTTCCCGCTCAAGAAGGAGGACGCCGTGTTCAACGCCTCCGGACAGAAGATCCAGGAAGGCGACGAGCTCGAGCGCCTGCAGTTCACCTTCGGCGGCACGTTCTGACCGCGGCGGTCGCGCCGAGCGCCGCCCCGTGTTGACGCCCGACTACACCGCCCGCGAACTGGCCGAGCGCTTCGCGCTCGGCCTGCGCGGCGATGGCGAGGCGCGCGTGCGCGGCGTCGGCACCCTGGCGCGCGCGCGCGCCGACCAGCTCGCGTTCCTGGCCAATCCCAAGTACCGCGGCCAGCTCGCCGACAGCGCCGCCGGCGTGGTGGTGATGCGCCAGGACGACGCCGAAGGCTACGCCGGCACCGCCCTGATCGCGCGCGACCCCTACGTCGCCTTCGCTCACCTGGCCGGTCTGTTCGAGCCGCGCCCGCTGCGCGAGCCCGGCATCCACCCTTCCGCCGCGATCGATCCCAGCGCGCAGATCGCCGACGATGCCCATATCGGCGCCTTCGTCAGCATCGGCGCGCGCAGCCGGGTCGAATCCGGCGCCAGCCTGGGCCCCGGCTGCGTGATCGGCGACGACTGCGTGGTCGGCGCCGGCAGCGAACTGGTCGCGCGCGTCACCCTGGTCGCGCGCGTGCGCCTGGGCCGGCGGGTGCTGGTGCACCCCGGCGCGGTATTGGGCGCCGACGGCTTCGGCCTGGCCTTCGAGCGCCTGCCCGACAGCGAGCCGCACTGGATCAAGGTGCCGCAGCTGGGCGGCGTCCTGGTCGGCGACGACTGCGAGATCGGCGCCAACACCACCATCGACCGCGGCGCGATCGAGGACACCGTGCTCGAGGACGACGTGCGCCTGGATAACCAGATCCAGATCGGCCACAACGTCCATATCGGCGCCCACAGCGCCATGGCCGGCTGCTCGGCGGTGGCCGGCAGCGCCCGCATCGGCCGCTACTGCATGATCGGCGGCGCCGCCGGCGTGCTCGGCCACCTGGAAATCTGCGACCGGGTCACGGTCACCGCCATGAGCCTGGTGACCAGCTCGATTCGCGAGCCCGGCGAGTATTCCTCGGGCACCCCGTTGATGGACAATCGCAGTTGGCGCAAGAACGCCGCCCGCTTCAAGCAGCTCGACGCACTCGCAAGGCGGGTGGCGGCTGCCGACAAGGAACCGAAATGAGCCCTACCGTGCAACTCCCGATCGACGTGCCCGCGATCCAGAACCTGCTGCCGCACCGTTATCCCTTCCTGCTGGTCGACCGCGTGGTCGAGTTCGAGCCGTTCAAGCGCGTGCTCGCCTACAAGAACGTGACCGCCAATGAGCCCTTCTTCAACGGCCACTTCCCGGGTCACCCGGTGATGCCGGGCGTGCTGGTGGTGGAGGCCCTGGCCCAGGCCGGCGGCATCCTGACCCAGCTGTCGACCCAGTCCAGCGCCGACGGCCGCCTGTTCTACCTGGTCAAGATCGACGGCGCCAAGTTCGTCAAGATGGTGGTCCCCGGCGACCGCCTGGAGCTGGACGTGACCGTCAAGCGCGTGATCCGCAACGTCGCCATCTACACCGGCATCGCCCGCGTCGATGGCGAGCAGGTCGCCTGCGCCGAAATCGTCTGCGCCGAGGCCAAGGCCTGAGCCGCATGAGCCGCATGAGCAAGATCGTATGAGCGAGCTGATCCACCCCAGCGCGGTGATCGAAGCCGGCGCCAAGCTCGGCGCCGGCGTGCGCGTGGGCGCCTTCAGCTACATCGGCGACGAGGTCGAGATCGGCGACGGCAGCGTGATCGGTCCGCATTGCGTGATCCGCGGCCCGACCCGGATCGGCCGCGACAATCACTTCGTCGCCCAGTGCGCGATCGGCGGCGACCCGCAGGACAAGAAGTTCGGCGGCGAGCGCACCGAACTGGTGATCGGCGACCGCAACACCTTCCGCGAGTTCGTCACCGTCAATCGCGGCACTGGCAACGGCGGCGGTGTGACCCGGATCGGCGACGACAACTGGCTGCTGGCCTACGTGCACGTCGCCCACGACTGCGCGGTCGGCAACCAGTGCGTGTTCTCCAACAACGCGACCCTGGCCGGGCACGTCGCGGTCGGCGACCACGTGATCCTCAGCGGCTTCGCCGGCATCCACCAGTTCTGCCGGATCGGCGCGCACGCCTTCATCGGCATGGGCGCCTTCGTCAACGGCGACGTGCCGCCGTTCGTGATGGTGGCCCAGGACGGCTACGGCCGCCCGCGCGGCATCAACAGCGAAGGCCTCAAGCGCCGCGGCTTCGACGCCGAGCGCATCGCCGCGATCAAGCGCGCCTACCGCGCCCTGTACATGTCCGGCACCTCGCTGGAGGAAGCGCGCGGCAAGCTGATCGCGCTGGCCGGCGACAGCGACGACGTGCGCGCGCTGCTGGCCTTCATCGACGCCGGCGAGCGCCCGCTGCTGCGCTGAGCCGGCCATCGGCCTGGCCCGGTTCCGCGGGCCGCAGCTGATCCACCCGATCGGTCCGGCTCCGGCCCCGCGCTTGCGCCGCCGCTACGGCGGCCACGCCCGCCGCGGCGTGATCTCCTGCCGTCCGGAAACCGACGGCGATCACACGGTTTGGCAGGATGTGACCCGCGAGGACGACGATGGCCGCGCGGCAGGGCACAATGCCGCCGACAGCTCAGCCCCCGAGCTGACGCCCGTGGCGCGCACCGTATACGGCCGCGCGCAGTACGGGCACGAACTGGAGCGCCCCTCGCCCGATGAACGCCACCGCCCCCGCCGTTGCCATCGACGACATCTTCCCGGCCCCGCCGCCGCCCCCGCTGCGCATCGCCCTGGTCGCGGGCGAGGCCTCCGGCGACCTGCTCGGCGCGGGCCTGATCGCCGAACTCAAGCGCCGCCATCCGGGCGCGCTGTTCGTCGGCGTCGGCGGCGAACAGATGCAGTCCGCCGGCCTGGACGCCTGGTACGACGCCTCCGAACTGGCGGTGATGGGGCTGGTGGAAGTGCTCAAGCACCTGCCGCGCCTGTTGCGCCTGCGCGGCGAACTGCGCAAGCGCGTGCTGGACTGGAAGCCGGACCTGTTCATCGGCATCGACGCGCCCGACTTCAACCTGGGCGTGGAGCGCTGGCTCAAGCAGCGCGGGGTCAAGACCGTGCACTACGTCAGCCCCTCGGTCTGGGCCTGGCGCGAGAAACGCGCCGAGAAGATCGGCCAATCCGCCGACCGCGTGCTGTGCCTGTTCCCGATGGAGCCGGCGATCTACGAACGCCATGGCGTGGACGCGCGTTTCGTCGGCCATCCGCTGGCCGACGAGATGCCGCTGCACCCCGATCGCGACGAGGCCCGCATGTGCCTGGGCCTGGACGACGAGGCGCCGGTGCTGGCCCTGCTGCCGGGCTCGCGGGTCGGCGAAGTCGAACGCCTGAGCGGCGATTTCCTGGCCGCCGCGGCGCGCGTGCGCGCGGCCGAGCCGCGCCTGAGCATCGTCGCGCCGATGGCCAACGCGCAGGCGCGCGCCGCGTTCGAGCGCGTGCTGGCCGCGCATCCGGACGCGGCCGCGCTGCGGCCGGCGCTGCACGTCACCGACGGCGGTGCGCGCACGGTGATGACGGCCAGCGACGTGGTCCTGCTGGCGTCCGGCACCGCCACCCTGGAGGCGATGCTGGCCAAGCGGCCGATGGTGGTCGCCTACAAGATCGCGCCGCTGACCTACACCCTGGTCAAGACCTTCGGCCTGCTCAAGACCGACACCTATTCGCTGCCCAACGTGCTCGCCGGCGAGCGCGTGGTACCGGAGCTGATGCAGGCCGACTGCACGCCCGACAAACTCGCCCAGGCCACGCTCGCGCTGCTGCGCGACCGCGCGCGCGCGACCGCGTTGCCTGCGCGCTTCGAACGGATCCACCTCAGCCTGCGCCGCGATGCCTCCGCGCGCGCCGCCGATGCGGTCGCCGACCTGCTGCCGACCAACCATGGCTAAGGACGGCGGCCAACTCGCGCTGGACCTGAGCCTGGCCCGCGGAGCGCAGCGCATCGCCGGCGTCGACGAAGCCGGCCGCGGCCCGCTCGCCGGGCCGGTGGTGGTGGCCGCGGTGGTGCTGGGCCCAGGCCGCACGCCGGTCAACGGCCTGGACGATTCCAAGCAGCTCAGCGCCGAGCGCCGCGAGTCGCTGTACGCGCGCATCGTCGAGCGCGCCGTGGCCTGGAGCGTGGTCTACGTCGAGGTCGAGGAAATCGACCGCATCAACATCTTCCAGGCCACCATGGCCGGCATGCGCCGCGCGGTCGAGGCGGTCGCGCACGCGGCCGAACTGGCGCGCATCGACGGCAACGCCCTGCCGCGCGGCCTGCCCTGCCCGGCCGAGGCCCTGATCGGCGGCGACGCCCGCGACCGCGCGATCATGGCCGCCTCGATCCTGGCCAAGGTCTCGCGCGACCGCCACATGCGCGAACTGCACGCGCAGTGGCCGCAGTACGGCTTCGACGAGCACAAGGGCTACGGCACCCCCGCGCACCTGGCCGCGCTGGCCGCGCACGGCCCCTGCCCGCAGCACCGCCGCAGCTTCGCGCCGGTGCGCGCGGCGCTGGCGCCGCCGCCGTTCGCCGAAACGGTCGCGGTCGGCTGAGGCAGCGGGCCAGTCCGTCGGAGCACGGACGATCGGCCGCGCGGCCTGAAAGCGCCCCCTCAATCCCCTTTTTTCAATGGGGAAGACGGTGCGCAGCAACCGCCCGTCGGCTGAACGGCCCATACCTGCCCTCCGTCACGGCGACTTTCCGCAGGCGCGGCCAAGCTAGACAACCAAGCATGCTGCTGCGGCATCCCTAAGGATGAGGGTCGACGCACACCGGCCGTGCCCGACGCCCGCCCCCATGGCCGGAACCGGAGGTGCTCCATGCGCATGCCCCATCCGACCCCGACTTCGCAGCCCCTGCCGTTCGAATCCGACGACGCCCCGGTAGCGGCGCTGGAACCGGCGATGGCGGTGACGCCCGCGGCGATCGCCGCCTTCGACGCCCTTGTGCACGAACTCCACCCCGACGCCGCGCGCGTCGACGCCACCCGCCTGCAACGCTTGGCCGGCTGGTTGAGCGCGATGCCCAGGGAACAGGCGCGCAGCGTGGTCGACGCGCGCCTGCAACGCCTGCAGGAACTACGCGCGATGCTGGCCGACCCCGACTGGGACTGCGAGCCGGCGGTACGCGCGCGGCTGGACAAGCTGTTCGCCTATGTCGAGAACGGCGATGACCTGATCCCGGACCGGATTCCGCTGCTGGGCCTGCTCGACGACGTGCTGCTGATCGAACTGGCCTGGCCGGCCTTCGCCGAGGAGGCCGAGGACTACCGCGATTTCTGCGCCTACCGCGAAGTCCGCCACCCGGACGGCAACGGCGCCGAGCTGCGCGCGTCCTGGGTGCGCGAACGCCTGGACGAGATCGCCCTGCTGCAACAGCGCGTGCGCATCCACGAACACCACTACGCGCCCGCGTTCCATGCCGCCGAGTCGCCGTTCCGGGTGACCTGAGGCGGCCGCAGCACGGCCCCGCCGCGGCGCCCGAACGCGCGCGATCGCGCGGCCATCGGCGCGCAACGGCGCCGATTCGCGCGCTCCCGCGCTGGCCAGGCGCGGCCGGCGCGATGTCAAGCCTTGTACGCGGCGGCCGGACTGCTAACCTGCTGGCTGTCACGCCGGTTGTCGCATGTCCGCACGCTTCGTTCATCTCCACCTGCACAGCGAGTATTCGCTAGCCGACTCGACGATCCGCATCGGCGAGCTGGTCAAACGCTGCGCGACCCTGGGCCAGCCCGCGGTCGCCCTGACCGACCTCGACAACCTGTTCGCGGCGGTCAAGTTCTACAAGGCCGCCGAGGGCGCGGGCCTGAAGCCGATCATCGGCGCCGACGTCGGCCTGGCCGACGGCAACGAAACCGCCTCGCGCATGACCCTGCTGTGCCGCGACCGCGGCGGCTACCTGACCCTGTCGCGCCTGCTCAGCCGCGCCTGGCTGGAAGGCCATCGCGTCGACGGCGTGGTGCTGCGCCCGGAATGGCTGCGCGAGGACAACGGCGGCCTGTTCGCCCTGGCCGGCCGCCACAGCCTGGGCGGGCGCTTGGCGATCGGCGGCCGCCACGAGCTGGCCGAAGCCTGGATCGCCGACTGGCAGAGCGTGCTCGACGATCGCCTGCACCTGGAACTCACCCGCAGCCGCCGCGACGGCGAGGACGCGTTCAACGCCTTCGCCCTGCACGCCTCCAGCAAGCGCGGCCTGGCCGTGGTCGCCAGCAACGACGCGCGTTTCCTCGACCGCGACGGTTTCGAGGCGCACGAGGCGCGCGTGTGCATCGCCTCGGGCCGGGTGCTCGACGATCCCAAGCGCCCGCGCGACTACAGCGAAGAGCAGTACCTGAAATCCTCGGAGGAGATGGCCGAGCTGTTCGCCGACATCCCCGACGCGATCGACAACGCGGTGGCGCTGGCCACGCGCTGCAACGTCGAGCTCAAGCTGGGCGAATACGCCCTGCCCGCGTTCCCGGTGCCCAGCGAGCACACCATCGAGAGCTGGCTGCGCAACTCCGCGCGCGAAGGCCTGGAAAAGCGCCTGGAAAAAGCCCCGCTGGCCGCGGGCAAGAGCCGTCAGGACTACGACGAGCGCCTGGAGATCGAGCTCGGCGTCATCCTCAAGATGGGCTTCCCCGGCTACTTCCTGATCGTCGCCGACTTCATCAACTGGGCCAAGGACCACGGCATCCCGGTCGGTCCCGGCCGCGGTTCGGGCGCCGGTTCGCTGGTGGCCTGGGCGCTGGGCATCACCGATCTGGACCCGCTGCCCTACGACCTGCTGTTCGAGCGCTTCCTCAATCCCGAACGCGTGTCGATGCCCGACTTCGACATCGACTTCTGCATGGATCGGCGCGACGAGGTCATCGACTACGTCGCCGCCAAGTACGGCCGCGACCGCGTCAGCCAGATCATCACTTACGGCACCATGGCCGCCAAGGCGGTGGTGCGCGATTCCGGCCGCGTGCTCGGCCATCCCTACGGCTTCGTCGACGGCATCGCCAAGCTGATCCCCAATACCCTGGGCATCAGCCTGGACGACGCGCTGGGCAACACCGACGCGGCCAAGCAGAACCCGATGCTGGCCTCGGCCGACCTGATCGACCGCTACCGCACCGAAGACGACGTGCGCGATCTGCTCGACCTGGCCCTGAGCCTGGAAGACCTGACCCGCAACGCCGGCAAGCACGCCGGCGGCGTGGTGATCGCGCCCTCGCCGCTGAGCGACTTCTGCCCGCTGTTCGCCGAACACGACGGCGAAGGCCGCGGCCGCAACCCGGTCACCCAGTTCGACAAGGACGACGTCGAAGCGGTCGGCCTGGTCAAGTTCGACTTCCTCGGCCTGCGCACGCTCACCATCATCGATTGGGCGGTCAAGGCGATCAATCTGCGCCGCGCCGCCGCCGGCGAAGCGCCGCTGGACATCACCGCGCTGGAGCTGGACGACAAGCTCAGCTACGAACTGTTCGCGCGCGGCGACACGGTCGCGGTGTTCCAGTTCGAATCGCGCGGCATGCGCGAGCTGCTCAAGCGCGCCAAGCCCGACACCTTCGAAGACATCATCGCGCTCGCCGCGCTGTTCCGCCCCGGCCCGCTGGGCTCGGGGATGGACCGCGAATGGGTCGACCGCAAGCACGGCAACACCGAAGTCAGCTATCCGCACCCCCTGCTGGAACCCGTGCTGTCGCCGACCTACGGCGTCATCGTGTACCAGGAACAGGTGATGCAGATCGCCCAGGTGCTGGCGGGCTACACGCTCGGCGGCGCCGACATGCTGCGCCGCGCGATGGGCAAGAAGAAGCCCGAGGAGATGGCCAAGGAGCGCGCCAAGTTCGAGGCCGGCTGCGCCGAACGCGGCATCCCGGCCAAGCAGGCCAGCCCGATCTTCGACTTGATGGAGAAGTTCGCCGAGTACGGCTTCAACAAGTCGCACTCGGCCGCCTATGCATTGGTCGCGTATCAGACCGCCTGGCTGAAGGTGCACTACCCGGCCGAATTCATGGCCGCGGTGCTGTCCTCGGACATGGACAACACCGACAAGATCGTCGGCTTCCTCGACGAAGCGCGCACCATGGGCCTGGAGGTGCTGCCGCCGGACGTGGACGCCTCGGCCTACATGTTCGAGGCCAAGGACGCGCGCACCATCCGCTACGGCCTGGGCGCGGTGAAAGGCGTCGGCCGCGGCGCCTGCGAGGCGATCGTCGAGGCGCGCCGCGCCGGCCCCTTCGACGATCTGCTGGATTTCTGCAAACGCGTCGACAGCGGCAAGCTCAACCGGCGCGCGCTGGAAGCGTTGACCCAGGCCGGCGCCCTGGACCGCCTGGGCAAGAACCGCGCCAGCCTGATGCTGCAGCTGCCGGAGGTGCTCAAGGCCACCGACCAGCTCGCGCGCGAGCGCGACGCCGGCCAGGTCTCGCTGTTCGGCGGTTTCGAGGCCGCCGCGCCGGCCCTGCACCTGGACCTGTCGGAAGCCGACGAGTGGCCACTGGCGCAGCTGCTGGCCGGCGAACGCGAAACCCTGGGCCACTACCTCAGCGGCCACCCCTTCGATCCCTACCGCGACGAGCTGCGCGGCCTGGTCGGCAACGACCTGGGCGAGCTCGACCGGATCTGGGAGAACCGCCCCGAGAGCGCGCGCAGCGGCTGGCGCCCGGAACTGGAAGTGGTGGTCGCCGGCCAGGTCGTGGGCCTGCGCAAAAAGGGCGACAGCCAGATGTTCGTGCAGATCGAGGACGGCCGCGGCCGGCTCGAGTGCGCCTTCTTCGCCGAGACCTACGGCGAATTCGCCTCCCTGCTCGCGCGCGACCGCCTGCTGATCGTGCAGGGCGGCCTGCGCGAGGACGCCTTCAGCGGCGGCTTCGCCCTGCGCGCGCAACGCTGCTGGGAGTACTCGCAGGTCTGCGCGAAGCATTCGCAACGCCTGTCGATGCGCCTGGACCTGCGCGTGCCCGGCACCTGGCAGCGCGTCGACGCCCTGCTGGCCAAGAACCGTCCCGGCCAGACCCCGATCCGGCTGGACCTGCTGCGCGCGGGCGCGGCCGGCATGCTGGACCTCAACGGCAGCCAATCGGTACGCGTGGACGCCGACCTGGTCGGCACCCTGCGCGCCCAGCCCGGCGTGCGCGCGGTCAAGCTGACCCTGGCCAAGCCCTGGGCGGGAAGCTAGGAGTGAGCGCACAGGAGTGAGGAGTGAGTAAGGGCGGTACCAGCTTTCGCTCACTCCTCACTCCTTCGCGCTCACTCCTGCCCCTCCCCCCTACCCCTCGGTACGGTCCGCCCCCCTGGGCTAGACTGTGCCCCTTTCCGGCCCCGGCCCGAGCATGAATCCGAACTACCTCGACTTCGAGCAGCCCATCGCCGACCTGGAAGCCAAGATCCAGGAACTGCGCCATGCCAACAGCGGGCCGGCGGTCGACATCGATTCCGAGATCCACGCCCTGCAGGACAAGCTGCGCCTGCGTACCGCGCAGATCTTCCGCGACCTCAGCCCCTGGCAGATCTCGCAGCTGGCCCGCCATCCGGCGCGCCCCTACACCCTGGATTACATCCGGGTGATCTGCGACGAGTTCCAGGAACTGGCCGGCGACCGCGCCTTCGCCGACGACGCCGCCATCGTCGGCGGCCTGGGCCGCATCGACGGCCGTTCGGTGGTCATCATCGGCCACCAGAAGGGCCGCGACACCAAGAGCAAGATCCGCCGCAACTTCGGCATGCCGCGCCCCGAGGGCTACCGCAAGGCGCTGCGCCTGATGAAGATGGCCGAGCGCTTCAGGCTGCCGCTGCTGACCTTCATCGACACCGCCGGCGCCTGGCCGGGCATCGACGCCGAAGAGCGCGGCCAGTCCGAGGCGATCGCGCGCAACCTGCTGGAAATGGCCGAACTCAAGATCCCGGTGATCTGCACCGTGATCGGCGAAGGCGGCTCCGGCGGCGCGCTCGCGATCGGCGTCGGCGACCGCACCCTGATGCTGGAATACAGCACCTACTCGGTGATCACCCCCGAAGGCTGCGCCTCGATCTTGTGGAAGACCGCGGAGAAGGCCAAGGACGCCGCCGAGCAACTGGGCCTGACCGCCAAGCGCCTGTTCGAGCTGGGCCTGATCGACAAGATCGTGCGCGAGCCGATCGGCGGCGCCCACCGCAATCCCAAGCAGATGGCGACCCGCCTCAAGGCCGTGCTGCTGAACGAGCTCGACGCGCTGGAACGGATCCCGGCACCGGAACTGCTGCAGCGCCGCTACGAGCGCCTGCGCGGCTACGGGGCTTACGAGGCCGCGTAAGCGCGGCCTTCGCCATGGACGGCTGGCTGAAAGGGACCATCGGCGCGGTTTTGCTGCTGATCGCGGCATTCGTGTCGCTGATCTATTACGCCTATTGGCAGGGCGCTAGCGAGCTGCCTGAAGAGCTGCCGCTCGTGCAGCACCACTACCCCGCTGACGTGCATGCGATCTACTGGGTATCGGTAGGCGGTGAAGGCCCGATGCGAGTCGAGCGCCTGGATCCGCTCAAGTGGTGCTGGGAGTTCTATCGCGAAATCAATCGCGCTCCCGCGCCAGGCCGCCCTGTTGGAGCAGCCTCGTTATCGACCTTCGCAGCGCGCCGGATCGCATCCAATCCCGGCAACCCCACGCGCAGCACAAACCTCTTGATGGCGGAAATCGCCGCGACGATCCGTTTGAGCAACGAATGGACGCCCGAACAGATCGCCGACTACACCTTGGATGAGGCTTGGTTCGGTCGTGACGCACGCGGCCTGCGAGCGGCTGCGCCGGCGTATTTCGGTGTCTCCGCGGATCAGCTGACGCGGGCGGAAACCATCGCTTTGATCGCACTGATGAAGGGGCCGTCCTACTACGACCCGACACGCAACCGCGAGCGATTCGATGAACGCTATATACATCTCGCCGGCAAGCTCGGAATCGATCCCGCGCATATCGATCCGACACGGGATCTAGCCCGTCTCAAACCCGCCGCGATCGTGCATTGATCGCATTGCCGGGATGAGGAACAGCACAATCTACATTGACGTAAATTGGTCCCACGCCGAGCCCGACTATCCCATCCGTCTGGTCTCGGAAATCGACGCCGACGGCTACGAGACTCGCAAGCTCGAATTCTTCCTCGATGGCCGAGTCGCATCTGCTTCGAGCAGTGAAGACGACTTTTCGGACACTCGACTGGGCGAGGTTCCTGTCCCATCGCTGCTGGAGATCAACAGCGATCCACAGTTCGAGGGTATCGCGATCAGTGCGACCGCGTTCGAAGCGTTGTGGGCGAAACACGTACCACGCTAGTCGCTGCGACGGCCTACCAAGCCCGCAAATATTGATCCGGCCCATGCAGCTCCGCCCCCAGCTCCGCCGCCGCGCGGCGCGGGAAATACGGATCGCGCAGCAATTCGCGCGCCAGCAGCACCACGTCGGCTTCGCCGCTTTCGACGATGCCTTCGGCCTGCGAGGCGCCGGTGATCTGGCCGACCGCGCCGGTGGCGATGCCGCCCTCGCGGCGGATGCGCGCGGCGAACGGCACCTGGTAGCCGGGGCCGTCGGGTATGCGCACGCCCGGCATCAGCCCGCCGCTGGAGACGTCGACCAGGTCCACGCCCAGCGCTTTGACGATGCGCGCCAGCTCGATGCTCTGCTCGATGTCCCAGCCGCCCTCGACCCAGTCGGTGGCGGACACGCGCAGCCATAGCGGCAGGCGCTCGGGCCAGACCTCGCGCACCGCCGCCAGCACCTCGCGCAACAGGCGCGTGCGGCTGTCGAAATCGCCGCCGTAGCCGTCGTCGCGGCGATTGCTCAGCGGCGACAGGAACTCGTGCAGCAAATAGCCGTGCGCGGCATGCAATTCGATCAGCTGGAAACCGGCCGCGAGCGCGCGGTGCGCGGCCGCGGCGAAGTCGTCGATCACATTGGCCAGGCCGCAGGTGTCGAGCGCGCGCGGCGCGACATGGCCGTCGGCGAACGGCAACGCCGACGGCGCCACCGGCGTCCAGCCGCCGTAGCCCGGCGGGATCGCGCGTCCGCCCAGCCACGGCGGTTCGACGCTGGCCTTGCGTCCGGCGTGCGCGAGCTGCATGCCCGGCACGGCGCCGTTGGCGCGGATGAAGCAGGCGATTTCCGACCAGGCCTCGCCTTGGCGGTCGTTCCAGATGCCGGTGTCGCTGGGCGAAATGCGCCCCTCGGGCGAAACCGCGGTGGCCTCGGTCAGCACCACGCCCGCGCCACCGACCGCGCGGCTGCCCAGGTGCACCAGGTGCCAGTTTTCGGGCATGCCGTCGATCGCCGAGTACTGGCACATCGGCGACACCGCGATGCGGTTGCGCAGGGTCACGGAGCGTTGCGGGTACGGGTCGAACAGGCGGGCCAACGGAGCGTCTCGGTACGGGATGGAGAAACAGTAAGCGCGCCCCGGCGCGGTAACAGCGCCATCGGTGGGTTGCTCCGTCCCACCGCCGTGGCACCATCCGCGGATGCCGTCCGCATCCCCCGCCCCGCTGGCCCCGGCCCTGCGCGATCTGCCGCAGGGGCCGCTGTGCGTGGGCTACAGCGGCGGCCTGGATTCCAGCGTGCTGCTGCATTTGCTGGCGGCGACGCCGGCCGCGCGCGCGCAGGGTCTGCGCGCCTGGCACGTGCACCACGGCCTGCATCCGCAGGCCGAGGCCTGGGCCGCCCACTGCGCCGAAATCTGCGCGGCACTCAGCGTTCCGCTGACGGTGTCGCGGGTGAGCGTGGCCCATGACAGCGGCGACGGCCCGGAGGCCGCCGCGCGGCGCGCTCGCCATGCCGCTTTCGAGGCCGGATTGGGCATCGACGAGACCCTGGCGCTCGCCCACCATCGCGACGATCAGGCCGAAACCTTCCTGCTGCGCGCGCTGCGCGCCTCCGGCCCGGACGGACTGGCGGCGATGCGGCGCTGGCGCGACTGCGGCCGCGGCCGGCTGTGGCGGCCCTTGCTGGAGCTGCCGCGCAGCGCGCTGGAGTCCTATGCGCAGGCGCACGGCCTGCGCTGGATCGAGGACCCCAGCAACGCCGACGACGCCTACGACCGCAATTTCCTGCGCCGGCGCGTGCTGCCGCTGCTGCGCGAACGCTGGCCGCAGGCCGACGCGGCGCTGGCGGCCTCGGCCGCCTTGAACGCGCAGGCGGCGACGTTGCTGGAACGCGAGGATGCGCTGGCCCTGGCGCAGGTGCGCAGCGCCGACCCGCAGGCGCTGTCGCGCGCGGGCCTGCGCACGCTGGCGCCGGCGCGGCGCGCGCGCGTGCTGCGGCGCTGGATCGCCGCACTCGGGCTGCCGCCGCTGCCGGCCCAGGGCGTGGCCCGCATCGAAACGGAACTGCTGGACGCGCGCGACGACGCCGAGGCCGAGTTCGCCTGGAGCGGCGCGGCGATCCGCGCCTGGCGCGATCTGCTGCATGCGCAGGCGCAGTCGCCGGCGCTGCCCGGGGATTGGCGCGCGCACTGGGATGGCCGCGCACCGCTGGCCCTGCCTGGCGGCGGCGAACTGCGCCTGGAAGGCGCGCCGGCCCTCGACCGGCCCTGCGAGGTCCACGCGCGCGTGGGCGGCGAGCGCATCGTGCTGCCCGGCCGCGGCCACAGCCACAGCCTCAAGCAGGCCCTGCAGGACCTGGGCGTGCCGCCCTGGGAACGCCGGCGCCTGCCGCTGCTGTCGCGCGACGGCGCGCTGCTGGCGGCCGCCGACCTGGCCTATGCGGCCGACTTCGACCGCTGGCTGCGCGAACGCCACGCGCGCCTGGTCTGGCGCCCCTGACGCGAGCGCACGCGTTGACCCCGCGCAGCCCGCGCCGCACACTTGTCGCATGCCACGCAAAGCCGCCAACGAGCCTTCCTCCGTCACCGATTTCGAGCAATCGCTGGACGCGCTCGAACAACTGGTCGAGAAGATGGAACACGGCGAGATGAGTCTGGAAGATTCGCTCGCCGCCTACGAACGCGGCGTCGGCCTGTACCGCCGCTGCCAGACCGCGCTGGAACAGGCCGAGCTGCGCGTGCGCCTGCTCAGCGACCCGCAGGACCCGGCCGGCGCCGAACCCTATTCCGGCTCGTCCAACGCCTCCGATGCGTGATCCGCGCCTGGCCGTCTGGCGCGAACGCGCCGACGCCGCGCTCGCGCGCGCCCTGCCCGATCCGAACGCCTCGCCGCAGGCCCTGCATGCGGCCATGCGCCACGCCGTGCTGCTGGGCGGCAAGCGCCTGCGCCCGCTGCTGGTCTACGCCACCGGCGCGCTGTTCGACGCCGACGAGGCGGCGCTGGACGCGCCCGCGGCCGCGGTCGAGCTGATCCACGCCTATTCGCTGGTCCACGACGACCTGCCGGCCATGGACGACGACGCCCTGCGTCGCGGCCAGCCGACCGTACACGTGGCCTACGACGAAGCCACCGCGATTCTGGCCGGCGACGCGCTGCAGTCGCTGGCCTTCGGCGTGCTCGCGGACGCCGCGACCGGCGACGAGGTACGCGTGGCCCTGCTGCGCACCCTGGCCGGCGCCGCCGGCGCCGCCGGCATGTGCGGCGGCCAGGCCCTGGACATCGCCGCCACCGGCACCGGCGCGGCCCTGGACCTGTCCGCACTGGAACGCCTGCACGCCCTCAAGACCGGCGCCCTGATCCGCGCCGCGGTGCGCATGGGCGCGCTCTGCGGCCGCGCCGACACGGCGGCGCTGGACGCCCTGGACCGCTATGCGCAGGCGCTGGGCCTGGCCTTCCAGGTCCGCGACGACATCCTCGACGTCGAAGGCAGCAGCGCCACCCTGGGCAAGACCGCCGGCAAGGACGCGGCCCAGGACAAGGCCACCTTCCCCGCCCTGATCGGCCTGGACGGCTCGCGCGCCCGTTTGAGCGACCTGGTACGGACCATGCACGAAGCGCTGGCCCCTTTCGGCGACAAGGCCGCGGCTTTGAACGAACTCGGCGAGTTCGCCGCGCAACGCAATCATTGATTCGTGCAGGCGCTGTAGCAACCGCATCGTCGCGACCGTCGCGAGCCCGTAATGCGGTTCGCCTTTCCCGCAGCGAACGAAGAGCGGCCGTCCGCAGAATGCGGCGATCGCCGCAGCGCCGCAGCCACTCGCCTCCCGCGACGATGCGGTTCGCCTGCGGCTCACCACATCCTACGATCACGGTCGCAGTCGTATTCCGTCGTGAATGCGGCCGCGATTCCGTTGCCGTTGCCGTTGCCGTTGCCGTTGCCGTTGCCGTTGCCGTTGCTGTTGCTGTTGCTGTTGCTGTTGCTGCTGCTGCTGCCCCGGCATTGGAATCCATAGCCCCGCACCCACGCGAGCAACCGTAGACCCGAAGGGCGGCGCGCAGGACGCGCG